>NZ_JBWKQH010000009.1:0-340441 GCF_059418665.1 Undibacterium sp. GW821-FHT07F11
GTACGTGAAATGCGATAACCAGCCCTAAGCCTATAAACTTCTTCCCCGGCTCTTGCTGGCGATTTGAAAAATCCATTACTGCTCCTCCACTACCACAAGGTCAACTGTCTGACGCAAGTCAAAACAACTCAAACAAAAAAGTGATTATAAATGCTGTGTATCAATAAAAAACCATACCGATACAAAACCACTTATAAATTCATAAGCTGCAGACTCATCAAAATATAAATCGAGGTTTTTCCTAAAACTGACTTATTTAATTTTGCCTGCAACCAAAGTACCAGTTTCTACTGCCGGCATCTGCAATTGATCAAGTAATAAAAAATATGATCCATTTCCATTACCAGATTCATAGACTCACAAGTAGCGCTATCACCGATATCAGAGCAGAAAATCTACTATTACTTGCTGCAAAGCACAGCACTACAGTCATTACACATGGCTCAGATCGACTATCAATACTTCCTATGTAAAAAAGCACCAACTTACCATAGGGAAAATGTAAATTTAGCCGTCAGATTTTTTTCCGAAGGCGCATAAAACCACTTATGCTTGGAAACTGTCAAGTGCTTTAGCTGCCACTCCGTCAAAAAAACAACATGGCGCATTTTGCCAAAAAAACACCCGTAAAGGAAACCTAATTTCTTGTGCTATGCAGCATAAATAATTCCACTGCAGCTTTTTTTACACTTCATTACATTGAGAAATTTGCCCATACTGCCACTCGTCAGAATTAAATTTTTTTTGAGGCTTTTTTCAAGCATCAAACTATCTAAAGTTGCGTTGAAATACCGCACTACGATGGTGCATGGCAACATCACAATCCCCTTAATAATGCGCAATCATTGCCAAAATGCACTCAAAAAAACGAAATTGAAAAGAATTGTCACACTGCAGCAATCCAGCATGAAATAAAAATTTCTTTCCATTCCCCATCGATACGGCTCTTGCGTTATGGTTACGGCTTTTTGAAACTTAAGCGAAAGAAGCTGCCTGATAAATCGTGAGCAAAATTAATTTGCACCTGCAATATGTAAATTAATCTATTCAGATAGTGTTTCTTCCAGGATTTGGCCATTGAATCAAAGCGCTTTGCTAAGCGGGCCTGATCCATGCTTAACAGCGCGAAATAGAGCCAATTTGCGTTACCAGATGATGAGGTTTAAAAATGTTCATGCGTCACCAGGGAGTTGCTTGCATTTTCACCATGCTGCTGGCTTCATTTTCCTCGCAGATGGCTCAAGCAGCTAATCCTGCAGACCTCAATAAAATAGTCAGGCAAGCCTTTGAAGCTGCCGATGATGGCTTCGATATGGCAAAAACCCAGAACTTCTATTCTGGCTGGGTCAGTGAAGCAATCTTTGAACCCTTGCTTAGCTATGATTATCTGGCACGCCCTGCCCGCCTCTTGCCTCTTGCGGCAGAGGCAATGCCAGAAGTAACCGAGCAGGGAAAAGTTTTTACTTTCAAGATCAGACCCGGCATTTACTTCGCACCTGACCCTGCTTTCAAGGGTAAAAAACATGAACTGACCGCGCACGACTATGTTTACACTTTCAAGCGCGTGCTGGATCCAGTCAACCGCTCACCCAATGCCAGCTTTATAGAAGGCAAAATTGTTGGCCTGAATGATGTCGCTGCCAAGGCAAAAAAATCTGGCAAATTTGACTATGATGCACCGGTTGCCGGCCTGAAGGCTATTGACAAATACACGTTAAGAATAGAGCTGACAGCAACGGACTACAATTTTCTGTATGTCGTCGCCTACGGCGGTTTTGGCGCTGTAGCACGAGAAGTGATAGAGGCCTATGGCGACCAGACCGGCCTGCATCCAGTCGGCACTGGCCCGTACATGATTGAAAAGTATCTGCCCCGCAGCAAAATCGTGCTGACCGCCAATCCAGAGTACCGTGGCTACACCTGGGATTTTAAATCGACTGGCAGCGCCCGCGATGAAGAAATCGTCAAGCAAATGAAGGGCAAAAAAATGCCCCAGGTTGGCAAAGTCGATATCAGCATCATAGAAGAAGAACAATCACGCTGGCTGGCGTTTCAGGATTCGCAACTTGATATTGATAAGCTGCCGCAAAGCGCGGCAACAGCAGCACTGGACGGTATAGCACTCAAACCTGAGTTAAAAGACCAGGGCATCAAGATGGACAGAGTTACTGACGCAGGTATCACCTTCACAATTTTCAATATGCGCGACCACGTGGTCGGCGGCTACACCAAGGAAAAAATTGCCCTGCGCCGCGCCGTAGGCATGGCCTATAGCTATGAAGACGAAATCGCCCAGATGCGACTGGGGCAAGCCGTACGCTCAGAGATGATCATTCCCAAAGATATAGTCGGCTATGACCCCTCCTACCGCAGCAGTCTCGCCTACGATATCAAGCTGGCCAACAAATTACTCGATCACTTTGGCTACAAGCGTGGCCCGGATGGCTACAGAAATAATCCTGACGGCAGCCCGCTTGTCCTCAAAAAAACCGTGGAGCCAGCCGCCATCTATAAAGTGCAAGCCGAAATTTACAAGCGCGGTCTTGACAGAATCGGGCTACGTATCGAATTCCCAGTCAGTAATTTTGCGGACAATCTGAAAGCTGCCTCGGCCTGCAAGTTAAATATGTGGGGCGGTGCCTGGAATGCCGACTTCCCTGATGGTGAAAACTTCCTGCAATTGTTGTACGGCCCCAAAGCAGGCGCTGGCAACCATGCCTGTTATGAATCACCCGCCTATGATGCACTATTCCGCAAAGCGGTATCCCTGCCTCTTGGTGACGAGCGCAATAAAGTGTATGCGCAGATGAACCGTCAGGTGGAAGCTGATACACCATGGATAGTACATACCTCCCGCATTCGCAGCTGGCTATATCGCCCCTGGATCACTGGTTATAAAAAACATCCCATCTTGCATTCAGACTGGGCGTTTATTGATGTAGAAAAGCATTAAGCTGAACTCAACAGTATCAGACTGAGTCTACGCTCTATTTATTATCACCGCACAAAAATAGCAGGAGAATTTGTTAATGAAGTCCACTCATCCGTTTCAGCACAAGCTGACCAGAACAGGCATGGCGATATGCCTGGCACTTGCCGGTCTGATGTCATCTACCCTGCCCTTGCAGGCACATGCCGCCAAACCTGAATTTGCTGATCCGGAAAAAGTATTGCGCACCATCTTCCCGGTTGCTGAAACCGGCTTTGATCCCGCCGCGACCCGTGACTTATACTCTAACGCCATCAATGAGGCGATTTTTGAGCGTTTGTTTACTTATGACTACCTGGCGAGCCCGGCGAAAATTATTCCCGAAACAGCCGATGGCATGCCAGAGATTTCTGCCGATGGTAAAACCTATACTATCAAGCTGAAGAAAGGTATTTACTTCACCGCTGATGCAGCTTTCAATGGTAAAAAACGTGAACTGACGGTCGATGACTATGTGTACTCGTTCAAGCGCATCATGGACCCGAAAATCGCTTCCACCCACGTCTGGCTGCTTGAGGACAAGATCGCGGGTCTGGATCAACTGGCGGCACAGGCAAAAAAATCCGGCAAGTTTGATTATTCAGCCAAAGTACCCGGACTGGAAGTTATCGATAAATATACCTTGCGCATACACCTGACGCGCCCGGACTTTAACTTGCCCATGATATTGGCCTACACCGCCATGTCTGCCGTTGCACGCGAGGTCATAGAAAAATACCAGGATGTACAGGGTGCTGCCATGGCAAACCCGGTAGGTACTGGCCCGTTCAAACTGACTGAGTGGGTACGTGGCTCCAAAATGATACTGGATGCCAACCCTGACTTCCATACGACGATATGGGATTTCCAGGCCAGCGCTGACCCAAATGACCAGAAAATCATCGCTGCCATGAAAGGTAAGCGCATGCCGCAAATCGGGCGCGTTGTCGTCAATGTGATTTTGGAAGATCAGTCGCGCCTGCTGGCATTCCAGAAAGATGAAATTGATCTGTTCCAGTTATACGGCGGCCTGGCACCCCAGGTATTGAACGGCCCTGATTTGAAACCTGAATTTGTCAAACGCGGTATACAGATGTCGCGCATCGTCGACCCTGAGCTGACTATCTATTACTGGAATATGCAAGACCCGGTATTTGGTGGTTTGAGCAAGGAGAAAGTCGCCCTGCGCCGCGCCATGGCCATGGCACACAATGTAGAAGAAGAAATACGCATCGTCGATAATGGTCACGCGATACCGTTGCAATACCCTATTCCCCCTGGCGTAGTAGGACATGACCCCAACTACAAAAGCAGCATTCAATATAATCCCGCCGCTGCCAATGCCTTGCTGGATAAGTTCGGCTATAAAAAAGGCAAAGATGGTTATCGCACCATGCCCGATGGCAGTCCACTGGAAATTGTCCACACTGCCCAAACCGAATCACGCGGCCATTTACAGGCTGAAGTCTGGAAAAAATCCTACGACGGCATAGGCATCAGAATGCGTGCAGAATTCCGTCCCTTTGCTGAAATCCTCAAAGCTGAAAAGCAGTGCCAGTTGATGCAACGCATTTCACCATGGATAGCAGACTATCCCGATGGTGATAATTTCATGCAGCTGTTTTACGGTAAAAACATCCACATGAATAATAATGGCTGCGTCACCATCCCCGAGTACGACAAGCTGTATGAACAATCACAAAAACTGGCACCGGGGCCAGAGCGCGATCTGCTGTACCACAAGATGACACGCATCATGGAACTGTATGCAGCGCAACGCCTGGGCTATGCCCGCCATCGCATGATGCTGTCACAGCCACGTGTGATAGGTCATAAAAAACATCCCATCATGCATATAGAATGGATGCAGATAGACATTGACAAGAACAAATAGACAAAAAAATGAGCCGCAGACTAACTGAAATTTGAAAACCGAGAGACAAACATGACCGCTTATATACTGCGCCGCTTATGGCAGATGGCACCAACGATGCTGGGTGTCATCCTGCTGGTGTTTTTCCTGTTCAACTGGGTAGGTGGCGACCCGGCCTACATCCTGGCAGGCAAGATGTCGAATGCCGAACAGATTGCCAACATCCGCACCCAGTTGGGTATAGACCAGCCTTACTATGTACAGCTATGGATTTTCATCAAGCAGATCGTCACCTTCAACTTTGGCAATAGCTGGAGTACTGGTGAAGCCGTATCATCCATCATAGGCACACGTCTCGGCCCTTCGCTGACTGTCTTGATACCACTCACAATTATCGAAACCCTGATTGCAATTGCGCTGGCACTGGCAATAGCCTTCAAACGCGGCTCATTCACTGACCGTTCTGTGATGATTGCCTGTACGGTCGGCATGTCGGTCAGTATCCTGGTCTACATTATCGTTGGTCAGTATTTCTTTGCCTATAAACTGGGTATGTTCCCGGTACAGGGCTGGGGCAATCATTTTGCTGAAAACCTGTTCAAGTACTCTGCTCTGCCTATCCTGATTGCGCTGGCCGTAGGCGTGGCACCTAACCTTCGCCTGTTCCGCACCTTTGTGCTGGATGAAGTCAACCAGGATTATGTGCGCACTGCACGCGCCAAAGGCGTCAGCGAAAGCCGCGTGAAATGGGTGCACGTCTTGCGCAATGCATCGATACCTATCATCACCCACGTCATGTCCAACCTGCCAGCCTTGCTGATTGGTGCCTTCCTGATCGAGCGTTTCTTTTCTATCCCTGGCATAGGCCGTGAAGTAATACTGGCGGTGGAACGCAGTGACTTCCCCGTGATCAAAGCGATCACCGTGTATGTCGCTGCAGCGACCATGTTTTTTAATTTGTTGACCGATCTGCTGTACCAGGCGGTTGATCCACGCGTACAGTTGAAATAAGGATCATTCATGAGCACGACTATCACAAATCCAACTGTACAAACAGTTTCACCAGGGCTGTGGGCATTGGCCTGGCGGCGTTTACGCGCTGACAAGGTCGCCATGATTGCCATGGGCATCGTGGCTGCCTTTTTAATTACTCTGCTGCTGTCCGCAGCCGGTGTCATCGCCTCTGACTGGGAGCAGGAAAGCGGTGTCAGCTATGCGCCGCCTACTTTTGTGGGGGCAGATACGGGTACAGTCGCCAAAGCAGAAGCTGAAGCACCACCGCCAGAGAATCCACTCGACCCTTTGGCGGACATCATCCGTGAGTTGCGCAAGCAACCAGATGCTGACCAGGCCGTCATCGTCAATGATTACGGCATCCCTGACCCGCTGGCAAAGGAAATGGCAGAAATCCGCGCTGAGCTGGCCAAGTCCGGCAAGGCCGTCGTGGGCGAACGCCTGACTACCCTGCCCTTTGGTGCTGACAAATGGGGGCATGACATCATCAAGAAAACCATCAAGGGTGCAGAAACTTCCATCGTTGTTGGTCTGGTCGCGGCTTTCCTGGCGACCCTGCTGGGTACCATGTTTGGTGCACTGGCCGGTTACTTTGGCGGCAAAGTTGATGATTTCTTTAACTGGTTCTACAGCATCTTCACTTCCATCCCTTATCTGCTGTTGATATTGTCAGTGGCGGCTGTATTGCAGCAAAAAGGCGTGACCACCATCATCCTGATCCTGGCTTTCACTGGCTGGACCGGTCCATTCCGACTGATCCGTGCTGAATACATGAAGCACAAGGCGCGTGAATACGTGTGGGCAGCAGATGCCATCGGTGCTTCGCACTGGCGCAAGATGTTTGTGCATATTTTCCCGAATGTCAGCCATGTGGCGCTGGTTCAGGTATCTATCCTTGTTGTTGGCTTTATCAAATCCGAAGTTATCCTGAGCTTCCTGGGCTTTGGCGTGCCGGTTGGCGTCGTGTCGTGGGGCAGCATGCTCAATGAAGCACAGAATGAATTGATTTTGGGTAAATGGTGGCAACTGGTTGCCGCAACCGCAGCGATGGCCGTGCTGGTGACAGCCTTCTCATTGTTCACCGATGCCTTGCGCGATGCGCTTGACCCTAAGTTGAAATAAGGACAGATCATGAGTCAAGAAAACCCAAATCAAGCTTTGCTGAAAGTAGAAAACCTGCGTGTGTCTTTCCGCGTCAATAAAAAGGATAGCGTGGAAACCGTCAAGGGTATTTCCTTTGAAATACCACGTAATTCCACCGTTGCCCTGGTCGGTGAATCAGGCAGTGGCAAGTCAGTCAGCTCACTCGCCGTCATGGGCTTGCTGCCACCAGATACATCCAGTATTGCTGCTGACAGCAAGATCATTTTTGAAGGCCGCAGCCTGCTGGAACTCAGCATCGCTGAAAGACGCGATCTGTGCGGCAAGGAAATTTCCATGATCTTCCAGGAGCCGATGACATCGCTCAACCCGGTGTTCACCGTTGGCTTCCAGATAGGCGAAGTCTTGCGCCTGCACATGGGTATGGATGCCAAACAAGCCCGCAAGCGTTCTATAGAATTGCTGGAAGAAGTCGGCATCCCCGATCCAAAAAACAAGATCGATGCCTACCCCAGCCAGATGTCTGGCGGGCAGCAGCAAAGGGTCATGATCGCGATGGCGATTGCCTGCGAACCCAAATTGCTGATTGCTGATGAACCGACTACAGCTCTCGACGTCACCATACAAAAACAAATCATCGATCTGATTGACGCTCTGCGTATCAAGCATAAGATGTCAGTGTTGTTCATCACCCATGACCTGGCACTGGTCGGTGAAATTGCCGACCATGTCATTGTCATGCGCAATGGCGAAATCCGCGAAGCGGGTACGGTAGAACAAATCTTTGAAAGCCCGAAAGATACCTATACCCAGGCGCTATTGCACTGCCGCCCTACCCTGGATACACGACCATGGCGCCTGCCGGTGATTGCTGACTTCATGAACAATAACGGCGCTCTGGTTGATCAAAAACAGCGCCCGCGTGGCCTCAATGGCAGCGAAGAAATCGTGCTGGAAGTCAAGGATCTGGGCAAGAGCTTTTACTCCCGCGAAGGTTTCTTTGGCAAAAAAGAATTCAAGGCTGTTGAAGGTGTTTCTTTCAAACTGGCACGTGGCAAAACCCTGGGCGTCGTTGGTGAATCTGGCTCAGGCAAGACCACGGTTGGCCTGACACTGATGCGCCTGCATCAGGCGACCTCTGGCCAGGCCCTGTTTGAAGGCAAGGACATCTTGTCCATGTCGAACAAAGAATTCCATCATTACAAACGCCGCATACAAATTATTTTCCAGAATCCGTATGCATCGCTGAACCCGCGTTTTACCGTTGGGCAGATTTTGATGGAGCCCATGCACATCCATAATATTGGTGCCAATGACAGCGAGCGTTCTGCCATGGCTTATCAATTGCTGGAAAAGGTTGGCTTGCCTACTATCGCCTTCCACCGTTACCCACATGAATTTTCTGGTGGTCAACGTCAGCGCATCGCGATTGCACGCTGCCTGACGATGAAACCGGAAGTGCTGGTCTGTGATGAATCGGTATCAGCACTGGACGTATCTGTGCAGGCCCAGGTATTGAATCTGCTGCAAGACTTGCAGGAAGAATTTGGTCTGTCCTACATCTTCATTTCGCATGATCTGGCCGTGGTCAAATATATTGCCGATCAGGTCATGGTGATGAATAAAGGTAAGGTCGTTGAACTGGCGAATTCAGATGATCTGTATCTGAACCCGACTCAGGCATACACCAGGACTTTGCTGAACGCCATACCAAAAGGCTTGCAACACTAAGCTGTACCCGCGAACCGGCTGTCTGCCGGTTCGCACTCCCCTGTTTGAAAAATCCCCTTACACTTATATTTTTGACCAATCCTGCAAACACTGGCAAGATGGCATTAGCCTGCGGCGTGACGAAACAGGCACAATCTCCTGCATATCCCATATGCAGCAAATTCACTGGAGCCAGGATTGGAAGCATTAAGAAGTTTATTCAGGGAATTAATGCCCGCTGTGGATTTTTGTTCCATGCGCATCGTGGATGAGCGAAGTGAAGAATTGCTGGTCAGACAGAATGTATTGCAACCCTTGCGTAATGCACGTAGCCATGGCGCAATGCTGACTGTCATTCATGACGGTGGCTATGGCTATGCCGCAACCAGCGATTTATCCCGCAATGGATTGAATACCGCAATGCAGCATGCCTTACACTGGGCCAGACTCAGTGCCGGAAAAACAGTAACCGATTTCAGCAAAATCCAGCAAGCGACAGTAGTTGGCCAATACCAGAGTCCCCTTGCCACAATATGGCCGAGAAAAGACCTGATCGCCTTGCTGATGCAGGAATCTGCCGCATCGCATTTCAGCAACAAGATTGTGGACTGGAGTGCATCCATAGGCGTGACGCAAACCGAGCAACTATTTATCAGCAGCGCAGGTGCAGACGTACACCAACAATTTAATTACCTCATCCCTAATCTCAGCGTCACCGCCAATGAAGGACTAGAAACCCAGACCCGTAGCCTGGGTGGACAATACAATGGTTTTTGCCGCCAGGGCGGCATGGAAGTTTTGCAGCAATCCGGTTTTCATGGCGCAGGCAAACGCGTTGCAGAGGAAGCATTGGCACTATTGCATGCAGCCAACTGCCCCAGTGGCCGCATGGATTTGCTGCTAATGCCAGAACAGATGATGCTGCAAATTCATGAATCCATAGGTCACCCGCTGGAACTGGACCGCATCTTGGGTGACGAGCGCAATTTCGCTGGCACCAGCTTTGTCACGCCCGACATGTTCGGTCATTTCCAGTATGGTTCTGAATTACTCAATGTCACCTATGACCCCAGCCGCGCAGAGCAATTTGCCAGCTTTGGCTGGGATGATGATGGCAGTACCGCAGAAAAAACCTGGATCATCAAAAACGGCATACTGGAAAAACCTTTGGGCAGCGCGCTTTCCCAGGCTCGCGCTGGCATGGCAGGTGTCGCCAATTCACGCGCCTGCGACTGGAACCGCCCGGCCATAGACCGCATGGCCAACCTGAATATCGAAGCAGGCAGTAGCAGTCTGGATGAAATGATAGCCAGCGTCGAGTATGGCGTACTGATGAACACCAATGTGTCCTGGTCCATCGACGACTCCCGCAATAAATTCCAGTTCGGCTGTGAATTTGGACAAATGATACGCAATGGCAAATTGCAGGAGCTGGTCAAGAATCCCAATTATCGCGGTATATCAGAAAGCTTCTGGCGTTCGCTGAAAATGGTGGGGGATGCATCCACCCTGGCTGTCATGGGTACCCCCTTCTGTGGCAAAGGTGAGCCCTCCCAGGTGATACGCGTGGGTCACGCTTCACCTGCCTGCCTGTTCGATCAGGTGGAAGTATTTGGAGGCGAAGCCTGATGCAAGATTATTTTTTATCTCTGGCAGCACACATAGAAACGCAACTGGCAGCAAATGAAACCAGCACCACCTGGTTGTCGGCAGAATCCAGCGATTTCGTGCGCTTTAATCACAGTGCCATACGCCAGCCTGGCCATGTCTTACAACTGATACTGAACCTGCAATTGATACAGGGGCAAACCCATGCTGCAATGAGCTTCAATCTCAGCGGCAACAAGGAAATGGATTTACCCACAATCAATGCCGCGATTGAAGATTTGCGTGCGCAACTACCAGATTTGCCAGCAGATCCGCACCTCATGCTTGCCACTGACGTTAACAACAGCATACAAATCCTGCCTTCTTCCCTGCCACCAATAGCCAGCATGCTGGAACAGATACTGGCTGCTGCAAAAGATGTGGACATGGTGGGCTTGCTGACCACAGGTACGCAATATCGCGGCTTTGCCAACTCTTATGGTCAGCGCAACTGGTATGAAACCAGCAATGTCAATTTTGACTGGAGCTTGTTTCATTCAACAGACAAGGCTGTCAAATCCAACTACGCAGGCTTCAATTGGGATGAGGTTGAATTCCTGAAGAAATTTGCCGATGCCCGCGAAAAGCTGGCCTTGCTGGCGCGACCACCTGTCACCGTTGCGGCAGGCAATTACCGGGCTTATCTGAGCCCAACGGCATTGAATGAATTGATCATGATGCTGAACTGGGGCGGTCTGTCCGAAAAGTCTTTGCGCACCCGACATAGCTGTCTGCGTCGCTTGCAATCAGGCGAAGCCAGCATGCATGCCATGGTGGATATTACGGAAGACAGCCGTGCAGGCCTTGAACCAGGCTTCCAGGCACAAGGCTATCTCAAGCCTGACGTCATACCCCTGATACAAGCTGGCAAGCTAAGTGGCAGCATGATTTCACCGCGTAGCGCCAAGGAGTTTGGTTTGATGGCCAACGGTGCACCGGAGGATGAGTCAGCAAAATCCCTGATCATGCGCGCAGGTACGCTGGCAAATGCCGACATACTTAAAGAACTGGGTACGGGTATCTATATCTCCAATCTCTGGTACCTGAATTTTTCTGATCGTGCTACCTGTCGCATCACCGGCATGACACGCTTTGCCAGTTTTTGGGTAGAACATGGCGAGATAATCGCCCCCTTGAATGTCATGCGCTTTGATGATTCCCTGTTCAGGATATTGGGTGAAAACTTGCTGGCACTAAGCCAGGAAACCGAAGTCATCATGGATGACCGCTCTTATGGTGAACGGCATACGGGTGGTGCGGTGTTACCTGGAGCGCTATTGAAGGAAATGCGCTTCGTCCTTTAGCATGGCAATATGCAGCATTTTGGGGTCATGAAAAGCGATGTTGCAACGCATTCATGCAAAATACTGCATTTTTCCATATAGTCTCTATGATGATAAGTACACATCATCTTTAGCGCAGATAAGCATTAGCGAACTTAGCATTTGCCCGTTTCGGTGAGAGCAACTACAATTCCGACCTGTTGCGGAAAAGGCTGCAATTTAAGCATTCCACATCAGGAACAAAATCTGGTGTAGAAACAACAAGTTATAAAAACCCACAGCGCAATAAACAAAGCTATAGACAAACTTTTTACTGAGCGTCTTTAGCATATTGCGGTCATATCTGGAGTCAACATGGCATTTCTGCAAGGCAAAAAAATTCTGATCACCGGTTTGCTGTCCAACCGTTCCATCGCTTACGGCATCGCCCAGGCATGCAAACGCGAAGGCGCTGAACTGGCATTTACCTATGTAGGCGAACGTTTCAAAGACAGGATTACTGATTTTGCTGCTGAATTTGATAGCAAACTGATCTTTGATTGCGACGTCGCCAGCGACGAACAAATTGAAGCGGTATTTGCCGATCTGGGCAAATCCTGGGACAAACTTGATGGCCTGGTTCATGCTATCGGCTTTGCGCCGCGTGAAGCGATTGCCGGCGAGTTCCTCGATGGTTTCTCCCGCGAAGCTTTCCGCATTGCGCATGACATTTCTGCTTACAGTTTCCCGGCAATGGCAAAAGCTGCGCTGCCACTGCTGCGCGAAGATTCTGCCTTGCTGACTTTGTCTTACCTGGGTGCTATCCGCGCCATCCCGCATTACAACACCATGGGCATGGCCAAGGCATCGCTGGAAGCATCGGTACGCTACCTGGCAGAACACCTGGGCAAAAAAGGCATACGCGTCAATGGTATCTCTGCCGGCCCTATCAAAACCCTGGCGGCCAGTGGCATCAAGGACTTTGGCAAACTGCTGGGCTTTGTTGCCGAGCACGCACCACTGCGCCGTAACGTGACTATCGAAGACGTGGGTAATACTGCTGCCTTCCTGCTGTCACCACTGGCAAATGGTATTACTGGCGAAATCACTTACGTCGATGGCGGCTTCTCGCATGTCATGGGCTTGAATGCAGACTCTTACGACAAGTAAGCAGTCCAGGATTTAAAAGATGGTACGGGATGCTTGCACAGGTATCCCGTACTAGCCTTATACTATTGGCATGAATGAAGCACTCTCCACCATGCCCAATATCCCACACAGCACTTTCCGTCTTGCACGCACTTTATTGCTGCTGATATTCAGCCTGCTCCCTCTACATTCAGGCAATGCACTGGCAGCATCCTGCAATGACCCGTGGCCAGCCTGGGAACAATTCAAAAAAGCTTTTGTCGCTGACGATGGCCGCGTGATCGACCATAGCGGTACGCGCAAACCAACAACATCAGAAGGCCAGGCTTATGCCCTGTTCTTTGCCCTGAGTGCGAACGACAAAGCCGCATTTCAACGCATCCTGACCTGGACAGAGAATAACCTGGCTGCAGGCGACCTGACTGCGCGTCTGCCGGCCTGGCAATGGGGTCAGCGCGAAGACAATAGCTGGGGCGTCATCGATAAAAATCCTGCATCGGATGCAGACCTGTGGATAGCTTATAGCCTGGGTGTAGCCGGAGAAGTCTGGAAAGAAAAGCGTTACGCCGCCCTGTCCAGTCTGCTGGCACAAAGAATATTGAATGAAGAAACGGCAGAACTGCCTGGACTGGGCTTAAGCTTGTTACCAGCACCGACCGGCTTCAATCTGCCAAACAATCAATGGAAACTCAACGCCAGCTACCTGCCCCTGCCCTTGCTGCGCTGGTTTGAACAAAGAGAAAGCGATGAACGCTGGAAGCGCATGATTACCCCGGCGATGCGTCTGATTGCTGGCAGCGCCCCCAAGGGTTATGCCGCCGACTGGATCATTTATGATGCGCAAAAAGGTTTCCTCCCTGATACCCAGGGTGTAGAAAAGGGCCAGGGTGCATACAATGCCATCCGTGTTTATCTGTGGGCTGGCATGATGGCAAACCAGGATGCGGAACGCGCAAATTTGCTGAAGTTGCTGCGCCCCATGGCCCAGCTGGTGGATAACAAAGGCTATCCACCAGAATATATCGACATCCTGACGGGTGAGATCAATGGCACTGGCTCCAGCGGCTTTAGCGCAGCACTACTGCCCTTCCTGCACGCACAAGGAGTACAAAAAACCATAGTGCAACAGCAGTTACGCCTGCAGGCACAGCCCATCAAGGCAGATGCCTACTATGATCAGGTGCTTTCCTTGTTTGCGCTGGGCTGGCAGGAAAAACGCTTCCGTTTTGACGCACGAGGGGAAGCAGACTTTTACTGGCAGCACTTTTGCTGGCGTTTATTTTGAGGCTAGTGCAAGATTTTCTTCGAAACAGGCTGCTTTTTCCTGAAAAATCCTGTATAGTTTCGTTTTTTGCGCTGCAATATAAATTTCGGCGCAGAACCAAGTAGCATCGCAAGCCTGTGCACATCCTCAGGATGGTGCATGTAAAAGCCCTCCCGCCTCGCATGTCTGGTAGTAATCCATAGACATCATCCCGGCGCAAAGCTTTTGTGCCGAAATTTCATTGTCGTCCCTTGTTGGATTTTCTGTGTTCATTTCGTTTGGTTGGCGCTGCATTGTTGCGCGCGTTCGTTAGCAACGCGCTAATTTATACTGGGACAGAAGCAACGTTCCGGCAAAACATGCTGCAAACTGGCCCTATCGTCGGTGAGCTTGGCATTGCTGCCGCATTTTGCAAATGTCCCAATCACGAAAGAAATTCATGAGTTTTGAAGCACTAGGTCTACACGTCAACATCATCCGCGCTCTGACTGACTCTGGCTATACCAAGCCAACTTCGGTACAAGAACAGGCAATCCCTGCCGCGATTGAAGGTCGTGACCTGATGGTCTCATCCCAGACCGGCTCTGGCAAAACTGCCGCTTTCATGCTGCCTGCTTTGCATAAACTGGTTACTGCTGAAGTTGTCAGCTACGATGCTGCCAGCAGCAAAACCCCTAATCAAGAACGTCAGGCTGCCCGTTCACGTGGCGACAAACCACGTTTTGTTGCTGCAAAACCAAAAATGCTGGTGTTGACGCCAACCCGCGAACTGGCTTTGCAAGTCACTACAGCAACTGACAAATACAGCGCTTATTCCCGCCGCATCAAGGCTGTGTCCATCCTGGGTGGCATGCCTTATCCTAAACAGATGCAATTGCTGTCCCGCAATCCAGAAATCCTGGTGGCCACACCTGGCCGTCTGATTGATCATATGGAATCTGGCAAAATCGACTTCTCTGAACTGCAAATGCTGGTTCTGGATGAAGCTGATCGCATGCTGGACATGGGTTTCATCGACGATATCGAAAAAATCGTTGCTGCTACGCCACCTACACGTCAAACCATGTTGTTCTCTGCAACACTGGATGGCGTAGTCGGTAACATGGCTAAACGCATCACGACTGAGCCCCTGGTCATCCAGATCGCCGGTTCTGCCAGCAAGCATGAAAACATCCAGCAACGCGTACACTTTGTGGACGATCTGTCCCATAAAAATCGCATGCTTGATCATCTGCTGCGCGACACTACCGTTGACCAGGCTGTTGTATTTACAGCCACAAAACGTGATGCAGACACCATCGCTGACCGTTTGAACATCGCTGGTTTTGCTGCTGCTGCCCTGCATGGCGACATGCATCAAGGTGCACGTAACCGCACTCTGGACGCATTGCGCCGTGGCCAGGTACGTGTACTTGTAGCGACTGACGTTGCTGCCCGTGGTATCGACGTTCCTGCAATTACGCACGTTTTCAACTACGATTTGCCTAAGTTCCCGGAAGATTATGTCCACCGCATTGGCCGTACTGGCCGTGCCGGTCGTAAAGGTCTGGCGATTTCCCTGGTGAACCATGCTGAAGGCATGCACGTCAAACGTATCGAGCGCTTCACCAAGCAATTGATCCCTGTTGATGTTATCGAAGGTTTTGAGCCTAAGAAATCTGCAGCACCAGCACGCTCTGCAGCCCGCAAACCTAACGGCTGGAAACCAGGCGATGCCCGTAAAACCGGCGGTGGCGGTGGCTACGGCAACAACAAGCCAGGTCAACGCAGCTTCAGCAAACCAGCTGGTGCATCTACAGGCACCAGCGCTGGCCCACGCAAAGAAGGTGGCGGCTACAAAGGCAACCGTTCTAACGATAGCGGCGCACGTCGTACATTTGGCGACTACTGATTTGCCAATCGCTTTACTCAGTAGAGCAAGCAACATAGACATTGCTGCATAAGCAATATCATGAAAAAGCGATCACTTTGGTGGTCGCTTTTTTTTATACTCACCGGTCCGTCGTATAATCCTCAGCTTCTGACCAACACAAAAGTATAAGCCTCATGAGTAAAGAAACTGACGCCTCCGTCCGACTTACCTCTTTCTCGCATGGTGGCGGCTGCGGTTGCAAGATTGCGCCTGGCGTACTTGCTGAAATATTGAAAAAATCTTCAGGTTTCCCAGTTCCACCCGCCCTTATGGTGGGCATAGAAACGGCAGACGATGCAGCCGTCTACAAACTCAATGACGAGCAAGCGCTGATCGCCACCACCGATTTTTTCATGCCCATCGTCGACGATCCTTATGATTTTGGTCGCATCGCGGCCACCAATGCGATTTCAGATATCTATGCCATGGGTGGCACACCCATCATGGCACTGGCGCTCGTTGGCATGCCCATCAATCAATTGCCGCTGGAAGTCATAGGTAAAATTATTCAAGGTGGTGAAACCATCTGTGCCGAAGCTGGCATACCCATTGCGGGTGGTCACACCATCGATTCTGTCGAACCTATCTATGGCTTGGTCGTCATGGGCCTGATTCATCCATCCAGGGTCAAACGCAATGCTGATGCCAGGGCGGGCGACAAGCTGATACTCAGTAAGCCGCTGGGTGTAGGCATCTTGTCCGCCGCACTCAAAAAACAAGTGCTGGACGAAGTTGGTTATGCCACCATGATAGAAAGCACCACCAAACTGAACAAGCCAGGGCAGGCACTTTCTGCCCTGGATAGCGTACATGCCATGACCGATGTGACCGGCTTTGGCTTGCTTGGCCATTTGTTGGAAGTCTGCCGCGGCTCGAAACTGGCAGCACAGGTAAATATGTCGTCAGTGCCTTTATTGACCAATGTAGAACAACTGGCAACACAAGGCTACATCACTGGTGCCTCGGCCCGTAACTGGGCTGCCTATGGTCAGGCTATCGCACTTGATGCACAGATCACCCCTGCCCAACAAGCCTTGCTGACCGACCCACAAACATCAGGCGGCTTGCTGGTCGCTTGCGATCCGGCTGCAGTAGACGATGTTTTACGAATTTTCCACCAGGGCGGCTTCTTGGAAGCTGCTGTGATTGGTGATATTGTTACAGGTGAGCCTTTAATTACTGTCCTGCCCTGATTTTTTGATTTTGCCCCTACTTTTGCAAATACCATGAACCAATTAGAACAACTCAAGCAATACACCACTGTGGTCGCTGACACTGGCGATTTCCAGGCTATCCAGGCTTATGCCCCACGCGATGCGACGACTAATCCATCCCTGATCCTGAAAGCCGTACAAAAGCCGGAATACCTGCCTTTGCTGGAAAAAGCCGTCAAGGACACAGCAGGCAAGTCAATTGATGAAACCATTGATCACTTGCTGATTGCTTTTGGTCTGGAAATTTTAAAAGTCATCCCTGGCCGCGTTTCAACTGAAACCGATGCCCGCCTGTCTTTCGACACAGCTGGTACTGTTGCCAAAGGCCGCCAGTTGATCGCGATGTATGAAGCCGCAGGCATACCGCGTGAGCGCATCCTGATCAAGATTGCTTCTACCTGGGAGGGTATACGCGCTGCCGAAGTATTGGAAAAAGAAGGCATACGCTGCAATATGACCCTGCTGTTCTGCCTGGCACAAGCGATTGCCTGTGCTGAAGCTGGCGCACAACTGATTTCGCCTTTCGTAGGCCGTATCTATGACTGGTACAAGAATAAGACTGGCCAGGAAATCTTTGGTGCAGATGACCCAGGCGTCTTGTCTGTCAAAAAAATCTACACCTACTACCGCAAGTTTGGCTACAACACTGAAGTCATGGGTGCCAGCTTCCGCAATACTTCGCAAATCCTGGAACTGGCTGGCTGTGACTTGCTGACCATCAGCCCTGATCTCTTGCAAAAACTCAGCGACAGCAATAGCAATGTCACGCAAAAACTGAGCAAGGAACTGGCGGCTTCTTCTGACCTGCAAAAAGTCAGCATGGATGAAAAAACTTTCCGTCTTGATCTCAATGAAGATGCGATGGCGACAGAAAAACTGTCCGAAGGCATACGTGCTTTCTGCGCCGATACCGTCAAGCTGGAAAAGATGATTGCCGCAATGCGTTGAATCAACACCATCTGGCAGGTTATGATGAAGGGGCAGAATTTTCTGCCCTTTTTTATTTTGAATGACCCGGATATGAAAAAGCAGTTAGACATCACAACATGGAACCGGCACGAACATTACGCCTTCTTTTCCCAGATGGATGAACCCTTCCATGGCCTGAACCTGAATGTGGATTGCACCTGGGCCTATCAGCATTGCAAGAATGAACAACACTCCTTCTTCCTGTTTTATCTGCATCAGATATTACGCGCGATCATGCGCACCGATGCTATGCGCTATCGCATAGAAGATGGCAAGGTGTTTGATTATGAAGTAATACACGCGAATGCAACCGTGCAGCGCGCCGACCATACTTTTGGGTTTTGCCCCATTTATTATGAAGAAGATTTTGCCGCTTTCACCACCGGGGCAAACATCGCCATGGATAAAGTCAAGAACAGCAGCGGCCTTTGTTTCAATGATGAATGCGCACGTGAGGACGTGATCCATTTTTCTGCCATCCCCTGGATCAGCTTTACCGGCCTGACACATGCACGGCAATATGATCGCAAGGACAGTGTGCCCAAAATCTCAGTGGGGAAATTTTTCAAACAGCATCAGCGCCTGATGCTGCCGATTGCGATTTTTGTCCATCACGGGCTGGTCGACGCCTATCACGTACACCAATTTATTGAAACCCTGGAAGCCGGTTTATCTGGCAAGCTCAAATAAGCATGATGACATCCATCGCAAAAACTCTGCTCTTGTTCAGCTTGGCAAGCTTGTCAAATGCAAGTACCGCTACGGAAACAGATTCCCTCTGGAACAAAACCTTGGCACAGTACAAAGCGACAAATCGATGGGTTCCCAAAGAGATAAAAACCCAACTTGACGCAGAACGCAAAGACCAGGCCAGCAAGACCAGTTATATCAAATCTACCTTGAATGGCTGGGAAAAGCAGGAAGCCAAATATTCAAGCGTCAACACTGATAGTAACTGGCAAGCCCTGCCCGAGCAAAAAAAATCTGCCGATGCTATCAATAAGATGCTGACAGGGCTGGATGAACTCAAGTCCAGTCTTTTTGAAGAAGACGTCAAAGTCAAACGCCTTGAAAATGAAAATCTCGATGGAAGGAATCTTGGCGTTTTTCTGCTTAGTGATGACGGGGCCGGTAAACAAATCAGCATCAAGATATGGGTCAACCCTGATACGGCTTGCATGGTCAAAATGAACACCTCCATGCATGTCACGCTGTATGCCGACGCTGAATTCAGTACGCGCTATACTGAACCTGCTAAAGGAGGCTTATGTTTCAGGAGTCAGATGCAAGGTAATATTGACATACAGATTCCCTTCAAGAAAGCAAAGATGCACATAAAGCAAAGCAATAGTGACTGGACTCTTAAACCAGCGAATTAACCAAAGTAAGACTAACACCCCTTCCCAAGGAACACATCATGCGCAAATTTAATCCAGCCATCCTCATACTGGCTTGCATGCTGGCAACGGGCAAGGCATGCGCTGACGATTTCACAGATGGCGTCAGCTATTACGGACAAGGTGATTTTACCTCCGCGCTTGAATCATTCAAGACTGCCGCGGCCAAGGGCAATACCGATGCCCAGTTCAATCTGGGCCTGATGTTTTTAAATGGCGAAGGCGTTGCGCAAGACTACAAGCAGGCATTCAATTGGTTCGAACAATCTGCCATCAAAGGCAATGTCAGGGCGCAAGTGAACCTGGGGCGCATGTATGCGAAGGGCAAAGGCATGCTATCCAACCACGGCATCGCTGCTTCATGGTTCAGAAAGGCCGCCGACCAGGGTTATGCCGATGCCCAATATAGCCTGGGTATTTTGTATGTAACAGGCACAGGCGTGGCACGTGACTACAACAAGGCCAGGGAATTATTCCAGCAAGCCGCCAATCAAAGCAATGCCAGCGCCCAGTATCAATTGGGCTTGCTCTACCTGAAAGGTCGAGGTGTCACGGCGAACCTGGTCGAAGCTTATAAATGGCTGAGCCTGGCGGGAGACTATGACGATAGCGAAGTCTTCAGAAAATATGTGGCTGCCAAAATGAGCAAGGAAGAAGTCGCGGAAGCACAGGCATTGGCAAAAGACTGGAAGCCTCAGAAAGCAACTGAATAATTCTGGCAGCTTCGCCTTCTATCCTCAAGCCACACTGCCAGGTAATACAGTTCAGATGATGGCAATATGCCCATCGTGTATTTGATAATTGCCGGGACCAGAGTCCTCCTTGACTTGCCATTTCTGCCTGCCTATCTGTATCTCTACACCTTCGTGGATTTTCTTGATGATTTTCACGCTGGCCTTGTCTATCAGTTCTTGCTCCGCTTCCAGCTCATCGAGTTCTTTTTCCAGAGCATCCAGTTCTTCCAGTAAATGCAGGCGCTTGGCTTCAACCTTTTCACCAACGCCACCTGCTGCCTTTTGCGGGTTGGTAGCAAAAAAAACTTGCAACTTGATCAGTTGATCCAGCTCAGTAGCCTTGCGCCCTATCTGATATTGCGTGTCATGAATTTGCGCATCCCTATATGGGTCAAAACCCACCTGGATCTGTGTCCGCGTACCGCTAGCAGAACCCAGGGAAACAGCGCTAACCATCAGTGCAGCCTGTGTCCTGCCACCCAGGATATTGCCTACACTGGAACCCGGTTTGCCAACAATAATTTCTTTTCTGGCGATCAACTCACATTGCCTGGCATTTTGTTCCAGTTGTATGCTGTCGCCAGCTTCAATGTGGGCATTTTCAGCGAACAAGGCTTGCACCGAACCACCACATTTGATACGTGAGGTGGTGCCGCTGAGATTTTGTGTACCCGGTTTTCTTTCCGCCAAACCGATGATGCCACCTTTTACCGCGACATTGCCACCGGCCACAATATCGGCAGCCTCAACCAGGCCATTGACAATGACATCTCCTGTCACATTCAAAATCATCCCTGCCTTGATATCTCCATCAACGTGGATGGTGCCTTCGAAACTGATGTTCCCGGTACTCAAATCAACGTCCGGCACTTGCAGCACCGGGTTAACAATAACCCCATCGCCAACAACGACAGGTTGACCTGCATTGGTCGCCATCAACAAATCCGGGTCCGTTGCCGACGGTGCTGCACCTTGCAGGTTAGTGCCAAAAGCCATGTCTGGCTGCGGCTTGGCCAACACCACCTGACCTCTGATATTCATGCCAAACTTGCCCTGCACTGGCGGGATACGTCGCATCAGTTCATCGCCGACATGCACCAGAAGCAAATGGCTGAGTTCGCGAAACTTGATGACGGCAAGTTCATCCCTTTGGGTAATTTCGCTTTTATGCGTGCCAAACAAAGGTTCCAGGCGACCAGCAACACCCTGGCGCGGGGCATCCCCCTGCGCAATCAGCAAGTTTTCGCATATACCTACTGCCAATGCGGCATCCAGCTCTGTATGCAATATCCCATGGATAATGCCCTGTTCACGCAATGCGTCATTGACTGCAGTGCCTACTGATTTACCCCCCATGGCAGGAATCAGAGTCAGGCTGGCGGATAATAAATCTTCTGCAACATCCAGAATAAACTCGGCATCCTTGCGCTGACCTATTTGCAATTTTTGTGTTTCTTTGCTGTCACGGCAAAGTTTGGCGAAAGCCAGTAAAGCAGAATTATCGATGCAGCAGCCTGCATGCTCGCTGCCTTGCAGCTCATTTTCCAGATCGCTCAAATCCGGAGGCGCAGCCGCCTCTGCCGGTGCGTACTGCGCATACAGTATGCCGTCAGGTTCTTCGATAAAAAACGATAGTGTTATCGAATTAGAAAGCGACTCACTCAAAATGCTTCCTTTACATTGACATCCGCCCTCAGAATATTTACTTGCTTGCTGCGTATACCAGAATGCCACGGCTGCAAGTACAAGGCTAGAACTGATTTCATAATGAGGCGCTCCAGCCATCAATACACTACCAAGGCACAAATCAAAACCCGGCCAACTGCCTGGTGACATCTTCCAGATCCAACATCAGTTCAGGATATTTTACTCATGCTTGCCGCAAACATTGATTTTCATTAAATACAAATGAGAATCATTTGTATTTAATATTTATTTGCATTAATATCACGCCCTTAACAAAAAGGGGAAACCATGCATTTCAAAAGGAAGTTGATCGTTGTTTTATTGGCCAACCTGGCGAGTGGACCAGCAGTATATGCCGCTGCCCAGGAACCCATCGATGCTCAACAGGTCATCGTGACTGCGACGCTACGTAATCACAGCATCGCATCCGCGCCAGCATTTACTACTGTAGTAACAGCTGAAGATATTGCAAAATCACCAGTAAACAGCCTGGCAGATTTATTGCGTGAAACGGTTGGTGTCAACAACCAAACCGATGGCACAGGCCGTGATGAAATCCAGATTCGTGGATTGAGTGGAAAATATACTTTGATGCTGGTCAATGGTAAGCGCGTCTCTTCTGGTGGCGCTTTATGGCGCGGCAGTGATTTTGACTTCAGTTCCATTCCTTTGAACAGCATCAAGCGCGTAGAAATCGTGCGTGGCCCCATGGCTGCCTTGTATGGTTCTGACGCGATTGGTGGTGTCATCAATATCATTACCAAGACGCCTGCCAAAACATGGACCAGTACATTCAATACTGAATACCGCAAGGTCGCGACCGGTGAGCAAGGTGATCAATACCGCATAGGTGCTGCAACCAGCGGTGCCTTCAATGACCAGCTCAGCATGGCTATTTCTGGCGAAGTCTATGACAGGCAGCCTTGGTTCAGTACAACAGCATCTGATCCTACCCGCCCTGCCCGTCTGGAGAAAAAACAATCGCAAAACCTGGTGACGACAACAACGCTGAAGCTGTCGGACAACCAGTCCCTGGACTTTGATTTTGGCTACAACAAGGACAAACGTCCGCGCGCCCTGTTTTATTACGCCTATTTTCCTGAATGGAATTATGAAGCCAGGGATTATCGTGAACAGGAAATCACTCGCTATACCTACGGCATCAGCCATAAGGCGTCCTGGGACTGGGGTACGACCACTGCTTTCCTGAATCAGGAAGATACGACAATAGATGATTTCAACAGTCGCTATAACAAGCCACAACAGCGCGTGCTGAAAGAAAAAAATACCTACGCAAAAGTGTATGCCAATACAGAACTGGGCATCCATGGACTGACTGCTGGCGTCGATTTACGCCGCCAGTTAATCAAAGACCCGCTGACTTATTTAAAAACTGGTGAGATCAGTACACGCAGCTCTGCGATATTTGTGGAAGATGAAATCAGCCTGACCAGGGACTTGCATCTGACACTCGCCGGACGCATCGATGACAGCAATACCTTCGGCAATCATTTTTCCCCCAAGACTTACCTGTCTTACCAGGTCAACAATGCTGTCACCGTGAAAGGTGGTATCAGCAAGGCATTCAAGGCACCGGATGCCTATCAGTTAAGTCCTGAATACAGTGTAGTCAGTTGCGGCGGTGCTTGCTATCTGTCTGGCAATCCTAACCTGAAACCTGAAACCAGCACTAATTTTGAAGCTGGCGTTGAAGTTCATCAAAAAGGCTGGAACATGAGTGCAGTGGCATTCAAAAATGATGTCGATGCCATGATTGTTGCCAATTATGACGGTGTTAAAAATACGAGGAATTGGATCAATATTGCCAAAGCAAAAACCAGCGGTATAGAACTGCAAGGCGATGTGGAATTGAGCTCCTCCTTCTCCATCAATGCTAACTACACTCATCTGAAAGCTGACTACACAGATGAGGCAGGCAAGGAAACCAAGCTGGACAACCGTCCTGCCAATGTCGCCAAACTGGGCGTCAACTGGAAAGCGACTGAACGTCTGCAAACAGGCCTGACCGCACACTACATAGGCAGCCAATTCTATGAAACCAAGGAACTGCCAGCTTATACCCGTCTGGACTGGAACCTGTCTGCCCGCCTGCAAGACAATCTGATTTTGCGTGTGGGTGTAAAAAACCTGACTAATGTGAACCTGGAACAAAAGAGCAAAGACTTTGCTTACTTTGAATTAGGCCGCAATTATTACGTCAGTGCCACACTGGCTTTCTGAGTGTGCTACGTGTGCTAACTGAAAAGCTGCAGGCATTGTCGTGCCTGCAGCTTTTTGCTGCAAACATTGTTTTACCTACTCAAACGGGAATAGTCTTGTGTCTATTTTGTTTTTTCTGCTAACACTGACAGCCTCTGTCCTGCTGTACCTGAGCCACAGGCATCAGGCCTGGCTGACCAAGGCTTTGCCAACAAAAATCGCGCTTGCAATTGCCAGCCTGCTCATGGGATTGGCCTTGTATTGCGGATGGCAGGCTTTCAGCATCGCCACTGCGATTTTTGCATGGCTGGTGATTACCATGCTGGTGTTGGGCCTGCTACCATTTTTCTCCTTACTCAAGAAAAAGAAAACACATGGAGAATAAAGCAAAAAAAGCTCCTATCCGCGCTGACTGGTGGACTAAAACCATATCTGGCCTGGTGCTGGGCTTTACGCTGGCTCTGGCGATATCTGGCTTGTTTGCCTGGGTAGGCCCGGGCGGCATCGCTGCCCCACAAAAAGTGCAATTCGTCATGTGGCTTATCGCGCCAGTATGGATGCTGATACTCAGCCTGATTTATCTGGTGCGTACAGGCATGCGCGCATTGACAGGGCTGCTGATTGCCAATGTGCTGGCCTATGCTTTGCTGTTTCTTGTAAAAACTTAGTCGAATAGTCAATGAAAATCAGAAGTGACATCTTGCGTGTCTATCAAACCCTGCATACCTGGGTAGGGATCAGTGCAGGCCTCTTGCTGTTCATCGGCTTTTTTGCCGGTGCCCTGACCATGTTCAAGCAGCCACTCGATCGATGGGTCAGCCCGCCAGAACCACTACCAGCAATGACGAGCGAGCGGCACATCAATAGTCTGGCGCAACAGGCGTTGACACAGTACCCTGCTGCGCGCAAGGGTTTCAGCGTGCACCTGGGACATGATGACAATACTGCTGCGACCATGACCTGGACCGCAGGCAGACCCGGACGTGAGCTGGATTTCTCAGCCAGGCAATGGACTGCCAGCCTTGATGAAACGGGTAAGCTGCAGGCAAAAGAAGAATTGCCATCCATACTCGCACAAATGATAGACATGCTGCACAGGACGGGCGGGATACCTGGAGAAATTGGGGATGAATACCTGGGTGGCTATCTCATGGGCGTGGCAGGTATCTTGTATTTCCTGGCTTTAGTATCCGGCGTGATTTTATTACTGCCTACCCTGGTCAAGGATTTCTTTGCCCTGCGCCCTGGCAAGAACCGCAAACGCTTTTGGCTTGACGCCCACAATATCATTGGCATTACCAGCCTGCCCTACCATATTGTCATCAGTGTCACCGTCATTGTATTTGCGTTTCATGACCAGTTTTACGACAGTCTGGCAGAAATAGTCTATAAAAACCAGGCCATGTTTGGTACACCACCGGCAGCGGCCGCCAAACCCTATGAGGCCAAAGATATGCTGCCACTGACCAGTATCATCAGCAAGGTCAAGGCTGAAGCAGGTGATTCGAGAATTTCAGAGATACAGTTCTTTGGCCTGGAAAGCCCACGCCCTATGGCCAGGGTGGCACTTGTCAACCCACGCTATCTGGTGCAAGGGCCAGAAGCGGGCTACCTCATCGTGCATCCCTATACTGGTGTCGTCATCAATGCCAGCATGTTACCGGGCAAGGAAAGTACCTGGAGCGCCATCGTAGGCCCCTTCTTCTCTCTCCATTTCGGCAGTTATGGCGGCGACATGATGCGCTGGGTGTATTTCGCTTTTGGCCTGAGTGGTGCTTTCCTGTTTTATTCGGGTAATTTGTTGTGGCTGGAAAAACGTCGTAAAGTCCAACGCCCAAATCAGGCACTTCCCGTACAAACCCTGTCTACCAGGTTAATGGCTGCTGGCACGGTTGGTGTATGCCTGGGCACAGTGGCAGGCGTATGCTTCACCCTGGTGGCAGGCAAGTTATTTTCTGCCACGGCAAAGAATATCAATTTCGTCTATTTATTCGTCTATTACAGCGTCTTCCTCGGCGCACTGGCCTGGGCATATCTGCGTGGAGCTGCCCGTTCTTCAGTGGATTTGTTATGGTTGTGCGTGATTGCGGCACTATCCATTCCTTGTAGCTCTGCATTCATGGCCTTGCGATCTGCACCCAATAGCACTGGCCTTGGTGTGGAACTGGTTGCCATTGCAATGGCGCTGGCATTTATCTACGCGGCACGCAAGACCGGCAAGCGCATCAGGGATGAAGCAAAGGATAGTGTCTGGTCTTTGCAGGCAAGCACCTGACATATTTTCATATTTAGCTTGACCCTGGAGTAAACACCAGGGTTCAACATGATCTCTCCTAATCCCGGAGAGACTTATGCAACTGAAAAACTATCTGCGCATCGTGCGCGCCAGCGCCTGGTATGACCTGATCGTCACCATAGGTTTTGCCACGCCCTGGAGTTTCGCCCTGATCCACCAAAGCCTGACGCAACTCAATAGCAGCCTCGGTATCGCAGGCGAATTCCCCGCTTTCGCTGCAGCCCATGTGCTAATGGCGAATCTGCTGGGATCTATCGTCACCATCTGGGCTATTTTGCGCCTGCGTGACACGCGCATGGAATATGGCCGCTATGACGCTGCAGGGCGCGTCCTGTTCAGCATGTGGCAGCTATATGCGGTTGCTCATGGAGCCAGCCAGATCATACTGGCCTTCACCGTATTTGAAATCGCTTTTGGGATTGCGCAATTACTGCCGGTTGAAAAACAGGAAGTAACTGATTAGAGCTTTTGCAGGGCATCCAGCAAAGGCACACAGGCATCTGCCACCCTGTTCAGGCTAAGTTCACGCAATGCTGCCATATCGACCTTGTGCTCGCTTTCCAGACCTGCCCAGGCCAGCAAGGCAGCGCAGGCTTCTGGGTGGTCGAACAAGCCGTGCAGGTAGGTGCCGAGTATCAGGTCATCGGGTGAACGTGCGCCTTCGTCTTCGCCATTGATCTTGAATACTGGTTGCGTTTCATTACTGGCATAGGTGATGCCCATATGGATTTCGTAGCCGCTGACTTGTGCAGTGCTGGCGTTGAATGCGCAGACACCTGTTACTTGTTGCAGACGTTTTTCTTGCGTCAGCTCGGTGCTGATGTCCAGCAGGCCCAGTCCATCAGAATCACCGGCCTGCCCCTCTACACCATGCGGGTCGCTGATGATTTGTCCCAGCATCTGGTAACCGCCGCATATGCCTATGACTTTACCGCCATAGCGTAAGTGTTTTTCCAGCACTGGTAGCCAGCCTTGCGCCTGCAAAAATGCCAGGTCGGCGCGGGTGTTTTTGCTGCCAGGCAGGATAATCAGGTCGGCAGGCGGGATCGCCCTGTCCGGGCCTATGAATTGCAGATCAACATCGGGATGAGCACGTAGTGCATCAAAATCAGTATGGTTAGATATGCGTGGTATGGCAGGCACGATGATGCGGAACTTGCCAGCATTGCCCTGGCTGGACTGCATCGCATCTTCAGCATCAAGTTGGAGACCATGCAGGTAAGGCAGGACAGCCAATACAGGTTTGCCGGTCTTTTTCTCCAGCCATTCAAGACCAGGTTCCAGCAAACGGATATCGCCGCGAAAGCGGTTGATGACAAAGCCTATGATGCGTTTTTGTTCTGACTCAGACAGACAATCCAGGGTACCAACGAAATGGGCAAACACGCCACCGCGGTCTATATCGGCCACCAGGATGACGGGACAATCTACGGCTTCAGCAAAACCCATATTCGCGATATCGCGGTCACGCAAGTTCACTTCTGCCGGGCTGCCAGCACCTTCAACGATAATCGCCTCATATTGCTGTTGCAGGCGACCATAAGACTCCAGCACCGCACCCATGGCAATAGTTTTGTATTGATGATAATCACGCGCATCCATGTCTGCCCTGACCTTGCCATGGATGATGACTTGCGCGCCGGTATCGGAAGAAGGCTTCAGCAAGACCGGGTTCATGTCTGTATGCGCAGGCAAACCCGCAGCCAGCGCCTGCAAGGCCTGGGCACGCCCGATCTCGCCACCGTCTACCGTGACGGCACTATTCAATGCCATGTTTTGCGGTTTCATGGGAACAACGCGGACGCCCTGGCGATACAACAGACGGCACAGGGCTGCGACCACCGTGCTTTTGCCAGCGTCAGAAGTCGTGCCTTGCACCATTAGCGTGGATATTTTCATGGAATAAAATTCTTGTTCAAGAGTTTTGCGCGGACTGCCATTCAGCAATCAGTATATGCAATTGCACCAGTCCATGCTGTATCGCGGATGGGCCTGGAGAAAGTATGTCTGCCGATTTTATTTCCAGTACCCTGCCATTTCGCACCGCGGGAATATGATCCCAGCCTTCGCGGGCAATCACGCTATCAGGCCGGAACTTTTTGCCACACCAGGAACCGATGATGATATCTGGTGCACGCCGTATGATTTCTACCGGGTCGGCAATAATGCGCTCTTTGGCACTATGGTGCTGAGCCAGGTCAGCAAAAGCATCTTCACCACCAGCAATATGGATCAGTTCTGATACCCAGCCTATGCAGGACATCAGAGGATCATTCCATTCTTCAAAATAAATTTTTGGTCTGCGTGTCCAGCCTGCGCTTTGCTGTTTGATAGTCGCAATTTGCGATTCCAGTTCTGCGATCAGCACAACCCCCTGCTCCTGCTTGCCGACCAGGTTCGCCAATACTTTGATCATATGCAAAATACCGGCAACATCACGCTGATTGAAGGCATGTACTTCTATACCCGCACTGATCAGTTCACGCGAAAGTTCTGACTGCATATTTGAATAGGCAATCACAAGATCAGGTCTGACAGCCAGGATGCGATCTATCTGTGCAGACGAAAAACCACTGACCTTGGGTTTCTCATCGCGTGCGCGGGCCGGCCTGGTGGTGTAGCCGGAGATGCCAACCACATAGTCTTCTGCCCCCAGGGCATACAAGACTTCTACCGCCTCGGTAGACAGGCAGGCTATACGTTGATACAGGCTGGCTGAATTCATTTCTTCCCTTGTGGTGGTGCTACAGTTTTATCGCGCTTCTGTCTGGCTTGCTCAAGTCCCTGGCAAATCAACTTGGCACCTTCGATAATGCGCGGGCCAGAGCGGTTGACGAGATCACCTTCTATCGATATCAGATTATTGTTTTTTGTTGCCAGCAAGGTAGGGAAAGTCTTCCATTGCTCGATACCGCTCACCGCCTGGGTTTTGCTGTCGCCAGTGATGATGACTTCAGGATTTTCCTGCAAGACTGCTTCTGTGCCTACCACGGGTGCGGTAGTCGGTAACTTGCCAAATATATTCTCCCCACCACAGTTACGGATTGCGTCACTGACGATGTGGCTGTCATTGAGTGTATAGAGTGGCTTGCCCCATACCTGATAAAAGACCTTGACCTTGCTTTTATTCTGGTACTGACTGTTCAGTTGTTGCACCTGCTGCCTGAACTCTGTGGCGGCAACCTGTGCCTGCTTCTCAGTACCAAACAGACTGCCAAATTTGACCAGGGTTTCCGCCACATTATCGAGTTTATGCGGCTCGCTGAAAAAATAAGGGATACCAGAGTTGTGCAGTATCTCCAACTGGCGTTCATAGGCACCGTGCATCCAGACGATCAACAAATCCGGTTTCATCGCCAGTATGCGTTCAATATCCAGTTGACGATTGTCCCCAACCCGCGGGATATTTTTTGCCGCAGTTGGGTAATCACTGTACTTGACCGTACCAATAATCCTGTCCCCCGCACCTGCGACATAGATCATTTCTGTCACATGCGGCGACAAACTGATAATCCGCTGTGCAGGCTTGGCCAGAGTAACCTGATTACCCATATCGTCAGTCACCGTAATGGCAGCCTGCGCATGAACTGTGGTCATCGTAATGACTACAAAACTCAAAAGCCTGAACATATCACTCCAATCTCAAAGATAAAACGCACTGTCTTATGCACTTCCTCTGTGCATACTCTGTGGTGTAGCAGGGAATTCGAGCGGCCCGCGTAGGGTGACATGCCATTCGCCTGCGAAACGAAGATTTCCTAAGAGGATTCTTTCATTCCTCCGTACCTCTGTGGTGAGTGGTTTTGAATTTTCGACCAATCATCCAGATCGGTCTCAAGCCACAACCACCCCGCCTCGCTCCCCGGCAAGCCAAAACGCAAACCGTGCGGCCTGTGTGACCCTTGCGCAAACCAGCGCAGCCAGATGCCACGTTCAGCCATGAATTGCCACAATTGTTCTGATTTATTGTTCAGGTCTTGATGACTGCACCACTGGAACAAGTCAGTGCCTGATGAACGTATATCATGCAACTTCAATAGTTGGCGCAATCGTCCACCTTCTAGTTGCAAGCGTTGCGCTGTCTGCACCTGCCATTGCTGATCATTCAAGGCGGCGATGGCAATTTGCTGGGCAGGTCCGCTGACACTCCAGGGGCCAAGATAATTTGCCAATTGCTGTAACAGATTTTTTTCAGCAGCCACAAAGCCAAGGCGAATACCAGCCAGGCCAAAAAACTTGCCAACTGATCGCAAGACGATCAGACCAGGCTGGTCTGCATGAATAGCGACACTGATATCGGGTACGGTATCAGCAAAAGCTTCATCAACTACCAGCCAGCCACCGCGTGCCGCCAGTTGTGCAGCCCAGCGCAAAAGCTGATCTGCCGGAATAAATTCACCGGTAGGATTATTTGGATTACACAACACCACAACATCTGCCTGTTCGACGGCTGCGTCCAGTTCTGCGTATCTGCATTCTGTCACCGCATGAGCAGTTTGCCGCCATTGGTAAGCATGTTCAGCATAGCTTGGAGCCGATACGACGACCCGCGCCGCCGGGCGCAAGCGTGGTAGGGCCTGTATCACCGCCTGTGATCCCGCCACGGCGAGCATCTGTGGTGCGCGATAATAAGTCTGCGCCGCTTGCACCAGTGCATCAGAATACTCAGGCAAGCGGTGCCAGGCATTCGCTGCCAGTTGCGGTACCGGGTAAAAATGAGGATTAATGCCTGTCGATAAGTCCAGCCAGTCTTCGAGCGGACGGCCAAAATGGCGCACGGCATCGCGCAGATTGCCACCGTGTTCAAGCATGGATGACTCCACTCAAAAATAAGACTGCCAGCAAGGCTATGCCACACCACAATGCAGCACCAGTCTCTACCAGACGCAGGGCACGCAAAATATCTGTGGCCTTTGCTGTATCACCTTCACCCAGCGGTGGACGAACTTCTGCCACACCGTCATAACTGGCCGCACCACCCAGCGCCAGGCCAAGCGCACCAGCACCGGAGGCCATCACAGGGCCAGCATTAGGGCTGGGCCAGCCGGGTGCCTGACGCTGCCAGCATTGCCAGGCCAGACGGGTCTTGCCCAATGCGGCATAGGTGCATGCAGTCAGACGCGCGGGTATCCAGTTCATGATGTCGTCAATGCGTGCCGCAACACAACCAAAGCGCAGAAAGCGCGTGGAGCGATAACCCCACATGGCATCGAGAGTATTTACGAGGCGGTATAAGACTGCACCGGGGCCACCCAGCAAGATGAACCAGAACAAGGTAGCAAAGACAGCATCGCAGCCATTTTCGAGTACGGATTCGACACTGGCCTTGGCCAGATAAGCCTCGTCCGCTTCCTCTGTATCGCGACTGACGATATAGGAAGTGCGCTTTCTCGCTTCTGGCAAATCACCCACCTGTAAAGCAGTAGCGATGGCAGCGTTATGCTCATGCAGACTGCGCAAACCAAGGCAAAAATACAGCAATACGATGTGCAATATAGCAGCCAGCCAATCGTTGAAATATTGGGCCAACAGCAGTACCAGCACACTTAATGCAAGCAGTGGCAAAACCGCCAGACACCATGCCAAAGCACCGGTCCAGCGGCTGACTGCTGGCTTGTTCAATCGCCGCTCTATGGCATTAGCCAGACTACCAAAACCCACCAGAGGATGAAATTGACGCACTTCGCCCAGCGCCAGGTCCAGCAAAATACCCAGCAGCAGGCATAACACCATGACCAGGCCCTCTTGCATCAGCATGGCTGGCCTTTCAAATGCAGTGGCAAACCGGCAGCCACCCAGACTACATTGTTTGCGACGGCAGCTACTGCCTGGTTCAAGCGCCCTGCTTCATCGACAAACCAGCGCGAAACCGCACCCATGGGAACAATACCCATGCCCACTTCATTCGATACCAGGATAATTTGCCCCGGTGCTTGTACCAGTGCATCCAGCAAAGCCTGGCGTTGCAAGGCAAACTGTGGTGGCGGCGTGATGTGACCTATCTCAGGAAAATCTGCCTCTTCTGAAAACAGCAGATTCGATAACCACACCGTCAGGCAATCGACCAGGATGATATTGTCTGCCCGGCTATGCTCCATGATGGTCGCACCCAGCTCCAGGCTTTGTTCCAGCGTGCCCCAGTCTGTAGGGCGGCGTGCACGGTGATGGGCAATACGCTCCAGCATTTCCGTATCGCCTGCCCTGGCAGTTGCCAGGTAAAGCACCTGTTGTTTACCGTCACTGAGTCTGCTTGCCAGTTGTTCGGCAAACGCACTCTTGCCCGAACGCGCACCACCAAAAATCAGACTGGTACAGTGTGCGGGTTTCATATCGCATCTCATGATGTTTCAACTGAGAACAATGCTGCCGTTGCCGCAGGATTGGAAGCAAAGTAGGCATGAAAATAAGAAGCGCGCACATTGCCGAGCTTGTAAATAGCTTCACCCTGCTGCTGGGTGGAATGCTTGATGGTATGGCTATTGGCAGTCAATGTAGTTTCAAAACGCGAGTAATGAAAGGTGTGCCCGCGCAATTCACCCTGCGGCGTAGCCAGGGCTTGCGCACCCAGCGCTGCCAGCCGTTTTTGCATGATGACTTTACCTGGCAAGATACCCGCCATGGACCAGCTTTGTTGCTGTTGATCCACCAGACCTTCAGTAATTGCCATCATGCCGCCGCACTCTGCCAATATAGGCATGCCTTGCGCATGGGCGGCGTGCAGCGATGTCAGCCAGTTGCTGGCCTGCGTCAGCGTCTCTGCATGCAATTCAGGGTAACCGCCAGGCAGATACAGGGCATCTGCTTGCGGCGGTATTGCTTCATCTGCCAAAGGTGAAAAGAAAACCAGCTCTGCACCCAGTCCTATCAGGCATTCAATATTGGCTGGATAGATAAAGGCAAATGCGGCATCACGCGCGATGGCGATGGTCTTGCCTGCCAGATTGGTGGCTGATTGAGATACATGCTGAGAGATATGCAGTGATCGGTGGTCCTGCAATTCAAAACTGGTATCCGGCAAAGCATCCCAGGCTTGCATGTCTAGGTCCAGGCTGTCGGCCATGGCATCAAGTATGGCTTCAATGCTATCCACTTCTTGTGGCAAGACCAGGCCCAGATGGCGCTCAGGTAAGGCTTGCTCTTGACGGTGCAGGCTGCCCAGCAAGGGTATATCACGCATGGCCGCCTCTACCATTTTGGCATGGCCTTCAGAAGCTATACGGTTGGCGATGACGCCAGCCAGATGCACAGGACCGAAATCACGCAGTCCCATGGCCAGTGCACCGACAGTCTGCGCCATGGCAGAGGCATCGAGTACCGCCACAACAGGCACGCCAAAGGCGCGCGCCAGGTCAGCCGATGAGGGATTGCCGTCATACAGGCCCATGACACCTTCGATGAGGATGACGTCAGCATCCAGCGCAGCGCGTGCCAGCATGCCTTCAGAATCTGCCTGCCCTACCATCCACAAATCCAGTGAATGCACGGCTGAGCCACAAGCGCGTTCCAGCATCATGGGGTCGATAAAGTCCGGTCCGGTTTTAAATACGCGTACTGTCTTGCCCAGCTTCACCAGCTTGCGTGCCAGTGCTGCGGTAGTCGTGGTCTTGCCCTGGCCTGATGCGATGGCCGAGATCAGTACAACCTTGGCGCTGGGCCTTACCATTCCACGCCCGCCTGTGCCACGATGCCTTCTTTGAAAGCATGTTTGATGACATTCATTTCTGTGACGGTATCGGCAATCGCAATAATCTCTGGCAAGGCACCGCGACCAGTGACGGCGACGTGCTGCATTTCCGGCCTGCCATCAAGATCATCAATGACCATCTGCAAATCGAGGTAATGGTATTTGAGGGCGATATTGAGTTCGTCCAGCACCACCAGGCCTATCGTCGGGTCATTCAGAAAGCGTTTTGCCTGCTCCCATGCTGCGGCGGCTTTTTCCATATCGCGTTCACGGTTTTGTGTGACCCAGGTATAGCCTTCGCCCATGGCATGGAATTCGACTTCATCCGGAAAGCGGCGCAAGAAAATTTCTTCGCCGGTGGACATCGCCCCTTTGATGAACTGGACGACACCTACCTTCATGCCATGTCCCATGGCACGCATGACCATACCAAAGGCGCTGGAACTTTTACCTTTCCCATTGCCGGTATGTACCAGCAAGACACCGGTCTTGCGCTGTGCCTTTTCTATCTTTTCATCCATCATCGCTTTTTTTCGCTGCATGCGGCGTTCATGACGGGTATTGATATTGTCAGTCTCTGTGTCCGGCTTTGGTGGCATTGAACTTGTCATGATGATTGTCTGTCTTTATTTTTCAGTTTTTCGGCAGGAATATGGTTTGCCCGCCATGTGTGAAGCGTTCTATCGGGTGTCCCAGACAGATACTGAGTTGGGAAGCACTGAATATGTCGTCAGCAGGCCCGGCTTGCCAGCCACCATCACCCATCAACAACAGGGCATGAGTGGCAATCCGGTAAGCCATGTTGAGGTCATGGCTGACCATGACGACAGCCTTGTTTTGTTGTGCATCTGCTTTACTGCACAAGCTGGCAAACAATTGCATGACGCTGACCTGGTGTCCAAGATCAAGTGCACTCGCTGGTTCATCCAGCAGCATCCACTTCGCATCCTGGGCCAGCAAAGCAGCAATCGCGACGCGCTGTCTTTCGCCACCAGACAGACTGCGCACATCACGCTCTGCCAGGTCAGCGACATCCATTTCACGCAGGGAAACCATGGCAAGATCCATGTCGTCATTGTTTTCCCAGTAATGTGCATCCTGGTAAGGATGACGGGCACTGAGCACAGTATCCAGTGCAGAATAGCCAAAGGCATCTACCCTGCCCTGCGGCAAGAAAGAACGCTGACGGGCCAGGGTTGTCAATGACCAGTCTTGCAGTGGTTTGTCACGCAGGTAAATCTGTCCACTTTCTATCGGGCGCAAACCGGCAAGCGTGCGTAGCAAGGTACTTTTGCCAGCACCATTGCGGCCTATGATGCACCAGCATTCACCTGGCTGTATTTGCCAGTTGAGTTCACGCACCAGCACGCGCTTGCCTACCGATAAATTCAGGTTGCGGATATCCATCAACGCCTCCGCAACTGATGCAATTGCAGCAGGAACATCGGCACACCTACCAGTGCAGTAATGACGCCAACCGGCAACTGCTGTGGTGCGACCACGGTACGGGCCACTGTATCTGCCAACACCAGGAAACAGCCGCCAGCCAGGGTCGCAGCAGGTGCCAGCAAGCGGTGATCCGGCCCCCAGGCAAAGCGGCAGATATGCGGCATGATGAGACCGACAAAACCTATACTGCCTGCATTACTGACTGCGCTGGCGGTCAGCAAGGCAGAACATAAAAACAGTAGTTGCCGCAGACGGCCAATATTGACACCCAGAGTACTGGCATTATCGGCATACATGGCTGCGACATTAATCGAACGCGCATTGCGCATGACGAACAGCAAGATGGCACCGAGTATCAACCAGGGCAGATAGCGTGACTGGGTATTCGACAAATCACCTATCATCCAGAACACCATGCCGCGCAAACGGCTATCTGGCGCAACCGACAGCATAAGAGTGATGATGGCACCACAACCAGTAGCAACGATGACGCCGGTCAGTAACAGGATAGGCGCGCTGCCATCGGTACTACCCGCACCGCGCAGGTCGCGGTAAGCCAGGCCAAATAACAAGAGCGCAACGGTAATCGCACCGGCAAAAGCAGCCACATCTACCAGCCAGAATGCACCGAAAAACAAGATGGTCGCCAGCGCACCAACAGATGCGCCACCAGATATGCCCAACACATAAGGGTCAGCCAGCGGGTTGCGCAATAGCGCCTGCATCATGACGCCAGCAAGCGCCAGCGTGGCACCTGTAACAAACCCGGTCAGCGCACGGCCCAGGCGCAAATCCAGCAAGCTGCCGGGCAAGGTGGTTGGCGGGCCGCGTAATAATTCCAGCAAGGCCTGCCAAAGCTCGGCAAAACTCAGGGATACTGAGCCGCAGACGCAGGCAATCAATACACTGCCTAAAGCAGCAGCCAATAAAATCGGGAGAACCAGGCCAGCACGTTGAGCGACCGCCATCCTGGGGGATTGCTTGCGCTGTCGTGCAGAAAAAAAAGACGCCATCATCGGTCTGGTCCAAAGGTAAAACAGGTTTTGATGCGCAGCGCCATGGAAAATGCCATGGCCTGCACATCATGCAATCAGCTTGCGATGTGATGAGTTATCCAGCAATGCTCATCATATCGCTGTCAAGCTTACTTAAAGCCGTAGTTCACGCCAACAAATACATTGGAACCGGCGGTAGAATAATTTCTTGCCAGTTCATAGTCCTTGTTCAAGGCATTATTCCAACGTGCCAGCACAGTCGTATTTTTTGCTACTTCGTATGTCGCATACAAATTCAGCAAATTATAAGAACCCAATACTCTCGTATTGTTGGCATCATCAAAGCGGTCACCAGAGTAGATAGTTTCTACGCCAATTCTTGCATTCGAAAAGGCATATTCTGCCGCCAAAGTGCCATGCTGTTTAGCGCGGCGAGCCAGGCGTTTACCTGTCGTATCATCTTTAGGATCCTGAATATCGATGGAAGCACGCAGTGTCAGGTCAGCAAAACGAGTTGTACCGCCCACTGTCAAACCAGACAAAGTTGCCTTATTGACGTTATAGGCACAGCCGAATTGATGAGTCGCTTTTTCTATAGGGCAGACATTGGTACTGACCAGCAAATCCGTTGCCTTGTTTTGGTAATACACCGCGCTCAACTGTGTATCGCCCTGCTCAAAATACACGCCGATTTCTGCATTCTTTGCTTTTTCTGGCTTGTTGCTCGCGACGCCATAACCTGGGTAATACAACTCATTGAAAGTCGGCGCACGGAAGCTGGTGCCGTAGCTGGCATTGACACGCAGGGCGTCAGTGAAGCGGTAACCATATGCTACGCTGCCTGTGGTATTGGAGCCATATTGTGAACTGCGGTCATTGCGAATGCTGGCGCTGGCCAGATGGGCATCTTGCTTGAATACATAAGATGCTGCGAAAGAATTCGTCGTGCGCTTGCCGTTGACAGCCAAAGTGGTGGTTTCAACGTTTTCGTCACGTGTTTCAGCGATCAGTTGCAATACGTCTTTACCGATACGGATATCATTCTGGAAGCTCAGGCTGTCCTGGCGGGTATCAATCTGGCTCTTGCCGTAGGATGCATCGGTATATCCCTTGTCAGCAGTTTTTGCATATTGCAGGGAAGCAGACCAGTAATCAGTGAACTTGCCACGGCCAAAAACGGCGATGGTTTCCAAGGTCGAGATATTACGGTCATCTTGTGCCGTGCCGGCATCAAACTGTGCATTATTGCGGCTATGTAAAACACTGGCCCCCAGTTCATAGCCTTTGCTGATTTCCCACACCAGGCGACCATTGAAGCTATCCATCTTGTAACCGTCTTTATCCGGGTTATAAGTGAACGTACCTGCGCCCGGTTTGCTGGCAGAAAAGCCATCACTCTCTTCGTGCGCAGCATTCAGACTAAGGCTAAGGTTACTGGCAACAGAGCCAGTAATACCTGCCTGCAACTTACGAGTGCCGTAGCTACCCAAACCAGCCGACACGGCAGGAGAGAGAACACCAGTACCCTTTTTAGTGAATATCTGTATTACACCACCCATGGCATCTGCGCCATACAGACTGGACAGCGGGCCATACACGACTTCAATACGGTCTATCTGTGACAATGGGATGGAAGACCAGGTAGCGCCACCGGTAGTGGACGAGCCTATGCGTACGCCATCAATCAACACTACGTTTTGCGCATTATTACCACCACGCATGAAGACGGAAGCTGTCGTGCCAGGACCACCGTTGCGGGCGATTTCTATGCCGCGCTGTTGCTGCAGCAGATCAACGATAGAAGCAGCACCAGATTTGGCGATGTCTTCTGCCGTGATGACGACGTTGTCAGCCAGTACGTCTTTGGCAGCTTGTGTCTGACGGCCCGCAGTAATGATCACGCTGGAAGCAGTACCTACAGCAGCGGTTTGTGCAAAAGCAATAGTGGATGGGAATGCAGCGGCAATAGCCAGGCTGAGGGCGAGTGGTTTGAATACAGATGTCATGATAATTCAGAAAAAATGGAGCAAGTGGCCGACGTCCCCGCAGGCTACTTTGAACAAAGCAATAAGGACACTGTCGTCAGCTACAGGGCCATACAGGCAGCCTGCACTGTCAGGATTTCGCACCCCACCATACCAGGCAATGAATGCGTTTCTGTTTCACGAAACTTCCCCGTCCGTATTGCTTCACTTATTCTGGCCGGTATCCGGGCTGACAAGTATCACCATCTGACCTTCCCATGCACATAGCACAGTGGTATTGGAAAATGGCTGGCTGCGTGTGAACGACATAAGTCTTCTAAATTCGCAGCAACTTGTACACCGTTGCGGGGGCAGCACACTTTTGCAATAGCTTAGTGTTTCCCGTTTAACCGCGGATATGAATATACCCGCGAGCACCAAAACCCCGCCATTCTATAGACAGATGGGGGTAGCCGCAAGTTTGGAAGGTTTAAAAGCTGACGCAGCTCAATTTATTAACTTATTGAAAACAAAGCAGATTTATGTCAATAAGGGCCCCGATTCAGCTCAGATGGGCAGTCTTGGAAATCCAGGCAGTCACCAGTTCAGTGTGCAATTGCGACATTTCTGAGAGTTGTATGCCTACATGATAGACCTCTCCACTGAGGATGGCATGCCTGACAGTACCTTTGCAACTGACCTTATAAATCTGGGATTCCTGAAAGATGCCAGGAATTTCTATCAGCATGGGATAACTACGTTGCGGAATCAGGTTTTCGGTTGTGTGTATGAGTACACCCTCGGCCGAGATGTTGACCAGTTTGGCAAGAACCAATTTACCGTCAGGCAATTTGACACCTGCACGCCAGGTCACGGTAATACGCGGGGATCTCCTGAGTTCTATCATTCGATGACCATGGGAAACATGGTTTTCTTGTCAGTCTTGCGTAAATACTATCTGTATTAAGTGTGAAATACCAGCACTTCCTTATATTCACCAAAGGCAAGGCTGAGGTTTTGTGCACATACCACGTTTGCCAACTCTTCAGCCACCATAGTGTCCTGCCAGGCCAGCAACATGCGCATGACGCCCGCATGGGTAACGACGATGGCTTCCGGCAAGCCAGATGCGCGCTTATCATCCAACCAGCTTATGACGCGTTGCGCCAGGCCTATGGCAGACTCTTTACCACCGGGCTGATAGCCGGCAGGGTCTGCTGCCCAGGCATCGATTTCATGTCTTGGAATGGTATCCCAGGCTTGCATTTCCCATGCACCGAAATTGAGTTCTTTCAAGCGATCATCAAACTGGGGCTGGGCGTGTAATAGTTTGGCCAGACGTGTGCAACGCTGCAAAGGACTGGAAAATACCGGCAAACCTGGCCGCAACTGACTGCATGCCTCTCGCACCAGTGCAGCACAGTCCGCTTCGTTGACATCGACATCTGTTTGCCCATAGCACAGACCTTCTGCTATCCGCGGTTTGGTGTGCCGGAGTAAATGCAGGCGCATATCAGTTCACCTGAAAAGCCAGCAAACCAAGGTAGATAGCCACTTCTGCCACTTGCTGGGTTGCCCCCAGACAATCACCGGTGAAGCCGCCTATCCTGCGCTGGAACAGCCGCGCCATGCGCCAGGTCAGCAATAACATCAGGCACAGCGACAATAACAGCGAATGCAATGGGAAGGGAAAGAAGTACATTAGTGCTGCACCCGGCAAAAGCACAGTCAGGCAGGCGACGAGAAATTCACCGGAATGCATTTCCTGCGCCAGAGGCTTGGCTTTGCCTTCATGTCGCGCATACGACATAAGCCAGATCAGGCTGCATGAAGCCAGCCTCGACAAGGGATGTGCGAGCAGCAAGGCAGGTACAGCTATCGAAACAGGCAAGCTGATGAGTAAAGCCAGCTTCAGGACGAGCATCAGTAAAATACCGATGGCACCATAGGCACCAACGCGTGAATCCTTCATGATTTCCAGCACGCGCTCTGACGTCATGCCACCGCCAAAACCATCACAGACGTCGGCAAAACCGTCTTCATGAAAAGCGCCTGTCAACAAGATGCCTGCAATAGTAGATAGCACCACCGCCACCGCATGTGGCCACAATTGTGCAGCGGCTGCATAGACACTTGCACACACTGCCCCCACAATCCAGCCTGTTGCCGGGAAATAGCGTGAAGACTGCCGCAACCAGTCAGGCTCAAACCCTACCCAGTCGGGTACAGGAATACGGGTAAAAAACTGCAGGGCAATGAAGAATAAGCGTAGTTGATGCAAGCCAGCTCCCGCAGTGTTGGTGATTTTTTAGTCGCTACTTTTTTCGCTAACCTGTGCTGACGCAAAAGTCGCCATCTGGTTCAGGAAGTTGACCGCAGCCTGCACCATAGGATACACCAGCGCTGCCCCCGTACCCTCGCCCAGGCGCAAGTCCAGTTGCAGCACAGGTTTGACCTGCAGGGCCTGCAACATGCGGGCATGGCCGCTTTCATCCGACTGATGTGAAAACACACAGTAATCGAGTATGACTGGCTGCATCCTGGCAGCGACGAGCAAGGCACTGCTGACGATGAAACCATCTATCAGCAAGACCATGCGGCGCTCTGCCGCTGCAAGCATGGCGCCGACCATGGTGGCAATTTCAAAACCACCAAAGGTAGCCAGCACATCTGCAGGCTCGTCTACATTTGCATGCAAGGTCACGGCTGCTTCAATGACAGCCTGTTTATGGCGTATGCCTTCGGCAGACAAACCTGTGCCTGCACCTACGCACTCCGCGACAGGAACCCCCGTCAGCTTGTGCATGAGGGCAGCCGCCGCAGTGGTGTTGCCTATACCCATCTCGCCAAATCCCAGCACATTGCCAGACAGGCCGACCACCAGTTCAGCACCATTTTTCATCGCGACCTGGCATTGAGCAGCAGTCATTGCCGGCTCTTTGGCAAAATTGCGCGTGCCATTGGCGACTTTCATGCTCAGCAGTTTTTCACGCGGGCCAAATTCATGATTGACCCCGGCATCCACCACATGCAGAGCGATGCCATTCTGCCTTGCAAAGACATTGATCGCCGCACCATTGGCCAAGAAATTTTCTACCATCTGCCAAGTCACGTCCTGAGGAAAAGCAGAGATACCCTCAGCCACGACGCCATGATCACCAGCAAAGACGACGATGGCAGGCTCACGCAATTCCGGCTTTGTGCTTTGCTGTACCAAACCTATTTGCGTCGCCAGATGCTCAAGACGGCCAAGACTGCCCAAAGGCTTGGTCTTGTTGTTGATGGCAGCGGCGAGTTGTGCTTCCAGTGCAGGATGGCTTGTCGCAGATATTTTTTTATTCATATACAGCATTCGAAGTAATGACGCATTTTTGCAATAAACGGGCTCAACGATCATTTATTAATGGCTAGCTATTCCATCGATTTTCTTATTTCGCATCCATAAAAACCGCATCAAGCTAAAAGCAGAAATTGCCAACGACAAAATCACCCACATGTGCAACCCATCAATCAACAACATGAATGCGGCGGCAATCAAATATAGGAAAAAGTACGCGAGATGCAAATATGCAACAGGTTTTTTATTCAAAAAATAAAACAAATCCAGCACTACCCTGATCGCAATCAATAGCAGTAATAGCATGGACAGTTTCGTCATAATCAATAATAAAAACGATCAAGCAAAATCACTACCCAGGTAGCCAGGGCGATCAGCACCGTCAGCAAGACAGCGGCACTGCCAAAGTCCTTGGCGTTTTTGGACAAGGTGTGGCGCTCAAGCGAAACGCGATCAACCACGGCTTCAATTGCTGAGTTAATCAACTCTACGATCAAGATCAGTATCAGTACAGCAATCATCATCAGTTTTTCAAAGGCTGAAACTGGTAAAAACAGGGCGATGATGGAACCGGTAACGACCAGTACCAGTTCCTGACGAAAGGCGTGTTCGTTTTTCCAGGCTGAACACAGGCCATCTATGGAATAAAGGAAGGCCGAAAATATGCGGCGCAAGCCACTTTTGCTTTTAAATTCACTGACTTCTTGTTCTTTTTCAGACATTTTTCTTCCTTAAACCACACACTTAAACAGTATTACAGATGAAGGCCAGCCAGCTAGCTTTCACTCAGGTGGCGAATTTTACAGGACTCCAAGTCAGGAACAAGCAGATTTACTTATTGCAAATCAATTTCTTGCATGCTGACAGCGCGCCGACACACCATCTTGGGGCATATTTTGTATTTTGACGACGAAGCCGTGACGTTCATTTCACATTATGGTATAACTTATATATTGCAGCGCACCAACCATAATATGAAAAACGATACGCCCGCCTCTGATAAAACTTCCATCCAGGTAATAGAACGCATGGTGTCCTTGCTGGATGCCCTGTCACGTTACCAGGACCCGGTCAGCCTGAAGGAACTGGCCATTGTCACTGGTTTACATCCCTCCACGGCTCACCGCATTCTCAACGATATGGTGCTTACCCGCTTTGTTGACCGTGCAGACACAGGATCTTATCGCCTCGGCATGCGTTTGCTGGAGTTGGGGAATATAGTAAAAAGCCGTTTGAATGTACGCGAAGCGGCGCTGGAATTCATGCGTGCCTTACATCGCCAGACCAACCAGACCATCAATCTGTCGGTACGCCAGGGCGATGAAATCGTCTACATAGACCGTGCCTTCTCTGAGCGCTCAGGCATGCAGGTGGTCCGTGCGATAGGTGGTCGTGCCCCATTGCACCTGACTTCAACCGGTAAATTGTTTTTGTCGCTGGATGAGCCCAAAGCCATACGCGCTTATGCAACACGCACCGGCCTGGCTGGTCACAATAAAAATTCGATTACGGACCTCGCCAAACTGGAAAAAGAATTGTCGGCTGTGCGTGAAAACGGTTATGCCAGGGACAATGAAGAACTGGAGCTGGGCGTGCGCTGCATGGCAGCAGGCATACATGACGACAGCGGCAAAATGATTGCAGGCTTGTCTATCTCAGCACCAGCAGACCGCCTGCAAGAAGAATGGCTGAGCAACCTGACCGACACAGCCAGACAAATTTCACTCACCCTGGGTTATACCGGCACATTCTGAATAGAAGCATTATCCAAATAAAAAACCAGTGCTTTTCACAGCACTGGTTTTTTATCTGCAATTCAACTGCTTCGGGTCTTATTTGTAAGCACCGCTGCCGACAAAATAGTCATCGATCTTTTCAAAATAGCTGGATTTGGTTTCCAAAGCTTTGGTCACAGGATTTGGCCATTGATAATCTATCCAGCCGTCATTCTTGGTTTTCAGCGCTGTGACCATGTCCTTGATAATAGGCTTACCCTCTACCTTCAAATCTATCAAATTCTTGCCTATCATCTTGGGATTGGCACCATGTGACAAGTTGACGCCATTCATGTCATATACAAACAAGTACAGGTCACGGTCGTGAAAATCTTTGTTGGATGCATCATTGAAGTCTGCAAAAGCTTTTTCCTTACCATTTTTCTTGATATGGGCAATTCCTTTTTTTACCATGGCTTGCGCTTGCGCAGTGGTGCCGCGCTCATCACTGGCCATCACAGACCCGGCCATAAAGAAACCCATTACTGCCAGCAGAAACAGTTTGCTTATCAATTTCATGACTCATCTCCTTGTTTTATAGAGCCGTTTATATCGGCGCGTGGTAATTATTGCTTTGCAGAACCAATCATTCATGACTTGCGCTATCCAGTCCAGTAATAGTCACTGTGCGGCGCAATAAATTTGCCTTTCTTTGCAATCAGTGCCACTACAGCATAGTGCAATACGGCTATTTATAGCTAAGCAAATTTACAACACCTTCCACATCGTCCAGGCGACGCACCAGTTTTTCCAGTTCTTTTGCCTGACCAGCTGTTTGCACGCAGCCTTTCAAGGTGACGAAGCGACGCTGCCCCTCTATCCAGATACTGGTTTCAGCAAAACGACCATCCGCTTCTATTGCACGTTTTACCCTAGGAATAATTTCCTGATCATACAAATAGGAATTGGGCAGGCGGCATTGACCTGATTGATAGCAACTGGTGCCGCGTTCTATTCTGGAATGCGCTTCTGACCTGGCTTGCACCTCGGTCAATAAAGGACCTTCGGGCACAGCACAATCGCTGATGAATTGGGTAATTTTGAGGAAAGGATCGTTGAAGTAGTTGCTTCGTGCCTCATCAGACATCGCTGGATTGGCGCACAGAGCAAGTACAGCCATAAGTACAAGGCAGTGTTTAGATTCTTTTAGCCACATGCAAATCCCCCCATTAGTGTGTACCTTATGCAAAACTGTCTGAACAGGCATTTGCATATTAACTAATTTTTATTGGATGTGCTTGCCACATAAAAAAAGCCAGTACCTTACACAGCACTGGCTTTCCGGCTCAATTGACAAGGTACTAGATTTTTGCCCCAAAGCGATCAAACCGTGGCGAATAATATTGATCCCCATTCAGTGAGTACATCAGGCGTTTTACCTGACCGGTGATCAACTCACGTTTGACCAGGCCGATGTAGCGGGAGTCCTGGCTATTGTCGCGGTTATCTCCCAGCATCATATATTCACCTTCCGGGACTTTGACGGGAGCGAAAGAGCGCAGTGCTTCGCGCTCTGGCATGACGATCATGTCATGTTGCAGGCTGCCCAGGCGTTCTTTGTAAACCAGTTGCTGGCCTTTGTATTCGCGTTTTGGTGTCAGATGGTCGTCACTACGCGGCGCTATAGGCTCATAGCTGGCGGCAACACCGTTAATGAACAGCTTTTCTTCGCGCATTTCCACCACATCACCCGGCACGGCAACCAGGCGTTTGATCAGGCGCACACCATCTGCTGGCGAAGTAAAGGTCACCACATCTCCGCGTTGTGGATCAGAGACATGTGCGAGGATGACATCGGTGAATGGTAACTTGACATCATAGGCCAGACGGTCACAAATGACACGATCCCCTTCCAGCAGGGTCGGATACATGGAACTGGTAGGCACGATATAGTAATCAGCCAGGGCACTGCGCACAAAAACCATGCCCAGCATGAGTACAATGAAACCTTTATTGTCGGCTAACAGTTTATTGAGCTTCACAGCAATCTCCCAATGACAAGCAAAAAATATAAATCAATAAATTACCCTTGCCCTGCATAGACAAAAAAATACCCCGAAAGTTCGGGGTATTTTTAGCTGTGATGCAAAAACTATCTGGCCAGCAGATTATTTTGCATGCATCAGTGCAACGGTGGTGTCCAGCATACGGTTGGAGAAGCCCCATTCGTTGTCATACCAGCTCGATACTTTAACCAGACGGCCAGAAACTTTTGTCAATGTTTCATCATAGGTACTGGAAGCTGGATTGTGGTTGAAATCCACAGAAACCAGAGGTGCCGTGTTGTAATCCAGGATACCTTTCAGGGCACCTTCGGATGCATCTTTCAAGACCTGGTTGATTTCTGCCACTGTCGTGTCACGGGCAGCAACAAAAGTCAGGTCAACGACAGATACATTGATGGTTGGTACGCGCATGGCGTAACCATCCAGTTTGCCATTCAGTTCTGGCAAGACCAGGCCAACGGCAGCAGCAGCGCCAGTTTTGGTCGGGATCATGCTCATGGTGGCAGAACGGGCGCGACGCAAGTCTTCATGCATGACGTCTGTCAATACCTGGTCATTAGTGTAGGCATGGATAGTCGTCATCAAACCGTTGACGATACCGATAGCATCATTCAAAGGCTTGGCCAGAGGTGCCAGGCAGTTGGTCGTGCAGGATGCATTGGAAATCACTGTGTCAGTGGCTTTCAATACATTGTGATTAACACCGTAGACGATGGTTGCATCTACATCTTTACCACCTGGGGCAGAGATAATGACTTTTTTCGCGCCGCCAGCCAGATGGGCAGAAGCTTTTTCTTTTGTCGTGAAGAAGCCTGTGCATTCCAGCACGACATCGACATTCAATTCACCCCAAGGGATATTGGCTGGATTGCGTTCTGCAAATACCTTGATCTTGTCACCATTGACGATCATGGTGTCGCCTTCGACCGTGACTGTACCTGGGAACTTGCCGTGGGCTGTGTCGTAACGGGTCAGGTGGGCATTGGATTCTGCATTGCCGAGGTCATTGATCGCAACGATCTGGATCTCGTTCTTGAACTTGCCACCTTCGTAATGAGCGCGAAGGATGTTGCGGCCGATACGGCCATAGCCGTTGATTGCGACGCGAATCGTCATGGTTTTATCTCCAAAGGACTAAACAACAATAAATACAAATAAAAAAACTGTAAACCTCTCACCACAGAGACAATCAGTGCAGTGAAGAAGGAGTACGCATGGCATTGACAGATGCCATCAGCACCGACAAATCGCGCCAGCCGTAACCCACTTCCATCAAATCCATACCATCCCAGCTAAATGCCTGTTCTATCAATAGCGCACCACCCAGCTCTTCATAAAAATTGCGGGCGATGGAATTGCCGGAGATGACCCACACCAGCAAACTCTCTGCGCCTTGCGCCTGCAAGGTGCGCGCAACTTTCTGTACCATGCGGCGGCCTATGCCGGACCGCTGCCAGGCTGGTCGCAGATATACTGCAGTCAGATCAGCCTGCATGCCCAGCTTGGGTTCAGGCAGCATCATACCGGAAGCGAAGCCGATGATATGGCCTTCGCTCTCAGCCACATACACGCAGATGCGGTCTTCTGCCTGCGACATGGCTTGCAGGATTTGCCGCCATTGCAGCATGCTGTCTTCCACGCGCATTTCATCCAGATAATTATCCGGGATCATGCCCCGGTAAGTAGCTTGCCAGCTTTCCACACGTACAGCAGCAATCGCCTCTGCGTCGTCTACAGTAGCACGACGCAGGCTGACCTCTTTGATGCTGCTCACAGTAATGTCTGTCAATTCCGTCTTCCTGCTGAATCTTACTTAATCTTATTTAAGCCAGTGTCGCTTTTACTTTGGCAACGACATTGTCAACAGTGAAGCCAAAATGCTTGAACAGGACGCCTGCCGGTGCTGACTCACCGAAAGTATCGATACCAACAACCGCGCCTTCCAAACCTACATATTTATACCAGAAGTCTGTGACACCGGCTTCGATGGCAATACGTGGCAAGCCCTTGCCCAAAACAGCAGCCTTATAAGCAGAGTCCTGGCGGTCAAACACATCGGTCGATGGCATGGACACCACGCGCACGGCAATGCCTTGCTGTGCCAGCTCAGCCGCAGATTTGACAGCCAGTTCAATTTCCGAACCGGTGGCAATCAATACAGCCTTGGCATCGGCCGCGTCTTGCAAGACATAGCCACCACGCTGGATGTCAGCGATTTGTTGGGCACTGCGCTCTTGATAAGGCAGGTTCTGACGAGAGAAAATCAGGGTCGATGGGCCGTCATTGCGTTTGACTGCATGTGCCCAGGCAGCGGCAGATTCCACCGTGTCGCATGGACGCCAGTTATCCAGGTTAGGGATCAGGCGCATGCTGGATACGTGCTCGACAGATTGATGCGTAGGACCATCTTCACCCAGGCCAATCGAGTCATGAGTGAATACAAACAGGGTACGGATCTTCATCAGCGCAGCCATGCGGATGGCATTGCGGCTGTAATCAGAGAAAGTCAGGAAGGTTGCGCCAAACGGAATATAACCGCCATGCAGGGCGATACCATTCATCATCGCGCTCATGCCGAATTCACGCACACCATAATTGATGTGGTTACCGGCCTGATTGCCACGAACTGCCACGCATTCTTTCCAGTTCGTCAGGTTGGAGCCTGTCAAGTCAGCAGAACCACCGAGGAATTCTGGCAGCGATGGTGCAAATGCCTGGATCGCATTCTGGCTAGCCTTGCGGGTAGCGATGTTTTCTTTTTTCTCTACACAGGATCCAATTGCATTCGCCACCACTTCATCGAAGTTGGCTGGCAAGTCGCCATTCATGCGGCGTGTCAGTTCAGCCGCTTTTTGTGGGAACTGGGCAGTGTAGGCTGCAAATTGTACATTCCATTCAGCTTCGGCTTTGGCGCCATCTGCCTTGGCATCCCAGGCTTCATAAACGTCAGCCGGTACTTCAAATGGCGGGTATTCCCAACCGATGTGCGCGCGTACGGCGGCAATTTCCTTGTCGCCCAGGGCGGCACCGTGCACATTGTGCGTGCCTTCCATATTTGGTGAACCCTTGCCGATTACTGTTTTGCAGCAGATCAAGGTAGGTTTGTCAGATGTTTTGGCAGCAGCAATGGCATTGGCTACGGCTTCAGCATTGTGACCATCAATTGCCGGGATCACATTCCAGCCATAGGCTTCAAAGCGTTTTGGTGTGTTGTCAGTGAACCAGCCTTCAACATGACCGTCGATGGAGATGCCATTGTCATCCCAGAAGGCGATCAGTTTATTCAGTTGCAGCGTGCCAGCCAGTGAACAGGCTTCATGCGAAATGCCTTCCATCAGACAGCCATCGCCCATGAAGGCGTAGGTGTAATGATCTACTACTTTCAGGTCGCCCTGATTGAACTCGGCAGCCAGCAGTTTTTCAGCCAGTGCCATACCGACGGCATTGGTAATACCCTGGCCCAGTGGGCCGGTAGTTGTTTCCACGCCTGGCGTAATATGAACTTCAGGGTGGCCGGCAGTTTTGGAATGCAGTTGACGGAAATTCTTGATCTCTTCGATAGGTAGGTCATAGCCTGTCAGGTGCAGCAACGAATAATGCAACATCGAGCCGTGGCCATTCGACAACACAAAGCGGTCGCGGTTGATCCATTTAGGATTAGCCGGATTGTGGCGATAAAAGCCTTTCCACAAAGCAACAGCGATATCGGCCATGCCCATAGGCGCGCCTGGGTGGCCAGAATTGGCTTTTTGTACGGCATCCATGGACAAGGCACGAATTGCATTGGCCATTTTGGAAAGTGTTGCTGGCTGAAGAGATGAAATCATGGTGTCAGAAGGTAGTCTTGAGAAAACTGGTCAGTGTTGCGAGCTGGGGACGTGAAACTCTCCCCGCGAAAACCCGATATTTTACCAGAGCATGAGGTCCATACTACAATTGCGACGCTTCAGAAGCGCAATCTTGCCCTTTTAAACTGTAAAATCACTGGGTTTACATATAAAGCTTACGCATGTCATCAAAAAAACGTCACTTCTCCCTCGACGATCTTGCCCGGCAATTTCCTCATGAGGTGTTCATACGCGGTATCAGTTATGCAACAGAAAACAAGGTCAGGGGTTGGAGTTTTGACAATGACTTTGTCGAGAGCGAAGTTCAGGGCAGTGGCCGCAATATTTATACTCAAGAGATAGAGCTGGTGTTTGAAAACGGCAAACTGGAAGCCGTAAATGGCTCCTGTAGTTGCCCGGTTGAATACAATTGCAAACATGTGGCGGCAGTTTTATTGAATATCCTCGACCATCACAACAAAGCCCATGCCCTGCCCGGCCATGGTGACGGCAATGATGCCGCACTGGGTTTCAATGAACAGAAATGGCTGCGTGAGCTGGAATTTGCTACGCATGAATCATCTACCCCAGTCCCAGTAGCCGACACAGAATTTGCCAAAGACGAACTGGAAGATGGCATGCTGATTTTCAGCCTGTCCACAGTATCTGGCAGCAAGGAAGTGCGCTTGATACCCGGCAAGGCCAAGCAGAATGCCAAGGGCGAGCTGAAATACACCAAGCTGTCACTGGCAGTGCGCGACATGATGAAGTCAGCCAGTTTTTTGCAGGAAGCGGATTACGAATTGCTGGCGCTGTTCAATATGTGCACCATGAATTCGTTTTATTACTCGCATTATTCTCCCAAGGGCAGGATGGGTGCGGTATTGCTGGAACGTGTCGCCAAGGCTGGCAAACTGTATTGGCTCAATACCGACAATAAACAAAACCATTTATCCAGACTGGCCTACCACCCATTGCAACAGGCACACCTGGACTGGCAAGAAGAAAATGACTACCTGCGCCTGCGCTGGCAACTCGATAGCAACGAAGAGGATGCCCCTGCCCCGCCATATATCCTGCCCACCGAGCCGCCCTGGCTGATAGGGCAAGATAGCTGTGGCGAACTGCATGTAGCAGCGACCAGCAAGTTCCCCTTGCCTGCCCTGATCAACCTGGTGCAGGAAGCGCCACTCCTGGCTGTTGGCCGGGCAAAAACCCGACAGGCAATGGCCAACCGTCTGCTGGACATGGGCTTGCAAAACCTGATCCCCTTGCCGGCAAAACTGGAAGCACAACTGCGTGCAGATATACGCATGCGCCCGGTGCTGGAACTGAATAGTCTGACGACATCCAGCGCATGCACTGATTACGCTCTGCTCAGGTTTGCTTATGAAGATGCAGTAGCTGAATCAGAACAGCCAGGCGATCACTTGCTGCGTCGTGGGCAGCACGGCCTGGAAAAAATACTCAGGGACCTGCCTGCCGAGCAAAGCGCCAGGCAAACCCTGCAAGGATTAGGCTTTCAAGCTCAGCCGGTAGCAGGTCATGAAAGAGAGCTATTGCTCTGCCTGCCGGACCAGAATGCCTGGCTCAATTTTGCAACAAGAGACTTGCCTGAGCTGATCAGCCAGGGATGGGATATACGCCAGCAAAATGATTATCGCTACAACCTGCAGGAAGTGGAAGACTGGTATGCCGAGGTTGATGAAGATAACCAGCAATCCGTCTGGTTTGAGCTGGAACTGGGCATCGTCGTTAACCAGGCAAAGATTTCACTGCTACCCTTACTGGTCAGCCTGATACGCCAGGCACCGCAAGACTTTAGCCTGCAACAAGTCAACCAGCGAGCCGATGACGAACAAGTCTTATTGGCCCTGCCGGACAATACCCGCGTCGCCCTGCCCTATGCGCGCATCAAGCCTATCCTGCTGATCCTGGGTGAGTTGTATTTCAATGAACAGCAAGGCGACAGGCTGCGCCTGCCCACGCTGGATGCAGCACGCCTGGCAGAATTGTCTGCTACGACCCACTTGCGCTGGATAGGTGGCGAACGCCAGCAAAGCTTTGGCAAGCACCTGGCAGAATTTGGTGGCATCAGCAGCATCACACCCCCTGCTGGTTTGCAGGCCAGCCTGCGCGACTACCAAAAAGAAGGCGTGGCATGGATGCAGTTTTTGCGCGAATACCAGCTTGCCGGCATCCTCGCGGACGACATGGGCCTGGGCAAGACCATACAAACCCTGACCCATATCCTCATGGAAAAAGAAGCTGGCCGCTTGACCCAGCCAGCACTGGTGGTTGCCCCCACCAGCCTGATGGACAACTGGGCCAGCGAAGCCCAACGCTTCACGCCTGATCTGCGTGTGCTGGTCTTGCAGGGCAAAGACCGCAGCAAGCTGTTTGAGCAAATCCCCCAGGTAGACCTGGTGCTGACTACTTACGCCCTGCTGCCACGCGATGAAGAAGCCCTGCGCCAGCATCGCTACCATTTGCTGATACTTGATGAAGCGCAATACATCAAGAATGCCCAGGCCAAGGCCAGCCAGACTGCCAGCCTGTTGCAGGCCAACCACCGCCTGTGCCTGACTGGTACGCCGCTGCAAAATCATCTTGGCGAACTGTGGTCGCAATTCAACTTTCTCATGCCGGGCCTGCTGGGTGATATCAAGTCATTTACCAAGGACTTCCAGCACCCCATAGAAAAACTCGGTGACAGCCAGCGCCACGCCTTGCTGACGCGTCGCATCAAGCCCTTTTTATTGCGCCGTACCAAGGACAAGGTGGCAACGGAATTGCCAGCCAAGACCGAGGTCTTGCGCCACATAGAACTCAGCGGCGCGCAAAGAGACCTGTATGAAACCGTGCGCCTGGCCATGGATGAAAAAGTCCGCGAAGAAATCGCCAAAAAAGGTGTGGCACGCAGCCAGATCGTCATTCTTGACGCACTACTGAAACTACGCCAGGTATGCTGCGACCCGCGACTGGTCAAGATTACCGGTGCTAAAGCCGTCAAATCTACCAAAGATGGCAAGGATAAGATGCCACCGTCTGCCAAGCTGGAGGAATTGCTGGCCATGATAGACGAGCTGCTGGCCGAAGGTCGCAAGATTCTGGTGTTTTCACAATTCACCAGCATGCTGGCCCTGATCGCCGAAGCGCTGACTGAAAAACAATTGCGCTTTGCCATACTGACAGGCGACACTGAGCACCGGGGTGAAGTGGTACGCCGCTTCCAGGAAGGTGATATCCCCCTATTCCTGATCAGTTTGAAAGCTGGCGGCGTGGGTCTGAATTTGACTGCAGCCGACACCGTCATTCACTATGACCCATGGTGGAACCCGGCAGCAGAAAACCAGGCTACCGACCGCGCCTGGCGCATAGGCCAAGACAAGCCAGTATTTGTCTATCGCCTGATTGCCAAGGGCACGCTGGAAGAAAAGATACAGGAAATGCAGATCAAGAAATCAGACCTGGCACGTGCCATACTTGACCAGGGCGAAATCGGCAGTGTGCAACTGACTGCAGAAGACTTGCAGGGCATTTTTGAACCATTGAACTAAAGAAAGACTTATGGAAGGCTTACACCTGACCGCCGACTGCTTTGACTGTGAAGCAGCGCCAGAATATTTCGTCAGCCCGGAAAGCCTGCGTCTCTGCCTGAGCAAGATCACCATCGCTGCCGGCTTGACCATCGTCGGGGAAAAATTTCACTCCTTCACTCATGAAGATGGCAGCCCGGCTGGCGTCACCGGTGCCTTGTTGCTGGCAGAGTCACATGTCGCCATCCATACCTGGCCAGAACGCAACGCGGTGACGCTGGACGTCTATGTCTGCAACTTCAATCATGACAATGGCAGCAAGGCGAGGCAAATTGTTGACACACTGATTACCCTTTTTCAGCCACGTCAGGTCTCTCGCCAGGAATTGCAACGCGGTGAACATAGCCCGGCCATGGCGTTTGAAGCCCTGACAGCAGACAGCTTTGCTGCCACCCGTATCAATCAGGTGTTGGCACGCCAGCGCAGCACCATGCAGGATATTGAGATCGCCGACACCACAGATTTTGGCAGGGTCATGCGCATAGACGGTGCCATGATGACTTCAGAAAAAGATGAATTCTTTTATCATGAATGCCTGGTACACCCTGCGGCCATGATTCATCCAGAACCACGTAGCGCCCTCATCATCGGTGGCGGCGACGGTGGGTCTTGCGAAGAATTACTGAAACACCCCAGTATCAACAGCATCACCCTGTGTGAAATTGATGAAGAAGTCGTCAAGATGGCACGCCAGTACCTGGGCAACATTCATCGCGGCGCGCTGGATGACCCAAAAATACAACACCGCTATGAAGATGGCTTTGCCTACGTCCATAACAGTACAGAACAATTTGACCTGATACTGCTGGACCTGACCGACCCGCTCAGCCCGAATGGTAGCTCACTGGCAGCCACCTGCATGACCGAGGAATTTTTCCGGGCTTGTGCGCAAAGGCTAACAGCGCAAGGCATGCTGGTACTGCATTTGGGCAGCCCCTACTATCATCCGCAACGCTTTGCGGACACCTTGCAGAAACTAAGCAATATATTTCCGCAACTACATCCATATACAGTATTCATCCCCTTGTATGGAGCCTTATGGGGCATGGCTATTGCCAGCAAGCATGGCAACCCACTATCGCTAAGCCCGTCAACGGTAAATCTTCAGATTAAACACCGTGGTTTGCCATTGCTAAAGTATTACAATGGCGAGGTGCATCAGGCATTATTTGCCTTACCCAATTATGTGAAAGACCTGATGCCTTAGAACGTGTTTGCGATCCTACTGCCCGGGCGTGATCGGAGCTCATGCGCTGCTCAAAATGCTCATGTACGTTAAGCTACAGATCGCAAACACGTTCTGAACACCAAAAATGGGAAAAACAGGAGAAACCGTGAGTGCCGGAAAAACCAAACAACATGGCAAACGCAGGGTCAGCCGCACTCTGCCGCTAATGCTAGTAACCAGTGCTGCCCTGACCGCATGCAGCGTCAGCAGCGATAGTACTGACAATAGTGGCGGCCAGGAGCTGACATCCATACGCGATCAATATAAGAGCCTGGAAGATTGCCGCAAGGACTGGGGTGACGGTACGGCTTGCGAAACTGTGGCCTCCAGCACTGACCTTAATGCCGCCAGCATGCCCGCCACATCTACGGGCAGCAGCTACACCGGCACCAGTGGCAGCCACTACAGTGGCTATTCCCACAGCTTTTTCGGCCCCTATTACTCGCCCGGTTATCGTGATACCGTGCAAAGAAATTTTGGGGTCAGCAACTCCGGTAGTGACCATGCCATCAGTCGCAGCACAACTACCAGCCGCAGCAGTGTCAGCCGTGGTGGTTTTGGTGGCACTTCACATGGCCATAGCGGGGGCGGTTAATGATACGTACTTCATTAACACCACGTACAGGCTGGCAACAGCAATTTGAATCCCTGGGTTTTAGCTATCATTCTATTGATGGCTTGTACTGGGATGAACGCTATGCCTATCATTTTACTGCCGCCCAGATAGACACACTGGAACAAGCCAGCCTGGACTTGCACCAAATGTCTCTGCAAGCCGTTGATCATGTCGTCAAACACGGCATGCAAGAAAAATTTGCCATTCCCCAGGCATTCTGGTCGCAAGTCGAAGACAGCTGGCGTGCGAAGGAATTTTCTTTGTATGGCCGTTTTGACCTGAGCTGGGATGGCACAGGCGCACCGAAGATGCTGGAATACAATGCCGACACGCCCACCGGCCTGGTCGAATCCAGTGTCGCCCAATGGTATTGGTTGCAGGACGTTTTTCCTGATGCGGATCAATTCAACTCTCTGCATGAAAAACTCATAGACCAGTGGAAAAAATTCCCTGGCAAGGGCCTGTTGCACTTTGCCTGTGCAGGCGGCAATGAAGAAGATGAAGGCAATCTCTCTTACCTGCGCGACACAGCCATACAGGCTGGCTTTGCCACCAAACAATGCGCTATAGAATCCCTGGGCTGGGATGAGGACGAAGGCGTATTCGTCGATGATCTCGACAGCCGTATCGATAACCTGTTCAAGCTCTACCCATGGGAATGGCTGTGCCGCGAAGACTTCTCCAATCACTTGCTCAAGCGCCCCATGCGCATCATAGAGCCCGCCTGGAAAATGATCTTGTCGAACAAGGCAATACTGCCAATATTGTGGGAACTGTTCCCGAATCATCCCAATCTCTTGCCCGCCTACTTCGATGCCTGGCGTATCAGCGGCAACCATGTGAAAAAGCCTTTGTATTCACGCGAGGGGGAAAACATTTCCATCTATGCCAATGGTGAAGTCATGCATACTGGTGGTGAATATGGTGAAGAAGGCTATATCTACCAGGCTTATGCACCGCAACCAAAATTTGATGATGGCATCACACCGGCTTACACATCCATCGGTGCATGGATAGTGGGTGATGAACCAGCCGGCATAGGCATACGCGAAGACGAAACACTGATCACCAAAAACACCAGCCGTTTCATTCCCCATTATTTTGTAGAATAGGATAACCCATGAGTGAACAATTACTGGCACACGGTCTGCTAGCCTTCTTCAGCCATATTGCCGCTGCTTTTGTCTTGCTGGCTGTGTTTGTGACTGTATATATACGCATCACACCTTACCGTGAAATTGCCCTGATACGCGAAGGCAATATTGCTGCGGCGGCCAGCCTGTCTGGCGCCGTGCTCGGTTATTGCACTGCCCTGGCATCGGCCATTGCCAACAGTGTCAGCCTGATCGACATGTGTTTCTGGGGAGTGATTGCCCTGATCATACAATTGCTGGCCTTTGGCATTGCCCGTTTGCTGATACCCGGCATAGTCTCTGACATACCCGGCAATAAAATTGCCTCTGGCATCTTCCTTGGTGCCTTGAGTCTGGGCCTGGGCATGCTTAACGCCGCCTGCATGACCTATTAAAATTAATGATTTTGCTTTTGAATACAGAGAATTGAATGCCACGTTTTTACTGCCCTCTCCCTTTAAGTATAGGGGCCACCATCGAGCTTCCCGATGAAGTCGCACACCATGTTTTTGTGTTGCGCCAGAACGTGGGCGACAACATCAGCATATTCAATGGTGAAGGGGGTTGCTATGTTGCCACCTTGACCCAGGTGGCAAAGAAAAACGTAAGGGCAGAAGTCAAAGTATTTTTGCCAGAAGAATGTGAATTACCTTATTCGCTGAATCTGGTGCAAGCCTTGCCAGAAGCTTCGAAAATGGACTGGATCATAGAAAAAGCCATGGAGCTGGGTGTCAGTGCCATACAGCCTCTGGCAGCACAGCGTTGCGTGGTTCGTTTATCAGCAGAGCGCGCCGAGAAAAAGCAGGCGCACTGGCAAGGCATCATCGTGGCAGCCGCCGAACAATGTGGTCGCAACCGCCTCGCCCACCTGGCACCGCTGATGAATTTCAACCAATGGCTGAGCCAGCAAGATATGCATCAGAGAATATTGCTGACTCCACGCGCAGAACAATCACTGGCAGACTGGTCACGTCATCATCCTGCACAAGCTGTCAGCCTGATGATCGGGCCTGAGGGTGGTTATTCTGATGAAGAAGAAAGTCTCGCCATCAAACACGGTGTGCTGGCGCTATCGATGGGCCCGCGTATATTGCGCACTGAGACTGCAGGGCTTGCTGCGATTGCAGTATTGAATGCAGCATGGGGTGGTATGTAGACATACTTGAAGAAAATTCCTGAAGAAAATTTCCATCGCCGTAAAAAATTGTCAAATTTCATACAGAGTTCACAATTCCTGCCGATACTCAGCTTTACACTTGCGGCACTTTACCAATTCAAAAAGGAAAATCATGGGATTACTCGATAGTGCATTAGGCATGCTCGGCGGCATGAACCAGGACAATGACAGCAAGGTGGGATTGATGCAGGCAGTGGTTGCCATGCTGGGTGACAGACAACCTGGCGGCGTCGGTGGTTTGCAAGCCCTGATCAGCGCCTTTCATCAGGCAGGCCTGGCTGACATTGTGCAATCATGGGTAGGCACGGGACAAAATATGCCCATCTCTGCCGCACAAATCCAGCAAGCCTTAAGTGGCGGTCAATTGCAGCAACTGGCGGATGCCGCTGGCATTTCGCAAGAAGGCGCAGCAAACCATCTGGCTGAATTTTTGCCTGGCATCATTGATCACCTGACACCACATGGGCAAGTGCCCGAAGCTGGCAATATCAACCCGGCAGCGGTGTTGCAACAGTTTTCATCCCTGTTCGGCAAGTAAGCATCAACAATTTGCCAGTAAAAAACAGCGGCAGACTTTCCTGCCTCTGTTTTTTTATGGCACAAGGTAAATCTCCACCCTCTCCTTACCCCGCCCTATATTGTTACGCTTCAATTTTATCTGCCCCAACTCTCCAGTACGTTTGACATGCGTGCCACCACAGGGCACGCGGGAAAACCCAGCGATTTCCCAATAGCGTCTTTCTGTAGCTTCATCTTCAAAAGCGCACCTGATGTCTAGATTGGCATCAATAATGGCCTGCACTTCTTGCGTATAAGCAGGCAGCAAGGGCGCGATACTTTCATGCCAGACAAAGTCTATGCGTGCCTTGTCCGCAGCAATATGCGCACCAGCCTTGCCCACACCCGGCAGCGATTTATAAAATAATTCCAGCACCAGTTCAGCCGCAAAATGCAGGCGCATGAGGCGATAACGCCTGTCCCAGTCTATACAGACTTCGACTTCCTGCCCAGACTGCAAATCATGACCTTCTGCCAGGGTGTAGACCAACTCCAGTCCTTCCTTGCGCGCAGTAACTACAGCATGCCCTGCTATCGTACCCTCATCACTTTCCTGTCCACCAGAGAAGGCAAAGAAAATCGTCGATGCGAGATAAATATCATTACCATCCACTTTGCTGACTTGTTTTTGCAAACTGGTTTTATAAGGATCGTCCCAAAAACTCTTCTTTGTCAATTTGCACCTCCAGATTCAAGATGCCATACTGGCAAAGCTTCACGCTTGGATCTCCAATTGTCTGGAATACCTTCATCACCAACAAAAGAGGCAACAATACCGCCAACTATCGCACACAAAGTATCCCGGTCTCCACCTGCACGGACGGTTAGCCACATCGCCATCTCGAAATCTTCCAATGCCTGTCCGCAGCACCACAAGGCCAGTGGCACAGTGTCTTGCGCCGACATATTATTACCATTGCCCAAAACAGAAACTGGAAAGTCCATGGACCCTACTGTTGTCATGGACTGAGCACGAACCAGTTTGGAGCGGACTTCACTTTGCGGTAACAAGTCAATAATTTTTCCCAAAAATTCTGCATGCTTGGGTCTTGTTCCCGCATCTCGGTAAAGGCAAGCCTGGGCGGCAGCCAATGCAACTGCGACGGCTCCCGCTATTCCTTCTGGATGCCCGTGTGTCACTTCGGCGGACAAACTTGCCTGCCTCATTAGCAAACCCAGATCATCGGCGAAATAAGCCCCAAGTGGCGCAACCCGCATGGCAGCACCGTTGCCGTAAGATCCCTGCCCCTCAAAAGCACTGGCAACCACCTCCTGCCATGCTTCACCTGCATCAATACGTGCAAGGGCTCTATGCATGGACGGGCCATAGGCGCGGTCATAGCTATAGTGCCTGGCAAAACTTTTTGCCAGTGTGTCTTGATGTATTTCACCACGGCTGCGTAGAACTGCGATGATGGACAGTGTCATTTCTGTGTCGTCAGTAAAATGCCAAGGTGCCTCTGGTAGTTGCCCATTACCATTGAGTAGCAACTTGTTTTCTTCTTGAAAAAAACATTGGCCAAAAGCGTCACCGATAGATAATCCATCTAGTGATATCAATGCACGTTCCAGTGGAGTATTCATACCAGGCATATCTCTCATTTTCCTATTCAAATCACGATCAGCAAAGGTCCTTGATTGAAATTTCAATCTTTACAATTACCCAGCAATTTTCTGATTTCACCGATGAAAATTTCAGCTTCGCTCCGTGCCTGGGCGTTGCCTTTTTGATGAGTGATACGCAGTTTGACGAAATTGTTTTTCATCGTAGTCAAATAAGTGTACGAGGTATTCATGCCGACTGAATTTTCAAATTCAAATTCTCGCCAGATGAATTGTGGCCCACAACTGAAATAACGGGTATTTTGCTGAGAGCCAGTAGTCAAATTGACAGAACGCGCTTGGCCTGAGGCTTCCATTCCCTTTGCTTCGGCAATGATCTGACTAAAATGCTGCTTTACTACTGGTGCATCTATACTGGCTGGGATGGGAGAAATGCCTGCTGTGTAAATATAAATCGAGACCAGTATAGGATCGCTACGTCTGTAGGCGATATAGTCGCCTAGTTCCTTGACAGGGAATGTGGAGGCCTCGGCAAATCTGAAACCTGCCAGTTGATCTGGAAAACTGATATTGATGGCGTCGTTATGTACTGCAGCGGATACACTACCGACACAAAAAAACAGCAGGGAGAGTATAAATTTATGCATGAATGTATCGGGAATAAAGGTGAAGGCTATTCGTGAGCAATATTGCGAAGCAGGAAAAGTTGCATGCTTGAGGCCAGAGTCGTCGCGATTAACAAGGCAATGGACGCTGGTTGCATGAACGATTCACTGCCAGCAACAAAGAATGCAGAATGAATTCCAGCAGTGAGCAATCCCAAAAATGCTACCAATTTGTAATTGCCCAGTGCGTTTTTTGTATTCGCCGTCACCTGCCCTTGTGCAAACAAGACCAGGGCGATAATTGGTAAGTTCAGTAACAGATTGATCTGATTTCCTCCGGGAATATGGAAGAGTTCCCATTCTTGCCAGAAAGCAGCATCAATCTGATGGGTTATCAATATTGTTGCATTCAGCAAAAAAAGGGCTTGCAAACGGGGAGGTAGTAGCATTGTTAGTATTTTCAAGAATATTTTGCTACAAGATAAATGACCAATAGCTTGGCATAAATGAAGCGTTCACTAGTCGTGAAGAACTATCGTCTTCAAGATGCAACCGGGCAGCTAGAACGTATAGCCTCATGCGTCATCAAAAATTGCCAGTATTGCTCATAGTCAGGCAAATCACTGATTGCCACCCCAAGGTCCACTGCTTTGCGATAGATGATGGCGACGAAAATATCCGCCTGCGTGAATTGCGCACCAACTGCAAACTGACTTCCCTGCCACAAGCGTGACTGCAGTTTTTGCAGATTCATCGACAACCACTTTGCCCGTACTGGTCGCATCTGCTCCCTGCTCCAGTCGGGATGAAAAAAACGCACGGTACTACCGTTTTGTTGCGGATGTATGGATGAGTTAACCGCTTCGCAAATCTCACGCACCTGAGCACGGGCGAAGGCCTCTGTATATTGCAAAGGTGGATTGGGGGCGATTTCTTCGATAAATTCAGCCATGGCCATGGATTCGCTCAAGGCGACACCATCAACTTCCATCAAGGGTACGCGGGCAAAGGGGCTCAGCAATCTGACTTGCTCACCAACATCGCCCAGGCCAACATCAATACGTTCATAATCGACTTTTTTGTAGTCGAGTATCCACAACAAGCGTTCGCAGCAATTGGCATCTGGTGCATGATAAAACCTGATCTTCATTTTGATCCCCAGCATTCATTGGCAAGATGGCATATCTTACCCCGAATTACCAAAGCCGATTATCACTGCGCTATTTGCCGCTTATCCTGAGTAGTTCAACAAATCCGGAGCAAACAAAAACACCATAAAAAAACCGCCGGACTCGGCGGTTTTTTCTACTACTGAGCCAGCTGACAGCCACTTATTGCGCAATCAGCGATATATCATCAATCAGGAAAGATGTCGCCGTCACACTACCTTCAACACCAACAAAATACACACGTATGGTCTGGCCTTTATAACTGCTCAGATCAAAGGTTTTGTTGAGGTAGGTCGTACCCTTGTTCAGGTTCGAATAAGTCGCCAGGGTTGCCAGTACCGTGCCACTGCTGTTTTGTATTTGCAGTTTCAGAGTATCGTAAGCCTGTGTCGTAGTAGTCTCAGCTGAACTGATCTTCAACCAGAAACTCAGGCTGGCGGATGTGGCAGCAGCAGGGATAGTCACTTGTTGATACAGGGTGTCAGTGTGGGCACTGCCGTAGCCATTGAGCCAGGCCTTATAACTACCTGTACGTGAGACTTCTGATCCGCTGTTGCTGATGACACCTGAACTGGCAGTCCATGAACTGGCGCCACTCTCGAAGCCGCCATTGGTAATCAACTGTGTAGAGGTACTGTTATTGACAGTAAAACTCACGGTAGAAGAAGTACCAATATTATTGGCAGCATCATAGGCTTTGGCAACCAGACTATGCGTACCATTCGACAAGGTCGTTGAATTCAACGTCGCTGAATACGGTGAAGTTGTGCTGGTTGCCTTCAATGTACCGTCAACATAAAACTCAACTTTAGTGACGCCTACATTATCTGTCGCTGTAGCTGACAGAGTAATGTTACCGCTAGTACCACTTTCACTGGCCGACACGGTAGGTGCAGTTGTATCACTGACAGGGTTATTGATGGTGAAGCTGATTGCCGATGAAGTACCAACATTGTTGGCAGCATCATAAGCCTTGGCGACCAGGCTATGGCTGGCGTTGGTCAGGCTCGTAGAGTTCAGTGTCATGCTGTAAGGCGTACTGGTGGCTGTGCCTTTAAGTGCATTGTCAACATAGAACTCAACCTTGCTGACACCGACATTGTCCGTCGCATTGGCAGACAGTGTGATAGTGCCGCTGGTGCCTGATTCACCTGCACTGACCGTAGGTGGCGTGCTATCTGTACTATTCGATTGCGTAACCCAGATCGGTGCAGACCACAGGATTTTACCGTCATCCTGCGTGATTTTTGCATAGTAAAAATGCTCACCCACTGCCGGAGTAATCGTCGTCGTCGCTGTATTCGACAACTGTGTCACCGTGCCATTGCGGCCTGGTACACCTTCATAAATCACCACGGTAGAAACAGTACGGCCACTGGTGTTGGCAAAATTGCTGACCAGGGTCAAGGCACCACTATTCGTGAAACGCTCGCCCATGACGTGACCATTCGCAGTCAAAATGATTTGCGAATTCTTGTCCATGGTAGCGAAGATGCGGCGGGCTTTTAAAGCATCCACAAAATTCGTGGTATTTAATGCCGCACCGTTTGCCAATAAAACACCTGTGCGATTGGTATAAGAAGCCCCCCAGTTGGCACAGTGGTTATCCTGGTCTGTCGTGAAAGCGATGTGGAAGCCTGCTTCCAGTGCCTTGTTACAAGCACCTTCATATGTGCTGCGACTGGTTTCTGTCTCTGTCGTATTGGTAGAGAAAGCGGAAGTATTCAAGACTTCGCAAGCAACCATGGCCTGGTCGCCATCTGCAGTATAACCGAATGCAGTTCCACCCACCAGGAACTGTCCGCTGCTTGAAGGGTGGTTAAATTGCCCTACCCAGCCACGCTGACGCATCAATGTGTACAGCCCGGCATAATCATTTTTTGTTGTCAGCGTATCGGCAAGTAACTGGCTGCTGCTGTTGTATTCCCAACCCAACAATTCACTGGAATTGAAAATATTCAGATGGCCACCATTATTGATGACGCCCCACTCCAGGCCATAAATGCCCAGGAAACCGGCGTGGCTGGAATTGAAGCTATTCGCAGCGGCAAGACCAGATTGATACAGGTTTTTGGCAGTAGCCGGAGTAGCTGATGCGTTGGTGCCGTCAGAGCCATCGTACATATGGTTATGTTCTGACGTCATCAGGAAATCCAGCCCTTTGTTCAATGCATACTGGTATGCATCCGTCGGGCCATAGGCAGCTGATTGCGGGTTTTGCGCACCGGTACATGAAGTCAGCTCACCACCACCATCACTATGATTGGTCTGGCTGTGCAGGTTGCCGTAATAGATAGTGTAAGGCAGTGAACCTGTTGCTGGTGCCGGCGGTGGCGCCATGCCTGCTACTGCCTTGGTAGCAGCAGTGGATGAGGCAGCAAGGGCTTTGCTGGCCTTGGTCGGCAAAGCAGCAAAGCTTGGCATTTTTGGCGCGGCCAGCTTACCGACTTGCAGCGGCCAGGATTGGGTAATAATTTCTGTATCATGAATTGCCAATGCACGCTCGACTGTGCTGGCAACGTCACCAGCAGGAGCAGCTTGCATGGCTGATGTGTCCGTTGCCTTGGCTGTCAGCCTGACTTGATAGACACCGTCCTTCAATGCCGCACCGGTTGGGCTGCGGCCACTCCAGAACATTTGCGCAGTGATGGTTTTCTTGAACAGTTTTTCTGTGCCGTACCAGCGGTCAACTACACGTCCGTCTGCGCCCAGCAATTCCAGACGCCAGGTGATGGTCTGTTCTCTGGTGACATAGGGATATTCGAATTCCATCGTGAAATAACGGGATTCGGCACCTGCTTTGGCATCAGAGCGATATGGCACGTGCAAGCTTGCCTCAAACTCATGATGATCCGGGATGGATGCGTAGGCAGCTTCCATGCCAGCAAAACTGACCGTAAAAATAAGACTGAGTTGCAATGCCAGCACTTTTAGCTTGCCGGCTTTTTGTAGACCTTGCATAAAAATATTCCCCCTGAATGATTAATCATTAATATTCATATATGTGACCGTCTCACACATATCCTCATTCAGTTGAAATCATCAAAGCAGAGTCATACTTTGCCTGCGCGCATTCCATCAGGAACACGCCTCTCTCGCTTCTTTTTCTTCAGCCTTTGTTCAGATATCCGTAAGCAGCCATTCTTGTACAGCTCTACTATTCTTCTTACCACCATGCTGTTTGCAGCTTTCAAGAAACGAGATTTAACGACAGTTATATTAAGCAATCGTTTGCGCAAACGATTACTAGATTAACATCCGCACATGTCAGTTTTGTTACCAAGGTTTGACTTTTTTTAACAAATTTGTGAAAAAACCACTCTTGCTTATCTGTTTTGTGCATTTTTATGACTTTTGCACCACAATTTTTGTGGACGCACCAAAACAGACGAGCGAATGTTTTTCTCAAGGGAAACTTAAATTTCCAAAGGGAAATATTTAGCTATGTACGCACAGAAATCCGGGAGAAATTTGAAATTCAGGTACGCAACGCAGCCTGATGTTTCTTCAGCCAATCAATTTGTTCGTCGGTATCTGGAACCGTAATACCGCGCGCTTTGCTGACCGCGGCCAACGCTGCGATGGTATCCAGTCCATGCCGGATCAGGATTGCTGAAGCAAGCAAGCCAGTCCGCCCTATCCCCGCACGGCAGTGGACGACAGTATTGCTTCCGTTGAGAATATCATCATGCAATTGCGTCACCAATTTCTGCGTGGCAGAAAAAGAAGATGGCAGGCCTCTGTCCTTGATAGGAAAATGCACAAAATCGATCTGATTTACTACACATAAGTCTGGTGCAGTCTGCAAACCCAAGTCGCGTATTTCGTGGGTCTCTAGCAACGAGACCAGCCTGTTGATACCAAATTGCGCAATCCCGCGAAATTCATCTTCTATCCATTCGCCCGCAACAGGTTTAGCCATAACTGCCAGAAAGCCTTTACCAATCTGGGTAACTTTATAAATATCGGGGCGCATGGATAGAATTTTTAACACGAAACAAGTCAGTTTTTATTTTGCGGCATCCTTCAACATCAACTTTTTGATCATCCCCACAGGGGCACTGCCATAGCTCAGGAATTGCTCATGGAATTGCTTGAGTTTGAACTTGTCGCCCTGCTGTTTTTTAAGTTGCTCGCGGAATTCAAGTATCTCGCTATATCCGCTGAAATAGCTGGTAAGTTGCACAGATGTGTATTGCACCCGCAACCATTTGCCATCGGCTTCTGCCTTGGTCTGGAAAGCCTGGTTCATCAAGAAGTCTTTGGCTTCTGCTTCGGTCATGCCCAGCACATGCACTTGATAATCGAGGATGGTATTGCAGACCGCACGCAAGTTCCATTTGTAATACATGAGCCACATCTCTGGTGTATTGTCGCCATAGCCTGACTCCAGCATCATGCGTTCGCTGTAGACTGCCCAGCCTTCTATCATGGCTCCATTGCCGAACAGGGTCTTGATCACTGACGGTGATTTATTTGCATGTTGCAATTGCGTGTAATGACCAGGAATAGCTTCGTGGATATTCAATATCTGCAAGACCCAGTGATTGTATTCACGCAGCGTGCTTTCAATTTGTTCAGCAGGCTGGCCATCAAAAGGGGTGACGTTATAATAGGTTTTATCGTTAGGCCTGAAGATGCCAGGCGCCTCGATAGAGGCAAGGCTGACACCGCGCTGATATTCTGGCGTTTCGCGCACGACCAGTGGCTTCTTCAGATCAAGGCTAACCAGATCATGTTCGCGTATCCATTTCTCCAACTGGGGCAATTGCTTACGGATTTCAGGGTACAAGTCTTTTGCTGCCACATGTTTTTCAGACAACTTGTCGATCACCATGGCAATCTTCTTGACACGATCAGCAGGCTTGGCTTGCGCACCTATGGTTTTATCCCAAAGCTGGTCGGCCAGTTTCTCCATATTGTCGTGCGCTTCGTCCCTGGCGGTCAAAGCACGCTGGTAAGTTTGCTCTGCTGTCAGTGAGGACTGGATATCTGCAGTGAATTTACCTTCATACAAATCTTTGCCTATGCGGAAAGTACGGGCTGTTGCCGGATCGAGTTTCTTTTCCAGGTCTTCAAGAAATTGCACATAGTCATTGACGGCGGCACGTGCATTTTTTAAACCGTCTTCCAGCGCTTGCTTGTCTTTGCCCGCGAGCTTCTCTTGTGCGGCTGCTTTTTCCAGCCCTGCCAATACTGTGATGGCACCGGCGCTTTGCTTGATCGCCAGTCGGGTATGTTCAGGCGTAGGGTTTTTGATGCTGGCTTTGGCCGCCGCATAATATGCTGGCACGGCTTGCAGGCGCTGTATCGCTACCAGTACTCTCTTCGCTTTTGGGGCAAAATCAGTATTGAGGATGGCATCAAAACTGCCCGCGATATTATGCTGGGTAGGGTTCCATTCAAATTCTCGAAATTGCGTCAGATACCAGCGTGCACCATTCAGGTAGTTGCGTATCAACGCCAGGTCAGTCTGCTCTTTTGCGGACAAAGCATCGGCATCCACCTTGCCCAATTGCGCCAGCCAGTTATCGGCAAAAGCGACATAGGCATCACGGGTAGCCTGATTTGGCAATACCAGTTTATTGGCATCCTGATAGCGACCTGCCGCCATCGCCATGTCCGGGTCTTGTTGCCACAAAGCGGCGAGGAAGGCTGTCTTTACCTGGGCAAAACCCTGATCAGCTTTCTTGCTGACGGCTACCGGCGCAGAGATAGCAGACATGCTGTAAGGGGTAGCAAATACAAAAGAAGACAGCAAAGTGACTAGCAAAACAGGACGAAATGGAGTTGGCATGGTAGGTGTCTCACAGGCTTAATATATTAAGAAGCATGAGGTTAACATAAGATTGTGCCTGGCAGCTGTATTTTTTACTTTGCCCTAAATAAGGGAATTCACGAGCAAAACCTTGCGCACCCTCAGAGAGCTCTCATCCGGTCAGCATTCTTTGTTACACTCCAGCCTTGGCCAGCTACTGGCAAACCCAGCACCATCAACAAAAAGAAAAATATGAACACCCCCACCCCTGCTTTGCAATTGCACTGGACAGAAAACGACGAAGCGCGCTCATGCCGCTGGCATTCCGAGAGTGGTGCACCAGCACCCAAGCGTGTGCAGATTGCCGATGACCGCATGAATGTGGAAACAGCCTATAAGCTGGCCTGTGAAGGTACTGCCCTGCTGTGGCGTGGCGACTATCACAATGCCAAACAACTATTGCAGGCGCTGGCACGCCGTATCGATAAAAAGCCAGCCAGGGCCAGCAAAAAAGCCAAAGTGCCCGAATCTGCAAAAGAAGCATTCAATCTGCACCGCCAGGCACAATCACAAAGAGCACGCGTGCTGGCCATGGTCTTGATACCCTTTGAAGCTGACTACCGTATCACCCTGCGTCGTGCGCCGGATGTAACGCAAGCCTGCCGCGAAGTCTATGGCGAACCAAGCACGGCCTTTGTGGCTTCCTTGCGTGAATTGCTGGGCTTGATCGGTGCGCATGAATGGCGCAAGAATGGCGTTGAGATCGCTGCTCTGGGTGCAAAAATCCATCCTTACTATGGCGTGTTCTCACCTGTACGTGGTGAATACATAGACTTGCTGGCAAAAGCCCCGCTACCATCAACCACACTGGCTTTTGATATCGGTGTGGGTACGGGTGTACTGTCAGCCCTGCTGGTCAAGCGTGGTGTCAAAAAAATCGTGGCTACCGACCAGGACCTGCATGCCCTCGCCTGTGCCCGCGAAAACATAGACAGACTGGGTTTGTCCGGCCAAATTGAATTAGTACAGGCAGACCTGTTCCCGCCTGGTCGTGCACCTCTGATAGTTTGCAATCCGCCATGGTTGCCGGCACGCCCCAACTCACCAATAGAATATGCTGTGTATGATCCTGACAGCCGCATGCTGCGCGGCTTTCTGGCTGGAGTGGCAGAACACCTGGAACCACAGGGCGAAGCCTGGCTGGTCATGTCTGATTTTGCCGAACACCTGGGCCTGCGTACTGCCGCAGAGTTGCAAGGCTGGATAGATGCAGGTGGCCTGACAGTAGCTGGCAAGATGGACATCAAGCCGCGTCATCCAAAATCAACCGATGAAAACGATCCCTTGCATGCTGCGCGCGTTAAAGAAGTTACTTCATTGTGGCGTTTGAAATTAAAATAGTATTTGTGGTCAGTGAATACCAAAGTACTGACTAGCAGAATTGATTAATCGTTTAGAAAATTAGCATCATGATCAACAAACCCGCCCGCATCCTGACCTTTAAATGCAAAAATTGCAGCAAATCCGTTCAGGTTTTCTTGCAAAAAGTTTCTGCCTGCTCACATATTCAGCCTTACCAAGGCATTTGCAACTGCGGCGAGATCATGAAACATGCGACTGGCAACAAGGAAGCCGTTGCCTCCTATCTGAGTTCCAATGATGTTTTGTGGTCACATCATCATTGATTCACACGCTAAATGCTGAGAAATGGGATGATTTCACGAATTAATCCCTTGTGAAATTTGCATTTTCACCTCAGGTCAGGTCTATAGCCAGACGAAAGCATTTATAATCTACGGCTTTGCAGCAGTTTTCTGGAAACAATGAAGGTATTTCGCGGACTTCCAAATGCAGCCTCCCGCGCACCCTGTGCGCTGGCGATAGGCAACTTTGACGGCGTACATCTGGGTCACCAGACTTTGCTTGCCCGTTTGCGGGATGCCGCCACACGTCTTGGCATAGAAGCTGCCGTAATGACATTTGAACCACATCCGCGTGCATTCTTTGCGCAGATGCAGGGTGACTTGTCGAAAGCTCCCACACGCATCGCCAATTTGCGCGACAACATGGCTTCTCTGCAGGCTGCAGGTGTAGACAGAGTGATCGTTGAACATTTTAATGCCCACTTCGCATCTCTGTCGCCACAAGACTTCATAGAAAAAGTGCTCGTCGATGGCCTGCACGTCAAATGGGTCATGGTCGGTGAAGATTTTCGCTTTGGTGCAAAACGTGCTGGCGATATCGCTACATTGACTGAAGCGAGACAGCGCTTTGGCTTTACAGTTGAAACCCTGCCTTCAGTACAAAACAAGGGCGTGCGCATTTCTTCATCTGCGGTACGCCTTGCTCTTGCCAATGGCGATTTTGATGAAGCAGAAGCCTTGCTGGGCCACCCATACCGTATTTCCGGCCATGTGGTGCACGGTCAGAAGCTGGGACGCACCATAGGCTTTCCTACGCTGAACCTGCGTATCGCGCATCACCGCCCTGCCCTGAATGGCATCTTCATCGTGCAGGTGCATGGCCTGGCAGACCAGCCTTTGCCCGCCGTTGCCAGCCTGGGTGTGCGCCCTACTGTCGACGACAGTGGCCGCGTGCTGCTGGAAACCCACGTATTTGATTACAGCGGCCATGCTTATGGCAAAGTCGTGCAGATAGAATTTTTGAAAAAGCTGCGTGATGAAGAGAAATTCATCGACTTGCCTACCCTGACTGCGGCCATCAACAAGGACGCTGACCAGGCGCGTGCCTATTTTGCCGACAGTCACCGCCCTGCCCGTTCTGCCACTGACCGAATTTGAAGCTCACATCTTGTTGTAGTTTGCTCTAATTGCTTGTGACTTCATCCCGATTTTAAAAATAGAAAACTCATTATGTCTGAAAACAAAGCGGCAAAAACTGCCAGTAAATACCCGGTCAATATGACCGAAACAGCTTTCCCCATGCGCGGCGACCTGGCCAAGCGTGAACCCAAGTGGGTCAAGGAATGGCAAGACAAGAAGATCTATGAGCGCGTGCGCAAGGCGTCTGCCGGTCGCCCGAAATTCATCCTGCATGACGGCCCACCATATGCCAACGGTGATATCCACCTGGGACATGCCGTCAACAAGATCTTGAAAGACATGATCGTCAAAGCCCGCACCATGGCTGGCTTTGATGCGCCGTATGTACCTGGCTGGGATTGCCACGGCATGCCTATCGAAATCCAGGTTGAAAAACTGTTTGGTAAAAACCTGCCAGTGGCCGAAGTGCATGCCAAGGCACGCGTGTATGCGAATGAGCAGATAGAAAAACAAAAAGCCGGCTTTATCCGTCTGGGTGTTTTGGGCGAATGGGACAATCCCTACAAAACCATGGCCTTTGGCAATGAAGCGGACGAATTGCGCGCACTCGGCAAATTGCTGGAAAAAGGCTATGTCTATCGTGGCCTGAAACCAGTCAACTGGTGTTTTGACTGCGGCTCTGCCCTGGCAGAAGCTGAAGTTGAATATGAAAATAAACGCGACCCATCCATCGATGTTGGCTTCCCGTTTGCCGAACATGACAAGCTGGCTGCCGCCTTCAAGCTCGACAAACTGCCACTGGACAAAGGCTATTGCGTCATCTGGACCACGACGCCATGGACCATCCCGTCCAACCAGGCGCTGAACATGCACCCGGAAATCACTTACGCACTGGTCAAGACTCAGCGCGAAGGTGAAGACATCCTTCTGATACTGGCGAAAGATCTGGTTGAAGCCAGCCTGACCAACTACGGACTGACAGGTGACATCATCGCCACTTGCCTGGGTGCGGATTTGTCTGAAATCAAATTCAAGCATCCATTGTCAGCTCTGGATGCGGGCTATGACCGTTTTTCTCCAGTCTATCTGGGTGAATACGTGAGTACAGAAACCGGTACCGGCGTGGTCCACTCTGCGCCAGCTTACGGTATCGAAGATTTCCAGTCATGCAAGGCGCATGGCATGAAGGATGACGACATCATCGCCCCAGTCATGGGTGATGGCAAATTTGCATCCAGTCTGCCCTTCTTTGCTGGCATGACGATCTGGGAAGCATCCAAACCTATCTGCGACAAGCTGCGTGAAGCGGGTACCCTGTTTTCATTCAAGATGTTTGAGCATAGCTATATGCATTGCTGGCGTCATAAGACACCTATCATCTACCGCGCCACTTCACAGTGGTTTGCCAGCATGGACAATACGCCCAAAGCGGGTGGCGACAGCTTGCGCCAGACAGCATTGAAAGCCATTGATGAAACTGCCTTCTTCCCGGCGTGGGGCAAGGCACGTTTGCATGGCATGATCGCCAACCGTCCTGACTGGACCTTGTCACGTCAGCGTCAATGGGGCGTGCCTATGGCCTTCTTCCTGCACAAGGAAACTGGCCAATTGCATCCACGTACACCAGAGCTGCTGGAACAGATCGCCAAACGCATAGAGCAAGAAGGTATAGAAGCCTGGCAAAAAATCGAAGTTGCTGATTTGCTCGGTGACGAAGCTGCCATGTATGTCAAGAACCGTGACACCCTGGACGTGTGGTTTGATTCTGGCGTAACGCATCAGACTGTACTGCGCGGCTCACACAAAGAGCAGTCGGCCTTCCCGGCAGATCTTTACCTGGAAGGTTCTGACCAGCATCGCGGCTGGTTCCATTCCTCACTGTTGACAGCGTCCATGCTGGATGGCCGCGCACCTTACAAAGCTTTGCTGACCCATGGCTTCACGGTTGATGGCGATGGCAAGAAGATGTCCAAGTCTTTGGGTAATACACTGGCACCGCAAAAGATATCTGACACCCTGGGTGCTGACATCTTGCGTCTATGGGTAGCATCATCTGATTATTCGGGTGAACTGTCTATCTCTGACGAAATCCTGAAACGTGTGACTGAAGCTTATCGCCGCATCCGTAATACCTTGCGCTTCTTGCTGGCTAACACTTCTGATTTTGATGTAACAAAAGATGCTGTTGCAATCAACGAATTGCTGGAGATTGACCGCTATGCAATCGCCAATATGGCTGCATTGCAAAAAGATATCCTGGCTCATTTTGAGGCATTTGAATTCCACCCCGTGGTCAGCAAATTGCAATCATTCTGCTCAGAAGACCTCGGTGGTTTCTATCTCGACATCCTGAAAGACCGTCTGTACACCAGCGGCACGACTTCGCATGCGCGCCGTTCTGCGCAAACGGCGATCTGGCATATCACGCAATCATTGCTGCGCCTGATGGCACCAATGCTGTCTTTCACCGCAGAAGAAGCATGGCAATTCTTTGCCGCTGCCGATGCATACAAAGACAGTGATGAAACCATCTTCACGCAAACTTATTACAGCTTGCCTGAAATCGCTGATGCTGAAGCCTTGCTGACCAAGTATGCAGCCCTGCGTGCAGTGCGTACGGATGTGACCAAGCAACTGGAAGAAGTACGCGTGGCCGGTGGCATAGGTTCATCCTTGCAGGCAGAAGTGACGATCAAGGCCAGTGGCAGCAAATTCGATGTACTGAACAGCTTTGCCGATGACTTGAAATTCACCCTGATCACTTCCGCAGCAGGCGTGGAACAGGTTACCAGCGAGGCAGAAGAAACCGTGCTCGTTACCCCATCCAAGTACGAAAAATGCGAGCGTTGCTGGCATTATCGTGCGGACGTAGGTAGCAATGCTGAGCACGCTGGTCTGTGTGGCCGCTGCGTCAGCAATCTGTTTGGTGCTGGCGAGGCACGTCGCTTTGCATAGTAAAAATGTTGCTCCGCAGGTGGGTCAGGTATAAATCTGAACCACCTGCATTAATCAAGACTTCACAAGAATTCAATTCCTATGGCGACCAAAAAACGTCCCGCAGCATCAAATAATTCTTCAGGTGCCAAGTCCTCTGGTTCCAGCCTGATACCCTGGCTAGGCCTGGCTGCCATCATTATCTTGTTGGACCAGGTCACAAAGATCACGATCAGCAAGGCCTTTGCCTATGCCGAGACTTTGAGCATTACCTCATTCTTCAATCTGACCCTGGTGTACAACAAGGGAGCAGCTTTCAGCTTCCTGGCCGCTGAAGCAGGCTGGCAGCGTTATTTTTTTACCGCTATCGGTTTGATCGCAGCCGCGTATATAACTTACTTGCTGAAACGCCATGCGGGACAAAAACTGTTTTGCTCTGCATTGGCCCTGATCATGGGTGGTGCGCTCGGCAATGTTATTGACAGGGTGATGTACGGTCATGTCATCGATTTTCTGGATTTTCATTACCTGGAAATTTATCATTTCCCGGCATTTAACATCGCTGACAGCGCAATTTGCGTAGGTGCGGCATTATTCATATTAGATGAATTACGCCGCGTCAAAAAATAAGGAATAGCACCATGAGTCTGCGACTGGCTGGTAAAAAAATCGTTCTGGGCCTGACCGGTGGCGTGGCCTGCTACAAGATTGCAGAACTGACCCGGGCGCTAGGCAAGGCTGGTGCCGATGTACAAGTGGTGATGACAGAATCTGCCACCCATTTCATCACGCCAGTGACCATGCAAGCCCTGTCTGGCAATACGGTGTATACCGACCAGTGGGATGCGCGCATCAATAACAATATGCCGCACATAGACCTGACGCGTGATGCAGACGCCATCGTCATCGCACCTTGCAGCACAGACTTTATCTTCAAGCTGGCACATGGTGCCTGTAATGATTTACTGTCCACCCTGTGTGTTGCCCGCCCTGCGAACCTTCCACTGCTTGTCGCCCCGGCCATGAATGTCGAAATGTGGCAAAACCCTGCCACCCAACGCAATGTGCAACAAATCAAGGCAGATGGTATACACCTGCTGGGCCCGGCTGCCGGCGACCAGGCTTGCGGCGAAACCGGCATGGGCCGCATGCTGGAGCCCGATCAATTGCTGACCGAAATCATTGCGTCCTTCCAGGCCAAGACGCTGGCAGGTAAACATGTATTGATCACTGCCGGCCCTACGTTTGAGCCGATAGACCCGGTACGCGGCATCACCAATCTGTCGTCAGGCAAGATGGGTTACGCGATTGCGCAGGCAGCGTGGGAAGCTGGTGCCATCGTTACCCTGGTGTCTGGCCCTACCGCGCTGGATGCGCCGTATGGCGTGCGCCGCGTCGACGTGCAAACTGCCCAGCAAATGTTTGACGCAGTCGTGACTCAACTGAAGCAGCTCAAGCAGGATGTGTTTGTTGCCGTTGCTGCAGTAGCTGACTGGCGTGTTGCCAATGCCAGCACACAGAAACTGAAAAAGACCAGTGAAGGCGATGCGCCGCAACTGCAATTTGCGCAAAACCCTGACATTCTGGCCAGCGTCGCGGCCATGCCGAATGCACCATATTGCGTGGGCTTTGCTGCAGAATCAGAAAACCTTTTGCAGTACGGTGCTGCCAAACGCCAGAAGAAAGACGTGCCTCTGCTGGTTGGCAATATCGGCCATCATACCTTTGGCAAGGATGAGAACGAGCTGGTGTTGTTTGACGTGCATGGCCACACTACCTTGCCACGCGCCGACAAACAAGCGCTGGCTCAACAACTGGTGGCAGAAATCGCCTTGCGCTCCAGCCTCATTTAAATCTTCCATACCTGCTCAAAGAGTAACCGTTCTTTGAGCATTATTTTTTCTCAATACCATGAAAAACATAGACTTGAAAATTCTCGACAGCCGCATGAAAGACTTGCTGCCAGCCTACGGCACACCTGGCAGTGCTGGTCTTGACCTGCGCGCCTGCATAGATGAAGCCATCACCATACAACCCGGCCAGACAGTGCTGATTCCTACCGGTTTGGCGATTCACATAGCTGACCCAGGCTACGCCGCCATGATCTTGCCACGCAGCGGCATGGGCCATAAAAATGGTATCGTGCTGGGTAATCTGGTTGGTCTGATCGACTCGGACTACCAGGGTCAATTGATGGTATCGACCTGGAACCGTGGCCAGTCAGAGTTTACCCTGCAACCGATGGAAAGACTGGCGCAACTGATCATCGTACCGGTGCTGCAAGTCGGCTTTAATATCGTGGATGAATTTGGACAGAGTGAGCGTGGTGAAGGTGGCTTTGGGAGTACGGGCAAACATTGAATTTGACAATGCTGGCAGAGCACGAAGGCTATTTTTTTGCCAGCACAGTGAAAACCAGCCTGGCCTCCAGGCCACCACCGTCGCGATTATTTAAAGTGATGGATCCATTAACGGCATGCGCCAGTTGCTGAGCAATTGCCAGGCCCAGACCAGTCCCGCCAGTCTTGCGGTTACGCGAATTTTCCACACGATAGAATGGCTGCAATACTGCAGCCATTTCACTATCAGGTATCCCTGGCCCCCTATCCAATACCGACACCGATATCTGCTCTGCCGATATCCTGGCAAGTTGTATCTCGACGTCTCCCGCAAATTTCAGGGCGTTATCTATCAAATTGATCATGATGCGCCTGAGCGTATTTGGCCTTGAAGAAAGTATAGTACCTATTTCCCCACTCAGACGTACAGAGTGTTGGGCATCCACATAATCGCAAACCAGGCTATCAAGCAAAGCATCGATATCCACGCGACATACTTCCTCGGTGGTTCTTTGTGCACTTCGTGCGTAGGTGATACCCTCCTCGACCAGTTGCTGCATGGCGTCCAGATCACTCAACATTTTTTCCTGCAAGCTGTCGTCATCCATTAGCTCAGCGCGCAAGCGCATGCGTGTAATGGGAGTCTGCAAATCATGCGAAATCGAGGCCAGTATCTGTACCCTCTCAGCCAGATGATCTTTGATCTGTGCCTGCATGACATTGAATGCAGCCGCGGCCCTGACAACTTCACTTGGACCGTCTTCCGGTATGGCTTCACCATGTAAAGACGAGCCTAGCACATCCGCCGCTTCAGCCAAACGTTGCAAGGGGCGTGTCGCCTGTTTTACAGCCAGCCAGGTAAACGTGACCACAGCAAGCATCTGGAGTCCGAAGACAGCACCTGCCCCCCAATCTATGGGCCAGACTGTTTTATTAATGATGGCAATTAATACGGTTCCGTCTTTCAATGAAAAGTACAATCGCCCCATCTCGCCTTGAGCCAGGCCAGCCGAACTTCTCGCCGAATAGCTGGCTGCCAGCTCTTCTTTGAGCGTATGAGCCAAACCCTGCCGATGGTGTGGGTCAGTCCATTTAGCCGTTGATGCTGACAATACTTCAGAAGAAATCGTGCTTAATTCGTAGCGGTAGGCATGACGCTGCATTTTTTGCACCCAAAGATTTCGCTCAGGTGGCGTGGCCGTGTCAAGAATTGGTAGCAGTACCGACAAATCTTTTGTCAGATAATAATCTGTGCGGGCAATCTGATCATCATGGACTGAAATGTATCCATACACATTGCTGATAAGATGACCAAGCAATAAAGCCAGTATCCACACAAAAGCCAGTCGTGAGAATAATGAATTTGGCCAGATATGCTGTAGTTTCTGTTTCAGTACATTCATGGTACGTCATCTCTTTGCACCACCGTACTTGAAAAGATATACCCTTCGCTTCTCAGCGTCTTGATGTATTGGGGTTCTCGCGAATCGTCGCGCAAGCGCTTGCGAAGACGACTGACCAGTATATCAATGGATCGATCAAAATAATCCGCGTCGCGGTTCTGTGTCAGGTTGAGTAACTGGTCGCGCGTGAGCACACGCTGTGGATGATCCAGAAAAACCCTTAGCAGGCGATACTCCGCTCCGCTTAACGAAACAATCGCGCCACTGTCGTCAATCAGGTGTCGGGCGCTTGTATCCAATACCCATGCACCAAAACTCAACATACGCCCACCGCCGGCTTCGCGTAATTGCATAGGAATCATTCTGGCACGTCGCAAGATGGCACGTATGCGTGCCAGCAATTCGCGTGTCGCAAAGGGTTTGGTCAGGTAATCGTCTGCGCCCATTTCCAGGCCGAGGATACGATCTGCTTCTTCATTTCTGGCCGTCAGCATCAAGATGGGCACTGGTTGTATTTGTGTCGCTGTAAGTTCACGACACAGGCTAAGACCATCCTCATGCGGCATCATCAGGTCAAGTACGATCAGGTCTATGCCTCCAGTTGCAAGTATACTGCGCATCTGCCGCCCATTGGCGGCAACGCTCACCTTGAAACCACTTTTTTCAAGGTAACGTTTTAATAGATCGCGAATTTCTTCATCATCATCGACGATCAGTAAATGATCTGCTTTCTCCATAGCATGCTTTATAACTGATTTATCCATCAAATCGGCACATTTTTTCTCCATATTTGTTTCTGGATTGTTTCTGTACCGTCCTGGAAACAGGGTGTTGCAAGAAGTGGCATACATTGACACATAACAGATACACCATAGGAATTAAATAGTTCCTGCCGCAGTTCTGCACAGTATTCCGCTGGCAAATGCGTCAATCCAACCATATGGAAAAAAAATGCCAATACAAACAATAGCAAAGCCATTGATCGTATTAAAAGACATATGCAAAAAATACGAGACCGCATCAGGCTCATTTACGGCCCTTAAAAACATCAATCTGGAGATCCGTGAAGGGGAATTTGTCGCAATAGTTGGAAAATCCGGCAGCGGAAAATCGACTTTAATGAATGTAATGACCGGCATTGACCACGCGACATCAGGAGAAATATTGATCGGCGCGACTCCTGTTCACACTTTAAAACAAAGCGAACTGGCAACATGGCGCGGTAAAAACGCTGGCATTATTTTTCAATTTTTTCAATTACTCCCCACGCTCACCGTCGCTGAAAACGTCATGCTTCCCATGGATTTTTGCAATATGTACCTGCCGCGTGAACGCAGGCAACGCGCCACTGCACTATTGGACAAACTGGGTATAGGCGAGCAAGCCGACAAATTACCCAGCACCTTGTCAGGTGGCCAGCAACAACGGGCAGCTATCGCCAGGGCACTGGCGAATGACCCGCAGATTCTGGTGGCAGATGAACCTACCGGTAATCTTGATACAGAAACTGCAAATAGCATCATGCAATTATTCGCGCAACTTGTCGCAGAAGGAAAAACCGTACTGATGGTGACCCATGAGCGCGACTATAGTCACTATTTCAGTCGTAGCATCACCATGGCCGATGGCGAGTTCCGCAATCCAGCAGACCACATTTCTGACACAACTTGCGGGAGGCAATATGTTGCTTAACACTCGCTGGATGAAGCTGGCGCGCGACGCGCAATTAATGCCTGGCCGTACTGCCATGATGATACTGGCCATCGCAGCTGGTGTGTTTGGCCTTGCCACCATGCTTGGTAGCTACACCATATTGACACGTGAAATCCGGCAAAACTACCTGGCCACGAATCCAGCCTCGGCCACACTAAGAATCGACAATATCGATGCTCAATTGATCCAGGCTATACGGAATTTCCCTGGCATAGCGGCTGCGCAAGCCAGTGCCAAAGTGGATGCGGGCATACAACTGGCCGATGGCCGTTTGCAAGCGCTCAACCTGATGATCATTGATGACTTTAAAGAATTGCGTATCAATAGCATTTTTCCAGAAACTGGTGCATGGCCACCTCCGCCAGGCACGCTGCTTTTAGAAAAAGACTCTTTAAAGAAGTTGAAGCTGAAAACAGGTGACATCCTGCAATTGAAGATGGCTGATGGCAGCCTACGTCAAATAACTGTCTCCGGCAGCGCACATGACCCTGGCGTGCCAGTACCCAGCATGTCTGCCTTCGCCTATGCAACACCCGATATCATGGCAGCCCTGGGTATTAATGATGGCATGCATGACTTAAAAATTACTGTCAGCAATACACCTTTTAATATCGATGCTATCGAGCAGGTAGCCAGTGCCCTCGCACTTTGGGTACAACAGCAAGGACATGTGGTAGAACGCATCAGGATACCGCCACCCGGTGAACACCCGCATCAACTGATCATGACGTCCATTCTGGGAATGTTGCTGGTGTTTAGTGGCATTGCATTGGTGCTGAGTGCCGTGCTTACTGCGACTATCATCGAAAGCATGCTGGCACAGCAGGTGCGCCAGATCGGCGTGATGAAAACCATAGGTGCACGATCTTCGCAAATCTCTTCCTTATATCTCAGCTTCGTCTTAATCATAGGTCTGCTGGCGACGTGCGTAGGTGCACCGGCTGGCCTGGCAGCAGGCCGGGCTTTTTCCCAGCTCATTTTAGTGAGCGTACTCAATTTCAATATGAATAGCGGCACAGTTCCTGGCTATGTATATCTGGTCCTGGTCGTTGCCGGTGTACTCGTCCCGTTTTGCATGGCAGCAATACCCATTTCCAGGGCGAGCAAGGTCAGTGCGCACACTGCAATGACTGACTTTGGCACTAAACGGAAATTTTTTACCGGAAAAACTTTCGGCAATTGGTTGTATCACTTACCTGGACTGGATCGCAGCATGGTGATGTCCTTGCGGAACAGCTTCAGGAACCGAGGTCGTTTGTTACTCACGCTGGCTTTGCTCGCGACTGCAGGAGCAATGTTTATCAGCAGCCTCAACGTCAGGAAGGCATCACAAGAACATCTGGTAGAAGCAGCAGCAGAACGCCACTATGATCTCGAAATTCATTTAAGCAAGCCAGAAGACAGGAATAAAATTATCCACATCATTGGTTCAGTGCCTGGCGTAAACCTGGTCGAAGCCTGGAGCAGTAGTACGGTGGCGCGGCACAGGCCAGATGGCCTGAATATAGAAAGGACCTATCCTGACGGCGGCCACGGCTCACTCAATGTGACCTCTATTCCCAACGGCAGCAAACTGATCAGCCTGACCATGCAAAATGGGCAGTGGCTTAGTGAAGTAACGAGTAGCGCAGGAAATGGCCTTGATACAGTAGTCTTAAACAACAAGGCACTGGAATCATTTCCCAAGATTACAGTCGGTGACACCATTACCCTGGGAGTACACAACAAGGCTGCCAGCTTGCGCGTAGTCGGTATCGCCAGGCAAAAAATGACTGGAGCAATGGCTTACGTCTCGCCTGCCACCTACGCCAAATTGACCAACCAGAGTGAGCTTTACAGAAGCTTTCGTGTAGTGATGGATCAGCATGATCCAAAAACGATAGAGGCAATGACAAAACAAATTGAGGCTGCGCTCGGCAGGCAAGAAATTCGTATCAGCGCCAGCATTACAGAAAACATGCTGCGCCAGGAAGTTGATGATCACTTTGATCTTCTGGTCAACGCCTTGCTGTTTATTTCTATCCTGATGGCGCTGGTTGGCGTGCTTGGCTTAGGCTCTTCCATGGGCAGCAATGTAACTGAACGTACCCGGGAATTTGGCGTCATGCGCAGTATTGGTGCCCGCCCAGGCATAGTAATACGCAATGTCATCGCAGAAGGTCTGTTCATCTCCCTGATGAGTTTTGGTATTGCCGTTGTCATGGCGCTGCCTTTGTCAGCAGCCATCAGCGCGTTTTTGGGCAAGCTGCTATTTGACGAAGCCTTCCCCCTGGTCATTTCACAAAAATCTTTGTGGATATGGTTATTGATCGTCACCAGCGGTGCTGTTCTGGCCTGCGCCTATCCTGCCCGGAAAGCATCAAATTTAAGCGTAAGCGCGAGCTTTGCGCATTGAAATCCTTAACTCTTTGAAAGTATCATATGAAAAAATCTACCACTATTGCGATTGCCGTCGTCGTTTTTCTGCTTACTTTATTCATCGTGGCACATCACTTTGATCTGACGCTTATACACAAAATGGTGCATGGCGGTTAAAAGCCAGCGTCATTGTGGCGGGCGGTATTGTCCGCCACATTCTCTTGCTAAAAAACCCGCATGAGACTTCTTCACAAACAGTTGAAGGAATCAAAACAGGTATATCCGGACTCAGGCCAGAGTTGCCAGTGTTGCCACCAATTTAGCTTTCAATTCCTCACTCTTCAATTCCTGCTTCTCCACATCAAAATTTTCATAAAACGTCGGCACTGACAAACTCGCCTTCAACTGCCCGCCAAAGAAAGGTGCAGATCCTGTGGCTGCTGCCAATACACTGGCTCCACCGCGTGCGCCCGGCGAGGTCGACAGCATGACCATGGGCTTGCCCTGGAATACCTTGCCATTGGCGCGTGAACACCAGTCGAACAGGTTTTTATAAGCGGCGCTGTAAGAGCCATTGTGTTCAGCAAAAGAGATCAGGATGGCATCACTGGCAGCGATCTTGTCCAGAAAGGCTTGGGCCAGTGCCGGTTTGCCCAAGTCAGCCTCTTTATCAACACTGAATAATGGCAATTCATAATCATTCAAATCCAGCACTTCAACCTCTGCTCCTGCAACCAGATTGGCGGCGTAAGTGACCAGTTGTTTGTTAACGGATTTTTTGCTGCTGCTGGCGGCGAAAGCGAGTAATTTCATGGCGGTTCTCTGGTAAGTAAAAGTAAATATTAAAAAAGCAGCCTGATGGGCTTATTCAATTCTTTAATGGAGTCAAGTCAATGGGCTTCAGGTAAGCATACTGCCCCGGGATGACGTGATAAGTCTGTTTGTAGGGCAGGTACCCAGTCGCCTTGATGAGCAATTCATACGTCCCCTCTTTCAAGCCAACGAAAGAAAAAGAAGATTGAAAACTATAGTCACGGCCAGCCAGGTATGCATCTGCACCAAGCTCACGGTCCTTGATTTCATCCTTGGCCGTCAAGGTGCGGCTTTCTTTTTCACCGTTCAGTGTAATCGACTCTATCTGAATATGTTGATGCGGTGCGCGAAAGCTGCCGGCAGGATTGTCGCCAGCTTTGATCTCTGCACCTATATAACCTGCCAATACCCCTTGCGGTACGAATGAAAATGTCAATTCGGCTTTTTTGCCGGTGGCAATGACCACGGAGATTTTTGCCGGCACCGTCGTAAAACCATAAGCAACGACACTTGCGATGTATGCACCTGGTGGAAAAGACCCCAGATCTGTACCGCTATCACGCGCACTCAAGGGCAATAGGATTTTTTCACGACTGCCATCGGTGGGGGTCAGCAACAGCAAGGGATCGGATTTGGGTACATTTCCTTTCACTTCATAAGCAAAGGCAATACTCAAATTGCCGCTACTGCCCTTACCTGTTTGCACAGCATGTTTTTTGTCGGCGGCAGCAAGTACGGCAGCGTATTGTCGAAATACCTCAGGCGAAGACAAGATGCCGACATGACTTTCATTGAAGCCCTTGACCATCCTGGCATCTGCCTGTGCATCTGCCCGTAACTCACTGGCCAGCGTAATGCTACCATCGGTGTTGGCAGAATGCAGCAGGCTGTAACTGCCGCCGTGGCCAAAGAACAGGTAATAATCCAGATCAGGTGGCAGCGGTTTCTCAAACAGGGTTTGTACAAAACGACCTTTGGACTGCATGTCATTCCATGATGGCACTACCACTGGTGAATAACGGACACCGTTATCAGCCATGGTGTCACCGCCCCAGGGCGTGGACAGTGAGACAAACAATTTGACTGCCGGGAATTGCGTGCCGTAATTACTCAGGAAAGAACGGACGACCATCCCACCCATACTGTGGGCGGTAAAATAAATTTTATCGAAATGGTAGCGCCGCTGCAGATTAGCCAGCTTCCAGTACAGCAGGTACGACATGGAATCCAGTGAAGCACCAGATGGATAATAAAAGAACCAAGGCTGATACTTGCTACGGTCAAGATGCTCAAAAAAATATTTCCAGTCTTGCGGTGAACCAGCGACACCATGCACAAACAGGACAGGTGTTTTGGTTGGATCATATTTATCCAGGAAATAGATATTGCCACCGGCCTTTTTAAAAAAATCTACTGGTGCCCAATAACCACTCTTGCCAGATTCAGCTGAAAATATGGGCTGGTCCATTTCTGCAATCGCGCCCACCTGCGTACTGTGCAACCTGGCACTGGCTGGTGCCGCAGCAATCACCGTGCCTGTGGGGACAGCAGTTTGCGCTGCAGAAGAAATCACAAAATTGAGCTCAGCCACCAAACCGACGCCTGTAGCTTCAACTGAAGGTGAGATATATTGCCCAACCGGTTCGCCTGCATCCAGCCTGAGGTTAGCATTCGCATCCCCAAAGGCAAATACGCTGTATTGCCCCTTGGGTACAATCAATTCATAGGCACCAGGCTCATGCAGCACAGTGTAGTGCGCGATTTCCAGCCGTCCATTATGCTTGGTATACGCCGCAACCACGACAGGTTTATCCCAGGGAGCATCAGTGGATACAGTACCGACAAATACCGTTGATGAATAAAAGACTTTTGCTTCGTCATTCAGTTTGACAAAAGAGCAGGCACTCAGGCAGAAGAAAATTATCCCGCAGACAAGGTACTGTAGCGAGTGTCTCATCATCTTGAAAAATCTCTCTGTGCTGGAAAACAGTCTTATTTGATTCCTTGCCTGAAACTGCATGTTTACTGTTTCCCAATGAGATTTTTGTCACATCAATATGAAGACGGATAAGCTGAATTCCGAGCAATGCATACAATACGGGACCAATGACATCAGCAGCATCTTTGGCGCACATCGCGCAAAAATTATATCAAATATAATAGAACTCATTTCATAAATAGGATGAGTGCGAACAAGACGATTTGGGATGCAGTGCAAGGCCTGAGGTGCGTACCCTGTGAAGCTAAGGCTGGTGCCTTAGCAAGCGCAAGGTAACAAACTTCGCGCTGCAATGCGTCCAAATCGTCAGTTCACTAAGGGTTTGCCTCATAACGCGTACTGGACTGCAGATTTTGACAATTCGACTCGTTATCAATAGCACCGCTATTGACTGCCTCGTCCCCTTGCAGGGCGCATGTGCGCTTGCAAGCGCACATCGTACGCAGGCGTGCAGCATGCTGCACGCCCCCCTGCTTTACCCTTGCCAGCCCGTGTTATGAGGCAAACGCATCTCACCCAATTTATGAAATGAGTTCTAGTCTGAATTGATTTTTTTGCAGTGCAATACAAAGTATGCGCTTTGGATTTAAAATCGATAGCAAATGCAAAACAATTTTGCCGTTTGCTTTTCTTGTCAACGATGACATTATCAAGCGACTACTTCTTAAAAACGCTTTTGAAAAAGGAATACACATGAGCGCCATCAGCCTGACCATACCTGCACGCACAAAAGACCTTGGGGGTTTTACTGTCGGGCGCATTTTGCCATTTGCCAAACAGCACCTGGTTGGCCCATTCATCTTCCTCGATCATATGGGGCCAGCGCAATTCACAGCCGGGCAAGGCATGGATGTGCGGCCACACCCGCATATAGGCCTGGCGACAGTTACTTATCTGTTTGAAGGCAGCATGTTCCATCGTGACAGCCTGGGTTCAGAACAAGAGATATTGGCTGGTGCAGTCAACTGGATGACTGCAGGTCGTGGCATCACCCATTCAGAACGCAATAGCGATGCGCAACGGTCACAGACACGCACTGTACATGGCTTGCAAAGCTGGGTGGCCCTGCCAAAAGAATTTGAAGAAGTTGAACCCTCATTCCATCACCATGCCGCAGAAAGCCTGCCTGCATTTGAAATAGACCAGGTGGCACTGAAACTCATCGCCGGTTCTGCCTATGGACACACGGCACCTGTAAAAATTTTTAGCCCGCTGTTTTATGTTGAGGCGAAGATGCCCGCAGGTGCGCAATTGCAGGTACCGGCAGAATATGCGGAACGCGCTCTGTATTTGATATCCGGCCAGGTGCGTATAAACGGGGAAGTGATACAAGAACGCACCATGCCCGTCTTTGCTGAGGGTGCAGACGTCACCATTACAGCCACCAGTGATGCCCATCTGGTTTTGCTGGGTGGAGCAACATTGCCTGAGCAGCGGTATATTTTCTGGAATTTTGTATCCACTTCTGAAGCACGCATAGAACAGGCAAAAGCTGACTGGAAGGCTGGGCGCTTTGCCAAGGTCCCGGGCGACGACGAATTCATTCCATTACCAGAATAGAGAAAACACTATGTCAGACCAAACTATTTCCGCCCATGTCACAGAAACAGGTGAAAACACCTTTGCCGTGGACATCAATGTCTCAGGTCATGTAATCAAAGGTGACGAACCGCTGGAAGCAGGTGGCGGCAATCTGGGCCCTGCCCCTTTTGATTTGCTGACCGCAGCGCTGGGTGAATGCACAGCGATGACTGTGCGATGGTATGCCAACCAGCATCAATGGCCGCTGGACAAGGTTGAAGTCAAATTGACTCATCACAAGGAAGGCGTACAGGATATCTTCAAGAAGCAAGTCATACTGCATGGCGCAGAACTGACTGAAGAACAACGCACCAGACTGATTGCTATCGCGGCAAAATGCCCGGTACATAAAACCATCACCAGCTCGCCCATCATAGAAACCAGCGCAGGCTGACAAAGCAAAAGCCCGGCTCAGTTCAATCTGATTGAACTGAGCCGGGCTTTTTGTTATTCAATTACTTTTTCATTTTGCGGCTGCGTCCTGCTGATTCACGCAAGATGGTGTAACTCCAGTCATCGCTATGTGAGCCTGCGCCCGTAGTTACAGAGACGCGGAACATGTCGCCATCTCCTTTCATGCGCTTGCCTGAGGCTACATGCTTCTTGCTGACATCGCTACGCTCGTAGACATCAACCTCGACCTCATTTCCTTCCAGAGCTGCCTGGGATAAAACTGCGTCTATGGTCTTGGTTGTATATTCAAGTACATATGTGGGTAGTGTCAGGCCTGCCATACTTGTCTCCATCACGCGAAAAGCGTACCGCCATTAATGAAAAACCCCGGCCTGAGCCGGGGCAGACAAGGGTGGAATTATTCGACTTCGACCACCTCTTGTGATGCCTCTGGTGGGGTGGCGTCGCCTTCAGAAAACTCCAGTTTGACCTGGTCTTTATCATCAAGGTCGACAATCACACGTCCGCCTGTCACCAGCTTACCGAATAAGAGCTCATCCGCCAAGGCTTTACGTATCATATCCTGTATCAAACGCGCCATAGGACGGGCACCCATCAAAGGATCGAAACCTTTTTTGCCGAGGAACTTGCGCAGATTTTCGGTAAATGTGGCTTCCACTTTTTTCTCATGTAATTGCTCTTCGAGCTGCATGAGGAACTTGTCAACCACACGCAAGATGATCTCTTCGTCGAGTGCACGGAAACTGATAATGGCATCCAGACGATTACGGAACTCTGGTGTAAACATACGTTTGATATCTGCCATTTCATCGCCAGCTTCTTTGCTGTCGTTGAAACCGATAGAACGTTTTTGCAAACTTTCGGCTCCCGCATTGGTCGTCATGATAATAATGACATTGCGGAAATCTGCCTTGCGACCGTTGTTATCCGTTAACGTGCCATGGTCCATCACCTGCAACAAGATGTTGAAAACATCAGGATGGGCTTTTTCAATTTCATCCAGCAACAACACGGCATGCGGCTTTTTGGTGATGGCTTCAGTCATCAAGCCCCCCTGATCAAAGCCGACATAACCCGGCGGCGCACCGATCAGACGGCTGACGGCATGACGCTCCATGTATTCAGACATGTCAAAGCGTATCAGCTCTATACCTAAAGTGAACGCCAATTGCTTGGCGACCTCGGTTTTACCAACACCAGTAGGACCGGAGAACAGGAAGGAGCCAATAGGCTTGTCAGTCTTGCCCAGGCCAGCACGCGCCATCTTGATAGATGATGCCAATGCTTCAATCGCAGGCTCCTGACCAAACACGACATTCTTCAAGTCGCGCTCTATGGTTTGCAGCTTGCTGCGGTCATCCTGATTAACAGTCTGCGGCGGAATACGGGCAATTTTCGAAATGATGTCTTCGATATCGGCCTTGCCTATGGTTTTCTTTTGCTTGGACTTGGGCAAAATACGTTGCGCAGCACCAGCCTCGTCAATCACGTCTATGGCCTTGTCAGGCAAATGGCGGTCATTGATGAAACGTGCAGACAGCTCTGCCGCAGTCGTCAGCGCAGATGCTGAGTACTTGACGTTATGATGTTCTTCAAACTTGGATTTCAAGCCACGCAAAATTTGCACGGTTTGTTCCACTGTTGGTTCGTTGACATCGATCTTCTGGAAACGACGCGCCAGGGCATGGTCTTTTTCAAAGACACCACGGTATTCAGTGTAAGTGGTCGCACCTATGCATTTCAGTTGCCCACTGGACAAGGCTGGTTTCAAGAGGTTGGATGCATCCAGCGTGCCACCCGATGCTGAACCAGCACCGATGATGGTATGGATTTCATCAATGAACAGGATGCCGTTGGGCGTATCCTTCAACTGTTTGAGCACGCCTTTGAGTCGCAACTCAAAGTCGCCGCGATATTTGGTACCTGCCAGCAAAGCACCCATGTCCAATGAATAGACTACTGCATTTTGCAAAATGTCCGGGACATCACTCTGGGTGATGCGCCATGCCAGGCCCTCGGCAATGGCGGTTTTACCAACACCGGCTTCGCCCACCAGCAAAGGATTATTTTTGCGGCGACGGCAAAGAATCTGGATCACGCGCTCAACTTCATTGTCGCGGCCAATCAGCGGATCTATCTTGCCTTCAGCAGCTGCCTTGTTCAGATTCTGCGTGAACTGATCAAGCGGATTTTCCTTGGCTTGTGCTTCAGCCTGGTTTTCTTCCGTGCCTTCAGGTGATTTTGGTACTTCGTTATGGCTATCCTTACGCACACCGTGCGAAATGAAGTTCACCACATCGAGGCGTGTTACACCCTGCTGATGTAAATAATACACGGCATGCGAATCCTTTTCACCGAAGATAGCGACCAGCACATTGGCACCAGTGACTTCCTTCTTGCCATTGGAAGCAGACTGCACATGCATGATGGCGCGCTGTATCACACGCTGGAAGCCCAGTGTAGGCTGGGTATCAACCTCATTGGTGCCAGGTACGGTGGGGGTATTATCAGTAATGAAATTACCCAGGGTTTTGCGCAAATCCTCAATATTGACCGCGCAGGCTCTCAGCACCTCCGCAGCAGAAGGGTTATCCAGCAAGGCGAGCAAGAGGTGCTCTACCGTGATGAATTCATAACGAGCCTGCCTGGCCTCCACAAAAGCCATGTGCAAACTAACTTCCAGTTCTTGCGCAATCATACTTCCTCCATCACACATTGCAGGGGGTGTCCTGCCTTACGAGCGTGCGTTAAAACGAGTTCCACCTTGGTCAGCGCAATATCCTTGGAATAAACACCGCATATCCCTTTGCCATCCCTGTGCACTTTGAGCATGATCTGCATGGCAGTCTCACGATCCTTATTAAAATATTCCTGAACGATCGCCACCACAAACTCCATAGGAGTGTAGTCGTCGTTGAGTAAAATTACCTGATACATGGAAGGCGGCTTTAACTTCTGCGCCTGACGTTCCAGTATCGTACCGTTTTCTTGCTTGTTTCCCATACGTATATTCTAGTACGTTGATTCATTTCAGAGACAAATAATAAGCGAATAAAAACGGCTTAATTTTCTCCTTGGTCAATGTTACGCGCTTTCTGCTTTATCCGCAGATGGTGATCAATTCCTTTAGATCAAGTTTCAACAGCAAAACTATTTCTTCACATCAAATATAGCGGTATTTTCTTGTCATTAAGTAAAAATACAACAGTACTGCAAAACTACTTGATATGTAACCAGAAGTTTCTTGACTTTAGCTTTTTTTCCGCCAAGAATGATATTTATTGACAAATAAAGTAGTAAATCGTCAATATGAAGTGAGCAGGTCAAGGGGGAGGTAGCGTAGTGCTAGGTTTCTTGCTTTTACGGCTCGTGTGATTAGTTTCTATTTGAAAGATGCATTATGGCAACAGGTACCGTCAAGTGGTTCAATGATTCCAAAGGTTTCGGCTTTATCACTCCGGATGACGGCGGTGAGGATTTGTTCGCCCACTTTTCCGCAATCCAGATGAACGGCTTCAAGACCCTGAAAGAAGGTCAAAAAGTAACGTTCGAAGTCACGCAAGGCCCTAAAGGCAAGCAAGCTTCCAACATCCAAAACCCTTAATCTTTGATTCTTCACTGATTCTGGTTTTTTAAAAAACCCCGCAATTGCGGGGTTTTTTTTCGCCCTCCCTCTATCCTTCATTAAATTTTTAAATTTTGCTTAAACTGACTTCGAGGCTACAGTAGATACCTTTTGAAATATCTTTATTAAGCGCAGGCTCAGATTTTCCACATGAAGCTCAGGTATAAAATCATACTGTTGGCGGTAGCACCCCTGTTACTGGCGTTCGCCGGTATCGCGATGGCGGTATTTTATCAAGCGACTTTTTTGGCGAAACAACAAAGAAGTACTATAGAACAAGCCTACCTTTCCAGCAAAGAAGCCGAACTGAAGCATTACGTCACCCTGGGCACTGCAGCCATCGCTCATCTTTACAACGGTAAACAGCAAGGTCCCACCACGCAGGAAGAAGCAAAGAAAATACTGGCCGCCCTGGATTTTGGCGATGATGGCTATTTTTACATCTACGACATGGATGGCAAGAACCTCATGCATCCGCGCCGCCCTGACCTGGTAGGCAAAGATTTGTGGGATATGACAGACCAGGAGGGCAGCAAGACCATACAAAATCTGCTCAATAAAGCCAAGGCAGGTGGCGGTGCTATCCGCTATATGTGGGAAAAGCCATCCATGCACAAGGTCATGCCCAAACTGGGCTATGTAGTCCAGCTGGAAAAATGGGGCTGGATGATGGGCACAGGCATCTATCTGGATGACGTCGACGACGCCTTAAATAAAATTGACATACAAGTGGCGAAAAACATACAAAGCACAATGTCCTGGATTGCAGGCATTGCTATTATCAGTGCCTTGCTGATTGCCCTGTCTGGTCTGGCCCTGAATATCACCGAATCACGCCTGGCAGAAGCCAAGCTCAAGGTGTTGGCGCAAAGCGTGGTCAGCTCGCAAGAAGATGAACGTGCCCGCCTGTCGCGTGACTTGCATGATGGACTAAGTCAATTGCTGGTATCCGTCAAGCTACAGATAGAATCAGGCCTGGTCAAACTTAATCAAACAGTGATGGGGCCGGAAGCGGCAAAAATATCTTTTGCACGAGCCACTGATCAACTTAATGAAGCACTCAGCGAAGTCCGGCGCATCTCGCATAACCTGCGCCCTGCCCTGCTCGATGATCTGGGTCTGGTCGCGGCCTTTGAGCATCTGGCTGATGAATTTGAACATGCCAGCGGCTTGCCGGTCAGTTTTCATGCTGCCGGCGACTTTCATGCGCTGGATGAAATCAGCAACACTGTCTTGTTCAGGGTCGCGCAAGAGGCGCTGACGAATATACACAAACATGCCCAGCAAGTCAGTCATGTCAATGTGCAGTTGCTCAGCGATGCTGAAAACATCAACCTTGTCATCGCTGATGATGGTCGTGGCTTTGACATCAGGGGTGTGGCGAACCACCCACACCGCGGCATAGGCTTAAGCAATATGCGTGAACGACTCGCTGCGATCAAGGGTAGTTTGCAATTACAATCCGATACCAGCGGCACCACCGTGACCGCCTGCATACCGAATGGAGAAAACCAATGACCGAGCAACTACCGGTCCAGCCAGCGCAACAGACGCAACAAGCACAGCAAGTACATTTATTGCTGGTTGACGATCACCCCCTGGTCAGGGACGGACTCAGAGCAAGGCTGGAGACTATTGCCAGCATCAAGATAGCTGGTGAGGCAGGCACAGCGGAGGAAGCCCTGTCCATCGCCGCCAGCAAGCCTGTCAACCTCATCCTGATGGATATTAATCTCGGGACTGGCAATGGCATCAGCCTGACAGCCCGCTTCAAGACTGAGTATCCGCATATTGCTGTCATCATGTTGTCCATGCATGAAAAAACTGAATATGTGAACCAGTCCATACAAGCTGGCGCACGCGCCTATGTGCTCAAGGATGCACCGGCGGTAGAGATCATAGAAGCAATAGATACCGTCATGGCAGGCGGCACTTATTTCAGCTCTGGCCTGAAGAAGCAATCGGCAAACAGCGACAGCAGCCAAGTTCTGACACAAAGGGAAAAATCCATCCTGACCTGCATAGCCACAGGGAAATCCAACAAGCATATCGCCAGGGAACTGGGACTCAGTGTCAGAACAGTAGAGACCCACAGGCTCAATATCAAGCGCAAACTGAATATTGAAGGTCAGGCTGATTTGATCCGCTATGCATTGAATAATGCAATTGCATAAAATTAGACCGCCGCAGCCAGCCGTTTGGCGGTACGTAGAAAAAAGCCGGCATGCCGGCTTTTTTCTTATTTCTTCTTAAAAGTTTCCAATGAGCGATTGCGGTAATCCCAATCCTCTTTGTCCAACTCACGTAAAGCCTGAATTTCAATATCGATTTGTTTAATCATTGCATTATATTGATTCATATCCTGATCATTGTCGAACATCAATGAATTCGCTTCAAACTTGATTTTTCCAAAGCGATTTTCACAAAGGCTCAAGATTTGCTTGACCAATTCAATGTAGGTTCGCAAGTGCTCGTTACGTCGCAGCCGAAACTCAAGAATTCTTTCCATGGAATTCCGGTTGCTTACTGCAAGTTCTTCTCTTTTTTGAGCGGGCATGGCAATTTTTTCAAGTGCCGTTGTATATGCAGCCCGTAAACTATCAAAACGCTTGGAATTATTATCAAACATTGTCTCTGTTGCCAGAATCGATAAATTGCTATTCTCAAGTCCCTGGCGTGTAGTCAAGCTCAGTGGTAACAAAACCTTGTCAAGCTGCAGTGTTTTCAGCTCTTCAGAAAATTGCAAATTCTGTTTGAGGTTTGCCCTGAGATAATTTAGTGTCAGACGTGACTCCTGGTCAAATGATCGCAGGCCTGTAAGTGGAATACGGTCCGACAAATTAAGGTTATCAGTATTCTCTTCTTTTTCAGCTTTTAGACCGCGCTCCATTAATTCTGCAATGACTTTGCGCGCCGACTGTATTCGCCCCTGTAATTCATCTCTTGACCAGTTACCCAGCATTTCCTTGCGCTCCTCCAAGCTATTAGTCAGCGCATTGAGCAAGCTCAGGTAAGTCGGCGACATACGGAATTCATTAACAGATTTTTGATCTGCCGGGCTCAGCTTCTTGAATTCACGTCTTGCAGCTTCCATGTTCTGGTTCATTTCAAACTGGGCGATACGAGTGGAATTTCTGCCTGCAGGCTTGGGTAATTCCTTCAACAGCTTTTGCGCATAGTCGTTTGACAAATATTTTGCCATTACCGAAGAAACATGAAGATTGATTGCATCCACAGTAAACGGACGCATAAATACCTCCACATCCAGATAAGCCTCTGGTTTGGCAGTGTTAGTATTTTCAACATCGCGGCGAATTGCACTTTGTATACTTTGATCAAAGCCGATGATACGCACGATTTGCTGCATGTCCTCCACTTTCGCGGGGTTGCTTATCGGTATACCGGCAGCACCCGCTATTAAAGTCATGCCTGCGAGCAGCAGGACCATAAAAAATCGATACACAAACATTGACTACTCCCTCATTCAGTTTATATTTTTCTTTATTTGGTTTTTATCTGTTTTTTTTCAAACGCTCTGCTTCATACTCCGCCAGGGGACGATATTCCCCGGTCAAAATATTTTTTTCAACTGACCGCTGTGTATAGACCATGGCTTTGAGCTTGTTTCCATTCACAATATTTAATTGGCCAATATAGAAATACGCTTCTGCCAAAGCTATATCAAGTTCATCTCCAGTACGCTTATGTACCTGCTGCAAAACCTGTTCTTCCGGCTTGCCACCTATCATGGTGGCTGCGAGCATGGCATTGAGCCAGTCGTCGCCATCATTAGTTGCAACTGGCAAACTGACTTGCGGATTTTGGCGTCTGAGTGCGAGGTGACGCATGATGATGGCACGTAATTTTAGTTGAACGGAGCTGCTTTGCTCTGCGGAAGAAGTAAAGCTGTCAACAGCTTCGCGCCATTTACCCATGGCATATAAAGACATGCCACGCAGCATGGACATATCGCTATCCGTTCTGCCCTGAGTCAGAAAACGGGCACTGTCACTTTCACTATTCTTGAAGTCGCCAATGGCAAAATAGATTTTTGACCGACAACGCAAATATTCCTGGCTATCCATACCCTCTTTTTGAATTGCCTGCATATCTGCGCTGGCTTCGGACTTGCGTCCCAGCCTCGCATACGCAAGGCCACGCTCACACAAAGCGACACCAGGATGATTACCGTTTGCTCGCGCTTCATTGATTTGCCTGGATTTGTTGCGAATGCCATCTTCGAGCTGTTCTTTGATTTTTTGCCTTGCAGGCAGCACCACATCCGGCAGTTTGCGGTCAGCAAGCGCCTTCACGTCGGTGCTACGTATCTGCACAGAGCCTTCCAGCATGGCACTGACTTTTCGCGTGTCGGCCATAAAATCAACTACTTCTTGCGGCTGGACACGGTCTTTCAAACTGCGTAGTTCAACAGTAGCCCTGAAGACATTTTTCTTGAAAGTCAGGACTTCATTTGCCTGAAACGCAGCGTTCTCAATTTTAGATGTCGACGGGTTGTAGTTGGCATTTACCTCTTCTGGCAAAATAACATCCAGTTCATAGCGCAGCAATGGCGGTTGCGTAGGTGTTGTCAAAGGCTGCTTGCGCTTGGGGTTTTCTGGCAAGAAGAAACGCTCGCGCATATTCGACGCCTGATAACGCATTTGCCAGCCGATAGAATTCTTGATCAGCATTCCGGGTATCTGGAAATTCAATTCAATATTGAGCGTATTTGCCTGGCGATTGTCGGTGACGGTTGGGCCAGACTTCAGTTCTGCGTTCGGGTAGCGTCGCAAAACTGAAGCAATATAGCTATTCTTTAACTGCTCCTTGCTCTGCCTGCCAAGATAAAAACGCGCGTGCTCCGCGTCTATCCCTGCATATTGATGGGTCACCTGGAATTCCGCCACGCCATCCAATTTATCCAAACGTATTTTTTCCAACCGACCTGTAACTGTAGGCGTGCCTTCTTCGTTCTTTGGAATACCAACCAGATCATGCGTGTCTTTTTGGATGACGAGTACTTGCGCTCCCTCATGTACCTGTCCCATATTCACTAGCGGGCCATATTGGGCCGCCCTGGTAGGGTCGAGATAATATAATTTGCCATTGACCTTTGCACTGACGATTGCATGATCAAATGCCATAGGTGTTGGCAACATTTTTGGCGGCATTGCTGGATTGGATGCAGAAATTAATACTAGCGAAGCCTCTATACCCAGTTTTCGCAAAAGCGTGACCAGCAATAAAGATTTATCCTTGCAATCACCATAACGTCGCGCCAGCACTACCTCTGGCGCAAAAGGTTTATGGGAATTCTCACCGATTGAAATGGACAGATAGCGTATCTCGGCCTGCACATAAGCCAAAGCCCGCTGGACAGTTTCGTCTGCATTGGCAGCGCCACGCAAACTGGCAACTACTTTATCAACCTCGGCACTCGCGGTATTCACATCAAACAGCGATTGCGCCCACTGGCTTACCTGGCTCCACTGTGAAAATTCAGAAAATTGCACGAATCTGAACTGGAATACATCACGGGGCACATAAGGTTCAAACTCTATGGCTTTTAACTGCTCTGCAGAAAAAGTAAGGATTTTCCTGCCTGCTGCTTGCTCTTCTTTGATCTGGATATTGCCATCACCTTGACCGAGAATACGGTATTTGATGGGCCTGCTGAGAGGAGAATTAAGACGAATGCGCTTGCGTAAAACGGGATAAACATTGTCCCATACCATGGACTGGAAAAAATTCCCGTCAAAAACCGGGTTCTGGCCTGTCGTGGAATAGGCTATATCAACAATATCGCCTACACGGATATCTTCAATGACGACCGAAGCGGTGACTGAACCGGTAAAAATACCGGAATCGAGTTCGCTTTCCATTTGCAGATAACGTATATCTGCCGTAGTAGTTTTATCAAATACCTGGCTACCACGTATGACCTTGATACTGTGCAGGCCCACTTTTTGATATTCAGGGTGAAATGAAATCTCAATCCGGCCAACTTGCGTCAGCATTGATGCTTCATTCGCCTGCATCATGCGGTGCACATAGGTCGTTGCTTGTTTGTCGACAAAAATCTGTACGTCGGACAAACGTACGACTATTGGCGCGGCGGTATTGGTGTCGGCGATTTGTCGGCCATTGTCCTGATACACCCAGGCAGGAACCGCTTCGCCGCGCGTCAGATTTTTTTCAAATCGCTGGGGATCTTGTGATTTGCCATTCGCCTGCCCTTCCGTTTGAAGTGCGTATGCAGAGGTGTAGCACATCCAGGTCAACAGACATATACAAAGACGGAGTAGGCGGTTGCTATCGTACTTTTCAGTCAGCTTGGATGGGGTTTGTGTAGTAAATGGCGTCATAAGTATGCAAAGAATGGATCACTCGCTTGAAATCCATGATCAAGAAAAGTGAATAGCATACTGCGGTCAAAAGCCACAAGGATACAGACCAGAACGGTCGCCTCCAGGTCCCGAAGCAATGATCTGACACACTATGCCTGCCTTGAAAATCAACTTCGAGATTTGTTTTTCTACTTGATTTTATCAGAATGAAATATCTCTTTGGTAAAAACTCTATAGAAGAAATGCTTCAAAAGTGCTGAGTTACAGAACAAAAAAAAAGCAACAATGCAAAAGGAAAAGCCCCCTGTCTTGAAACAGGGGGCTTTAACTGTTCTTCGTCATCTGCCTAAATTTCTTTAAGCCAGAACAAAAGAATCAAACTTACATGTTTTCAATCATGACATCGCCAAAACCGGAGCAAGACACTTGTGTCGCGCCTTCCATCAAACGGGCGAAGTCATAAGTGACTTTCTTGGCTGTGATGGCTTTTTCTGTCGCGCTGATCAACAGATCAGCTGCTTCCAGCCAGCCCATGTGACGCAACATCATTTCTGCGGACAAGATCAGGGAACCTGGGTTCACATAATCTTTACCAGCATACTTAGGTGCTGTACCGTGAGTAGCTTCAAACATGGCGATAGAGTCAGACAGGTTCGCGCCTGGAGCAATACCGATACCACCAACCTGAGCTGCCAGTGCGTCAGAGATATAGTCACCGTTCAGGTTCAGTGTAGCGATAACACTGTATTCTGCTGGACGCAACAAAATTTGCTGCAAGAATGCATCAGCGATGGAATCCTTAACAGTGATTTCTTTACCTGTTTTTGGATTCTTGAATTTGCACCATGGGCCGCCATCGATCAGTTCAGCGCCAAATTCTTTTTGTGCCAGAGCATATGCCCAGTCACGGAAGCCACCTTCGGTGTATTTCATGATGTTGCCTTTGTGGACGATAGTCACAGATGGCTTGTCATTGTCGATGGCGTACTGGATTGCTTTACGTACCAGACGTTCTGTACCTTCACGGGATACTGGCTTGACGCCGATACCGGAAGTTTCAGGGAAACGGATTTTCTTGACGCCCATTTCTTCAGTCAGGAACTTGATCAGTTTTTTAACCTGGTCAGAACCTTCAGCGAATTCGATACCAGCATAGATATCTTCAGAGTTTTCACGGAAGATGACCATGTCAGTTTTTTCTGGCTCACGCACTGGGGATGGCACGCCTTTGAAATAACGCACTGGGCGCAGGCAGACATACAGGTCGAGCTCTTGACGCAGTGCCACGTTCAAAGAACGGATGCCACCGCCAACTGGTGTCGTCAATGGGCCTTTAATGGAAACAACGTAGTCTTTCAAGACTTTCAGTGTTTCTTCTGGCAACCAGACGTCAGGACCATATACTTTAGTAGATTTTTCACCGGCATAGATTTCCATCCAGCTGATTTTGCGCTTGCCGCCATAGGCTTTTGCTACGGCCGCATCGACGACCTTGATCATGACCGGGCTGATATCAACGCCAGTACCATCGCCTTCGATGAATGGGATGATAGGATTGTCAGGAACATTCAATGAAAAATCAGCATTGACGGTAATTTGTTTACCTTCAGCAGGTACTTGAATATGTTGATACATCGTTTTCTCCGTAGTTGGGCGATCAAGCGGGTCGCGCTTTTCTCATCATTTGTCTTGCGTATTTATATTTTATAGAGCAATCACTCTTCTATAAGACACAAGACCATCATTTCGTATTATGCACTACTATTTTACCGTATGCCATCAGTTTGTCAGCTTTGCTGGCCTCACGGCGCCTTCGGTTTTCACGTACTACCTTATTTGAAAATACAAAATGGCAAGCTTAGAGGCAATCTCACATGCCCAAGCTCTAAAAATTGCAAAACAGAAAACATTTTACAATCATTTGGCAAATCGTTTCTTTTGTATTAGTTCCAGTATTAGCTCTATCTTTTACATGGCAGACAATGCGCTGCTATTCATTTATACAAGTGCATTTTACGGTTACCATATTGCCATGAAACTGATTTTACTCAACAAACCGTTTAATGTGATGTGCCAGTTTTCGGCACACCCTGGTCGCCCTACCCTGGCTGACTATATCAAGATCCCGCACATATATCCCGCTGGCCGGCTCGATGCAGACAGTGAGGGACTGATATTACTGACTGATGACGGTCAATTACAAAACCGCATCAGCCACCCTGACCACAAACAAGCCAAAACCTATCTGGTGCAAGTCGAAGGCACACCAAGCCGCGAGGCACTTGAGAAACTGCGCCAACCTTTGGACCTTGGTGATTTTGTGACTCAGCCCTGCATCGTCAAGCACGTATATCAACCTGAGTGGCTATGGTCACGCAATCCGCCGGTGCGGGAAAGGGCGAGCATACCAACCAGTTGGCTAAGCCTGACTTTATCAGAAGGGAAAAATCGCCAGGTCAGACGCATGACTGCAGCAGTTGGCTTGCCAACCTTGCGCCTGGTGCGTATCAGCATAGGCGGTTTTTCGCTGGAAACCCACCCTTTACTGCCTGGCGAATGGCAAGAAGTTAAAATTTAAATAATGTTTGCACAGAAATTCAGAAAAAAATCCATAAACGTTATAAATTAATTAGAATTCCTGTCAACGCCCAATTCACCGGTAGCGTTATTTGCCTTGATTCAATTGAATCACACTTAACCAATACTTTATGAAGGACACCAAAATGAAAAAATTGATCGCCGCTCTGGTCGTAGGTCTGTTTGCTTCTACTGCTTTCGCCCAAGCATCTGCTCCTTCAGCTAAAGCATCAGCTCCAGCCGCTTCCGCTGCTGCCGCCGCATCTACAGATGCTTCCAAACCAGCTAAAAAAGCGAAAAAAGCTAAGAAAGCTAAAGCAGCATCTGCATCCGCTTCTGCATCCATGTAATTCTGTCGTTTTTTTCAGTACAGAAGCAAGGCAGGCTAATCCCTGCCTTTTTTTGCATCTGACATTAAGCACTGGCTGCCTGTATAAAAAATCAAACGACACAAAAAGTAATCCCGAAATACAAAAGCAAAAGCCGCAATAAATTGCGGCTTTTTCACTTCAGGCAGTCAGCAAATCAATGCCAACTTTACAGCTTTAAAAACAGGCTTAAAAGATTAAGCCAGTGCTTTCAAAGCAGATGCCAGACGGCTCTTATGGCGAGCAGCCTTGTTTTTGTGAATGATTTTCTTGTCAGCGATACGGTCGATAACCGATACGGAGCTTTGGAAAATTGTTGCTGCAGCAGCTTTGTCACCAGCTTCGATCGCTTTACGAACAGCTTTGATCGCTGTGCGCAGCGTGGAGCGCTGGCTGGAGTTGTGTGCATTCAGTTTAACTGCTTGACGAGCACGTTTGCGTGCTTGTGCGGTATTTGCCATGAGATTTCCTAAACGTGGTCAAAGCGACGAGGTCAAAACATTTGATTTAAATGCCACGCCGCAAAATTCTATACAGCTTTGCAGTATAACCGGATTTATTTTTGATAGCAAGCGTTCCTGTCGATTCTTACAACAGGCATGCGCATTTCTGCTGTTTCAGCAGGATTTACGCAACTGTCATGCTCAAAATCTGCACGACTGTATCTATGCGCATGAGGTAAGGGATGCAAAACTAAGCGTCTGCACCAAATTTTACTATCAATGCCATTTCTCTGCTTACACCACTGCCAAAGGATGAACATGCTCTGCAAGCCAATTACATTAAAAGGAAAACACGTAAGTCTGGAACCGCTGGAACAGCATCATCTGGCAGATATCCAGGCAGCAGCAGCCGATGGCGAGTTATGGAAACTGTTTTTTACCTCAGTCCCCTCCCCTGAGAATACCCAGAACTGGCTGAATATTGCACTGGAAATGCAACAACAGCAAAAAGCCGTGCCCTTTATCGTCCGCGAAAATACGACTGGCCAGATAGTCGGTGCCACCAGATACTGTAATATGGATATCAATAACAAACGCTTGGAGATAGGCTATACCTGGTATGCGCAACGGGTACAGCGCAGCCCGGTGAATACCGAATGCAAGCTGTTGTTGCTGGGCCATGCCTTTGAAGAGTTTGGCTGCATTGCCGTTGAATTTCGCACTGACTGGTTTAACCGCCGCTCACAAGCGGCAATAGAACGACTGGGTGCCAAGCGCGATGCTGTTTTGCGCAATCACATGATTTTGCCTGATGGCCGCATCCGTGATACGGTGGTATATAGCATCCTGAATTCTGAATGGGCGGGTGTTAAAAAGAATTTGCAGTATATGCACACCAAATACGAAGCGCAATAAAGTAAATAAAAGCAAGAGTTATAAATACGGAGAATGACAAGTGCTGATCGATTTTTTCTTTACCCTGAAAGACGCCAAGATTCCGGTATCCATCAAGGAATTCCTGATGCTGTTGGAAGCCATGGAAAAAGGTCTGATCAGCATGTCACTCGACGATTTCTATTTCCTGTCGCGCACCATCATGGTCAAGGATGAAGCGCATTATGACAAGTTCGACAAGGCTTTTGGTTTGTACTTCAAGGGTATAGACACGATCTTTGAAAAGCGCCCCGACATCCCACTGGACTGGCTCATGAAGCGCATGGAGCGTGAATTGACCGATGAGCAAAAAGCCGCCATAGAGAAATTTGGCTATGACAAGTTGATGGACAGATTGCAGGAGTTGCTCAAAGAACAAAAAGAACGTCACGAAGGTGGCAGCAAATGGATAGGCACGGGTGGTACTTCACCCTTTGGCAATGGCGGCACCAATCCTGAAGGCATACGCATAGGGAGCAAAGGCGGCGGCCGTAGCGCGGTCAAGGTGTGGGAGGCACGCGCCTTCCGAGACTATGACGCTGAACGCGAACTAGGCACCCGCAATATCAAGGTTGCCCTGCGCCGCCTGCGCAAATTCGCCCGTCAGGGTGCAGAAGAAGAACTCGCACTCGATGCCACCATCAAGGCTACCGCAAACAATGCCGGTTATCTCGACATCAAGATGCAGCCTGAGCGCAAAAACAATATCAAAGTACTCATGTTGCTGGATGTAGGTGGCACCATGGACGATCACATCGCCCAGACTGAAGAGTTATTTTCTGCCGCCAAGACCGAATTCAAAAACATGGAATTCTTTTATTTCCATAACTGCGTCTATGACTACCTGTGGAAAAACAACCGCCGCCGTCACGCAGAAAAATTCCCGACCTGGGATGTCTTGCGCAAATACACGCCCGACACCAAGGTCATCTTCGTCGGTGATGCGACCATGAGTCCGTATGAAATCCTGCAGGCCGGCGGCTCTGTCGAATACAACAATGAAGAAGCTGGGGCGACCTGGTTGCAACGGTTTACCTCTGCCTTCCCGAAATACATCTGGCTCAATCCTGAACCTGAAGGGCTGTGGCAATACCGGCAATCAATATCGGTGATCAAGCAGATTATGAGTAACCGCATGTTTCCGGTGACGATAGAGGGCCTGGAGCGGGGGATGCGTTTATTAAGCAAGTGACAATAAAATCAAAAAAGCTTTGCTGGACTGCTCAGGCAAAGCTTTTTTATCACATCACAGATATGTAACTTACATCAGGGGCAAGATCGTGTCTTGCATCAGCTTCACCGCAGCTGTAAAAACTTCTGTATCGTCGACAGAACCTGCTTCCTCGACAAAGGCTTGGTCAGAAAGCCCTCACACCCTGCCTGTTGTGCATTTGCAACTTTATAATTAAAACTCTTGTCCACCAGAAATATCACCGTTGTCCTACGGTCTGTATTTTGCTTCTTTAACTCAGCACACAGGCGATAAGGGTCAATATCCGGGGTTGAAGAATTGATCATCGTCATGGCGTGACGATTATTCTTGTCCAGCATCAAAGCGCTGCGTTCGTCGCAGGCCAAAGTCACGGTGATGCCATATTTATCCATGATCATGGCGACATATTCGCGAAAACGCATGTCCTTGTCGACAATCATGATGCCGCCCTTGGGCACGCTGGGCCTGCGCATTTTTTGGTATTCGCTGGGGTCGGTCAGGTCAAGATCAAGGCGTTCGCGGCGGCGACGCTCAGGCACGGCCACTTCGCCAAAGGCGCTTAAAGTGGTCAGCAAGAGCTGGCGGCGGTCAATTAATTCGTCAAGCACATCAAACAGTTTGCGCCAGCGTATAGGGCGCGGCATGGACTGATAATGTAAATTGACATCAGTCTTACCTATGAGCAATACTGGCTGCGCGCCACCGAGATTGAGGTCGGACAGGGTCGCAAGTGCTTTTAAATCTTCTGCATTGACAATATGAATGTCAGGATCTTGTAGACTACCGGTTTTTAAAACCAGATAGCGATAGCCCTTCTCGCGGAGAACAGCAAGAACGGTTGAGAAGGTTTCTTCCTCTTTTGGAGAAAATCCAAGCAGTCGGATCGCGATCGTTGGAGTTTTTGTTGGCATCGTTTTTCCATCTTACACATTGCAGCTTCGATCATTGCAGCTACAATAGCTGCAAAAACGCTGCAAGAATACAGCTTAATTCTGCCAGCCTCGCAAAAAAATTGCAAAACATCATCAAAAAATTAACCAAAACAACAGATTTTCATTCGCATGGCCACTAAAAAAAATACTTCTCCGTCCGACTATAGCGAATCATCCATCCGAGTACTCAAAGGTCTGGAACCGGTCAAACAAAGACCGGGGATGTATACCCGCACCGAAAACCCCCTGCATATCATACAAGAGGTCATCGACAATGCCTCGGATGAGGCGCTGGGCGGGCATTGCAAAAACATTCTGGTCACCATCAATGCTGATACCAGTATCAGTGTAGAAGATGATGGCCGCGGTATTCCAGTCGGTTTGCATCCTGAAGAGGGCGTGCCGACTGTAGAAATCGTGTTTACCCGTTTGCACGCGGGCGGCAAGTTTGACAAAGGTTCTGGTGGTGCCTACGCCTTCTCTGGTGGTTTGCATGGCGTCGGCGTATCTGTCACCAATGCCCTGTCCAAACGTCTGGAAATCACAGTATGGCGTGAAGCGGGCCTGCATCAATTGACTTTTGCCCATGGCGATGTCATAGAACCGCTACGCAGCCAGCCTTTGGCCAGGGGCGATAAAAAGAATGGCACGCGTGTCACCATCTGGCCAGATGCCAAGTATTTTGACAGCGCCAATATCCCGCAAGGCGAATTACAGCGTCTGCTGCGCTCCAAGGCAGTCTTGCTGCCGGGTGTTAAAGTCACGCTGTTCAATGCCAAAACGGGTGAAAGCCAGACCTGGCAATATGATCAGGGCTTGCGTGGCTATTTGACCGAAGCACTGGCGCAGTCTTCGCACGGAGAACCACTGATCCCGCTGTTTGAAGGCGAGCAATTTGCCAATTCCGACAGCGACGGCTTTGCCGAAGGTGAAGGTGCTTCCTGGGTAGTTGCCTGGACAGAAGAAGGCAATGTCGTCCGTGAATCCTATGTCAACCTCATCCCTACTCCTGCTGGGGGTACGCATGAATCCGGCTTGCGTGAAGGCCTGTTTGGCGCGGTGAAGAGCTTTGCCGAGATGCATTCGCTGCTGCCTAAAGGCGTCAAGCTGTTGCCAGAAGACGTATTTGCCCGCGTATCCTTCGTTTTGTCAGCCAAGGTACTGGATCCGCAATTCCAGGGCCAGATCAAGGAAAGGCTGAATTCACGCGATGCCGTACGACTGGTATCGTCTTTCACCAAGCCGCCGCTGGAACTGTGGCTGAATTCCCACGTGGAATACGGCAAGAAGCTGGCTGAACTGGTCATCAAGCAAGCGCAATCGCGCCTGCGTTCTGCCCAGAAAGTGGAAAAGAAAAAATCTTCAGGTGTGGCCGTCTTGCCAGGTAAGCTGACAGATTGCGAATCGAATGACACTACCCGCAATGAAATCTTCCTCGTCGAGGGTGATTCAGCCGGTGGCTCTGCCAAGATGGGTCGCGACAAAGAATTCCAGGCGATCTTGCCACTGCGCGGCAAGGTATTGAATTCATGGGAAGCAGAACGCGACCGCCTGTTTGCCAATAACGAGATTCATGATATTGCCGTTGCCATCGGGGTAGACCCACATGGCATGAATGAAATCGTTGATTTTACCAATCTGCGCTATGGCAAAATCTGCATACTCTCTGATGCAGACGTTGATGGCTCACACATCCAGGTCTTGTTGTTGACACTGTTCTTCCGTCACTTCCCGCAGCTGATTGCGCGTGGTCACATTTGCGTGGCGCGTCCGCCGCTGTTCCGCGTTGATGCACCTGCACGTGGCAAAAAGCCAGCACAAAAAATCTATGCGCTGGATGCAGGTGAACTCATCGCCATTGAAGACAAATTACGCAAGGACGGTGTCAAGGATGGTGCATGGGCAATTTCCCGCTTCAAGGGCCTGGGTGAAATGAATGCAGGCCAGTTATGGGAAACCACCATGAACCCGGATACACGCCGTCTATTACCAGTTTCTCTGGGTGAGTTTGATCAGGTCTTTTCTGAAGGCCGTTTCAATATGCTGATGGGCAAAGGCGAAGCCGCCGCCCGCCGTGCCTGGATAGAAGAGCACGGAAACGCTGTTGAAGCTGACATATAAAATATCTGACCTCACAGACCACAGAAGAATACAAAAAATACGAATAGAACCATGAGCGAACAAGCGAATTTATTTGATCAAACTCCACCGCCACCAGGCGATGGTGAAACCCTGACCCTGGCGACCTTTGCAGAACGCGCCTATCTTGACTACGCCATCTCGGTCGTCAAAGGCCGCGCCCTGCCCGATGTTTGCGATGGCCAAAAGCCAGTGCAGCGCCGCATCCTGTATGCGATGAATGAACTGGGCCTGAACTCTGCCGCCAAGCCGCGTAAATCTGCTGCCGTCGTTGGTGATGTACTCGGTAAGCTGCATCCACATGGCGATCAGTCAGTCTATGATGCGCTGGTGCGTATGGCGCAGGATTTCTCCCTGCGCTATCCACTAATTGATGGCCAGGGTAACTTCGGCTCACGCGACGGCGATGGCGCAGCGGCCATGCGATACACAGAAGCGCGCCTGACACCGATCTCCAAATTGCTGATGGATGAAATCGACCAGGGTACGGTTGATTTCCAGCCCAATTATGATGGCACTACTGAAGAACCAAAATTACTGCCTAGCCGCCTGCCTTTCGTCTTGCTGAATGGTGCATCCGGTATTGCAGTGGGTCTGGCGACAGAAATCCCTTCGCATAACCTGACTGAAGTCGCCAAAGCCGCAGTGGCCTTGATACGCAACCCGGCCATGAAACATGCAGAGCTGATGGAATACATCCCCGGCCCCGACTTCCCGGGCGGCGGACAAATCATTACGCCAGCATCCACCATCGCGGATATGTATGCAACTGGCCGCGGCAGCATGAAGGTGCGTGCACGCTGGAAGATAGAAGAGATGGCACGCGGCCAATGGCAAGCCGTGGTCACAGAATTACCACCTGGCACCTCCTCACAGAAAGTGCTGGAAGAAATCGACGAGCTGACCAATCCGAAAATCAAGCTGGGCAAGAAAACCCTGTCGCCAGAACAGGTAACATTGAAACAGGTCATCCTGTCGGTGCTCGACACCGTGCGTGATGAATCCGGCAAGGATGCGCCTGTACGCCTGGTACTGGAACCAAAATCCAAGAACCAGGACCAGGCCGAGTTCATGCAAATGCTGCTGGCTCATACCTCACTGGAAACCTCTGCATCGATCAATCTGGTGATGATAGGTGGCGATGGCCGTCCACGTCAAAAAGGTTTGCTTGACATCCTCAGTGAATGGATAGCCTTCCGCTTTACAACCGTCACACGCCGTACCCAGTTCCGTCTCAAGAAGGTTGATGACCGCATCCATATCCTGGAAGGCCGTGAAGCGGTACTGTTGAATATTGATGAAGTCATACGCATCATCCGTGAATCTGATGATCCCAAGCCTGCACTGATTGCAGCATTCAAGCTGTCAGATATCCAGGCTGAAGATATTCTCGAAATCCGCTTGCGCCAGTTGGCACGTCTGGAAGCCATCAAGATCCAGCAGCAACTGGATGAATTGCGTAAAGAAAAAGCGGGCCTGCATGACTTGCTGGAAAATCCTTCTTCGATGAAGCGCATGCTCATCAAGGAAATCGAAGCCGATGCCAAACAATTTGGCGATGCCCGTCGTACGGTTATCGAAGAAGCTGCCAAGGCTTCAGTAGAACAAAAAGTCATCGATGAACCGGTCACTGTCGTCATCTCGGAAAAAGGCTGGGTACGTGCACGTACCGGTCATGGTCATGACAATGGCCAGTTCACCTTCAAGGCGGGCGACAGCCTGTACGGCACCTTTGAATGCCGTACAGTAGATCAATTGCTGGTGTTTGGATCAAATGGCCGCGTATATTCCGTGGCCGTCTCCGCCCTGCCCGGTGCGCGTGGTGATGGCGTGCCTATCACCACGCTGATCGACCTGGCAGTTGGCAGCAAGATTTTGCATTATTTTGCTGGCAATGCCGATATCAGCCTGCTACTGTCCTCCACCGCTGGCTATGGCTTTACGGCAAAAGTCGGCGATATGGTAGGTCGCATGAAAGCCGGTAAAGCCTTCATGACCCTGGAAGAAGCCGACTTGCCTCTGCCACCTGCCGTCGTCACAGAAGACGCCAGTGCAATTGCCTGTTTGTCCGAAAAAGGCCGCTTGCTGGTCTTTGGCCTGGCAGAAATCAAGCAGCTTTCCAGCGGTGGCCGTGGCGTGATTTTGATGGAACTGGAAGACAAGGAAAGCCTCGTTTCAGCCCAGGCCATCAGCCAGCGCGGGGTGCGCGTGCATGGCATAGGTCGTGGCGGCAAACCACAGGAAGTCAATCTCAGCGCAACAGGCCTGGGTATCCATATAGGCAAGCGTGCCCGCAAAGGCAAGGCGCTGGAAGCCAAGATCAAGGCTACTGGCTTGCAGAAGATTATGGCGAAAGAGTAAACGCTGTTTTTAATTAGCATTCGCTAATTATTGAATTGAAAATCGTCCATGGCTATGATGTCATGGACGATTTTTTATTAGGGGATTGCCAACAAGTAGTGCTGCGATTCAAATATCCGTTAATCGACAGTATTCTGAAAACAAACAGCATTGGCTGCACTGACGTTTTTGATGTTGACGTTGTTTTTGACTTTTGCAATTCCCATGTGTCGACGCCGTTTGTGCGGTACAGAAAATGGAATAAGAAGAGCCGCTGTCTGAGGTGTAGCAGGGGTTTCGTGCAGCATGCTGCACGCCTGCGTAACGGCAATCGCTTGCAAGCGATTGCGCGCCCTGCAAGGGAAGCGAGTTTCGGATCTTCCCATTTTTTGTACCGCACAAACGGGAACCCCGCAGGGGCGACGACGCCTTGGTCGCCTTTTTGGCATCTCTTTTTAGCGAAGCAAAAAGGGATGTAGCCGCCGGTCTACCACCGGCCAGCAATCGTAAAATTACATGTGCCAGTTTTAAAGAAGCCAGATTGGCTAAGAATCTGAAATTAATGAACTTCACAACATGCTACGAACGACTCTAGATTCCTGCCAAAAACACGCAGGAATGACGTAACTACGGTTGCTGTATTGTTGACGCGAAGGAATTCTGCAAGAGTCCGTACTATTTCCTCAACTTCAACACCCACCTCGGTAAAAGATTGAGCAGCGCAATCAGCCACTTCATCTGCCACGGAAACACCAGCCTGTCACGCCGCGCAGAAATAGCATCCGCAATCAAAGCTACCGCGCTCTGCTCAGGCATGATAAAAGGCTTATGACTGGCATCACCCTCATTCAAAGCGCGCAGCTTCGCGGTATCAATATAGCCCGGCACTATCGCAGTCACGGCAATGGAAAAAGGCTTGAGCGCAATACGGTAGGTATCAGACAAACTCAATACACTGCGCTTGGTCGCGCTATACACAGAGGCACCAGGATAATCATGCAGCAAACCCGCGACGGATGAGATGGCAACCAGTTGCCCCGATTTTTGCAGCAGCATTTTTTCAGCTGCCAATTCAAACGCGTGGCTCAGGCCGCTGACATTGGTCCGCAGCATGTGCAGAGTAGCCGCTTCATCCAGCAAGTGGCTGCGGGTATTGAAATAAATACCAGCTGTGACGATCAGCATATCCAGGCCTTGCGCAGCAAAATCATCGATGGCTTGCGACAAGGCGGCACGGTCTGCGATATCAAACTGGTAGCTGACTAAACTGGCAAGGCTATCCAAGTCAGCAGGCAGGCGCTGCAAGTCACGGCCACAGACTGCTACTCTGTCACCGCGCTGCAAATAGTGACGGGCAAGCGCCAGGCCTATGCCGCTGGTGCCGCCTATCACCATGATGTTCATCATGCTCAGGCCACGCCCCTGCTGTATTTGTCGCTGCTGCGTATCATGATGGCTTCATCATAGGCGGCCTGTCTGGTAAAGGCTTCCATGCCGCGCGCATAACCATACTGCCATTGCGCTTCCATATAGGCGACATAAGTGGCGTGGGTTTCGGGCATGCTCAGGCGTATGCGGTTATTGCGCCAGTCCAGTTTCTTTTGTACCGACTCCTTGGCCAATACCGTCGCCACGTCAGAAGTATCGATACGCACATCGACTGACTGACCATTTGCATAACGCAGGCGCGCATTGCCGTCCAGGCCCAATACGGTACGCCAGGCCGGGATGGAAAAAGCCTGGTCAAAGCTTTGCTTGAATTCCATCATGACTTCATCGGCCAGGCGTTTTGCGATCTCAATGGGGAATAAATCCAGTACGCCACCAAAATAATTGCCATCGGTGTGGGTATGGCAGCGGAAATAAAACATGTCTGTGATAGAAATACGTGCTGCCAGACTGGTTGGCGTTTGTACGTCACACAATAGCTGCTCTGAAATGGCATGCTCACCCCAACGCGGGTCTGCTAATGGCGAAGACATACCGTCCAGCAGCGCTGCTGCTCTTGGATCACAAAACACGGTTTCTGCAAATAATTTGCGCTGGCCGCGCAGTTGCCCGACTTCACTTTCATTAAACAGCAGTTTGCCACCTATAATGGCGGTGGCGACAGACTGTTCACTTGCTGCGACAGGTGGTAAAGGCAGTTCAGCCGGGATTTCAAACAGATATTCATTGAACAGGTCAGGTATGGTGTTGGCAGAGTCACGCCCAAAACCGCGCTTGGCAGCCAACGCCAAAGCGCGGACTATGCCCGCCCTCGGGGACGATTTCAAACCACTCCAGTAGTGATACATCTCTTCAGAACTGAGCCATGCCTTGCGCTGTGCATCATCTGGAAACGCGGCGATAATACTTGCCGCAATGGCACCACCACAGCTTGCCAGCAGAATATCAGGCGCACGGCCAGCCTCGCAGGCAGCTGCGTACATTCCCAGATAAATACCAAAACGAAACCCACCGCCTGCCAATACCATGCAGCGTTTATATTTTTTAACTTGATTCATACTGCTAAAATATCACACTGTTAAGGCTAAACATACACCAAATGCCGTCCACTCCTGCAACTGTGCAACACCGCTTGCGTCACTGGTTGCTGAATGCCTTGACGTTTGCCCTGTGCTATCTGACCGCGAATGTGCTGGCACAACAGCAAGGGATAGCACGCCACGCTGCTTTGTCATTTGAGGCTGGTATCCCGTTTTTACAATGGATGATCGTTCCCTATCTCAGCTCTGGCCTGTTTTTTTGTCTGGCTTTCATCATGGTGAGCAACCGGGATCAATTGCGCGTACTCAGCCAGCGTCTCTTGCTGGCAACCGTAGTCGCATCCTTCATTTTTGTACTATACCCCTTGCAATTCAGTTGGCCCAGGCCAGCCATCTCTTCTGCATGGTGCGCATATCTTTATGATTATCTGGCATTAATAGACAAACCATATAATCAATTACCATCGCTACATGTCGCTTATTGCGTTTTATTTTGGTTTGGTTTGCGTGAACACGTCAGGTCTGCTCTGCTACGCATGGCTTTGGCAATGTGGTTGATACTGACGGCTGTCTCGACCCTGTTCACTTATCAGCATCACGTGCTGGATGTCATAAGCGGCGCATTGCTGGCCTGGCTCTGCATGATCTTTGTCAAACCGAAAAAGACTGAGCCACAGGTGGCATTTTATTATTTGATCTTTGCCAGCCTGTTTCTCATCATAGGAGTGATCGCCCTCCACAGCCTGTTGGCCTTGTATATCGCGTGCAGTCTTTTGCTGGTCAGCCTGGCGTATTATCGCCGTGATCGTCATTTCTTGCATAAGAAAAAAGGAGGCTATCCTTGGTGGATATGGCTCTTGTATGCGCCCTATCTGCTTGGTTACCACTTGACCTGGCATGCTGTGGCCTGGCGTGAACGACACAAACCTCTCATTATCAAACTGACAGAACAACTCTGGGTAGGACGCCGCCTCAGCAATGCAGAAGCAGCACAATTGCCAACCGCTTGCAGCATCATTGATCTGGCAAATGAGCTCAGCGAAAGTCCCGTCTTGCGCACACCAGCCAACCGGCACGTCCCTCTGCTGGATTTGTTGACACCGCCACCAGAAGCAGTCAGCGAAATACTGCAATATCTGCATGAAGAAATAGCTGCCGGCAAAACTGTTTACCTGCATTGCGCCATGGGTTATAGCCGAAGTATATTGCTGGCCAAACTGTATATGTCACAAGGGACACAAAGCAAGTCATGAGTTTTTCTATCTACCAACTGAAGCCACGCTTCCAGCAACTGCTGCAACCGCTACTGGCTGGTCTGGCAAAACGGCATATCACACCAAATCAGGTGACCTTGCTGGCAATGTGTTTATCCATCATCTATGGCATCGCACTGGCTTGTTATCCGCAAAATAAAAGCCTGTGGCTGGGCCTGCCTGTCTTCATGTTTGTACGCATGGCATTAAATGCGATTGATGGCATGCTGGCGAATTTTACCGGGCAAAAAACAGCTTTTGGGGCCATTCTCAATGAAATTGGCGATCAGGTTTCAGATGCTGCGCTGGTTTTGCCTTTTGCTTTGGTAGTGGGCATACAACTGCCCTTGCTGATTGCAGTGGCCATGCTGGGCTTGCTGACAGAATTTGCGGGCGTGGCAGCCTTGCTGGCAGGTTCAAAACGCCGCTTTGATGGCCCCATGGGCAAAAGCGACCGCGCTTTTGCCTTTGGTTTGCTGGCTTTGCTGGTAGCTTTTCAGCTACCAGCTATCTGTCTGAACGCCGTACTGATCATCGTCCTGTTACTCTTGCTCTGGACTTTGTTCAATCGGATAAAACGGGCGTTGCCGCATCACGCTGTGCCACCGACACCGTAAATATCCCGGCTATGCCAAGCTGGGTCGCAATCTTTTTGCAACCTATGCTGGCAACCAGGGCATCCATTTCTGCCTGTGGTCGCGGGCGCATTTGCCATGACTGGCCCCGATGACTATTCAGTGTTTTGGCGATCATCAATAATTGTGGATGCCATGGCTGACCGGTGTAGACCAGGTGCCCGCCAATTTTCAATTGCTGCTGTATGCCGCGCAGGGATGCCAGTACCAGCACATTGTCGCTGAATAATTCATACAAGCCCGAGACGATGACGATGTCATAGGCATCTTCCTCGGCGGGGTAACTGGTTGCAGCAAAGGCATCGCGGCATTGATAGCTGATCTTGTTTTTCAACTGCAAACGTTCAGCCAGCAATCTGGCCTGATCCAGATTAGCCTGGTCAAAGTCACGCAGGCTGATTTCTATATTGCGGTTCTGGAAGCGCTTGATGGTTTCCAGCACATAGCGGCCACCACCAGCAGCAATATCGAGTATGCGTACTGTCTGGTCTGCCGGGCATCGCTGTATCAGATCAGACAAGGTCTGCTGCATCTGCGCCTTGCGCTGGCGTATGCCGCGCCAGCCTATGGCATCCAGATAGCCACGGTCTATCATGCCACCGATGAACAAACGACCACCCGCCTGATTGCGATAAACATAATCGAGTGAAGCACCGGAATCAAAGCCATGTTGCAGGCCAATAGTCATGCCATTGCTGAGTCTACCCAAATATCTCAACATAAACTTTTGCATGCCGTAAAAAGCGTTTTCCAGCGCACCACCCAACTTACCCTGTTGCAGTGCCTGGTATTGGCGCGCACTCTGGCTTAAGGTATCTGCCTTGAAATAATGCGGCAAAGGCAACAAGTCTTTACCATAACATTCGATGATGAAATCCTTCGCTGCCTGTATGGCTTGCTGCACCTGGTTTTCACTTTCATAAAAAATCGCGTGATGGCAGTTTTCTATGAGGACATAGCGTTTCAACGTAGATGAGATACTTTCAAAAAATTGCTTTTGCGGTGCCTGCTTGACGACATAATCCTTGTCGGCAACCAGCATCAGCACTGGTGCATCTATCGCCTGGGCGTCCTGCACTACCCGCCTGGCTGTATCAGCCAGGTCCAGCAACACCCTTGCAGAAATATTCTTGGTAATCAGCGGGTCTGCATCATAAGCTTTAGCCTGCTCGGCAGAATGCGTGAGCATCGATGAGCGTATATAGCTGGTGACAAACAAGTCAGGCTTGAAGCAAGTGGCAAAGCGCAACGCCGGCTTAGCCAGCGGCACATACAGATTGATATCAAATGCGGCAGCAGCCATCACTACACCACGCACCCGCGGCGCATAATCGTGCAGCCAGGTAGCTGCAATCACAGCACCCACACTGTTTGCCACGATTAGCATGTTTTCTTTGGCGATGCCGTAGCTTTGCTGGATATGATTGATGAAGCTGTCAAAATCGCGCACCATAGTTTGGAAATCAGGTGCATCACCACGCTCACCTGGCGAATTACCATGGCCGCGCGCATCCCAGGCAAAGGCCCAGTCCTGGGTAAAACCAAATTGTTCTACCAATGGGCCTATACGGCCAGAGTGTTCATGACCACGGTGTAAGAATATCAGGGCTTTTTGTGGCTGATCTGCTGGAATAGCCAGCGGTTGCCAGATGCGATAAAACAAACGGGTACTGTCATGGCTGTCAAAGCCGGATTCACTGCATAGCCATTTCGTTTGCAATTCTGTTGTCATGCATAGTCCTTATTAAATTCTTTTCTTCAAAATAACAATCCCAGATACAGTAGGGGTGCGGTCAGGACCAGGCTATCTACCCTGTCCAGTATGCCGCCATGCCCAGGTATCAGTTCAGAAAAATCTTTGATCTTCAAATAGCGTTTGGCTGCAGAAAAAATCAGGTCACCGGCAAAGCCACCGAACGACAGCAAGACGCCCATCAACAGCAAGTAAGCAGGGCTGGCCAGATGCAGGTAGGTACCCAGGCCAAGTGATACGAGCATGGAAATCACCACGCCTCCCATCAGGCCCTGCACGGTTTTATTCGGGCTGATAGTGGGGGCGATGGTTTGCCTGCCAAAAATTTTTCCACTGACGAACTGGGCTATATCGTTGAGGGCAGTAACGACAAACAGATAAAAAAACCAGGCCAGCCTGACTTCGTTTGAAAACGGCAGCGTCAATAAATCCAGCATGAAACTCAAGCCATAACAGAGCAGTACAAACAGCATGAGGAGTAATTGATTGCGCTGGCGCCAGATGAAAAACTGCAGCGCTTGCAGACACAGTATGGCGGGTAAAATCAGGCTGGGATCAAAACTGTCCACATATTGCAAGCTTATCTGCAGCGCCACCAATATGAAGCACGGCAACAAAAAACGCCAACGCGGACCAGTATAGTGCAGGGACAATTCACGCACTGCCAGTAGCACGATGAGCAAAGCCATCAGGAGTGGCCCCAGAGGATACAAAAACAGGCTCAGGCTGACGATGGGAAAAATAAACCACCAGGCATTCACCTGTTTGCGCAACTGGCTTTCGGGCGAGCTATGCCTGCCTACTCCAACACTCGCAAAAGCCAGAAGCAGGTAAAGCATCAACATGGCAGCCAGAGTTGAATTGCCGAGAAGAAATTTTGAAAACACTAAGCAACCTGAACAGCAATAAAGATACTCCAGTGTACACTGAACTTTGTCTGCACTTGCTTTTTCAATATGTAAGCATAAGAAACAATGCCTCTATCAAAGTTGAGCCGCAAACAAAACAGGCCGCCATGGGCTCGGTACCCTATGGCAGCCTGTGTTTTACTTGCTGCTCAGTAGATCAGAGCAGGTCAGGCCAGGCTGATACGGTTGCGCCCTTCCTGCTTCGACACATACATGGCAGCATCGGCAATATCGAATAAATCATCAGCATCCAGCGTAGATTCAAGATCGGCCACACCTCCAGAAAAACTGACGGAGAAATGCCCGCCTTCGCAATGCTGCTGTATCTTGGTGAATGCCAGCCTGACCTGATCCAGTACCCGGCGTGCCGTGGTGGCCGAGGTATCCGGGAAAATCACAGCAAACTCTTCGCCACCATAACGTCCAACGATATCACTGCGGCGCAGTCGTTGCCTTAAGAGCCTGGCCAGCGTACGCAAGACCTGGTCACCAGCGGGATGTCCGTAGGTGTCGTTGACATATTTAAAGTTATCAAGATCTATCATCGCCAGTGCCAAAGGCGAACCGGTACGGCCAGCTTGCGAAATCTCGGATGCGAGTTGCTCCTTGATGGCAGTGTGATTAAACAAACCGGTCAAACCATCGCGCATGATCAGGGCGCGCAAAGAGCGGTAGCGCTCAGCCCTTGAGGCGATGGAAGATTTCAGATATTCCGGTGCCACCGGCTTGGTGATGAAATCATCCGCCCCTGCTCTGACGGCATCGAGCTGCTTGCTGAGGTCTGCCTCACTGGACAGGAATACGATAGGCACATCAACATAGGAATTATCTTGCCTGATCAGGCGCGATAGTTCGACACCACTACATACTGGCATGTAAATGTCCATGAGCAGCAGTTCTGGGCGAAAATCTGTCATCACCGTCAATATCTGCGTTGGATCATTGAGCAGGTAGACATTCATGCCTGCATCACGCAGGATTGCGCCGTAAAACTTGGAAGTCACGGCATCATCATCAATGATGAGCACGCGATAACTCTTGTTTTCACCAAGTTGCAGCAGGGATTCTATTCGCTCAGTCAGGGCGACAACATCGACCGGCTTGGTGAAATAGCCGTCACCGCTGGCGCGTACTGCCAATAAACGTGAATCAAAGCTGCTGGAGCGCGATACAAATACCGTGGGAATACGGAAGCGTTCTATCTGTTTGATGCGTGAGATTTCTTCAGCCCCTGCGACTTTGCCTTCCGGGAAGCTCAGCTCTATGACGATCACATGCGGTCTGCGAGTAGCCACTGCTTTTGCCAAGGCACCGAGATGGTTCATGCGCACCACCTCATAACCGAAATGCTCAAGCTGTGTGGTGATTTCCTGATTTTGCGCTTCGTCCTCGTCCACCAGATAAATCAGATGGGGGTCACTTGATTCGCGCTCTTCTTCCTGCACGCTCTCGGCCACACCATTAACAGGCTTATTGTCATGCTTTAAGGCGTATTCAAAATAGCGATTAACTTCATCCGAGTAAGCCTTTAGCTCAACCGGGTCCCAGGCTTTCCCCTCAAGATGAGGTTTTAGTGTGGATTCAAATACCCTGGCCTGCGTACCTATGTCAGCGAAGCCAAAAGTACCGGCTGAACCTGCCATGGTATGCAAGTGCCGGTGCAGGACAACCATGGAGTCTTTGTCGTCTGGACGTTCAACTACCTTTTGCAAGGTACTGGTAATCTCTTCGAACTTGGACGGCAGCTTCTGCATAAAAATTGCTTCGAGAGCAAGCAATTTTTCTTGCAGGCTATCATTTTTATCAGACATTTAAGCCTTCTCCTGCCATAAACCTCGCACCTGAGTTGACAGTTCCATAGGATCAAAAGGTTTTGCAATAACGCCTATGGCGCCCAGCGACTTATAAAAATCCATTTCTGAAGACTGCACCTTGGCAGTCATGAAGATGACTGGCGTAGACTCGGTACCAGGCAGTTTGCGCAACTCGGCCAGAGTGGTCGGGCCATCCATATTCGGCATCATGACGTCAAGCAGCAGCAAGTCAGGAACAAAGCCAGCATTGACTTCTGCAATGGCCTGCGCCCCGGAACTACAAGTTTTCAAACTAAAACCACCGACAACTTCCAAAGCAATTTGAGCCACGGTTTGTATATCAGCATCGTCTTCAACATACAAAATGCTGGCGAGCGTTGCAGAAGTCATTGCTACTCCTTATTGCGATAGATAAAACAGATGGTCTCAGGATAAATCAAGATTACTCGTAAAACAACAATAAATCCTGTTCATTATCAGAATAATCATCATTCGCAGAGCCCTCGACAACAAAGTCAGGACCTAAATCCCCTTTTTGTTCCCACTAAAAATGTATTTTTGAAATAATTATTCACTTATCCGTCAGACGATCAAGATTACTCTTACTATAAGGCAAATAATTAAGGGGTAACACCGCCGTTTCCAAGTATGTTGACCTGACATAGTTCATCAATATGGTAGCGTCTCTGTGAGACCTACATATCTTGTACTGCAACGATAATGGCTATTATCCTGCTTCTGTGAACCGTTGATATCTATTGGCAAATAAAAAACACCGACTTTGTAATATGATCTGGCGGCAAATCAAATCAATTTATAGGAATACTGATGCGCCTCGTGTTAACCGTCATATCCAGCATAGTTTTAAATTTTGCGCTGTCCCATCATGCTACACAGGCGCAGCAAGTGCAAGAAGCTCCCTTGCGTGCGCATCTGGCATTTTTATCTGACGACTTGTTGGAAGGACGTGGTACCGGACAACGCGGCGGCGATCTTGCAGTGCGCTACCTGGAAACGCAAGCGGCAGCAATGGGTTTGGTGCAGCTACCGGGCGCAAATGGCTACAGGCAAACTGTGACACTGGTTGGTAGTCAAACGCTCAGCAGTAGCCAACTGCGTTTTGAAACTAACAAAGCTACCCTCTCGCCAGCCCTGGGGACTGAGATTGTGTATGGTTCTTCCAACGGCAAAGCTGATAATGATTTCAGTGCTCCGCTGGTATTTGTCGGTTACGGTGTACGCGCACCAGAAGAGCGTTGGGATGATTTCAAAGGCGTCGATCTCAAAGGCAAATTGCTGATCATGATGGTTAATGATCCTCAGCCAACCCTGGCGGAACCAAATCGTTTTGCGGGAAAAGCGCTCACCTATCATGGCCGCTGGACATACAAGTTTGAAGAAGCCGCACGGCAAGGTGCCGCGGGTGTGCTATTGATACACACTTTACCCTCAGCCAGTTACGCCTGGAACGTGCCACAAACATCTTTTAGCCATGAACGCTTTAGTCTTGGCAGCGACGGCAATAACGGCAATGCACTGGAAGGCTGGCTACAGGAAGATATTGCCAAGGCGCTGTTCGCTGCAGCAGGGCAAGACCTGGATGCGCTGCGTGCACTCGCTGAAACCCGTGAATTCAGGCCGGTCGCAATCGATGCAAGGGTTCATGTGACATTACGCAGTAGCGTGCGTAAAGTGGAGCAGCAAAATATCATTGGCATGGTCCCTGGCAAGGATGCAAAACTTAAACATGAGGCAGTACTGTATTCCGCGCACTGGGATCATCTGGGCATAGTACAAGAACCCGGCAAACCTGCACAAATCTGGAATGGCGCCGTGGACAATGCTTCCGGTGCGGCTGCATTGCTGGTCATGGCGCAAGCTGCAGTGGCACATCCGACGAAACGCACACAAATTTTCTTATGGCCTGCGGCGGAAGAACAAGGCCTGCTTGGCAGTGCATTTTACGTTCAACACCCATTATGGCTACTGGCAAAAACTGCGGCTGATCTCAACTTGGACAGCATGAATTTTGTCGGCAAAACCCAGGACATCGGCGTAGCAGGCAGTGAGCACAGCAGCCTGTTTAACAGCGCCACGTCCGTTGCCAAAAAAATGGGCTTGCGCATTGCACCACCCGTTCCCGATTTAGGAGGTGCCTTCTTTCGCGCCGATCATTTCAATTTTGTGCGGGCGGGTGTTCCGGCGTTTAATGTCGGTTCCGCCGTGTTTTCTGGTGATGGATCATTTGCCTTTGATCACGATGCAGAGCAAGAAGCAGCACAAATGAAAGCGTTTAAAAAAGACTACCATACCCCGCGCGATCGTTATAACCCGGCATGGGATTTAAGCGGCATGCTACAGCAGGCGCAATTTACTTTAAATCTGGGTTATGCACTTGGCAACGACACTGCGATGCCGGTCTGGAAAAAAGATGCGAGATACAGGCGTGTAGCGCAGTAACAGGATTGTGGCAGGGACAACGAATACTCCAGTACAGATCCCTGCTTACCGTGCCGCTTCATCGCAAGACTATATCGCTTCCACCTTGTTCAGCCTATTTCAGCAAGAAATCCACCCGGTTCGGACTGCCCTTATCCTTGATGCCATCGGCACTGAGTCTGGGGGCAATCAGGAATAAGCGCTCACGTTCAACACCAGAAACATCTTCCAGATAATCACGCACGGCGTCAGCGCGTTTTTGTGCCAGAGAGCGCAAGGCTTCCGGGGTAACCTGGGTATTGGCGAGTATCATTTTTTCGGCTTCTGCCGTTGGCAGAGTCTTGGCGAGGCCAATGGCATTGCGTGGCTTGGTGAATTTTTCTGCCTGATAGACTTCTTCCACATACTTGGCTTTTTCAGCATCCGTAATGACGATGTCTTCTTTTTTGATCGTACGGTCTTTTTGATGCACGTCTTTCCATTTCAGTTCACGCATTTTTTGCAGCAGCAATATCTGGCGTATGCCGTCAGCATCGCTCGCTGGCTCTACCCGACCTATGATGTCCAGTTTCAGGGCACTACGATTTTTAAGCGCCTTGGCGAGACTATCGAGCTTGGCAGCCGCGGCAGGCGTCAGACTGGTCTGGCCTGGCAAAAATTCGGTATAAGCCAGCTCTTCCCCACCACCAAACATCGATCCCAATAAAGCAAATGGTGAAGTCACAGCCTTGGTAATCACATTCATGAAGACTTTGAAGATGATGCCACCCACTGAAAATTGCGGATCAGACAGGGAACCGGTAATAGGCAAGTTAATGGCAATACGGCCCTGGTTATCTCGTAACAAGGCAACTGCCAGCATCACGGGCAATTTGGTTGCCGTCGGGCTGTCCACTCTTTCACCGAAAGTCAGTTGATCAAGGCGCACATCATTTTCTGCCTGTAATTGCTGATTCTCTATGCGGTAAGATACTTGCATGGACAGCTTGCCTTTTTCTATGACGTAGCCAGCGTACTTGGCTGCATAAGGCGTCAGCCGTGTCAATTCCAGGCCATTGGCGCTGGCCTTGACATCCATGAACATGGGGCTGGCCAGAGGGTTCAGGCTGCCCGAGATCACCAGAGGCGCATCATCATCAACCTTGCCAGTCAGTTCTATGGTCGCTGGTTGCGGATTGTCGGACGCGATCGCACCTATGGTGCCTGTTACACCCGTCAGGTTGGCTGTGTAATTTGGCTTGACGAAATTGTCGGTAAAATTGATATTGCCACCCTTCAATGTGGTCTGGGCTATGCGTATCACGACCGGATTGGTTTTTTCTGGCTTGGCTGGCAAGGGCACGGTAACGATATTCGTCGTCGCCGTTTTGCTGGTGACGGCTTTTACCGCAGCATCGTCTGTCTGCGCTACTGGCGATGCTGCAGTTGCGGTTGCTTCTGCTTCTTCCGCATCAGCTTTCTTGGTACTGAGGATAGTCTGTATATTCAGCTTACCCTTGGCAGACAAAATGGCGCGCGCATAAAAATCATTGAGTGCCAGTTTTTTGAGGGTAACCAACTGCTTGTCGCCACCGATCTGTGCACTGATGCCATCCATGGCGATGTTTTTCCATTCCAGGAAATCTTCTTCAGCACCATTTTCCAGCAGGTGGAAGTCATTCAGTGCCAGCATGCCTTCGTAATTAATTTGCCTGTTACTGTCGAGTACATTGCTCAGGTTTAATTTGCCTTTGATATCTGCCCTGCCACGTGTCAATGCGGCATTCACATAAGGTGACACATACGGAAATAATGCCGACACAGGCAAACCCTGCCCATCCAGATTCATGCTGATGCTTTTTAGCTGGCTGGATGCTGTTGCGTCTAAAGCCAGTTTGGATTTTTTTCCTATATTGGTCTGCAAAGTCATTTTCACTGGCTGCGACATATCGCTGCTGAGTTTTTCCACATGCAAATTGAAGGCATCCAGCTTCAACTTCACTTCTGGCGACATGGATTTATCATTGAAGCTGACAGCACTGTCCTTGAAATCCAGACTGGCAAGATTGACTTTCCATGTTGCCGTAGCGGCAGCGCCAGGCGTGCTAGTGGCGGCACTATCTACTGCGGCAGGCGCAGCCGGGCTGGTACCTGCATTGGCACTTGAGCTGGATTTCAGCCATTTCTTCAGGTTTAATACCGCTTGTTCATCGCGCCGCACATCCGTCACCAGGCCATCAAACAGCACGCTACCTATATTGACTTGCCTGCTCTCCATGTTCAGGGTCAGCTTATCTACCGTCAATGCTTTCAGGTTGAAACTGCCATCATCAGCAGACTTGGGCTTGATGGCGAACTGACTGAGTTTCATGCCCAGATCATCAACTTGCACCAGACCTTTTTGCACTTGCAATTGCGCATTCACATCAAACTTACCACTGACACTGGCGAGCAGATAATTACTCAGCAAAGGCTGGTAAGTAGCCAGAGACCAGGAGCTTAAAGCCAGTTGCGCCTTGGCCGTACCATTCAGTGGCTGCATCTCGCCTTCCAGTTTCAAGCTCTCATCGTTTTCACCACTGAGTGCAAACTTGAACGCAGCCGCTTTGGCATCTGCTGCAGAAGATAAGCCACGCGCGGTCAGACTGATATCTTTGAGGTTGACGGTTTGTGCAGGGTTAGCGTGCTTGGCATCACGGAAATGCAAAACCCCTTTTGACAGCTGCAATTCTGCCAATTGCTGCAAGGCAGCGACCGGTTTTGCCGCGCTCACTGCCACGGATGATGCGGCAGAAGCGGTGCTAGCCGTTACAGGCACTACCGTATTCTTAGTGTTCGTTTTGCTATCTTTGGACGGAGTAGCGGGCGCAGGTGGGGTGGCCAGGCTAGCCCAGTTCAATTGCCCCTGCTGATTGATATCCAGCCAGATTTCTGGTGAAGACAATTCCAGCTTGCTGATGCTGGCTGCGGCTGTCATGACATTCACTTGCTTGATTTGTGCATGCAAGCTGCCCAGCTTCAACAAAGGTGTATCCGCCTTATCGTTGACATGCACGTCATCCAGATTGACATCACCCGCCAGCAGCAATTCGGCATGGGCATTCTTGCGGCTGAAAATCAAATCCAGTTTGGTCGACAATTTTGCGTTCTGGATTTTCACTGGCAAGGCTACGGGCACATAGGGCAGATATTGTGTCAGGTCCAGTTTGTCAAGATCAATTGCGAGAGAAGTATCCAGGCTATTCGTGAATGGCTTCGCCCTACCCTTGAGCACAAAGTTTGAACCATTGACCTTGGCCGACAGCATGGGTTCGACAAAACTCTCTACCTGATTAGGGAAGTTGGACACAAAGGGCACGCCGATTTGCAGTGCTTCTATCTTGAATTGCTCATTGACGACCTTGTCATCTATCTCTATGCGTCCACCTGCGAGCTGCAGGTTTGCCAGAGAAAAGCGTGCCGTCGATTCGCTCTTGGGCATGGCTGCAATTTTCTCCAGTATATCGCTGAAGTTGTAGCGGCCATAGCCTTCACCCGGAGTACGGATAATATGCACATAAGGTTCGGTGAGCCTGACTTCATCGACGATCAGGGCCTGACGAAACAGCGATGCCAGCGACAGATTCAGTACCAGTTCTCTGACTTTGACTGCCGGTGTACGCTGGTCAGCCTCGTACAGTGTCAAACCATCTATCGTCAGCGCCAGTTTGAAAGGTGAAAAGCGGATATCCGCCATATCCAGCTTACGCCCTATCTGCTGCTGCACTTGTTCGGCAGCGATACGTTTGACGACACCCGGCAAAAAAGCCCAACTCAGCGCTGCCAGCAAAAATACCAAACCCACCAGGCCTGCGGCCCAGCGCCCCAAGTGCCAGCGTTGGTTGGCATTGGTGATTTTTTGTTTTATTGTCGTCATAGTAGAGTCTGGTGCGTTTGTATGTGGCTGAATAAGATTATAGTCTTCAACGACAACGATCAAAAGAAAACCCCGTCTAAGCGGGGTTAAAAAATGTCAATCAGCAAAGAAATTCAAGCATCATCAGGCCAGCAACTTACCTGCGAACACTTTGGCTTGCGAGGGGTTGCCCGCGATGTGATAGGCCAGGTCCGCGGGTCTGGCGATGTCCCACAGCGCAAAATCAGCCGCTTTGCCTACCGCCAAACTACCAGTTTCTGCACTCAATCCAAGAGCTTGTGCTGCATGGCAAGTCACGCCTTGCAGCGCTTCCAGCGGTGTCATGCGGAATAGTGTGCAAGCCATGTTCATGGTCAGCAACAGCGAAGTCATGGGTGAAGTACCTGGATTGCAGTCCGTTGCCAGCGCAATCGGCACGCCCGCCGTACGCATGGCAGTCAATGGCGGGTATTTGGTTTCGCGCAAAAAATAAAACGCACCTGGCAACAGCACGGCCACCGTGCCGCTGGCTGCCATCGCTGCTATGCCTTCATCTGACAAATATTCCAGATGATCTGCAGACAGGCCTTTATATTGTGCCGTCAATGCTGCACCGCCCTGATCAGATAATTGTTCAGCATGCAGCTTGACTGGCAAGCCGTGCGCTTGTGCAGCCTGGAACACCAGTTCTGTTTGCGCTGGCGTGAATCCTATTTTTTCACAGAACACATCGACTGCATCAACCAGACCTTCAGCCACCAAAGCAGGCAACATCTGCTCGCAAACCAGTTTGATGTAATCATCGACCCTGCCTGCATATTCGGGCGGCAAGGCATGCGCGCCTAAAAACGTAGTTTTGACGCGTACAGGGAATTCACGCCCTATGCGCCTGGCCACGCGCAATATGCGGGCCTCGGTTTCCAGGTCAAGGCCATAGCCGGATTTGATCTCCAGTGTAGTCACACCTTCGGCCAGCATTGCATGCAGACGCGGCAGCGTGGCAGCCAGGAGTTCATCTTCACTCGCAGCACGGGTGGCACGCACGGTGGCATTGATACCGCCGCCCTGCCTGGCGATTTCTTCATAAGCGACACCATTCAGGCGCGCTTCAAATTCATTGCTTCGGTTACCGGCATACACCAGATGCGTATGGCAATCGATGAGGCCGGGCGTCAACCAGCAACCCTTGCCGTCGTGGGTTTTGGCCGCACCATATTCTGCGGGTAATTCGCTCTGCGCGCCCAGCCAGGCGATCTTGCCATCCCTGACTGCGATGGCAGCATCCCTGATTTCGCCATAACCGTCGGTCATGCGGGCAAGGTGGACATTGATCCACAGGCTGTCCCAGGATAAAACTGTTGAACTCATCAGCTGTCACCCATGCTCAAAAATTGTATGCGTATCAGATACAGTACCGCGTCTTCATCAGCGTGCAGGTTCAGTCGTATGCCCTGATGCTCATGCTCCTCTTCAAACAGGCAGCAATCATAGTCTTGCAAAGTCTCACCTGTGGCCAGACGGGCACTGCCTTTGGCGCAGAACAACAAAAGCTGCTGGGCATCATTGGCTTCGATGAAATGCTTGCCTGCTTCCAGCCTTTGCATGTGATGGGTGCAGACATCGCGCCGCGTCATCATGTTCAGGTCCAGCACTGTGCCATGCAAGAGTTCGGCATTGATAGGCGTTTCACCTTTGAACTGATGCGGCAAGCTATCCTGTTTGAGGAAAACACTCTGACCATGAACCTGCTCGCTATCGCTATGCAGTATCAAGCCTTCGCCCGATAAAATCGCCAGCGTCCTGTCTATCTGGGCAAAATGCGAAAACGGGCCGTTGCTGCTGACTTCAGCCGTGCTTAAACGCCAGACGAAATGATCGAGACTGGCGTCTGTAGGAAATATCGCCAGCTCAGTCGTGCTGCCGCCGCCATTTTTCCATGGCATGGTTTGATAGTCTAGTCTTGTCCACTTACGCATGGTAATCAAAAGCTTTCAACAAAATACAAAAATGGCCCTCCCAGATGAGAGAGCCATTATCTTAATACAAACTGCTTAATTCAAACTGCTAAGGTTCAAGCAGAATCAAGCCAAATACAGATTTTGATACAACTGCTGGCATTGTGCGCTCAAATGGCCTTCGACGACCAGCGCTTTTGCTGCTTCTATATCAGGGGCGAAGAACCTGTCTTTGTCATAGAAAGCCACTTTTTCGCGCAAAAGCGTGTGGACTTGCTTCAACATCGCTGATGTTTGCAAAGGCGCATGGAAATCCACACCCTGTGCCGCCGCCAGCAATTCTATGCCAACGATGGTCGCTGTATTGTGGGCCATTTCATGCAAACGGCGTGCGCCATAGGTCGCCATGCTGACATGGTCTTCCTGGTTGGCAGAAGTCGGAATGCTATCGACACTGGATGGATGGGCATGTGATTTGTTTTCAGAAGCCAGCGCCGCGGCCGTCACATGGGCGATCATGAAACCAGAATTCAAACCGGATGAAGGCACAAGGAAAGGTGGCAGGCCAGAAATCGATGAATCGATCAACAAGGCGATGCGACGCTCAGAGATGGAGCCTATCTCGGCAATTGCCAGTGCCAGGGTATCTGCCGCAAAAGCCACAGGCTCTGCATGGAAGTTACCGCCAGAGATAACTTCACCGGTTTCCACGAACACCAGTGGGTTATCCGTCACTGCATTTGCTTCGATCAACAAGGTACGTGCCGCATTATTGATAATGTCGAGGCAAGCACCCATGACCTGTGGCTGGCAGCGCAGGCAATATGGATCTTGTACGCGCTCATCATTAACGAGATGAGACTGGCGAATTTCACTACCAGCCAGCAGGTTGCGATAAATCTGTGCTGTCGCGATCTGACCAGGTTGGCCACGGCTGCTATGGATACGCGCATCAAACGGAGCATCGCTGCCCTTGGCGGCATCGACTGACAAGGAACCGGTAATGGTCGCGGCTTCCAGCAGACGCTCTGCCAGGAACAGACCATTCAAAGCAAGTGCCGCGGATACCTGTGTACCATTGATGAGAGCCAGGCCTTCCTTGGCAGCCAATACGACAGGCTTGATACCGGCAGCAGCCAGTGCTTCTTTGGCAGGCACAAGCTTGCCATTAACACGCGCATCACCCTCGCCCAGCATAGCCAGCGTCATATGCGACAACGGAGCCAGATCACCGGATGCACCCACCGAACCCTTGACCGGGATAGTCGGCATGATGCCTGCGTTATACATGGCGATCATGCTATCGATCACAGAAGCACGGATACCGGAAAAACCACGCGCCAGGCTGGCGATCTTCATCGCCAGGATCAGGCGTACGACTTCATCCGAAATCAATTCACCAGAACCGACGGAATGCGAAAGGATGAGATTACGCTGCAAGAGTTCCAACTGGTCATCAGGGATACGGGTCTTCGCCAGTTTGCCGAAACCGGTATTGATGCCGTAGGCCGCATCACCTTTTGCCACGATTTTATCTATCGTGGCGGAAGCGGCATTGATGGCGGCATAGGCGGACTCTGCCAGCTTCAACGGCTGGAATTTGGTCCAGATAGCACGCAGGTCGCTCAGCGTGAATTGACCGGGTTGAATTTCAAAATGATTACTCATGTTTTTTCCTGAATACTTTAAATATCGTTTTAATTCCCTCCCCTTCAAGGGGAGGGAGTAAAGCGGTGCTTGATTACTTTGCTTTGGCAATCATAGGTAAATTCAAGCCCTCACGTTCAGCGCATGCAACGGCCTGCTCATATCCCGCATCCGCATGACGCATGACGCCAGAACCACAGTCATTGACCAGTACACGCGCCAGACGTTTAGCGGCAGCTTCGGTACCATCAGCAACAATGACCATGCCAGAATGCTGAGAATAACCCATGCCCACACCACCACCATGATGCAGTGATACCCAGCTGGCGCCGCCAGCAGTATTGAGCAAAGCGTTAAGCAATGGCCAATCGGACACTGCATCCGTACCATCGCGCATGCCTTCGGTTTCACGGTTGGGGCTGGCGACTGAGCCTGTGTCCAGATGGTCACGGCCAATGACGATCGGTGCTTTCAATTCGCCATTTTTGACCATTTCATTGAAGGCCAAACCTGCGATATGACGCTCCCCCAGGCCCAGCCAGCAAATACGTGCAGGCAAACCCTGGAAGGCTATACGTTCACCGGCCATTTCCAGCCATTTGTGCACACCTTTATTTTCAGGGAACAGTTCCTTGATCTTGGCATCGGTCTTGCGGATATCTTCCGGGTCACCAGACAAGGCTACCCAGCGGAATGGGCCTTTGCCATCACAGAACAGCGGGCGGATATATGCAGGTACAAAGCCAGGGAAGTCAAAGGCATTCTTGACACCGGTATCAAAAGCCACCTGGCGGATGTTATTGCCGTAATCAACTGTCGGTATACCCATGGCGTGGAAATCCAGCATGGCTTGCACATGTACGGCGCAGGCCTGTGAGGCATCAGCAGTCAGTTTGGCATGCTGGGCAGCGTCTTGTTGCGCAGCCTTCCATTCAGCCACTGTCCAGCCTATAGGCAGGTAACCATTAATGAGGTCATGGGCAGAAGTTTGATCTGTTACCAGATCAGGTTTCATGCCGCCCGCTTTTGCGCGCTTGACCAGTTCTGGCAAGATTTCTGCGGCATTGCCGAGCAAGGCAATCGACACCGCTTCTTTACGGTCGCAATGATGCTTGATGAGTGCCAGCGCATCGTCAAGATCTTTGGCCTGCTTGTCGACATAACGGGTGCGCAGGCGGAAGTCTATGCTTGATTGCTGGCATTCGATGTTAAGAGATACGGCACCGGCAAAGCTAGCAGCCAAAGGTTGTGCGCCACCCATGCCACCGAGACCAGCTGTCAATATCCAGCGGCCACCCCAATCACCATTGAAATGCTGGCGACCTGCTTCTGCAAATGTTTCATACGTACCCTGGACAATGCCTTGTGTGCCTATATATATCCAGCTACCGGCAGTCATCTGGCCATACATGAACAGGCCCTTGCGGTCGAGTTCATTGAAATGTTCCCAATTGGCCCATTTGGGTACCAAATTGGAATTGGCGATCAGCACGCGGGGTGCGTCTTCGTGCGTCTTGAATACGCCTACCGGTTTGCCGGACTGTATCAGCAGGGTTTCATCTTCATTGAGTTCTTTGAGCGATGCCAGGATCTGGTCATAGCATTCCCAGTTACGGGCTGCGCGACCTATGCCACCATAGACGACCAGATGCTTGGGGTTTTCTGCCACCGCCGGGTCAAGATTATTCTGAATCATGCGATAGGCCGCCTCGGCCACCCAGGTCTTGCAGGTTTTTTCAGCACCGCGTGGTGCGTGGATTACGCGAGTGGCATCCCAGCGTGGATCGTTGTTCATAGTCTCTCTCCATCAGTTAAATACAGGATAGCGGCAAAATCGCAGATATACCGCCCAAATTTAAGAATCCGGTCAAGCAAACAAAAAAGCAATAAAACCGGACAAAGCTGAATCAGTGAGAGAAAGTTTAAGTTGTATATACAACTTTTGCAAGCGAATACTTGAGGGATTTTGTAAAAATTTTGCCCGCTTGAGATTTTGGCGCGATATTACCGGATCATGCCGTTAACGCCACTATTCGATTTAGATGAAGAGGCCGACAATAGCTACATATTCAACCCACTCATGAAAGGCAAAAACCATGTCCGTCGTCACTGAAGTCGCCGCAGCCAGCAGCCAGGAAGCCATTGCCCATTTTGCAGACAGCCTGCGTTTTGAGACAGATTGCTGGGATACTCACCACGCCTTGTCTGAAGGCAAGGCTGATTTTGTCTTGCTGGACGTTCGTAGCCCAGAATCTTATGCAAAAGGTCACGTGCCCGGCGCTATCAACCTGTTGAGAGGCAAGATCATCGCCTCCAAACTGGCCAGCTATCCGGCAGATACCCTGTTTGTGACTTACTGCGCAGGCCCGCATTGCAATGGTGCGACCAAGGCGGCGATCAGACTGGCGCAGCTTGGCCGCCCTGTAAAAATCATGATAGGCGGCATCACTGGCTGGGTTGATGAAGGTTTTAGCCTGACAACAGAAGTCACTGAACTCGCATGAGCCCGGGGGTAAAAACAACGGCATTCAGCGTACGTCCTGCCCTGGCCAGCGACGTGGCGGGCTTGCTGCAATTGATGCGTGAACTGGCCGCCTTTGAAGGCTACCTGACTGAATTTCGCGTCACCATCGAGGATTTGCTGGCACGTGGACTGGATACGGAACGGCCACAATTCAAGGCTTATGTGGCGGCGACACCAGCAGGCGTTTTGCTAGGTTATGCAGTCCTGGTCGAAATCGCTTTTACCTACGACCTGCGTCCGGATTGGCGACTCAAAGAATTATACGTTACCACACCAGCACGCCAGCTTGGCATCGGCAAGGCATTGATGGAAACCGTGATAGCCGATGCCAGGCAGCATGGTTGCGGCAGATTAAAATGGGATGTACTGCCAGACAATAGCAACGCAAAACAGTTTTACAGACAGCTTGGCGGTGAACCGGTAATGGACTGGGAAGCGTGGGTGCTACAGCTCACGTCCTGAATTTATCAATCAAACTTAACATCCTCCCCCTTGAATTACGGGCTGAGCCCACTCAAATTCAGGAATATTTTTTCAGATCATCCCGCGTGGATGATCTGTTTCCCCCAGCCTAGTGTCACTTGCCCATTTCAGCCATCAACATTCAAGGCTGCATTCATATATGGATAGCTTAGCTCATGCTTGAATAATGAAGCTGTCTGTCCCTGATGCAAAAACTGGTGCACACCCTCCCTGCCATGATGATAAGCAAGCTGGAAAGGCACAGGCCCCAATGAGAAACGACGGCAACCGGCAGCAAATAATTGGCTGATGTCCAGCATGCCAGGCACAGCCATGATGTTGACCGGAATATCGAGTGCCTGTGCAATAGTAGAAATTGCTGCAGCATCGCACAGCCCTGGCAAAAAGGCTGCGCTGGCTCCGGCAGTCTGGTAGGCCTGGGTACGGCTAATCGCCATTTGTACAGCAGCATCGCCACTCGCCAGTCCACGCAGATACACGTCCGTCCTGGCGTTGATGAAGAATCCGGCACCATTAAGCTTGTTGCGAATGGCCTTGATTTTTGCTACCAGCAATTCTGGCGCACCGCCACCATCTTCAAGATTGATACCAGCCACACCATACTGCTGCAGGTCTGCTACCAGGTTAGCGACGCTATCAGCATCGTCGCTATAGCCATCTTCAACATCCACCGACAAAGGCACTTTGATGACGCGCATGATGCGTCGCACGGCTGCCAGCAACTCGTCACGTGGCAAGGTGCCACCGTCAGCATAGCCCAGTGCCCAGGCCAGCGAGGCACTGGAGGTGGCAATCGCTGTGGCACCATCACGCTCAAACAGGACTGCACTGGCGGCATCCCAGGCATTGGGTAACAACAAGGGTGTACTGCCCTCGTGCAATTCTTTGAATGTACTGAAGCTTGTGGCTGTCATGAAAACTCCAAATGTTAATCAGGTGGGAAACATCGAAATCTTACGCAATGCGACAGGACATATCCCGCCGGATTCGGCCACTATTGTCACACAAAAAAAGCCGGGCTGCGCTGCACAAACCTGCAGACAATCCGGCTCTTTGATTCATGCATTTTTTATCTGCACACTTCAAGCATATCAGGCATCAAAGCCACCGTCTGCCTTGAGATTGGCACCAGTAATGAATGCTGCATCCTCACTCGCCAGGTAAGCAACCAGACTGGCGATCTGTGTGCCTGTACCGTATTTACCTGTCGCCATATAGCTGCGCATGGTGTCGGCAAAAGCACCGTTGGCTGGATTCATTTCTGTATCAACCGGGCCGGGCTGTACATTATTGACGGTGATGCCACGTGCGCCCAGGTCACGTGCCAGGCCACGGGTGAAAGAAGCTACCGCGCCTTTGGTCAGCGCATACAGTGACAGGCCAGGTACTGGCACATAATCACTGTTGACACTGCCTATGTTGATGATACGGCCACCCTGTTTCATATGACGCTGCGCTTCTTGCGAGGCAACAAACACACCGGTCACGTTGACAGCAATCAGGCGTTGATAATCGTCCATGCTGATATCCGCAATACCGCCAGCAACCAGTGCACCCGCATTGTTGACGAGGATATCGAGACCACCAAATTCTGCGACCGTTTTTGCAACTGCCTGCCTGACTGCATCTGCATCTTGCGCATCAGCGCGAATAGCCAGTGCCTTGCCATCAGTTGAGCGTATATCAGCCACCAGTTGCTCTGCCTGCTGCGCACTGCTGGAATAAGTGATGGCAACTGCAGCGCCGTCTGTTGCCAGTTTGCGTGCAATGGCTGCACCTATACCGCGTGAACCGCCGGTGACCAGGGCTGTTTTACCAGCCAGGTTTGCTTTGGATGTGTTTGCTTGAGTGTTGAATGTTTGTGTCATGTCGTTCTCCTGTTTAGTTCAGTTTGGTTCGGTTGAATTTCGCTAATCCGGGATTGGATGTAGCTATTTTGTGCTTTTTAAATGATTACAAATAGTCCATAATCGATTACATTACCTTCAACTAAAGGTTGAAAATAGAAAGCTCATCATGGAAACCCTTTCCAGCATCGAATCCTTTGTGCGCAGCGCAGAAGCAGGCAGTTTTTCCCAGGCGGCGCGCAATCTGGGGCTGACACCAGCGGCGGTCAGCAAAAATGTCGCAAAACTGGAGTCGCGTCTGGGTATACGTTTATTCCAGCGCAGCACGCGCAGCCTGATGCTGACTGAAGCAGGAGAAGTATTTCTGGCACAGGTCAGTGGCGGGCTGGACAGCATACAGGCGGCGTTGGCGAATGTAGAAAACGTTGCAGGCAAACCTGCTGGTATATTAAAAATCAGCCTGGCACTGGCCTTTGGGCGAGATTATGTTTTGCCTGTAGTGAATGATTTTATTAACACCTACCCCGACGTGATACCTGACCTGCACTTTGATAACCGCAGCGTAGACCTGATCGCTGAAGGATTTGATGTTGCCATTGGTGGCGGTATAGAGCTGGTGCCGGGTGTTATCGCGCGTGAAATCGGGCGCGCGCATGTGATACCGGTTGCCTCGCCTGCCTATATCGCCAGGCACAAGACGCCATTGAAGCCCGCCGACCTCGCAGAACTGGATGGCATTATGCGGCGCTCACCGCAAAGTGGCAGGCTGCGCTCATGGACGCTGCGAACCACTCCGGGAGAAGAGGCACATATGGAACTCAAGCCACGTATCATCATGGATGACCCCGAAGCCATGTGCCGCGCAGCATTGCTGGATCTGGGCGTGGCCATGGTACCGCGGCTGCATGCACTGCCCTATCTGGAAAGTGGTGCATTGCTGCGTCTGTTGCCTAGCTGGTATGCAGATATCGGCCCCATTGCCTTGTACTATGCCAGCAGCAAACTCATGCCTGCCAAGACCAGGCTGTTTGTCGATTTCATCCTCATGCGTTTTCGTGAGCTGGATATCGCTGGTAAATTTTCTGCGTTGCCGCGCAAAAAGTGACAGTAAATGACAATGTCGGCCAATATATTCGCTATCACTGCTGTGCTATGAGAAAATGCAGACACCCATCACTCTAAGCCATCTATCCTGTGAAACCCAGCAAGCCAGACATTCCAGCCTTTCAAGTCATCAAAGATACCCTGCTCCAGGAAATCCAGTCAGGCAAATGGAAAGAAGGTGATGCCATCCCTGCTGAAACTGCGCTGGCCAGCCAGTTTGGCGTGTCACGTATGACGGTCAACCGTGCCGTGCGTGAACTTACCAGCGAACAAATCCTGACGCGCATCCAGGGTTCTGGTACGTATGTGGCGCAACAAAAATACCAGGCAACTCTGGTCGCAATCAAAAGCATCGCTGAAGAAATCCGTTCACGCGGCCATGCTCACCGTAGCGAATTGCATGAACTGAAGGCAGAAGTCGCGACTGAACAACGGGCCGCAGAATTCCAGGTCAAAGCTGGACATCCGCTATTTCACTCTGTGATTGTCCACTTCGAAAACGAAGTGGCAATACAGGTGGAAGACCGCTGGGTCAACTCCAGTGTGACACCAGAATACCTGCAACAAGACTTCAGCGTCATGACCCCGAATGAATATCTGGTGGCAGTCGCCCCTTTGCAGGGTGTCGACTACAGCATAGAAGCCGTGCTGCCACCAAAACAGATAGCCGAGATGCTGCATATCTCAGCCAAGGAAGCCTGCCTGGTCTTGCACAGAACCACCCGCTCACGCGACATGATCGCCACCAGCGTAACCATGTGGCACCCGGGTAAGCGATATCAGTTTGCGGGGAGTTTTTAGTTTTAGATCCTTCCTCTTTGGTGAGCTCTTTGGCTTTAAAATTTTCTACTGCATCTGTCACCCAAATCATCCCCCACCGCGTTATACCTTAATAATCTGGCATGTGTAGCTTGGTATTTAATGTAGCTGTAACACCTCCAGGGTGCTGGCAAGTTAAAATACGGGCTACGCTCAAATAAGCAGGAAAGAAACATCATGGCAAAAAAGAATGAACTAGACCCGGAAACCGAGGCACTGATTGCCTGGTGTACGGAAGTAGAAGCTTTCCTGGTCGCTGGCGGTGCTACCGTCAACCAGGCGCAAGACCACATAGAAGAGCAGATAGAGTGGTTCACCGATCTGTTTTTTGACGGATTAACACCGGAAGAGGCAGCCAAAGAAGCGCTGGCCTGAGTGCCCGCGCAAGCGCACCTCTAAAGCATATTGAAATAAAGATGATTCACCGAAAATTTTTAGTACCATTCACTCTCTCCCTTGGCTTATTAAGCGCCTGCACGACCACCAAACATGCCGGCATGCAGCATGAAGAATTTGGTGCTACCGGGGTATTTACACGAGGCTTTCCTGGCACTGAAAAAAGTGCTTGCGAAGCAGCCCGTCGCGCACTGCTGAGCCAGGGTTATGTCATCAGCGACTGGAAACCTTCTGTCCTCAAAGGCCGCAGGAAATACCAGCCGGAAGCAGATGTCCATGCCGAGATTGAATTCAATGTTGTCTGCGTGGCAGACAGCAAGGGTAGCAATAGCACGACCGTTTTTGCGAATGCTGTGCGGGACCGCTATTCCTTAAAGAAAAGCAACACTTCAGCCAGCATCGGTGTCAGTGCCCTGGGTTCAGTCTCCCTGCCTTTTGGTTCTACAGATGATGCGCTGGTCAAAGTTGCCAGTGAAACCATTCCTACCGGTCAGTTCTACGAGCAATTCTTTGAATTGGTAGATCGCTACCTGGATAGCGTACCTTATGTACAGGAAGCTGAAGAAGAAAAGAAAACAGTAGCGGCCACGCCAGCCCCAGCGGTCACAACGGCAACACCGGCGAGTCAGCCTGCGGCAGGCACACCGCCGCCAGTAGAATCCGGCAAAAAATCTGAGGACTAGACTCATGCAAGCCGACGATTTGCAAAGACTGCTGAGTTTCAAGATGCCTTATGGCAAATACAAGGATACCGCCATCGCTGACTTGCCCGGGCATTACCTGGGTTGGTTTGCACGTGAAGGTTTCCCCAAGGGCGAAATTGGCCGCCTGCTGGAATTAATGTATGAGATTGATCACAATGATCTGGGTGAGTTGCTCGCTCCACTCAGAAAGAAGTCCTGAGAAAGCAGATTTTCAGGACTGGATAAAGCATGCACACCGGCAAATACGCCGGTAAGCACACCATCAACAGGTTCAAAACGATAAAAGGCAGACATGGTCAACATGCCTGCCTTTTTTGCCAGTCCAGGCTAATTAATTAGTTTTGACTTCTTTGTTTTGACGCTTGCCTGCAGCAGTTGCTGGCAGGAATTTCATAGGGTCATTCACGCCTGCTGCATAGGCAGTTACCAGACTGCGCTGTCTCATGCAGGAAGCGCTGAGTACGGTAGCATCAGGTGCTGCAGAATTCACGCAAACTTGCAAATCCTTGACTGTATCCAGGGGAATGCCAGCTGCCGCTGCGACGGAAACGATGGATTGTGGATTGGCACCGCTGGCAACCAGATTATCCACAGTTGCCTGCAAATTGCTTGTCGTTGTCAGTGCATTGAAGATGCCATCAACAGAAGTGTCTACGCCTTCAGCACAGGCTACCGACAAACCACCAGCAAGAGCCAGTCCCAACAATGCATTTTTGATCATTTTTTTCATCAGTATCCCCCAACTTGTTGACAAACCATTTTGTCTCACGCGACCAATTCTAATTAAGTGTAAATCAAATTGAAAGCAGATATTTGTAACCTGAGAAGTTGAATCATGATGTTGATTAAATTAACATTTAGCCACTTTTAAGGGATTTTGCCACTGGTATGCAGTCAATAACAAGTTTGTGCTTATCAGCTTCATCCACAATAATGCCGGGCGGCAACAAAACCCTTGCTACGGCTCTCTTTCAGGCAGCCTGCTGAACTTGCCCTCTTTGCGCGGCAATGGCATTGAGCTGGTCAATAATTGACTGGTCTCTTTCCAATGCTTTTGCAGGTGGTATCACCAGCGTGGTAATTTGTTTCAACAGCATCTGCGGCAAGTCTCCAAGACGAATCTTGTCCATGCGTGTTTTTTCAAGAGGATCAGTCGCAGCCTCATACAAAATCACTTCATGATCCAGCGGATAGCTGCGTGCGAGTTTATTGACCAGCACTTGCAGATACTCTTCATTTGTCTCCAGTTTCTTCAACGCAAGTTCACCCGCGATACCAGGCTGCCACAGTATCAACAATGCTGTTGGATCAATCAAGCGATGGTAGATCATGAACTGGGTCGCTTCCATGGATTGCATACCCCGGCTCCCGGGGTCTATGCCCAGATCAGCAACCAGGCAATCGAGGGCCGAAATACCGGGCTCCATATGTGCCTGATAACCCTCTGCTCTGGCGTCTGCAATTGCCATGTGAGAGATGCAGGCAAAAATTCCCGGATGTCCGTAAAAGGTAGCGCATACCCGTTTGCCAGCGCGCATTTCTGTCAGAATGGTGTCGGCCATGCGCCTGTATGTGTCGCGCCTGTCTTTGCCGTCAATTTTCATGTCTTCATAATAGGAATTCAGGCAAATATATTCCTTGGCGACATCCATGAGCCATTTACGGGTGAATATATGCGGAATCGCAGCCACTACCACATCAAAAGACTCAATGTAACTTTGCGCAATCGGCGTCATTTGTCCTGCCATGCGCATGCCAGTACCCACACATACCAGCGATCCTTGTTTGCTATTAGTCATAGATAATTATTTTTCACCAGGGTGTAGGGGCAAATGGAAATGTATTTCTTAATCGTATTGCATGAGTTGTGAATGCGATGAACCTCTTCGTCCTTATCTGAACACATTCACACAATTTCGCCCTTCGGCCTTGGAGCTGTATAAAGCTTTATCAGCGGCCTCCAGAGTGGCATCAAAGGTGTTCAAGCCGTTACTATCCACCGTGGCCACGCCAAAACTGGCCGAAAGAGAAAAGATATGTCCGCTTGGTTCGGTATCGATCATCGCAATCGCCATGCGGCAACGCTCTGCTAGTTGCAGTGCAGACGCCTGACTGGAATCAGGCATGCAGATACCAAATTCTTCGCCGCCAAGACGGCCAAACAAATCAACTTTACGCAAATGAGTTTTAATGGTTTCACATACGTTTTTTAGTACCCAGTCGCCAGTCGCATGACCATAGGAGTCGTTGATATTTTTAAACAAATCCATATCAAATAAAATGATGCTCATACTGCCGGTGCGCATCTTGAATGCTTCGTTTGCACAGGTCATGAAATGCATGCGATTGGCTGCCTGAGTCAAGCCATCGGTCTGTGAAAATTGGCGGAACTGATTTTTTTGCTGTAGTGTTTTGATCAGCCAGAGTGACAGCAGAACCAGAATCACTGCGACCAAAACAATAACCAATATCAAATTCTGATTATTCTTTTTTTCCAGTTCACGTTCTACCGCAAGAATTTTATTCTTTTGTTCCAGCAAGCTTAATTGTATGGCTTTGTCTTGCGTGTCAAATTTCACGCGCTGATAAGCGAGATTTTTGTGCAACTGATCATCCAGCACTCTATTCTTCAATACCAGAGCCGCTTCATAATATTCCAGAGCACCTGCATACTGACCTTGAGCGCGCTTGATGCTTGCCATGGTCTCGGCGGTCTTCTCCATGAGCTGGACCGCACTACCTGACTTCGCATGCAGGTATGCCTGCAAACCAAAACGTTCTGCCTGCTCAAGGTTTCCCGCATTCATGTATGCGCGTGACAATGCATCTTCAAGTTGAGTCAGGTAATCAGAGCTTTGATTGGTTTTGGCAAATTCTGCCAGCAAAGGCAGACCTGCTCCCCGGCCTTGCAAATAATTACCTGAATCGATCAAATCCACACTGGCCAAGGAACGCAATATCAGGACGATAAAACTCCTGTCGTGCTCTTCGCAAGTTTGTATAGCCTCAGGCAATATGGATCTGGCGCGTTGTCTTTCGCCACGCATGAGATTAATTTCAACAAGATTTGCCAGGCCTATGCATTTGGAGCCACTCTCTTTGATTTTGGCATCAAACGAAAGCATCCTGTCGTTATAACTCAAGGCCTCATCATAAGCATGCAAAGAATTAAGCAGCGTGATTGCTGATTGAAGTGCATCCAACTTGGCATTCTGATTAACTAGCTGAGGCAATAAAACAATGCTCTTGTTCATTGCCATCAGGGCTTTTTCGTATTCACCCAGGCTGGTATATCCAGAAGTCAATTGATATAACAGACGTGCCTGAAAATCAGGGTCTTTGACCTTGTCGATATTTGACTCTACCAGCTCAACACGCTCTTTATGCCGCCCTTTAAAACCAAGTGCAGAAGCACTCAATAAATAAAAGCGGCTGCGCTGAGTCGCGTTAAAACTGGATTCAAGTCCTTGCAGTTTTGCAAGTGTACTACTTGCTCTTTCCGGTGCAGTACGTATATCCTGCGCAACTGTCGAGAGCAGATCATCTATATCTTTTTCCTTGCTTTCCTGAGCGTAAGCAAGGGAATTTCCGGCGACAAGCAGCAATACAATGAAAGATCGAAAGACTCTAAAAGAAATCATCACTTGTGCCGGAGAATTAAATTCAATCTTAATACGCAGTTTCCGTTGCATCAATTGCCGGAACTACCTGGGCAGAAACACCCAGCAACTGCGCCACAACATCTTTATTACCAGTCAATACTGCAGCCTGTTCAGCCTCAGTCAATCCAAAACTTGTCATGGCAGATTTGGCGCCACTTTTATGTGCTTCGAGTGCGACCGCATCTTTATCCAGAGTGTTCAAATAATCAAGCAATTTAGACATAATTTTTTACCTTTCAGTCAACTTCCACGGTTATAAAACAGGAGTAATGCCGTAGAAGATTCTATTATGTTTCTGTAAAAACTTGTAACAAATTTCAAAAAATCAATGCATTATGCGCAACACTGGATAGCGAAGCCATTCAGGTTCCTTAAATCTCGCGCATCGACTGAAAATAAAGTCCAGCACTGCCTGCTGATCACTGAGCAAACCGGGGTTTTCCTGCTTCCATTGCTCAAAAGCTTGCCTGACTTCTGGTTCAGTGTTCAGGATATCTGTCGCTGTGTCTTCAAACACATAATCTGAATAAGCTTCTTTCTTTTCCAGCACACTATTAAAGAACCCCCAACGGAAGAAACTGTCATGCGCCTGCGGCTCCAGAGTTTCGACAATGTAACGCGCTCGCGGCTGATCCAGCGAAACCAGATAATCACCGGCATGAACTGTGACGCGATCATTTATCTGCAGCAATTGCACATCGTCATGAAACATGTGTCCTTCATACGCATGCGGACGCGATCTCACTGACTGTATGCGATACAACTGCGCCTGCACGGCTGTATCACTTTCCAGCCTTTGCATATGTACGCCGTTCCATTGCAGGCGTTCTATCACCGCGCGCCAGGCTTGCGGTATCAGATAAGCTTTAGGCTGGGTAATATTGATGTCAGCTACAAAATGGTCGTAATAAGCAATTGCTTTTTCCCACGGCTCGCTGCGGTCGTATGACAGACGTGTGTAATTACCCAGTACACTGGGGCTGTAAACCGCCTGATAACCCTTGAACATAAAGCTGGAAGGCTGGCTATGATCTGCTGCCCAATGAACAGCAACTTGCTGTTGCTGGCTGGCAGACTGACGCGCTTGTTCACGCAATGCCTGTATCTCGGCACCGTGGGCAACTGTAAAGGACAATACTGTTTCCACCAGCGCACGCATGGAGGCATAGCGGTCAGCAAAGGGTTTCAGCATATGGGTTTCTGGCATGAAACCTATGGTGTGATGCAGGGCCGCGTAGCCGGTAGAAAAACGTGGTGTTTCCAGAAAATCTTCTATGCCATGATCAGGGCTATCCTTGACTGGATTTACGTAAGGGCAAGTCGGCCAGCCACGCTCCTGCATTTCTGCGTAAATTGCCGGCAGCATGGTGTCACGCAAAAATGGTCCCAGACCGTAGCCCAGTTTGTCGGCCTGGGTTTGTATCAGGGTCATCGTGTAGTGATAGTCTGCACCGTTTGATGTATGAGTATCGACCATGACATCCGGGCTCCAATCGCTGAAAAAGCGGTTGAAGACCTGGGCATTTTCACTATCACATTTGATGAAATCCCGGTTCAGATCCAGGTGCAGACTATTACCACGGAAGCCGAACTGCTCAGGACCATCCTGATTCACCCGTGAAGTATCCTGACGGTTAAGGCAACCATCAACGTTATAGACAGGAATGAACAGAAACACTGTTTTACCCAGTGCAGCAAGTCTCTCAGGCTGAGTACAGAAATCACGCACCAGCGCCATGCAGGCATCAATACCTTCAGGCTCACCTGGATGGATGCCATTATTATTGAAGAAAATGGGACGTTGCTCTTGCCTGATGCGCTCGCGCTCAAATACGCCATCAGCCGTCACAATACCGGCATGAATGGGCTTGCCATTGTCGGAAACACCGATCTGGCCGAATTGCAAAATGCCAGGAAATTGCGTTGCAAGATTTTGATAAAACTGTATGCAGGCTTCCCAGGTGGTAGTCTGGTTTTGGTTACCAGCTTCATAGGGTGTGATGAAGCTGGTGGTATGGTCTGTATGTGATGACATGCGGTACACCAGTTGAAAGTAAATGTATCCCACGATTTTAGCGTACAAGTCATCAAACTGGCATGGCATACTGATGCTTGATTGAAACAAATCAGATATTGATTTCTATTGCCAAAACTCATTTCATCAAAAATGATGAGTTCTAATATATTGCGGGAGATTTTCGTGACTGATGCCGAGATAAGCGCCCTGCGCCAGAACTGCCATACGACCTTGCCTGGCCATCGTGCCATCGCGCCCGCAGAAACCTTCAGGCGCATGGCTGCCTGGTCAGAAGACAATCAGGTGCAGCATGACACTTATGGCGAAGGTGAACTGATACAGTCATTCGAGAACAAAGTCGCTGCTTTACTGGGAATGGAAGCAGGCCTGTTTTGCATCACTGGCACGTTGACGCAGGTCACGGCCTTGCGCCTGGCATGCGAAGAACGGGGCAGTCAGCTGGTTGCACTGCATGCCAGTTCCCACATCCTTGTTCACGAAAGAAGCAATTATCAATTGCTCGATCATTTCAAAGCCTTGCAAATAGGTAATCCACACCGCCCATGGACACTCAAGGACTTGCAAGCCCAACCAGAAAAAATCGCTGCTGCACTCTATGAATTACCCATGCGTGAAATAGGCGGACAATTGCCGGCATGGGAAGAACTCGATGCCATCAAGGCCTATTGCCGCCAGCACGATATACACCTGCACATGGATGGTGCCCGTCTGTGGGAAGCTGCGGCTGGTTACGGCCGTAGCCTTGCCGAGGTTGCCACAGGTTTTGACACGGCTTATGTATCGTTTTACAAAGGCATAGGTGGTCTGGGTGGAGCCATGCTATTGGGTAACACTGAATTCATCGCCAAAGCGCGAGTCTGGATGCACAGGCAAGGCGGCAGTGTCTTTCGCCGCAGCCCCTATGTGGTGGCTGCCGCCATGCAGTTTGATGAAAGGCTGGCAGCCCTGCCCGACTGCCTTGCGCGTACACAATGGCTATTTGAAGAATTGCGCGCCTATCCCGAGTTCAAGACTAGTCCGGCTGCTCCGCATTGCAACATGTTGCACCTTTACCTGCCCACAGATAGAGATACGGCCATCACCATCCGCAACCGCATTGCGCAAGAACATGGCATATGGTTATTCAATAATGCTGTGCACACTGCCCTGCCTGGACTATGCATGTTTGAATGGTATGTTGGTGATAATTTGTTGAACATGGCAGACGATAAGCTCAGGCAGGCATTGGGTTTGCTGGCAAATGCTGTCAACAAAAAAGATCATTAATCCTGCTTTCCGGTTCGCTATGTTAGTTATCGCACATACAAGATTTTTTATCTTTATTAAGCTACCTGACATCGTTTCATCATTTCACGAAACGCAAAGGAGAAATAATGATAAGCCTGCTCAATCTGCAGTCAGATAAAGTCAAGTATGACCCTAACCATCTGTTTGATACACTGATCAAGCGCCTGCATTTAAAAAACGACGCGGCACTGGCTAAAATGCTGGATGTTGCACCGCCTGTTATCAGTAAAATCCGCCACCTGCGCCTGCCGATAGGGGCATCACTGATGATCACCATGCATGAAATCAGTGGTCTTACTATTAAAGAACTGCGCGCCCTGATGGGTGACAAAAGAGAGACTTTCAGGATTACTGATTCGCAATTAAAACCTGTCCTGGCCAAGTCACGCCCCAAAAGCAAAGAACGAACCATGAGTCAGCAGTATTAAGGTTTTCGATTGCGATTATCGCCTGGGGAAAACCAAACTCAGACGTGCACCGGGAAATTCGCTGCGTCCCCCGCCATTAGCTATCTCGTAATGGCCGCCATGCAGTTCGACTATGGCCTTGATAATGACAGATCCCAGGCCCAGTGAAATTCCCGCCTGCCTGCTCGGCAGACCCGAAAACAACAGGCGTGTGTCACGTCTTTGCCCAAAGCGGAACATCGCATCTGCAGACAAACCAGGGCCGTCATCCTCGACGATCATTTCCAGCGTATCAGCGACGGCTGATAGTCGTACGCGTACCCTGCTTTGTGCATATCTGGCTGCATTGTCGAACACATTACGCAAGAGCCTGGATATAAGATAAGTGTCACCTGTGATATTCCCACCCAGTTCGCCCCCCTGATCACACGCAGCATCAATCTCCAGCACAAATTCTATGGGCTGATCCGCTTGCTGTTGCAGATGTACTGCATGACCGGTCTCAGTTTTCAGCAAGTCACACAAATCCACACTGGCAACCTGATTGCGGTAACGCGGCTCATCAATATTGGCGATAAAAAACAAGTCATCAATCAGCCTGGTAAAATAATCCAGCTCGCTGCTAACGACGGTAAAAAACTCTTCGCGTTCTTGCTGCTCCATGGCTTCGCCGTGGACGGATAAAGTATCAATCGCGGTACGCAAGCTGGTCAAAGGTGTACGCAAATCATGCCCCAGCTCCTGCAAGAGCTCGCGCCGCGTCTTTTCTATGGCTTGCAACTGCATGACCAGCCGCTGTATTTCATCGGCCATGGCATTGAAATGTTGCATCAACCCGCCTATGGCATCCAGCCTGCCTGAGGTAAAACGTGCGCTCAGGTCTCCGGTTTCCATATTTTGAATGACACGCCGGGCTTCGGTAGAACGCCCACGCAAATAAAGGGTCAGCAATAACAAACCCAGCAAAATTGCGGTCACCAGCGTCACCACAAACAGTGCGGCCATGGTTAAAAACGCGCCACGGGCTGGCGTGCCTGGATTGTGTATCAGTAAATAGCGTGGTTCATCAGCCTGCAGACGCACAATCGCAGAAGCTGCCCCCCCTGAAAAAAAGCGCCCGCGCGCCACCACCTCATGAACTACTACAGGCTTGGCGCGCTGCAAGAGCGCTGCTGACGGGATTGCTTCCGCTGGATTACTGGCCAGGATTTTATTGTCTGCATCAACTATCCACATTTCCAGCGGGATTGCCGGTGATTCACTGCGATAAGCCTGCACACGGCGCAGACCTTCAGCATAATCATGCTCTTCAACAATGCGGGCGATAAACAAGTACATACTGCGCTGCACTTCGTCGCCGGGGCGCGTAGTTACCTCCCTGATCATCCAGAGATAAAACAGGCTCAGCAGCAAAGCAAAAAATATGCTGATCGCAAAAAAACGCAACCACAACGAACGACTCATGCATGCTCCAGTTTATAACCGATACCATAAATGGCGACGATACGTTCCGTCGCACCAGCATCCTTTAACTTGCGACGCAGATGGCTCAAGTGTGAGTCTATCGTCCGGTCGTAGATAAGATTAGTATCCTCAAACTGATTCAGTATCTGTTCACGGGTAATGGCACCCCCATTTGCTTTTACCAGCAACATCAGCACTTCATATTCCTTCTTGCCTAATTGCAGAGCAGTTCCGGCAATACTGGCATTACGACGCTGAACATCCATTTGAATATCACCAAAACTGATCAAAGTCAGATTCTGATAATCTGCCTGTACCCGTCCCAATAGACGACGCATGCGCGCACTAAGTTCCCGCAAGCCACAGGGCTTGCGTATGTAATCGTCGGCACCGCCCTCTATACTGGCGACTACCGCTGTTTCATCTGTCCTGGCTGATAGCATCAAAATTGGTGTTACCGGATGGAGCGCACGTAATTGTCTGCACAGACTAATGCCATCTCCATCAGGCAAGCCAACGTCAAGCAGTATCAATTCAAATGTCTGCAGCGACAGCACTTGCATTGCGGCTGCGACACTGCCCGCATGACTGAGCACAAAACCTTCATAGCGCAAACCCATGTTTAAAGTGCGGGCGATCATGGGATCGTCTTCAACTAAGAGAACTGAAATTGCAGAGCTCATGGGTCTTGAAACAAGTAGTAACAAAGAAGATCCCTTCATTTTGCCATACTGTCGATAAAGAAGACTTCTTCCATCAAAATTACAGAATTCATGTTTACAGTTTCTGACAGCTGGCTTGTTACTTTAAAGCTTCTATCACAAGTCTATACATCATCTGTCCCTATACTGGAGATCACATGTCTTACCTCTCATCCATACTGGCTATTGCTGCCATTGCAGCTACCAGCAGCATACTCAGCGCCTGCGGCGGTGGCAGTTCCGGCAACACATCTGACGCCGCACCACCCGTTACCGGCAATAGCAGCACGACTACCACTGGCAACACAAACACTGGGGCCAGCAACAACCGCATTGCGGCAGCTATTACAGCGGCAAAAAATACGGCAAATACAGATCCCATGTGCACGACCGACAAGCTGGGTGACTTTTACTGGGAAATTGGTAATGCCAGTGATAACGCACCGATAGTGTCCGGCTCGCAAGGTTCTGGCAGCGTCAATTCCACGAGCTATTTCAATATTGCTTCTGCCTCGAAATGGATATTTGGTGCCTATGTGCTGGAAAAGAAAGGCATAGATCAGGTGCGCAACAACAGTTCTTTAAAAGATGGTCTGCGTTTCATGTCAGGTTATACCGGTTTCAACGAGGATGCCTGTGCAGGAAAGCTGAACATCACTGCCTGTTACATCGCCGGCATGAATGGCAGTACAGGCCTGCCTAATCCAGATACTGTGAATAAATTCGACTACGACAGCGGGCATGATCAAAAACTGGCCAGCGTGGATTTGGGTCTGGGCAACTTCACTGCCGCTCAGCTTGATACCGAATATCAAAATACGATAGGCTTAAGCAAAGGTTTTCACATGGCCGCGCTAGACCCATTGATGGCGGGCGGCATGATGGGCACAGCGACTGACTACGCGCTGTTCCTGAAAAAAATCATGAAACAGGAATTGGAAATTGGTCACTACCTGGGTGACCAGGCCATCTGCGCCCTGCCTTCTGCCTGTCCGGGTAAAGTCGTGTATTCACCGATAGTGTTACTCAACGAACCATGGACTTATTCTTATAATCATTGGGTAGAATCTGAAAAAGGGAATGGCAGCATAGACGCTTATTCCAGTCCCGGCAAATGGGGCTTTTATCCCTGGGTTTCTGCTGACAAAAAATACTATGGCATTTTGTCGCGCCATGACAAGGATGCAGGGGCTTATGGTGCATCAGTCAAATGCGGCCGTCAGATACGCAAAGCTTTTATGAATGCGCTGTAGGCTAACATTTGACGCGCATCAAGGCATGGCAGCAAATTGCCGCTCTGCATAAGCTGTCAGGGCGACGATACGCTTTTCTGTCTCACGTTTGAATTTCAGGCACAAGATAGGCGTCAACAGCCATGACAGCCAGCGTGGTTTGGCCGTGATGTTATAGGAAAAACGTACACGGGTCAGCCCTTCAGATAATGCCTTGAAATGCCAGCCGCCGGCAAACTGGTCAAAGATATACGGGCCGCAGATCATTTTGACGGCGGCCACTTCATTTGGTTTATACGAGACATATTCGATATCCATCGCCAGGCCATTGCCGTCTATGCAGCGCGCCTGGGCACCTACCGCGGCGTGCTTTGCGTTCAGCAAATAGGATTCTGTAGTCAAGGTATCCCACTCTTGCCTGAGAGTGTAATCCTGGGTCAGGTCAAACAGATACTTGGCACTGGCCTTTACCTCAAATTCATGTTTGATCAACATATTAATTGCTCCGTGATTTTGACATAAGGGATACTACTTTTTGTTTGCCGAAAACTGACTTGGCGGCGCACCAAAGTGCCGCTTGAACATGGCGATGAAAGCACTGAGACTATCGTAACCCAGTTCAAGTGCGATGCTGGTCACTGCTATACCAGCGGCCAGCAATTCCAGCGCCCGCATTAGTCTGGCACGTTGCCGCCAGTCAGAAAAACTCATTCCTGTCTCTTCAGCAAAATGGCGTGTCATAGTTCGCGGTGCAATGCCTGCCCATGTCGCCCATTCCTGCATGGAGCGTGCATCGCCAGGCGTTTCCGCCAGGGCTTTGGCAATTTTCAATAGCCGGCGATCAACTGGCATGATCAACACAAAATCCTGTGATGGCGAATTTGTAATCTCATCGACTATGACAGCAAGCACACGCTCTCGGGCAGCATTTAAATGCTCACTGACACTCCAACTCGCTGCACGCAAAACCGCTTCCTGTAATAAGCCAGATACTTGCAGTATTTGTGTTTGGGTTGGCAGGTTTTCAGATGGCGAGATGTAAGCACTCCATCCCGTAAAGACCTGACTGGTATGCAAGGCGTGAAGTTGTAAAGGTGGCAGCCAGATTGCATGGCCACAGGGCACGACAAGTTGTTGTCGTTCAGTGGCGATCATGATCACACCGGTCGTTGCCGCCAGGATCTGACCACGCATATGCCTGTGCTCAGGCGTTCTGCGTACGTGGGCTTTGCTCGTAACGGCATAGACCAGTGCTCCGCCTTCCTGGCTGGCGCGGGCAGGATCAATCAAAGGTGACGGTTTGGCCTCAGTACTACACATACAAGAATTATATCCCAGGCAGTTTCAAACCGTGATGCACTACATGTCAATCGGCTGTTTTGTCTGAAGGAAAACGAATAGAGTCACGCAATAGAAAGCCCATGGGCATAGCCAGGTTCATTTGTTTATTACCTATAGGCTTGGTAAACCAGTCCTTGTAGAGCTTTTCAAACTCACCGTCAGCAATCATCCTCATCATTTCGCGATCTACCAGATTTTTAAAGACTGTATCCTCTTTACGCAGCATGAGCGAATAAGGTTCGACTGACAAAGGGTCGCCGACGATGATAAATTCGTCCGGATTTTTTGCTTTTGCCCTCAGGCTGTACAGTAAGACATCGTCCATGGCAAACGCGTCAGCCTGTTCTTGCTCAACCATGCTAAATGATATTTCGTGGTCTTGGCCCTCCAATACTTTGATGTTGAGTGCCCTGACATTACTGCGAGCATTCACCAAGTCCAGTGTCGTCGCATTCCTGGTGGTGACAATAGTCTTGCCTTTCAGGTCCTGCCAGTTTCTGATACCTTTGTTTTTCTTGACTATCATGCGCACGCTGGAAAAGAAATGCGGGATAGTAAAGCTGACGCGATTGCGCCGCTCTGCAGTATTGGTGGTTGCGCCACATTCAATATCTGCCTTTCCTTCCATGATGTTGGAAAAGCGGGAAACGGAATCTACCGGAAGATATTGGATTTTTAAATTGGGCAGTTTAAGTTCCTTTTTAACTGCACTGGCTATCTTGAGGCACAGATCAATCGCATAGCCATTGACCCGGTTATCTTCAGTGGAATAAGAAAAAGGGGCTGCCTGTAAGTAGGCGAATGTGATCGTCTGACTTTCTCGTATTTTTTTCAACGTATCTGCAGCATTGCTCAAGCCAGGTATCATTACCACTAGCATCGTACATGTCAGCAACAAACCCCGGCAAATCAAAAAAGTGCTTTTCATTACAGCAACTCCATAGTTCAATATCTCTCAAATATTTGTCATGGCGCAGCGACGAATACATGCTGCGCATCAAACTCAACTACCGCCGACAACGGGCAAGGCAGCACCATGAATTGCACGTGCCTCATCAGATGCGAGAAAAGCGATCACATCAGCAAGTGCGTCTGGAGAAACCCATTTACCAGAGTCAGCATCCGGCATGGCGAGCCGGTTTTGTGGAGTATCAAGAATGCTGGGGAGAACGCAATTGACATTGATATTATGTTGACGTAGCTCTGCTGACATACTTTCTGTCAGGCGAATAAGCACATCCTTGGCGGCACAATATGCCCCCATTTTGGCCACTCCTCTCAGTGCCGCATACGCACTGACATTGACAATTTTCCCGCCTGACCTGTCTATCATGCCGGGAACAACTGCACGCACCAGTTGCAACATGCTGCGGACATTGATATCGAATAAAAAATCCCAATCTTCATCCACAGTGTCATGCACTGAATATCCCATACTAAAGCCGCCCGCAGCATTGCAAAGTATGTCGATAGCCGGATATTTTTTCAGGCTGAGGTCCAGCAATGTGGTGACTTGATCTCTATTGCACAAATCCGCAGCCAGGAGCAGGCTTTGCCCGCTAGCAGGACCAAATGCACTTTCAAGATCATAAAGATGACGGTCAACGAGTATCAGGTTTTTCCCATTTTGAGAAAATTTCCTGGCGAGTGCGCGTCCCAGATTACCGCACGCACCAGTAATCATGACTGTTTCAATTTTCGTACTCATGATGTTTTCCCCTTGAATGTTGGATGTTGAAATTTGTAGTGTTTTTTCTTGAATAAGTAAGGCGCTACCACACTATTTCGCGGCAGCAGTTGCCATTGTTACCTGGCAGGAAAATCCCATGCTGAAAATACCCGGTCGGCATAGAGGGCAAGTTCAATATCCTTATCCGTGACGCCACCGGCGTCGTGTGTCGTCAGTGTCATGACGACCTTGTTATAGACATTAAACCACTCTGGATGATGGTCTTTTTTCTCGGCAAACAAAGCGATATGCGTCATAAATGAAAATGACTGCATAAAATCTGTAAAAATATACTCGCGCGTTATCGCCTCACACTGGCGATCAAGTTTCCACATGGGCCGGGATTGCAGGAATTGCGAAATGCTGTCTGGATTCATCATTCTTTCTCTATTCAATCAATTATTTTCGGTTTTCCTTGATCTTCATCAAGCATTGAATCGAAAATAGTTTAGTGCGGATCATTTGCAAAATGTGCGCAAATTAGTCATTATTAAAGTGTTTTCATGCATATTTTTTGCATTAAATATCAATCAAAGGAAAAATATGAGCACCGTCACAGTTGATAGTTACGACATCAATTTACTGACTGCCCTCCAGCGTGATGGAAAAGCAACGAATAGCGCTCTTGGGGAGAAAGTACATTTATCGACATCGCAAGTCAGTCGCCGTGTACAGCGCCTGGAAGAAACAAAGGTGATTTCTCACTATGTTGCGGTGCTTAATCCTGAAGTGATCGGATTGGGTGTCTCAGCTTTCACTCACATTACTTTAAGCAGGCAGGGCGAACACGCAGCCTTGTTCGAGAAAGCCATGATGGACTTGCCTGAGGTACTTGAATGTCATTCAGTCACTGGCGAAGCTGACTATGTACTTCGGATTACGGCACCAGATCTGACATCGTTCTCTGACTTCATGGAGAAAAAATTACTACGTCTCCCTAGCGTTGCCAGTGTCAAATCCATCGTGACACTGAAAACGATCAAGCAAACTTCCAGCCTCCCGCTGGAGCATATTGCCCAGCCAAGACCCATCAAAACCCAGATAGTCTTTACATGACCCCTGAGATGGGAATGGTGAATATGGTCATGGCCTTGGCGCGACATATGTCGGCGCCAAGTCGCAAGTAGCTTACTGGCATCCGGCGCATGATAGAGCCTTCATCAACCCACAAGGAAACAACATGAAAGCAGAAGACATACTCCCCGACCACATCAACACCACCACCATCAATGGCCTGACCATCAGAAAAGGCACGGTTGCAGCCTTCGTGGCAAATGCAAAAACCTATTTACAGCCAGACAGCTTACCAAGCGAACGCACCGAGGCAAAAACAGCCGTATTGGAAGCCCTGCCCGCCCTGCAGGCTCTGGGGATTTTTGATGTGTTCGTCATTGCAGATCCGGGCCTGCGCGAACTGGTCGCTACACATCAGCGGTAATCAGGCAGTAAGCATGTATTCGTCGATGAGGCAGCCCATTGTCTGGACTGATCTGGGCTGCTCATTGAGGGCGTAATTTTGCCAGCACAGTCTTGTCCAGTTTTGCTGCCACACCTACGCTGCGCCCCGCCAGATTGGGGATACTGAAATGAATTGCGCTACCCAAAATCTGGGCGCATTCCGACAGGCTGAGCCCATAATCCTGTTGCAGCCACTGCACCATGCCGCTGGTTGCTGCCCGCAAGGCGTCATCCAGCGAGCCTGCCTGTCCCAGCACCATGATCTGCGTTGGTGATTCTACTCTTGGTGCATTGACCGATTTTCCTTTAATGACATCCACGGTAAATTCCACGTCCATGGATGTTTCCAATCCATATTGTGAAGTTTCGCCATCTCCCTGCAAGGCGTGTGCATCACCGAGATAGAGCAAGGCGCCGGGTTGCTGCACAGTCAGATAGACGGTGTTGCCTTCAACGACCTCATTAAAATCCATATTGCCGCCAAAACGCCCAGTGTCACCTGTAGATATAGGTGGGGAGCCATTGCCAGGTGCAACCGCCAGCCCACCCAACATGGGGCGCACTGGCAGACTCAAATTACGCAAGCCTTCTGTGGGCTTCTCTGGACTTGCCAGACCACGTTCCCTATCCAGCTTCCAGCGTATGGGCTTGCCAAGATTTGTTGCCTTGGCGGCCAGTGAAGTACCCATTGCCCTGCCAACGATACTGTCGAGGCTGTCGGCATAATCGCGGTTCAGACGCAATCGCTTAAGATGTACTACTAAGGTATCACCCGGTTCGGCAGTGCCAACAAAAAACGGCCCAGTCTGCGGATTGCCATACAAAGCCTTGGTGATGCCATTTTCATCGACACCACCAGAGTCTATCGTCTTGGTATGTACCGTATCACCCGGCCAGACCGTCAGCACGGGCAAGCGATGCGGACTGAATTCATTGGAGTAATCCGTGGGTTGAAAATCGTATTTTCTTGCGGCTCCAGCAGGGCGATCAGGTATCCTGCGCGCGCTGAATGCGTGCGAGGCTCTGGCCTGCGGGTTATTTGTATCGGGGAAGTCTGCCGCGCCCTGCATGGCATCCTTGCTGACTGTGCCGACATAGGAATACTTGGCCTTGTCAGCATCCGTTACCGTGAACGCTATGCCTTTGGCGGTGCGCGTACCAGCAAGCTGGTCACCATCAAGCTTGCCACTGATGCTGCTACCGTCCACTGTAATACTCAAGGTCTGATAAGAGCGATTACCCCATCTGTCTACTTGCAATAGCCAATGCTCTTCATCTGTGGCATTTGCCAAACAAGGGAGAAGGAAGGCCAATAGCATTGCGTATCGCAGCATGTTTTTTCCAGTGATGAAATTAAATGTATCTGCAATACTAAATTATTCTGACATCACTCTACATAAAATGCGATGAACTGCCAATTGTCATGCACAGACTGCAAACGCATTCACATAGTTTGCTCTGTCGATATTTTATGGGGATGATGGCTTTACTTTGTTTTGACGAATTTCCAGCGCCTTGGCCAGCAATTCATCCGCACTCCAGTGACGCGTCAGCCACACGGTAAGTGCCTCGCCAGAGATGTGCCAGTAAAGCATACGATGGTCTTGCAAATGATCTTGATTATAGTTTCTGGCGACATACCAAGCCAAGCGTAAGCCAGCAGGGTCAGACTTATCCAGCAACAGAGAATAAATTTCATAGGGCGTTAAGACCTCTACTTGTATAGATCCCTGCTCTTTCAATTCTTTCCAGATCAGCGCTTTGTTTTCAGGGCTGAGCACTGCGATTTTGGCGTGTTCAGGCCTGCCTGTTATGTTTGATAAACCGTATGCATACAATAGCCAGGGGGCGCTCAGCAATATCAACAGTATTAGACCCAGCGCTGCCACTAGGCTCTTTCTGAACAATTTATACAGGCGAGGCATGACAATCTCTCATTTCGCAGAGTTTCCACAATGCGCACATAGTTTGGCTTTGGAGGTTCTCAGCAAGAAACCGCAATATCTGCAAACTGATCCCCAGTCACTCCGCCTGTGATGGTATATGCTCTCAAAATGGATGCCAGACTTCCCAGTTATCTGCTCAAACCTGATACTGGTCTGAGTTATGGCTGCTTTCCTGGCTACTCCTAATGAACAGCCATGCAACTTGCGATAAGCAATTAACTCATCTACAGATGTCTGCAGCAATGGTGATACTTGCTGCCACTCCTGCTCGTCAAGAAACGGCATTTCTCTTTGGCATTTTCAGCAAAAATGCGTTTCCATTATTGCGCTGCCTGCCCCATGGAGGCAGTCAGCATGGCTTGCACCCTTGAGCGCACGAAATGGATATGGCTGCGCAAACCGTATAACTCTTCAGCATAAGACAAGGGTATCGTAATGCGGTTGACTTTTTCTTCTATCTCATCGAGGTGGCGCAATTGTTTTTCTGCGACGCTCTGTTTGTCGGCAGCAGCGACTTCTTCTATCGCCTGCTCCACCAGCCGCAATTGCCCGTACCAGCGGTAAATGCGTGAGCGTATGCGCCAGACATACAAGGGCGGAATAATCTTCGACAGCGGCAAGAACAAGGCGCCGAGGGCGACGATGACGACCCACATGCGTTCTATGAAATTGGCAATCCAGAAGCTCAGGTAACGTTGCAACATGGGCGGGCCGTTTTTATAGAACTTCTCAGCCTCATGCGCTACCGGTATTTCGGTATATTTATCGGATGGGAATTCACCCTGGCGGCTGAACCAGTCGGCGCCGCTGTGTATCCTGTGCGCTGCCTGCAACAGCAAACCCATCAGGGCCGGGTGCAGGCTTTCATGGGCAACCAGGGTTGCTGTTGGTGCAATCAAATGATAATCATGGGCAGGGATATCCTTGCCTATGTCCACAATGCCACGCGGCAGCACGACATGTGACAAGAACGGAAAGCGCCTGGTGTAAGCTTCTGCCTGTACAAAATCAAACAGGCGTATGCCTGGCGTCTGCAATAACATTTGTACGAGTGGCGAATCACTGGCGGAACTGAAGATCAGTACATCGACCTTGTTATCCAGCAAGGCGACGGTGCCTGGCGTATCAGCCAGTTTTTGTATCGTCACGTCTTCTTCTGACATGCTGTTGACACTCAAAATCTGGCTGAACAGTTTGGCGACACCATTGCCATCAGGGCCGACATTGACTATCTTGCCCTTGAACTGGCTGATCGTGGTGAATTCTTTGGGACTGCGGTAAAACACCCAGATAGGTTCGTAAAACAGGCTGCCCAGTGAAATCAGGCCACGCTCATGGGCTTGCGCTTCATCGGTAGAACCGCTGCGCACAAAACCCACTTCGATTTCAGAATCGGGGTCACTAATACGGCTCAGGTTTTCTTCTGATCCCTGTGAAGATTGCTGGCGCAAGGTGATTTGATTTTTTTGCAGCTCTTGCGCATAGCGTTTGGCAAAGCGCTCATAAGAGCCATTTTCCTGTCCACTGGAAATATCAATCACACGCGGCGGAGCCGGGTCTACCAGCCAGTACCCAACACCACAGACTATCACCACCATCAGCGTGATCGGGCCAAATGCGACCAGCAAATCACGCAGATTGAAGAGAGTGAATTTGATTTTTTGCATTTTCATGCGGTTTTAGCAGGGGTAGGAATGTATTCCGCTTTCAACTGCTGCAAGCCCTCCAGCATTTTCTCATAGGCAACAGGCACCTGCTGCTCATCACCTTTGACCCCTAGTTCTATGTGCCTGCGTTCAGTTGCACTGCCGACACTGGGCAGGCTGAAGACCTTGATCAGTGGAAAATCTGCCTCCAGTTGTTCCATCAAAGGCGTTACGATGGATTCAGCAATTTCATACACCAGCACTGATTGCTCAAACTGGGCATGCTGATTGAACAAATGAGAAAAGTGGGTATCCAGCACCCACTCCAGCATGGGCCAGGCCATGACCGGGAAGCCGGGGACAAAAAAGTGATTGCGTATGGAAAAACCGGCGATCTTGTTGAAGGGATTGGGGATAATGTCCGCCCCCAGCGGGAACTCACCCATTTTCAAGCGATGTTGATGGTCAGGTGTCGTCAGGTCAGCGATTTCACCTTTTTCTTTGGCGATATCCATGATGCGCTCTTGTATCAGGAGTTTGGCTTCAGGATGCAGAACTATCGGTAAATCCAGCGCGGCTGCCGCGCATTGGCGTGTATGGTCATCTGGCGTTGCGCCTATGCCACCAGTAGAAAACACAATATCACCGCTGGCAAAACTGCGCTTCAAGGTCGTGGTGATGCGTTCACGGTTATCACCTATGTATTCTACCCAGTCCAGCTGCATGCCACGCGCCTTTAACAAGGCGATGACTTTGGACATGTGCTTGTCTTCGCGTTTACCAGATAAAATCTCATCACCAACGATAATCAGACCGATTGCCACAATTTCTCCTCTTTATATTACAGACTGGGCAGCGTTTGCTGAACTGATTGAGGCCGCGCGCTACGATGACGCTGCAAGGCCTCCAGGCAATAATGCTGGAACCACAAGCCAGTGAACACAAACACCAGTACATAAATCCAGATCGCCACACCCGCCAATACAGGCAAGAACAGGGTGGACATGACCCCGCCCAGCCATAATATGCCAGGCGCTGCGCCAAACAGGCCAGCAATAATGCCTATAGCCAGCAGTGACCAGCGATGCTCCTGCACCAGGCTGGCACGCTCGTCAGCATCTGCATGCAAGGCCAGTGCATCGTACACCATGACCCGGTAAGTCAACCAGCCCCATAAAAGAGGCTGTAGCACCAGGCCGACGAAGGGGATCAGGTTCAGGGGTAGTGTCACAAACCAGATGAGCGCAAAAATGCCAAAAGACGACAAGGAATGTCCCATGCTCCCAAGGAAGCTGCCGCCATTCTTTTGCTCCAGCTCAGGGTAATCACGCATGCCCACGTGTTTGCTGATGGCAGGCATGGCAAACACCGCTATGCACATCAATGAGGTAAATATCATCAATGGCAAAAGTACCCACATAGCCACCAACGGCACGACCACCATCTTCAGTGCGATCAAGCCGACCATGGACAGCACACTGCTGACTCGCGCAAAACCATCATGTTCGCCCAACCAGGCCTGGATAAAATCCATCATTGCTTGCAAGCCCCACCACATGGCAATGCCCCATAAAATGAGGGCGACCATAAAAGGCAAAAAAGTCAGCAGCAGCATACGGTAATGCAATTGTGCCGTCACTGCCCTGCCCCATGCCCGCATCACAGATGCGATATTCATGATTGTTTTTCCTTGTCAAATCCAAACATGCGCTTCAAACCCAGCCATTGCTGTGACCAGAATCCTTCGCCATAGTTGCGTGCGCTGCCTTCAGGTACGGCTAACTGGTCGCGGATACCGGTCAAAGCAAATTCTTTAGCGAACAGGGCGGTACCAAACAGGACATCCCAGATGGGAAACAAAACTGCAAAATTATGGCCACCCAGAGTTCCCTTGCCATGGGTTTCATGGCCTATGCCTATGGCATGGTGGGTGCGGTGATAGCGTGGTGACACCAGCAGGTATTCACCTATGCGGCCAAAGTGTATGCGTACATTTGCGTGTTGCAGGCTCTGCAGCATTTGCGATGCCATCACCAGCATCACGTATTGCCCAGGCTCCACGCCTATGACGATGGCGATCAGGCCCATGTAGATATCGCGTAAAAAATCATCGAGCAGATGATTACGGTTATCGCTCCACAAATTCATGTCACGCTGGCTATGGTGCAGGCTATGCAAGGCCCACCACCAGTTGAACTGATGTTCGGCACGGTGATACCAGTAATCAAAAAAATCCAGCACAAACAAATATACGAAGAACAGCAGGACTGGATACTGCAGCATGTCTGGCCAGATGTTTTCCAGATTGAAGGGATTAACACCCTGAAGATGCAGGATGGCAGTCAACTGATCCAGCAAGGGATCAAGTACAAAAAACACCAGGATGGAAAATGCCCCCAGCCTGTGCAAGGCGGTGTAGATGAAATCGTTCCAGCGCGCATAGCGGTTCTTGATTTCATGTACGGGGATCCATGACTCCAATGGACGCAGGATGATGAACAGCACGATCAATTGCAAGATGCCAAGGATAAACCATTCGACGCCTTCAAAGGAGTCTTCCACAAATTCACCCAACCCGAGATTGAACATCGCGGGCTGTACTATCGTTTCAAAAATCCAGGCTTGCAGATTTGTGAACAGATCTGAAATAGTCATTATTTTTTCTGCTGATTTAAATTTTGATAAGCGGGGTGTTCGCGTAGAGTAGCAAAACAAAAGGATTTTTGCTCAAGGCCGCGAATCAGCGGCTCCAGGTTTTCTGGTGCCCAGGCCTGCTTGCGTGACCATATGCCAAGATGGGCCATGAAAATATCCCCATCTCTGAGTTTATCGAGTGCGCGCCTCAGTAACATGGGGTTGCTGAATTTCTCGCTAGACAATTCATCGCCAGAAAATCCCGCAGGTGACCAGCCCACATGCATGTAGCCACATGCCTGCCCGGCTTTCAACAAGTTGGTGGTCAGCTTGCCGCCTGGTGCGCGCCATAAAGGATCAAGCTTTTTACCCGTCAGGGCAAAAAAACGCTGATCGACACGGCGCAATTCCTGGCAATACTCCTGTGCTGTCCATTGCAGGGTCTGCCCAGCTTGCGTGCCAAATTGCGGTTTTACCGAAATACGTCCGTTTGGCAAATCACCAAGCACATATACGTGGTCAAAGCTATGGGTACCAAAAGCATGACCTTCTTCTGCCAGTTTTTTCCAATAAGGTGACCAGCCCATGTCCAGCGAATAATCGCCCTGCACGGTTTTTTCATTTGCCAGGAAAAATGTCGCCTTGATCTGATGGCGACGCAGGGTAGCAGCAATCAGCTCTGCCTGCGATTGGCTGCCGGTATCAAAAGTCAGGTAGATGGTTCCTTTGCAATTGCCCGCTGCTGTCGCCGCGATGGGAGCAGAATCTACGGGCAAAGCCAGCATGACAAGCAAAACCGCAGCGGCCACATGTGCAGGCCGCAGCAGTTTACATATTGCCGGCACGATTGGCAAAGTACACGCCATGCGGAGAGCGGCCTACCGGGATCATCTTGATGACCTTGCGGCTGGCAATATCAATGACGGCCACTTTCTTGATCCAGCGCAGCGTTGCCCACAGGGTTTTGCCATCGTCGCTGACTTCCATGCAGTCCGGACCACCCGGGACCGGGATGGTTCCCACTATTTCCAGGGTCTGCTGGTCAAGGATATTAATTTCATTGGAAGTGCGGTTGGAGACAAAGGTATGGCGCTTGTCACCCAGGGCGCGGAAATTATGCGTACCCTCACCCGCCTTGATTTTTTTAACGGTTTTTTGTGTGCGCCAGTCGATGACTTCAATATAATTACTGCCCATGATGCCTACCAGCAAGTATTTATCATCGGGGGTCATGGATATACCTGCGGGCAACTTGCCTACCGGGATGGTCCATTTCAGTTTCTGGGTCGCCAGGTCGATCGCAGAAATCTGGTCACTGCCCTGCTGGGTAATAAAAACCGTGGTACTGGCTGCATCGAAAGCCATGTGACTAGGCAACTTAGCCAGCGGTACACGCTGTATCAGTTTCATTTCCTGACCATCAAACTTGTAAAAATCAACACGGTCGAGGCGCAGCGAATTTGAGATAAACCACTTTTGGTCTGGTGAAAACCCGATTTGATAAGGATCAGCGATATCCTTCATGCGACGCTGTATCTGGCCAGTCTTGGGATCAAGAAATACCAGTTCATTACCGACCGCATTTGCCACGATCAGGGATTTGTTGTCTGGGGTGGCCATCAAATGATGGGGTTCCTTGCCTACGGGAAAGGTGCTAATTTCTTTATAAGTGGCCTGATCAAGCAGGCTCACTGTGGCATCGCGCGAATTAAGCACCACGACCACATTGGCGTGCGCAGAAAATGCAGAGAATGCGGAAACTAAAGAAAATGCCAAAGACGACAACAAGATACGACTACGCATGAAAAAGACCGCAAAAAAATAAATCGAACTGGCATTTTACAGCGCATGACAATAAGGAAAGAGCTTTCCTTCAATTGTTTTTCAGATTTTTCACTTAATTTGTCCAAAATCAAGCATGCATCTATTGCTGTCAGAGCAAGAAAGCAGGTGTAAGTGACCAAAATCTTTTCTTTTGCTCTACAATTGCGCCAGCTTTTTTAAGATTAGCGACGACGATTCCAGCGATTTATTATTGGCTTCTTTGAAAACCACCGAAGAAAATTACCCAAGAGCAATGCGGGATAGCATGGCGAAAAATCAAAGAAGTACAAAATATCGTGCTCAGGCGCAGGCTTGAAATGCAAACTGAAATCCAGGTTTGAAATACAGCCCTGAAATGTTTACTTGAAAACTGCATATCTGGAACTAAATAACAGCAACAAATTAAAAGCGTTACAGAACGCGAAATAAAGGAAAAATAATGAGTACTATTACAACAGTAAGCGGTTTGCAATACGAAGATAAAGTCATCGGTGAAGGCGCAGAAGCAGAAGCAGGTAACCACGTGGATGTTCACTACACAGGCTGGTTGCAAAACCCGGACGGCAGCGCAGGCAAGAAGTTTGACTCCAGCAAAGACCGTGGTCAGCCGTTTTCTTTCCCATTAGGCGCTGGTCATGTGATCAAGGGCTGGGATGAAGGCGTACAGGGCATGAAAGTTGGCGGCACCCGCCTTTTGACCATCCCTTCCAGCCTGGGTTACGGCCCACGCGGCGCAGGTGGTGTTATCCCTGGCAATGCAACCTTGATATTTGAAGTGGAATTGCTGGGCGTTTAATCTCCGCCTGCAAAATCCCTTAAAGATCAGCATGCCTGATTTGAACAAGTCCGCGGCAACTGTCACGGGCTTGAATCATATTACGCTCTCGGTCACTGACCTGGGGCGCTCTTTCCATTTTTATGTGGATGTGCTGGGGCTGAAACCGGTCGCTCGCTGGAAAAGTGGTGCCTATCTGGAGGCAGGCAATGACTGGATTTGCCTCTCGCTGGACCAGGATTGTCGTACCGGCATTCTCCCTGAATATACCCACACTGCATTTTCTGTGAGCCTGGCGTCCTTTGCCATTTTTACGCAAATGGCAGATGCAGGCGAATTTACGCTGTGGAAAATCAATAAAAGCGAAGGTGATTCGCTTTATCTGCTTGACCCTGACGGACACAAGCTGGAATTGCATGTTGGTGATTTGCAATCAAGACTCGATAGTTTGAAAATCAAACCCTATGAAGAGCTGGTGCTGTTCTGAGGCCGCTCAAATAAGCAAAAATAAAGCAAAAATAAAGCAAAAGCCAGGTCTCAGCCTGGCTTTTGCTTATTTGCTACAAGCTTGGTGAATACAGCTTATTCTTTAATGAAATGCTGGCGATAGTATTTCAACTCTTCAATGGATTCCAGAATATCCGCCAGTGCCGTGTGCTTTTGATGCTTCTTGAAGCCGGATGCCAGTTCCGGCTTCCAACGGCGGCACAACTCTTTTAATGTCGATACATCCAGATTACGGTAGTGGAAGAAAGCTTCCAGCTTGGGCATGCCGCGCGCCATGAAGCGACGGTCCTGGCAAATGGTATTGCCGCACATTGGTGATTTACCTGCCGGCACAAAGGCTTTCAGGAAGGCGATCAGGGCAACTTCGGCATCAGCTTCCGTCACGGTAGAGGCTTTTACGCGCTCAATCAGGCCGGAACGGCCATGTGTACCCTTATTCCAGTTGTCCATCTTGTCCAGGGTTTCATCAGATTGATGAATTGCAAATACGGGGCCTTCTGCCAGTACATTCAATTGTGAATCCGTTACCACTACGGCCACCTCAATGATACGATCGGTATCTGGGTCCAGGCCTGTCATTTCCATATCCAGCCAGATCAGGTTCAACTCATTTGGTCGGGCAGGCGTGGCAGGATTTGCAGTGTTTGTTTGAATGTCGGTCGCTTGTGACATAATTCTTCCTTGGCTATTACTTATCGAATGTCACATTTTCCCATGATTTCATCCGTTTTTTCGGTTTTATTCGTTTTCTTCCTACTGTTGACGCTGATTGTTCAGTTCTGGCTGGCCTCACGCCATATCCGGCACATCCTGCGTAACCGTGCGGCTGTACCTGCACAATTCGCAGAAAAGATAAGTCTGGCCTCCCATCAAAAGGCGGCAGACTACACCATTGCCAAGACCAAACTGGGCATGGTCATGCTGCTGTTGAATGCAGCCGTGCTGATAGGCTTCACCCTGTTTGGCGGCTTGCAATGGCTGTCCGTGCATCTGGTGAAGCTCACTGGCCCCGGCATGTGGTATCAGATCAGCCTGTTGGTGGCATTTACCATCATCAGCAGCGTGATCGAATTCCCTTTCAGCTATTATTCGCAATTCGTGCTGGAAGAAAAATTTGGCTTCAACAAAATGACGCTGGGCCTGTTTTTCACTGACATGGTCAAGAATGCTCTGATAGGTGCAGTGCTGGGTCTGCCACTGATCTGGGTAATCCTGACTCTGATGGGAAAAGCAGGCAGCCTGTGGTGGCTGTATGCCTGGGCATTCTTCATAGGTTTCCAGATGTTGATCATGCTGATTTTCCCGGTCGTGATTGCCCCCTTGTTCAACAAGTTCTGGCCATTGGACAATGAAGAAGTGCGCGAACGCATAGAAAACCTCAGTAAACGCGTCAGCTTTGCGCTAAAAGGTATCTTTGTCATGGATGGATCAAAACGCTCTGGTCATGGCAACGCCTATTTCTCAGGCTTTGGTGGCGCCAAGCGCATCGTGTTTTATGACACCCTGCTGGAACGCCTCGCCCCAAATGAAATTGAAGCGGTGCTGGCACATGAATTAGGTCATTTCAAACTCAAGCATATCATCAAGCGCATGGCCGTCATGTTTGCTTTGTCGCTGGTTTTCATGGCGATGCTGGGTTTTTTTAAAGAACAAATCTGGTTCTACACTGGCCTGGGCGTTGACCCTATGCTACTGGCACAAAATGATGCGATGGCCATTATCTTGTTCATGCTGGTCTTGCCTGTGTTTACCTTCATGTTTTCACCGCTGAGCGCAATCACCTCGCGCAAACATGAATTTGAAGCCGATGCTTTTGCCGCCAAACACACGAATGCCAATGACCTTGTCACTGCGCTGGTCAAAATGTATGACGACAATTCCTCTACCCTGACGCCTGACCCTTTGCACTCAGCGTTTTATGACTCACACCCATCAGCGTCGGTGCGTATCAACCACCTGCTGGCAGCACAATAACGGAGACATCATGATCAAATTTACAGACTTGCTGGCGAAAAAATCCCAGCACACAGAAACCGGCCTGGATGACGCCAGTCTGCCAGCCTATTTTGCTGCTACTCCTGAGTGGACCCAGGATGGCCCGCGCATTGTCAGAACTTTCCAGTTCAAGAATTACTATGAAACCCTGGCCTTCATCAATGCAATTGCCTATGTGATACACGCAGAAGATCACCATCCTGAATTGGTCGTCACTTATAACCGCTGCGTCATCAAGTTTGATACGCATACCGTCAATGATGGCAAGGGCGGCATTTCAGAGAATGATTTCATCTGCGCCGCCAAGATAGACGCTATTTTTCAACAGAGTTTTTCCTGATGGCGCGTTCACAGGCTTTAGTCATTGCCGCCCATGGCCGCCATTACCTGGTACAGGCAGAAATTGACGGTGAGCAGATCAAACTCCATTGCGTCACCCGTGGCAAGAAAAGCGATGTCTCGGTTGGCGACATTGTTGAATATGCACTGACATCCAAAAACCAGGGCGTGATAGAAGCTATCACCACGCGCAAGACTTTGCTGTATCGCTCTGACCAGTACAAATCCAAGATGCTGGCAGCGAACCTGACGCAATTGCTGATTGTCGTTGCTACTGAACCCAGCTTTACCGATGACCTGGTATCACGCGCCCTGGTGGCGGCGGAATCGTCCGGCATCAAACCGCACCTGATCCTGAACAAGGTCGATGTCACTGCTTCCCTGCCCAAGGCAAGAGAGCGCGTTGGCCTGTATGCAAAGCTGGGCTACCCGGTACATGAAGTATCTGTCAGGACCGACCCGGAAGGTACCCGCCAGCTCATGCACAATCTGATGCAGGGCCAAAGCACTATCCTCATCGGCCAGTCTGGTATGGGCAAGTCTTCACTGATCAATTTGCTGATTCCCGATGCAGAAATCGCGACGCGCGAAATCTCGGCGGCGCTGGACACCGGAAAACACACGACCACCTTCACCCGCTTGTATCACATGGATGAGAACTCCTATGTGATCGACTCACCAGGTTTCCAGGAATTTGGCTTGCATCACCTCAGCGAAGGTATGCTGGAACGCGCCTTTCCTGAATTTTTGCCACATCTGGGCAAATGCAAATTCTATAATTGCCACCATCATACTGAGCCTGGCTGTGCAATTCTGGCAGCCGTTAAGGACGGGGAGATTTCTACCATGCGGCATGATATGTTTGAACAACTGGTGCATGAGTCCAAGCAAACCATAGGCTATTAAGGCAAATGAAATTTTTCAAATATGGACTGGCAAGCCTGCTGTCTTGCCTGGTTATGCAAACCTCTCATGCACAAGCACCTGTCGCTCCTTTGAGCCTGGAAGAAGTTTGCAAACAGACTTTATGTCGCAAACCAAACTTCAAACTGTATATTGATGCTACGCATCAATATGAAAATGAGCCTGAGACTCCGCTCCCTGTTCTGTTGGAAAATGAGTTTGTCACCGTTTATCCAGGTGAATCCATATTCATCGAAGCCAACATAGTCAATGGTACCGTCAAGCTGGAACAGGCAGTCAGCAGCAATAAACACCCGGAGCGTACGCTGGTATTCAAATTCGCGCAGATGAAAAAACAAAAAGACATGATGCTGGAAGTAGAAAACCCTTTTGCTGAAGACATCAAGTTCAAGATGGAATTTATGCGAATAGACTCCGGCAAACTTTTTGCGACATCAAGCTGCCCTGTACGTGGCAAACTGAAATTGTTTGAGCACTGGCCCTATCCCATATATCAATTACTGATTAGCCAGGCCAAAGTACTTACTGCATCTGACAAGAGGGTGTGCAATTGACTATGCAAGAGAACTCACCGGCAGACATCTGGCCACCAGCTGGTTGTCCGGAGTTGTGCTGGCCAGTACTGGACTCGGCATCCAGCCGTACAGACTGGTACCGAGCTGTCATCACCGCTTACGCGGCACTGTGGGAAGGGCATGTGAGCCAGGCCAAATTTGCCCCGGTCAGTGAATTTGAAGTGCTTGATCTGGAGCAGCGCTTGTCTTGCCAACTACCACCCGCGCTAAAAGCTTACCACCGTGAATTTGGTGCCTTGTCGCTGGCAGAAAAGTTATGCAGTATCAGCCCGGATAGTGACACCCCTATCCAGCCTTTACTGAAAGCATATCCGGGCATCGTTGATATGCTGGAACACGAAGATGAGCAAGTGCTGGAGCTGTTTGAAGACATGGTAGTCTTTGGTGACTACCTGGGTAACGGCAATATGTTTTGCTTTCTCCGTGACAGCGGTGAAGTCTTTTATTTTGACCACGATGATGGCAGCATACTCAACCCCTTCTTCACTTCAGTGGAAGAATACCTCGATGTGCTGATGATACGCTGCCTTGCAGAAATACATGAGGATGAAGAAGCAGGTCTTGACCTTCTTGCCCAGCGCCATGGGCATGAGCTGGTGAAGAAGTGGCTGTATTAAAGTGCCTGCTCCTGGCACGCATCTAAACTCCTCCCTTCAATGCATAAGTCTCCAGAACTCTCCAGGGATGATTGCCATTTTGCGCTATAAGACAAATGCTGGGAAAAACAAACTGCAATGGTGTGGACAGGCTGGCTGTAACTGAAGCCTTTGGGTTTCTGGGGTGGGCCAGAGTCAGGTGCGGGCGCTGTGACTTGATGTTTTTTGAGTCCAGCACAAGTTCACGCAGATGAAGAAATGCGTCCTCTCCGGCTATGCAATGCATGATCAGGCCGTGTTCATAGAATACTTCTGCGGGAGCAAAACTCAGGGATATGGCAGGCATGTGTATGTTTTGCAGCCTGCTCCTGATCGCAGGTAAATCCCTCAGTTCTTCTTCGCGGCATAAAGTTATGTGTGCCGGGATAAGACTGCTCTGCAAAGGATCGACTAGCCGCCGCACTTGTTTCAACGCTATAGCGGCTTGCACAGGTACAAACATGCTCAACTGCTGACGTGAATTTAGCATGGCTGAAATCACAGGCAAATCGGGATTATGACTTAAAAGTCTCCAGCCATTTTTTTTCTGATGCCGTCAACGTTTTTTGCAGCATGCGTTCTGGCACTTCCCAAACCACGACTTTAGGTGGTTGGGTTTTGAATTCTTTACTGTTCAGATAAGCGTAAGCTGCGCCATCAAAATCACCACCATCCTTGGCCAGATTAGCGACCGGAGCACCGAGATGCTGGCTCAGGAAAGGAACGAAATTCGCTGCGCGGCTGAACGATGTGCCAACCAATGCCACGGTTGGCAAGCCTGCATCACCAAACAAATCATCACTGGCGACTGCTACGGGGGCAACCTTGCTGACCTGGGTGACTTCTGTGGCAGGGCGCATCCATGCAGGCAAGCCTTCAAGATTGGAGACACGCATCAAGTCACCAGAACGCTCGGTCGTATTGCTTTGTATGGCTCTGGGGTCAGGTGCTACTGCCGGTCTCTCGACCAACTTCAAAGATTGCAGGCGATCTGCCAGGGTCGTCGCTGCGACGTTGGCACCGCGCTCGTTCCAGTGAGAATCACTGCGATAATAACGCTCGCCCGTCAAGGCTGACAGCGCCGGTGCAAAGTTCAGCACTTCGACTTTATTATTTGCCAGTGTGCTGACCCAGTCATTCAAACGATCGGCAAATCCTGCAGGGCGGTGCAAGCCGCACAGATGATCTTCTTCGATACGGGTTTTATCAGGTACTACGGCAACCACCAGTTTGATGCCGCGAATTTGCAGGTCAGTAGCAGTCTGGGTGATAATCCTGGCCCTGGCGGCGGCATTCTCTGCAGCATGTGCATAAGGTGTCAGTTCATCTGACAGGAACAACCAACCGTCGCAGCCACGACGTACAGAAGCACCGGTGTCACCAGCTATAGTCCACGTCACGCCACGCTCAATTTTTGCAAACGGTTTGCTTAACAGGAAGTGCTCATTCAACTGGGTTGAAAACTGCCGTGTTGCCTCACCATCCAGTAGTCGGCTAATCTTACCCATGCCCTCCCATTTTTCTTCTGGCACATCGCGTAACGACGTCTGGGTAACGGCAAAACCACCCAACATGATGACGCTAAAAGCAGCGACAGGGATAAAGCGTGTCCAGCCTGCTTTTTTGGGATCAAAACTAAAACACTCACTCATGATGATCTCCTAAAACTGGAAATACAGGAAGGGAATCGCTTTTTGCCCGGCCAGAACCACGACGGCGTAAGCAAAAGTCAGCACTGGCCAGGTCATGCTCCAGCCAGCAAAACCCAGGCCGCCCTGCTTACCTATTTTGGTAGCGGGATAGACAACGCAGATCAGGCCAAGCACAAAGGTCAGGAGAATGCTGGGGCGCAACGCCTGGGCAATCGCGTCGCCCATGGCAACACCATGCAAGCCAAACTGACCAGCCCAGATATCAGTGGCAGTGGCAAAACTCTCTGCACGGAACACTGTCCATGCCAGCATGACGACAAACAAGGTCAAGGTCCGCGACAAGTAATCAGGCATGGACAAACCACGCTGGGTAACCGCACGGTCGCAGCAAAGGGCCGTGCCCTGGATAATGCCCCAGATCAGGTAGTTCCAGTTCTCGCCGCCGTGCCAGAGGCCACCTATGGCCATGGTCAGCAAAAGATTGATGTAAGTGCGGGCTGGGCCACCACGATTACCACCCAGGCTGATGTACAGGTAATCACGCAGCCATGACGATAAAGTCATGTGCCAGCGCCGCCAGAAATCCTGTATCGATACGGCCAGGTAAGGATTATTGAAATTTTCCTGGAAGTCAAAACCCAGCATCAAGCCCAGACCTATGGCCATGGCGCTATAACCGGCAAAGTCAAAATACAGTTGCAGGGTATAGGCGGCACAAGCAGTCCAGGCATCGATCAAACTGGGATTATGCAAACCAAATCCCAGGGTGACGATGGGTGACAAAGTGTCGGCAATCAGGACCTTCATTGAGAAGCCAACCATGAAACGGCGCACACCGGCAGCAAACTTGTCGATGGAAAAAACACGTTCACGCAATTCGGTGTCGATGACCTTGTAGCGTACAATCGGGCCAGCGATCAAATGCGGGAACATGGCCATATAGGCACTGAAAGAAATGATGCTGTATTGCGCATCGACAGTTTTGCGGCGCACATCGACAATATAAGAAATCGCATGCAAGACCGTGAAGGACAAGCCTATCGGCAGCATCAGGTTTTCCCACGGTATGGTGGGCATGTCGCGGCCAGTCAGGATGGTATTGAGCGAATACACCAGCATATTGGTGTATTTGTACCACACCAGCGAAGACAGATTAAGGACGATGGCAATCACCATCAAACGGGTTTTGCGTTGTTCGTTCTGGCTTTTGTCTATCAGTATTGCTGCGCCCCATGCAAGCACCGTCAAAGCAATGATCAGCAATAAGAACTTGGGAGTCCACCATGCATAAAACAGCCAGCTGCCGACCAATAAAGTATGGTTACGAAAACGCTGGGGCGTGACGAGATAAAGCGCAAAAAATAAAGGGAGGAAGAGTGTAAGGAACTCCAAAGACGCAAATACCATAGCCAGAACCCGTATTCAGATCAGGACGTACTGTCGCGTACAAAGAAAGTCTGGCGCGCTTTTTTGCCAGGCATGAGAACCACGCTATAACGTTCACCTGGTTGTAGCTGACCCAGGTCCACAGTTTTGCCAGCATCCCTGGCATCGCATATCGCCTGAGTTTTCAGGCTGATGGGGTTAACCAGGCGACGCTGAAGACTGGCTGGTTTAACAGCTTCCAGTATTGCTGTATTTTTTTCTGCCACATTCAAACCGGCGGCACTGCAAGTGCTGTCCAGATTGAGCAAGGCAACAGAGGCTTTACTGGCATTGAAATCCGTAGGCGAGTCTTTGACTACCACTGTTGCTATGCCGGTGCCGCTACTGACAATGGCGATAGTGACAAATTCGCCTGGTTTGGCGACAACTTCCACCGCTGTTTTTGCGCTGCCGACTTGCACATTGGCAGCCAGTTTGGCACCTGCCTTGACTGGATAAAAACGGGAAACCCTGCCATCACCCTGAGCAGCCAAAGCCACTTTGGCTGCTCCATTGACCACACTGGCTTTATCTTCGCTCGCATTGAGGAACCTGACAAAGGATGAATCCTGGGCAGGCCCGGTTTCATACAAAGGGTTGTCAGCATGCGCTGCCAGAGTCAAGGCTGAAGTCAGGCAAGCAAAGATAAGCTTTTTCATGAGTGGTCAGAGTCCGTAATTATTTTTTAATGTTTTGCAAAACCGCAGGAGAAGAGATGGCATTGCCAATTGCAGCGCCCCAGGCTTTGTAACCAGCCAGATCAAAATGCTGGCCATCAGACGATGCCCATTCACCCGGTTTGGACATGGTCAGGGAATCAATATATGTACAGGGAGCGACGATCTCGGACAAATAACCTGACATTTCTTTTGCGCGGGCAAAGGTCTTGTTGAACTTGCCGCCTTCAGTACCCCATGCCGGGCCGACCCATACGCAGCCTACTGCATTGTTTTTGACACCTTTGGTCAGGCGCGACACTTGCTGCCAGATCCAGGTCTTGGGTAATTCAGGCGCAGCATACGAAGCCATGGTGTCGCCATTGACCACCACAACCAGATTAGGTTTGTAGGTTTTCACCAGTTCATTGAAAGGACGGGTCATGGCATCCTGACCAGTTTTTACTTCTACCGGACCATCCTTGAAGCGTGTAGCACCACCGCAAGGTGATTGACTCTTCACCATCCAGTCACCAGCTGCAACACCGCAGGCACCAAAGGAATACACCACAGCACCCTTGCTCATCAAGTCGTCATGCAATGTAGTAATCAGGTAGTCTGGAGTGGACATGTGACTATCGCCAATAATCAGGACGGTCAGTCCGGCTAGCAGTGCGCTCATATTTTGTTCACCTTACAAATTCATTTTAAAAATATTCGCTTTTTTGCATGTCATCTTTTAAACCGACACACTGGCGAATTCCAGTTTTGGATTTTGCATTTATTAACACTTGGTTGCATTTGCTTACAATTTACTGCGAATGTCGCCCAACCTCGGCGCTTATCACTCATATTTATGCAAATACAGCAATGAAATCTAGTTTAAACAAACCAATATGAAATTCCAGCTAGTTGACGAAAGTTCACAAATGCAATTTTCTCAGGGAAACTTTGAATAAATTGCAATATCCCGACAATTAAAAGTCCGGCACGTCCAAACTGACACAAATAATGCTAAGCTTAGGCTGGGCAATAATTAGAAGTCCGGCAGCTTCATTGGCAGGCAAATCCCAAGTAAAAAGGGTCAAACCTGCCTGCTCCCAGAATTTAATATGGGAAGCCCCGATTAATCCCTTATAATTAAGCAGTTATGACAAGCGGCGGCAAGCTTAACTTGCTGCCCGTTTTATTTATGGCTATCAAACATTTCCTGCAGTTTTCCGATTTCTCCCTGTCCGAGTTTGAATACGTGATGCAGCGTGCCCGCATTATCAAACAGCGCTTCAAGGCTTATCAGACCTATCACCCGTTACTGGATAGAACTCTGGTCATGGTGTTCGAAAAAAATTCCACCCGTACCCGATTGTCATTTGAAGCAGGCATGCATCAATTGGGCGGCGCTGCGATTTACCTCAATACCCGCGACAGCCAATTGGGCCGTGGCGAGCCGGTAGAAGACGCAGGCCAGGTCATGTCACGCATGTGTGACATCATCATGATTCGCACCTTTGAGCAGGAAATGATAGAGCGCTTTGCTGCAAACTCGCGCGTGCCCGTCATCAATGGCCTGACCAATCAGCATCACCCCTGCCAGGTACTGGCCGATGTATTTACTTATATAGAGCACCGTGGTTCCATCACGGGTAAAAAAGTGGCCTGGATAGGTGACGCCAACAATATGTTGTACTCCTGGTTGCAGGCAGCTCAGGTATTCAATTTCCATCTGCATATCTCCACGCCCAAGGGCTATGACATGGACATGTCTCAGGTGACGGCAGATAAATCGCAATACACGGTATTTGACAGCCCATCTGACGCCTGCGCAGGTGTTGATCTCGTCAATACTGATGTCTGGACGAGCATGGGTTACGAAGATGAAAACCAGGCTCGCCTGAAAGCCTTTGATGGCTGGATAGTCGATGAAGCCAAGATGGCACGCGCCCATCCTGACGCCCTGTTCATGCACTGCCTGCCCGCGCACCGTGGCGAAGAAGTATCTGCCGGTGTGATAGATGGCCCGCAATCAGTAGTTTGGGACGAAGCCGAAAACCGCCTGCACGTGCAAAAAGCCTTGCTCGAATATTTGGTAGTTGGTGAAATCCGCTGATGCGGTAAATTTTTGGAAAAGACCTCTCAGCACAGAGACACAGAGGAAAAACCAGAGAAAATCTTGTTGAAAGACGATTACTCTTTAATCAGTTAAACCTGTGCGTATGAATTGTTGTCTCTGCTAAATCGTATTTGTATTGGAAAGGCAAGATCAAATAAATCTCTACCATCGAAGTAAAGAGGCTGAAAATTATGATGTTTTTCCTCATACTTTTCTCTGTGATGTAGCAGTGCATTCGAATGGCATGCCATTCGAATGCGAAACGGAAGATTCCTACCAGAATCTTCTCCTTCCTCTTGCATCTGTGGTGATCTTTTCGGTCTTCCCTTATTATTTATTTTTGAAAGCACATCATGAGCGATACTAAAAAAGTCGTCCTTGCCTATTCAGGCGGTCTGGATACCTCAGTCATTTTGAAATGGCTGCAAGATAATTATCAGTGCGAAATCGTCACTTTCACTGCCGATCTGGGCCAGGGTGAAGAGCTGGAACCGGCACGCGCCAAAGCCATCAAGTTTGGTATCAAGCCTGAAAATATTTTTATCGATGATGTGCGCGAAGAATTCGTGCGCGACTTCGTTTTCCCTATGTTCCGCGCCAATACGGTATATGAAGGTGAATACCTGCTGGGTACCTCCATCGCCCGTCCATTGATCGCCAAACGCCTCATCGAAATCGCCAAAGAAACTGGTGCGGACACCATTTCCCACGGCGCGACTGGCAAGGGTAACGACCAGGTGCGTTTCGAGCTGGGCGCCTATGCGCTGATGCCAGGCATCAAGATCATTGCCCCGTGGCGCGAATGGGATTTGCTGTCCCGTGAAAAACTGATGAAATATGCTGAAGATGCAGGCATAGAAATCGACCAGAAGCATAAAAATGGTGGCGCGCCCTACTCCATGGATGCCAACCTGTTGCACATCAGCTTTGAAGGTCGCCACCTGGAAAACCCAAGTGCAGAAGCCGAAGAATCCATGTGGCGCTGGACTGTCAGCCCTGAAGCCGCACCAGACCAGCCAGAATACCTGGATGTAGAATTTGAGCGCGGTGACATCGTCGCCCTGAATGGTGTACGCATGTCGCCAGCAACCGTGCTGACAGAATTAAACCGCCTCGGTGGCAAGCACGGCATAGGCCGTCTGGACCTGGTTGAAAACCGTTATGTCGGCATGAAATCCCGCGGCTGCTATGAAACGCCGGGCGGCACCATCATGCTGCGTGCCCACCGCGCCATTGAATCCATCACCCTGGACCGTGAAGTCGCCCATCTGAAAGATGACCTGATGCCACGTTACGCCAGCCTGATTTATAACGGCTACTGGTGGGCACCAGAGCGCGTCGCGCTGCAAACCCTGATTGACCATACCCAACACACAGTCAATGGCTGGGTACGCCTGAAGCTGTACAAGGGCAATGTCATCACGGTATCGCGCGATTCCAAAACCGATTCACTGTTCGACATGAACATCGCAACCTTTGATGAAGATGGCGGCGCCTACAACCAGGCCGACGCTGGTGGCTTCATCAAACTGAATGCATTGCGCATGCGTATTGCAGCCAATGCCCGCGCAAAACGCGGTCAGTAATCACCAGAGTTTATTATCCCCAACGACCCGTCCATTGATTTGCGCGGGTCGTTTTTTCTTGGAATCTAAAAAATGTCTACCCAATTTGATCAAGTCAGCGTCGTTAAAAAAGCCAATCTGTATTTCGATGGCAAATGCGTATCCCACACGGTTTTGTTTGCCGATGGCAGCAAAAAAACCATAGGCGTCATCTTCCCGTCCAGCCTGGTGTTCAATACTGCTGCAGCCGAGATCATGGAACTGAATGCGGGCAAATGCCGCATCCGCCTTAAAGGCGAAACTGAATGGAATACCTACGAAGCTGGCCAGCAATTCAATGTACCGGCCAATTCAACTTTTGATATTGAAACTATTGAGACGCTGGATTACGTTTGCCATTTTATTTAAGCTAAGCTAGCAGGCATTGATATCTACAGCCTGCTTCTGTCAGTTACTCCTGGCAAGCTGCATCACCATTTAATTGATAGCACTGCCAGGCTAATTCCCGCAAACGCTGGCGTAGTGCCAGCGGCGCGATAACTTCCAGCTCCGGCCCTATTCCCAATAGCATTTGCGCCGCATGTTCTATGGTTTCTATGGGCAAATTGATGGTTTGCCAGGGCGCATCTGATTCTGGAGTAATTGAAGTATCACGCTGATTCTCTACCGCTTGCGCAGCAAAGACCCCCAGCTTGGCTATCCTGTCCAGGCCCGTAGCTGACACACGCAGATGTGCATTGTTTGATCTCAGTTCCGCTTCAAACCTTGCTGTCGCTTCATTCCAGAAATCTGGCAAGTCAAAGTCATCAGGTCTGTCAAAATTTTCATCCTGCACTTGCATGTCGGTGATATGCACAACTTTGAAGATGCGGATTTTTTTAGGGCTACTGGCACGGCTCTGGCTATTCGCCACCAAGTACCAGGCACCTGCCTTGAGAACCAGACCCAAGGGTTCCATTTGCCATTGACGCAAGCCAGACCAGCTTTCATAACTGGTCTGCAATTTCTGCTGCGCCAATACGGCGCGGGCAATGCGCGGTAACTCAATGGCGCTTTGTTCACTGCGGTACCAGTCATTGGTATCGAGGTGAAAACAATCAGCGATGCGGCGCGAGCCTTCGCGCAAACTGGGCGGCAATGATGCCATGAGCTTGCGGCTGGCACGCGTGGCAGCATTTCCCAAGCCCAGCGCAATCGCAGGCCCTGGCAGGCCTATCATGAACAGGGCTTCTGCTTCGTCATTTTCCAGGCCGGTAAACTGGCTGCGATAACCTACCATCAGCTGAAAACCGCCATGTGGTCCACGGTCACTTTGTACCGGTATGCCAGCGGCGCTAAGTTCATCGATATCACGATAGATCGTACGTACTGAGACTTCAAACTCTGCCGCCAGTGCTTCGGCAGCCACTCTGCCGCGCAATTGCAGCAAGATCAGGATGGAAAGCAAACGACTGGCACGCATAATTGATAACCCTTGAATAATTCCTGACATTCTTTGTCATGAATTGCAGCCTATCATGGCTACGCTTTTCAGAACAAGCTCAATTCACAAGCTCAATCAAGGAGATACGCCATGAGCGCAACAAGCCACGATCCGCAAAGAAGAATCTTGCTGCAAACCGCAGCAGGTATCGCAGTCAGTCAATTAGCTGCCAATGAAGCGGCAGCCGCAACAGAAAGCAAAAAACCTATGGACAAGAAACAGCACAATGGCAAGCCGGGAGAGTTTGATTTTCTCAGCGGCTCATGGAAGATCGGTCACAGGCGTTTGAAAAACCGTGCTACCAAAGAATGGGATGTATTTGAAGGCGAAGCCACTTGCTGGAGCATACTGGGCGGTGTCGTCAGCGTTGAAGAACTGCGTATACCGGCACGTAACTTCAGCGGGATGGGCTTGCGCATGCTGGATGTTAAAAACAAACAATGGTCAGACTTTTGGGTAAATGGGCGCGCAGGCGTGCTTACGCCGCCCGGTGTCATCGGCGGTTTTGAGAATGGTGTCGGCTTATTTGTTTCAGACGAAGAAGAGGAAGGCAAACCCATTAAAGTGCGCGGCATCTGGGACAATATCTCGGCCACGACTTGCCGCTGGCAACAGGCAGCCTCCCGCGATGGTGGAAAAACCTGGGAAGACAACTGGATCATGGATTGGGTGCGCATGAGCTAAGCCCAGGATTCAACCAGCTAGCGAATGGCTTGCTAACAGCTATCTATATGCAGCGGGGTGGCGGGCGGCAATGCTCACCCCGCCGCGCTCATGCCCTTTAAAGCATCAATGAATTTTTTCCAGAGCTGAATCCAGCACCTCAGGATTGAAACCACGAATCTGACGGTTACCGACCAAAATCATGGGCACCATTTCGCCCTTCAGTTGCTTGAAATCTTGTCTGGCTTTTTCAGATTCGTTAATGTCCATTTTCAAGAAAGCGATATTTTTTGCTTTCAGGTATTCCTGAGTCTTGGCGCAATATGGGCAAGTTGCCGTTGCATACAGCACAACTTTCGTTTTGGCGTCAGGGAAATAAGTGCTGTAGTCACCCTCGATATAAGCGGGAGTCAGCCAGCGTGGGACGTTCGCCGCAGCCAGCCCTACAGCCAAACCGGCAGCAAGTATCAAAATATAAGAGGCTATTGATTTCATTCTCTGTTTTAGCATTTTTCCATCTTTCATCGATTGGTCAACTACTTTGCAGCATGAGTGTCACTAACAAGTTTTAATGAGGAGTTTCAATAACAAGCAAACAAATATGAGCTGAAATACTGGCTGAAATGCAGGCCAGATTTCATCGCAAATAGTAGTGAACGATATTCCGCCCAAGCAAACATTGTCAATATAAATATTAAATAAGTATATTCAATAAATACATATTGACTTGATGACATCGTTTAAATAATATCAATGGATTGAGATTACTCTCAATACCACGGCATTTGACTTTCAAACAACCTTAGGAGTCAGTAATGAGCAAAATGAAAAAAGCATTGTTTACATTTTTTGTTGGCGTTGGTATTTCTTTCGGTTTCGCAGGCAGTGCATCTGCCCTGATCCCATGTGAGGCTTGCATTGCCTGGTATGAGGAATGCCAGAATGGCAACCAAGATTCTTGTACCCTGTTCCATAAACCGATCTATCGCTGTGCCTGGTGCGTAGTTTAAGATCAGCTCTGATCAAGGTACAAAAATAATCAAGCAGCCTGGTGCTTGCGACGGTGCGCAAGCCAGGCTGCTCTGCAAGATTTTCAATCTCCCGCAAGTCTGCAGTCCGCACATCCAATAGGCTTGGCACTATTGACATTCGTCATTACAGCGACAGCAAACAGTGCATCTGTATGATCGCTTTTAAAATTGCCTTTGACAGGCAAGGGTATCAATGCAATTACTGGGAATAGCCTGCCACCAATCAAATTGCCCCTGGCAGTAACGGTACTAACCAGCCTCTAAGATTTTCCTGGCCTGGTAAGCCTCAATTTGCGGCAATAATACTGCTCTTCGCTCAAGACTGGCTGCGGACCAATATAAGTCTCTGTCATAGTATTGAGCCATCACAGGCACCCCTCCGGCCAGATTGACCCAGGGCTGTTTTGATTCAGTATAAATATGAATGTCTGGAGGCAAATAATCTGGCTGATCCAGTGTCCCTACCCTTACGAAACGCAGTAGCGGGCCGGCACCAGCATAATTACTCCAGATAGCGACGCGGCATGTCGGGCAACGGGCAAATAGCTGGCCCTTGCCGCTTGCTGATGGCGTATCCACCATTTCTGGCTCGCCCCCAAGATTTTGTATGCGGTCAGCTTCTATCACTGCGTTCAGGGCAAAGGCAGTACCACTTTCGCGCTGGCACCAGCGGCAATGGCAGCAATGCACGATCAGTGGTGCAGTAAGCATGCGATAGCGCAGTTGACCGCAATCACAAGCGCCTTCGAGTGGATAAATCGATGCAACTGTCATCTTGAGTATCCTTTGTGTCGTCTGCCTTTGCCTGATCAGGTTGCGAATTCTGTTCAAATATGACAGTCGTTACTTACAAATGCAAACCAAAACGCCCCAGGCCCAAAATGCCTATCAGGCCAATGGCAATCAGATACAGTGCCACGATGAAGCTGACCAGTTTGGGCTTGATCAGTATACAGATGCCTGCAACGAGTGCAAGGATGGGCATGAGGGACAGGTGTATGTTCATGTATAGCTATTCTATGGTTATTGAAAAGGTGGCGATGCATGGCGGTCTTGCTCGTCATGCATGCCATATAGTTCCACAGAGTCACGGGATGTTCAAGCCTCAAGCACCTCGTTTTTACTCCGCCTTTAACCAGGCAGAAAAATCCTGTCGCTATTATTTGCTCAGCACCTCCTCCACTATTTTCTGTATCTCTCCTGATTTTTTCATATCGGTCAAAATCTGGTTCAGTGCACGGGAAAAATCAGCCTTATAGGGATAACGTCCATTGTCACGACTGGTGTATCCCAAATAAGCCAGTTCCTGATTGATGACCGCTGCTTCGACGATGGTCTGGCTGGTATCGGCATACACGCCATCGGCCTTGATGCGTTCCATCTCCCATAAAATGGACAGGCGGTCATTGACATAACAGTCTATGCGACCGAGTAAAAGTTTGAGTATATTGGAGCGATTACTGGGGGCCTGGTCTTCAAACATCTTGCCATCCTTGACGGCTTTTTTATATTTGTCGCCACCAATATTAAATCCCGCGTTGACGCCAACTTTCAAACCGTGAAAATCATCTGGCCATGCTGCCGGATGCTTTCTGCCTTTCATGGAATTTTCACTGCAAAAAGCCACTACCTGCTCAGTCAGGACGGGTTCAGAATTAGTAATATAAGGACGTTCCAGAGGGCGGTTATAGGGCGGAAACAAGGCCAGCCCCTGGCCGGTTTCCATCAGCATGAGCCCGCGCTTCCAGGACACTGGCTTGATTTGCACCTTATAAGCTGGCATGCGTTCAAAAGCTTTACTGAAGATGGCAGGATAAATGCCCTTGGCTTCACCATTCTCCTTGTATGAGTATGGCGGATAGGATTCATCAGCATAAATGCTGACTTCGATAATATCTGCTGCAGATGCTGGCAAGCCCAGAGCAAACAACATGAGCAATAAGGCTTTCATGATCTGGTCCCTCATCTTTAATGGAAACTCTTCTTGTACATTTTCTCTGAGAATCTGTTTGCGATCTGTAGCGAGCGTGCGTCAGCGGGGTCGGGGTAACAAAAACGCAGCACAAAAAGCGGAATGTACTTAAGTACATGAGCATTTTGCGCGGCACATGAGCCCCGATCACGCTCGTGCTTAAGATCGGAAGCAGGTTCTGATAAGTCTAGGCAGCAAGAACAGCACATTCAAGACAAAGATCACAGGGCAGCTATGAAAAATAGCTTGTTTTTACATAAATCACAATATTCCTGTTATCTTATTGCCTAGCTATTTCATCTAGAATTTATCAGTGGAGAAAAGTATGGCGACCAACACCACCGTGCAAGGAATTGATGTGTCCCATTATCAGGGCGCAGTCAACTGGGCTTCAGTCAAAAATGCCGGAATAGGCTTTGCCTTTGCCAAGGCCACAGATGGTAATACCTATACTGACCCTCAGTTCAAGACCAATTGGGCAGGCATGAAGGCAGCAGGATTATTGCGTGGGGCTTATCACTTTTATGAAAGCAACGACGACCCGGTGACCCAGGCGAATAATTTCATCAAGGCAGTAGGCAGCCTTGCAGTTGGTGACTTGCCCCCGGTTATTGATATTGAGATCAACAAAGGTAATTTTGGTACTGCGACGCTGGCCGCCAATGTACAAATATGGCTCAACACAGTAGAACAGGCATTGGGCCGTACGCCGATGATTTATACCGGCCCGTCTTTCTGGAACCAGAACATGAACAATAGCTTTTCCAGATATGCGCTGTGGATTGCACAGTATGGTGCGTCACAGCCAACCATACCGACTGGCTGGAGTAAATGGACATTCTGGCAAAATTCAGAATCTGGTAGCGTAGCTGGCATTACAGGAAGTGTAGATACCGATATCTTTGCGGGCTCCATGGCTGACCTGCTGGCTTTTGCCGCGCATAAATAAATTACTGCAAATTTCACAGCTTGAGCCAGATTGAATTGTCTGACGCAATTATTTAAAGCCATTTATTTGAATTCATTTCTTTGAATTCATTTGCTCACACTCATTTATTAGAACTCATTCCAAAATAAGAATGAGTTCTACATATTCTTAAAACCCTCATATCACTTACCCTCTGAATAACTGACAACTGTGCTACTCGATGACAGCGGATTAAAAAACTGAGTCTCTAGCCATAACTCCTGAACCTTATGCCCCTGGTCAGCAATTGCATGCGGCATCAGTAATACTGATTGAAAAGACTGATCGTTGACCCGATGACCATTAGCATAAAAAACGGCAAGTTCAACGAGCTTTAAACTTTCCCACCAGCATCACCTTCAAGCAAACGCATGAAGAGAATCCCATAAAAGCCACAACAAAATCATTTTATCGACATTTTATCGATAAAATGTATATAATTAATTCTCGATTTGATTTTTTCATTTTTTTGCCTTAGGAGAGCGAGGTTTACTCTCCAGGGCTTAAGGTATTCCTCTCCAAAGGTGTTCGCCCACAACTGGCAACGGTTGTGGGCTTTTTTTGTCTGTTCTGGATTTATAAGGACTGACTAACCGCCTTGCTATAGATCGCCGCCATTTTCGCGACGTGCTCCCTCACCTTGCTTAGCAACTCGGGCGGCTCAAGCACTTCAGCATCTTCGCCAAAACGCAAGATCTCGGCACAAGCCATCATCAGGGAACCGACAGGCATGGTCGCCCTGCACCAGCCGTCCTCGTCAAGTTCACTGGCCAATTGCATTTCAGAAAAAACATAGGGAGACAGAAAGTGCTCCCTGAATTTCACCCCTCTTGGTGACAGGCGCACGGTTGCCATATTCCTGTGCATGTCCTGCTCCAGACGCTGGGTAGATTTACGCCAGTAGGCTGCCAGATCGAAGGGCGCCGGTCTCTCAAAGCGCTGTTCGAGAACGGATAGTTCCAGCATGCGTGAGATTCTGTACGTACGTGGGTTGTCGTCCACCTGCCCCACCAGATACCAGGATCCGCTCTTCATGACCAGACCCAGTGGTTCAACGATACGCTCCTTGACACCTTTCCAGCTCTGGTAGCGTATCTGTATGCGCTTTTGTTCCCAAACTGCATCTGCTACCTTGGGTAAATGCAGGGGTTGCTCTGACTGTCCAAACCAGGCAGGCGCATCAAGATGAAAGCGTGAGCGCATTTGCTGCGCCCCTTCGCGCAAGGAAGCTGGCATGGCTGACAGCAATTTGTTTTGTGCTGCCATCATGACTGAACCCAGCCCCATATCGGTTGCAGCCCCCGCCAGCCCGCTCATGAACAGCGCTTCAGCCTCCTTGGCCGACAAGCCATTCAATTGCGTGCGATAACCATCCAGCAAGCGATAACCACCACCTGAACCACGTTCGCTATAAATGGGGATACCGGCCTCACTCATGGCATCAATATCACGATAAATCGTGCGCAGATTGACCGCACATTCATCAGCCAGTTCAGGTGCAGTAGCAAAACCGCGTGCTTGCAGGATAGTCAGGATGGAGATGAGTCGGCTGGCGCGCATGGCTGGGAAAATTCTCGTTTTTTGCACTAAGCTTAAATATTAATAAATATTATACCAACCTGACAAAAGATGTCAGGTATGGAGGCATATTCTTATATCAACGGCCAGGCAATTCCGCCACCGCGATAAAAATGAAAGGTCTTATCATGAGCAATACAGACAACATCACCCTGTTCTATTCCCCACAAACACGCGCTACTGGTGCTCTGGTCTTGCTGGAAGAATTGGGGGCGCCTTATCAATTGCATGTCTTGAATATGAAGGCTGGTGAGCAAAGACAAAGCGCCTACCTGGCTATCAACCCCATGGGAAAAGTCCCTGCGGTACAGCATCGCGGTGAGCTGATCACGGAGCAGGTTGCAGTCTTTTTATACCTGGCAGATCTGTTCCCTCAGGCTGGTTTGACACCGGCACTGGGTAGCCAGTTGCGCGGCCCCTATCTGCGCTGGATGGCGTACTATGCGGCCTGCTATGAGCCGGCACTGGTCGACAAGTTTGCACAACATCCGCCAGCAGCGCCATCCATGTGTCCCTACGGTGATTTTGACACCATGCTGGGCATCATCAAGGCGCAACTGGAAAAAGGCCCGTATTTATTGGGCGAGCAATTCACGGCAGCGGATGTACTCTGGGGTAATGCCTTGCGCTGGGGCACCATGTTCAAGCTGGTGCCTGAATCCCCAGTCGTCATGAGTTATATTGAACGTGTCTGCAGTCGTCCTGCATTTGTCAAAGTCGGTGCCATCGATGCTGCCTGGGCGGCAGAACATGAGCGCATCGTCAGTGAAACCAAGCCTGCCTGAGCTACTGCAAGGAAATAAAAATATCAGCCCGGACATTGATCCGGGCTGTGTGGCAGGATTTGCTTCAGGAATCTTTTGCCTTGCTTTGATTGGCAGCAATGTCTCGTAAAACGTCTGCCCCGACTTTACCCATGGACTGCATTCTTTTCGATCCCCAGATTAGCAAGGCTCCCATAGCAAAACAGCTTAAGCCTACCGGCGGGAAAATCAATAAAGGCACACCTAGTATAACTATGCCCCAACCGGCAAACTTGATAACCTTGGCAGCCAGACCGAGATTAGCTTCCTGCATCTCAGCCAATTTATTGAAACCGTCACTCATAGATCACTCCTGTACAGTTTAATGCCAGCTTGCATTTAAATATCATGTGCGCCCTATGCTGGCATGAAATATCGTGCGCATCATCGTTATTCGTCCCAACCCGGCATTTTTTTCAAAGCGGGAAAATATTTTTAAGCCTGACCTGATCCTCAGTTATTAAAGGAATAGGCAAATTAAAAGTCACGACAAGCTATCGCGCAGATCACAAGAAGACTAAGCATTGCGCAATTATCCCTAAGGAAGTAACCGGCCAATTTCACAGTTTTTATTTTCCACTCAAGAAGACTACTCTGCAAAAAAATACCAGCTTAAATACGATAAAAATTTATTGCAACAAAATAAATTTATTTTATTATACGTGACACAATTACCAATTCAAGTTTTGACCAGCACACTTACAGAAAATTACCAAATAGGCAGCGGCAAACGATTGTCTTGCAAGCCTGCTTTGGATAGTATCCGTGCAATAAAAAAGCCATACCCCTGAGGGAGAATTCATGCGTCGTATTTGGATCGTCACCGGTACTGTTGTTACAGTTGCCGCTGCTGCTGTTGCCTACCAGTTGAGCAAGCACTGGAAGGATTACCACTATGTTGGCACCCGCCTCATGGTGGATATCTCACAACCGGATGCCTTGATACGCACCAGCAGTCTATCCAGACTGCCGCGTGATTTGCTGCAAGTGCCGATAGCCAAAGATGTGCTGACCGAAGATCTGGCCTTCTACTATGAGCAAAATGAAGACCGTCTGGGTTTGAACGGTGCGGTCAAACGCATTGCCTATGAGCATGAGCTGGATTGGCAAGACAAGCTGTATGCCAGCATTTTCAATGAACCGGCAGAAGTGGCATTCTGGCGCGATGGCAAAGGTGCTTTGCGCCACTATGCCGTTGTCATGCGCATGGGTCTGTTCAATAAAGCCTTGCAAGAAGCCGCCAAAGTAGCAATGAAAGATGGCCAGCTCAAACTGGCTGGCGATATCAGTACCAGCAATGGCAAGGCCCAGATCATGGCGCTGGAAATCAATCCGCGTCGTACCCTGTTGCTGATCAGCCAGGGTGATCGAGTGGTCGTATTGTCTGACCCTGGCCTCTTGTTCGATGGCAGTAACAGCATCGTAACCGAAGCGCGTGCAGCTGTTGCCAAATGGCTGGAGCATGATGGTGCGCTGTCCGTGCAATTTGATCTCGACAATATTGCGCCTGCACCAGCTCAGGCTGCTGGCACAGCAAAACATACGATGGCGATAGGTGCATCGACCATGGCCCTGGGTTACGGCGCTTTTGTATCCGGCTTCAAGGGCATGCGCTTTGACTTCGGCGGCAACTGGTCAACCTCGGTCTGGCTGGACTCCAAAAAAACTTCTTCAGCACAGTTGCTTGACCCTGCCCTGTGGACTGCGGCACCGGCAAACCCCAGCGCATGCATCACCGTGCCAATTGACTGGAGCATGGTCAATACCGTCTTGAAACAAGCAGATGCCAAGCCCAAATTGCCAGATCAGGCACTGGCACCACTGTCCGGCCCTGGCCTGGCTTGCTGGTATCGCGAATCGAATCTGTATTCCCCAGTATTCATCACCAAACTGCCACTGAACACTGCCAACCGCGATGCCACCTTGCAAGCCATGGCGAGCTGGGCGATTGCCAGCGGTGAACAAGCAGCACCAGGCAAAGGCACGACCAAAGCCAGGCCTGATCAGAAACTGTGGCGCAATACCAAGAGCATGGCTACGCTGGCCGCCAGCGGCGACTTTGTGGTGTTTTCACCTGATGGTGGCCTGGTAGAAAAAGTGGTTGATACCATCGCCCGCAGCAACCCCAGCGTGGCTGACCAGACATCTGGCGCGCAAAGCACTTTGGGTCTGATTACACCACGCCCCTTGTCGGAAATGGCGCAACGAGAAATCTACGCTGCCCTGGCAAAACCTGAAGATGCCAATTTCCTCGAAGCGGCAAAAACCCATCTCCCTGCCCGCATGAAGGCCCTGGCCACTTACCCTCCTATCCGTCTGGAACTGAGCAAGGCCCAGGCCAGTGGCAAAGCCTGGCAAAAAGTTGAATGGATCAGCAAGGAGAAATCCAATTGAAACGCCGGCATGTATTGACTGGCATGCTCGCCGCCGGCACGATGCTGGGCTGGCACAGGCTGGCGCTGGCCAACAAAGTCACGTCGCCGGTTGTGCCATTGCCTGCTGCCAATGCAAGCAATGCTAATAAAACTGGAACAAGCACTGCACCTGTCGTCACTGCCACACCAACATTGACACCAGCCCAGTCGCGCAGTTGCCGCGCCTGGATGACACGCATCATTGCTGCCCAGTTGACTGCAGGCCCGACACCACGCTGGCAGCAGCGTGATTGCGTAGGCCTCGTGCGTTTTGCGGTGGCAGAGTCCCTGCGCGAGCATGATGAAAAATGGAAGCGTGCGAATGGCATGCTGGGCACGGCCCTGCCGCCAGAAATCGATCTTGATCAAAGTACGCAATCAGTGCGCCACCAATGGCGCCTCGCTGACGGTACTCTCTCGGCCTATGTCAGTGCCATAGAAATGGTGCAGGAGAATGCCAGGTTTCGCGGTAAGGACTGCAATCTGGCAGCCCCTGGCGACCTGCTGTTCTTCGATCAGGGCGATGCCCAGCATCTGATGGTGTGGATGAACTCTTTCATCGCCTATCACACTGGCACGGTCACACCAAGTGACAATGGTCTGCGCGCCGTCAAGTTGCGCGACTTGCAAGCCTGGCGCGATACGCGCTGGCACCCTACCCAAGATAATCCCAATTTTGCTGGCGTGTATCGCCTCAATTTCTTGTCCGCCTGAAAGCGCCCAATGAAAGCTACATTCAAACAATCCCGTTATTTCACTTTATTGACAGCACTGTGTGCCTTGTTACTGTTCATGCCTGCAATAGCGCAGGATGGCGGTGGCGGCTCGTCTTTCTTCCTGCTCAGTGATGCAGCTTATGGTTCTGGCGATACTGCCATGGTGCGGCTGGAAGCCCAGGACATGGGGCAGATTTCCGAACTCGGTGGTGTTGACGTCTACGTCTACAAGGTCAAAGACCCGCTGGAATTTTTGAAGGCGCAAAAGAATTTGCACCGCATTGATGCCAAAGGCAATTACAAAGGCAAAGGCGTGTCTGATGCGCTGGCGCGTACCTGGGACAATTGGTGGGATGCCTCACGCCGCATGTGGCGCAAGCTGTTTTCATCGGATGCCAGAAAAGCCGTGACTTCGCAAGCACCGGAAGTACGCCTGCACCCGCTGGTCAAAGCACCCACACCGCAGCAAATGAACCCGCTGTACCAGCCGCTGAAGGCGCATACCTTGGTTGATAGCTTCCGTTACCCTGTGCATATCGCCCAGCCTATACAGCCACCTAAAGGCGTCAAACTGGATGGCAGCAGCAGTGAATTCATCACCTCGCCAAAAGGTAATGTACTGATACCACTGGGTAAAAAAGAACCTGGGCTGTATCTGGTAGAAGCCATGGTTGGTAGCTATCGCGCTGTGACCCTGGTATTTGTGTCTGACTCTATCGCTGTCACCAAGGTATCGAGCAAACAAATGCTGGTCTGGGTGGCTGACCGCCGCACCAGCCAGGCTGTGGCAGATGCAAAAACAGTGTGGACAGATGGCGCAGGTATCCTGAGTACAGGCGCGACAGATGCGAGCGGCATCGTCAATTTTGAACGTGATGCACCTGAGAAGACTTATGTCTATGGTGAAGACAGCAAAGGAGGCGTCTTCGTCGCAGAAAATTATTACTACGATAGTGAAATCTATAACACCAAGCTGTACGCAGTGACTGACCGCCCTCTGTACCGCCCTGGTGAAACTGTATATGTGAAATTTTTGGGCCGTACTTTTATGTCTGCCCGTGAATCCACAGCCATCACGGCAGGTGAATTGAAATTGCAGGTATTTGATGCGAATGGCTTTCCGGTAGCAGCACAGACCCTGCAAATGACACCGCAGTCTGGTGGTGATACGGTATTCCAGTTGCCTGATAATGCCGTGGCAGGTGGTTATGAACTGCGTTTCAGCTACAAGGGCAATAGTTATGGCGCTGCTTTCCGTGTGGCTGAATACCAGAAGCCGCATTTTGAAATCAATGTCATGCCCGGCAAAAAGGATTACAAAACCAATGAAGAAATCAAGGGCAAGCTGCAACTGGTCTATCCCGATGGCAAACCTGTCGTCAATGCCAAGGCAGACTTGACTGTACGCGCCCAACGCCTGACTATTGTTGAAGGTGATCTGGGTTACGCAGGCCAGTTCCCGGTACAGATGAGCACAACGACATTTACGACCGACAGCAACGGTTTCGTTGAATTCAAACTGCCAGCAGCAACTGAACCCAGCCGCTATATTTTGTCGGTGCTGGCAACTGATGGCGCTGCTTACCGCGTACGTTCTACCAAGGAAATACTGGTGGAGCGTAGCGCTGGCACTTATAGCCTGAAAGCAGACCGCGCCTTCTCTGCCGTTGGTGAAAACATGAACTTTGCGCTAACTGCCCTGCCGGTACCTGGCAATACCGTCAGCACAGTCAGTGCCCCGGCAACATGGGATTGGGTAAGACTGGAAAACCAGAAGAAATCCAACGGCAAGCTGGCCAACGCCAGCAAATTGACACTGGCTTTTGCTGAACCTGGTACCTATACCCTGTCCGTACGTGATGCAGCAGGCAATATCCTGGGTGCGACTTCGCATTATGTCAGTGGTGCTGGCGTCAGTGCGCCTCAGGGCTCGATAGAAATGGTGTTTGACAAGACCAGCTACAAGCCAGGTGAAACTGCCAGTGCGCTGATCACCTTCCCGCAGCAAGTCGATCAGGCATTGTTTACCCTGGAGCGTGACAAGGTAGAAAAAACCGCCTTGATGAGCAATGCCAGTGGCTGGCTCAGCGCCAAGCGTCTGTCACCTATGCAATGGAAGGTAGAACTGCCTGTGCAGGATACCTATGGCCCTAACATCACCCTGTCGGTGGTGTATGTCAAAGGCGCTGATTATGTGTTCCAGAACCTGGGTTTGAAAGTTGAGCAGCCACGCATCAATGTCGCTGTCAAAGCCGACAAGGCCGTCTATGCACCTGGCGACAAAGTCACGCTGGACCTGACCGCCATGGTGGATGGCAAACCAGCCGCAGGCAGCCAACTCACAGTGGGCGTGGTTGATGAAATGATTTATGTGTTGCAACCTGAAATTGCACCAGATATTTCTGACTTTTTCTACCACCCGCGCCGCAATAATGTGCGCACTTCTGCCAGCCTGAGCTTTATCGCCTATGACCTGGCCGTGCCACCATCCAAGCTGGCCTTGCCAGCCAACGGGCAAACCCATGAACGTGCCATCAAGGTATTGGAAAGACCACGTCGTGAAGACAAGGACACCGCCCTGTGGCAACCGAATGTCACCACTGACGCTACAGGCCGCGCCCGTTTGACTTTCACCATGCCTGATTCGCTGACACGCTGGCGCATTACTGTGCGTGCAACGGAAACTGGCGGTAATGTAGGCCAGAACATCGCCTATGTACGCTCAGACAAAGATTTCTATGTAAAATGGACCAGTCCGAACTGGATGCGTGTGCAGGATGCACCGAATGCCAGCATTGCCATCTTCAATCAGGGCAACCAGGATGCCAGTGCCAACCTGAACATCACTGGCTCCGGCGTCAACAAGCAAGAAAGCCTGAAACTGAAACCTGGTGCAAATTTTATCTCCGTGCCTTTGAAAGCCAATGGCCTGGATAACAAGATAGACCTGTCACTGGCTGTAGGCGGCAAGACTGTTGATGCGCTGAATGTGCCCTTGAAAGTTATTCCTGTGCATTGGCTAAGCCAGCGCTCGGTCAGTATGCCTGTGACTGGCAAGGAAACAGTCTTGAAACTGCCGCCAGATGCCAGCAACCTGCAATTGCAATTTGCTGACAGTGCCAGCACCCAGTTCCGCCGTTTGATGGATGATTTGATCGATTACCCATATGGCTGCGTTGAGCAGACTTCCAGCCGTCTCATCCCTTACAGCCTGGCCTTGCAATCAACCTTGCCTAGTGAAGAAAGACTGGCAGCACAATTAACGCAAAGACTGTATAGCTACCGCTTCCGCCTGGCGCAAATGGCCGGGCCAAACGCGACTTTTGGCTGGTGGAGTGTGCCAGAAAAAGATGGCGATGCCCTGCTGACCACCTATGCCTACTATGCCGACTGGCATGCCAGCCGCGCCTTGAAACTGTCACTGCCAGAAGGCCATTTTGACCGCCTGAATGATGTCTACCGCAAGGATGGCGTCAAGCAATCACATTGGCAGCGCGCTCTGATGTTGTACTGGATGCAAGATATGGGCTTGCCGGTAAAATCCATGGCCGAAGCCCTCAGTGAAGAGCTGGGTGCCAAAGGTGCGTTTGCGAAACCTGTCGTGATCACCCCGCGCTCAGGCATGAACAGCATGATCTTTGCCAACAAGGATGATGATGTACAACATGCCATGAGCACCTTGCTGGCTGCCTATGTGGTACAGCAAAGCAAAGGTAATCTGACAGGCATTACCGTCACGACCTTGCCAGAAGCAGCAGCCCGTGTACACCAGGCTGACCTGCCTTTGGGTGAAGCCTTGCTGATACTGACTGGCAAACGTCCTGCCAGCGATGCTGCTGCTGTGCTGGAACGCGTCAGGTCAGAGTCGCCTACCATAGACCGCGCCCTGAGCCTGCTGTGGACTTACCGCGCCCTGGGTGGCAAGTCTGGCAGCAATGATCCTCTGCTGCGCAATAACATGGCCAAGGTAGAACTCGAAGCTGGCTGGCAAGCGCGCGAAACTGTCACAGGTCAAAGCGTCTATCGCTGGAATACTACCGCAGCTACACCAACACCAACTGTCATCAAAATGGCTTCTAACCCAAGCGCAGGCATGATGGCAATTGCCCAGTTCGACAGCCGTGAACCAGAAAAATCCAGCCTGCCTGTGAAAGTGGAACGCCGTATTTATCGTCTGGTACCAGAAGCGCTACCAGCGCCGAGCAGTGCCAGCAAGCCTGCTGTCAACCCGGCTACTGGCGCACCTGTGCAACCAGTCGCAGGCAAGGCTGGCTTCAAGCTGGAATTGCTGGGTGATGGTGCAGCCCTGAAAACTGATGAAGTTTATCTCGATGAAGTGGTACTTACCCGCACATCTGGCCCAGAACTGAACTTCGGTATTGTTGAAGTACCTTTGCCACCAGGCACTTCGGCAGACCGTTCTACCTGGGGCATCAGCCTGCGTTACCCTGGCGGCAAAGATATGGAAGCGATGGAGCGTGCACGCTACGAGCAAACACCACGCGGCTATGCCGTGCCAGTAGATGCACTGGATGGACAAGTGGTGATACGTCACCTGGTACGCGCGGCACAAACCGGCAAGTTCGCCCTGCCACCTGCACGCTACTACCGCATGTACCAGCCAGACCAGAAAGCCTTTGAGGACAAGCCACGTGCGTTTATGGAAATCCGCTGATCCTGCCCGCAAAGCGATCAGCACCATCATGCTTGCCAGCGCGACCGTAGTCACGCTGGCTGCGTCTGCACAAGTTGCGCCAGTTGCTCATGCTGCAGCAGATACAGCCAGCACGGCCACCATCGCCTGGCTGCGTGATGGCCAGGTGGAAATGCGCTCCCTGAACTCTCAGGACAACAAGACCATAGATCAAAAGATACCCCTGGGTAGCTTGTGGAAGTTATTTGTCTACGCCTACCTGCAAGACAATCATGTGCAGGAAGCTGCTTATACATGCACAGCAAAAAAAGATTTGCGCAAGAACGTGCGTGAAGAACAAGAGAAAAACGAAGACCTGTATTGCTGTGAACCCGGTGAGCAGGTAGAACGCGACTCTGCCCTGGCGCGCTCCTGCGCCCCTTATTTTTCACCAGCGCGCCTGAGCATCAATGACAAGGCATGGAAAAACTACTGGCAAACCCGCAGTGACGCCAACTGGCTGCAGCGCACAGCGCAACTGCAGCCCGACACCCAGATCAGCGTAAAAGAACTATTGGAAACCCTGAGCAAGTTTTCTCCACATGCTCGTTCAACTGCCCGCACTGCCTTGCTGGAAACCGCAGTGCAAGGCTATGGCCGCGAAGCCTGGGCACAACTGGGTACAGGCATACGTTACAAAACCTATTCCTGGCATTTGCCTGACAACAGCGCCTTTGGCGGTGCAGCAGGCTGGCTGGCTGATGGCACGCCTTTCTGGTTTGGTGCGCGTGGCTCCAGCCGCTCTACACTCACTACCTGGGCTAGTGCGCTGGCAACTACCCTGCCCACACCTCGCTGGACAAACATCAATAATGCCGAGAATGCTGGCGACGAGGCGCATTGCGTGGATGTGGACTTTTTTGCGCGCTATCCCTTGCGCGAAGTATTGTCTGCATCTGCAACAAGTGTTCCTGCACGTGCTGGAACACTGTCCGGCAAATACAGGCTGCAATTCACCAACGGCAATAGCCTGGACATCAACAGCAATGGCAGCCTGACGCTGCAACGCTCTCCAGGCATGGCTCCGCAAATCACAGGTCGCGTCGGCATCAACGACTATGTCGCCCGCGTCATAGACCGTGAGGGCGATGCCAATAACATACAAGTTGCCCGCAGTCTGGCGATTGCAGCCCGCAGCTACCTGATACAGAACGCCACCCTTGATCATGGCTGCTGGCGCATTGCCGATAGCACGACCCGCCAGCGTGTCAGTGCCAATGCGCCCACCGACGCTGCCCTGGCTGCCGCCTGGTTCACTGATGACCTGATACTGCAAGGGGCAAACGTGCGTTATCACAATGACAGTGCTGGTACCAACCGCATGTCATTGAAAGATGCAACAAAGCAGGCCAGCCAGGGCTGGAATTTTGAACGCATTCTGGCTACCAGTTATCCACAAGCCAATATCGCCAGCTTCAATGGCAAATCCGATTGCAAGCCGTTGGCCGCAGCACAAACCTGGCTGACAAGCACCAGTGCCAGCAGCAAATGGCAAAGCATCTTGCGTCGAGAACCCGGTTTTGAGCATCCAGATACACCACCTGCGATCTGCTTGCTGGCAAGTGGCAACCCCTATTCTGACCAGAAACGCATGCGTATCTACGCCCGCGGCTGGCGCAGCCTGGACGAGCGCATCACCCTCGCCCATGAATACCTGCATCTGGCTTTACGATTTCATCCGAACGGCGCCAATGAAGACTATGTAGAAAAACTGGCACGCCGTCTCATAGAAGGAACAACATGATCAAGTTTCACCCTAAGCGACTCATTATTTGCACGGTCAGCAGCCTGCTTGCTGCCATGTCTTGCACTGCGATGGCAGACACCACAATAGAGCTGCCACGTGGCGGCTGGCGCAATAGTGGCGGTGAGGCAGCAGGCTTTAAACAACCTGTGCACTACCCTGCATCCTCAGTCAATGCCGAAGGCCAGAATGAAATGGCACTCATCAAAGGTCGCATCAGTACCAACAACAAAAAAAAGCCAGGCAAGCTCATCGTCAATGGTGCAGCCATGCCCTTGTCCATAGGTGAAGGTGGTGAGTTTTCCCGTCCTTACTCATTCAGCTCAGGCTCCAATAATGTAGAAGTACGTAGCCCCGATGGCAGTGATGTCAGGCGTGTGCAGTTTTTCGATACCAATACCAGCCGCCCGAATGCACGCCTGCGTGTAGTCTTATCGTGGGACAGCGACGGCACTGACCTTGACTTGCATGTGGTCTCACCTGATGGCCAGCACGTATTCTATGGTAACCGTGTCGTGCAAAACGGCGGCGCACTGGATGTCGATGTCACCACCGGTTATGGGCCAGAAATCTATGCCAATACTGCGCCCCCCAAAGGTAGCTATCATGTCTACGTGAATTATTACGGCAGCGGCGGCGATGAAAAAAACCTGACCATCGCCAGGGTTGCCATCATCAGCCAGGAAGGTACGCTGTCAGAAAAACAGCAAAGCTTTCAGGTGCCATTGCGCAAACCCGGTGAACTGACCCTGGTTAAATCCTTTACCTATCCATGATGATCATGCAAACGATAATCAAACCATCCCTGCTGGCATGCGCCCTTTTCATCGCTGCCGCCAATTGTGCCGCTGAAGACAAACCCACCATCAATAGCCCGCGCGGCGGCTGGAATTATGGTGGACTGACTGATAAATCCGGCGATACACGTGCGTCCTATCCCTTGCCGCCGATAGACCGCGGTACGCAAAAAAACCGTACCCTCATTGAAGGCCATATCCTTGATGCTGGCAAGCAGCGCAAGCATACCCTCATCGTCAATGGCAACCCCATGGTGCTCAATTACGGCACTGATGGCCGCTATGAACGTCATTATGCGTTTGGCAGCGGTTCCAACAATATAGAAATCAAGGGACCAGACGGCAAGAGCCTGCAGCGCGTGCAATATTACGAAGCCAATACCCAGCAACTGTCACCACAGTTACGCGTCATCTGTTCGTGGGATGCACCTGAGGCAGAGGTTGACCTGCACATCATCACACCGGATGGTCAGCACGCCTTTTTTGCTGCTCCCATACTGAACGGTGGCGGTGGGCTCGATGTAGACAGCGTCGATGGGCCAGGGCCGGAAATGTTCACGACCATCGCCCCCAAGCATGGTGCCTACCATGTCTTCGTCAACTACTGGGGTAACTATGGTGCAGGTGGTTATAATTTTGACGAAGGTCAGCGCAAGCAACCCATCATTACTGCCCGTGTAACCCTGGTATTTTATGAAAACACCGCCAAGGAAAAACGCGAAAGCTTTGTTATACCGCTACGCAAGATCGGAGATTTGAACCTGGTGAAATCGTTCATGTTTTGAGACAAGATTTTACCTTAGCTAAACAAACGCAAGAATTTTCCTGAAGGAAGAACTGCATCATGTGGCGACATGCGTTGATCAGTTGCACAGTTCTTCCCTTGCTGCTTGCCGCAGGTATTACGGCATTTGCACAACCCGTCATCATCAAACGGCTTGACGGCTCCAGCATTTCGTCCCAAACCATAGAAGACAAGATCAGTGACATGATGGTAGCCTCATGTGTCACCGGGCTAAATATCGCCATCCTCAACGACAATAAAATTGTCTATACCAAAAGCTTTGGCTTGCGCGATAAAGAAAAGCAACTGCCGCTGACTACAGACACTGTCATGTACGGCGCATCTTTCACCAAGGCAGTGTTTGCCACGCTGGTGGCGCAGCTAGTGGTCGAAGGTTTGCTTGATCTGGACGCACCGATACAAAAATATCTGCCCAAACCCCTGCCAGACTATGACAATTACCGGGACCTCGCCGATGACCCGCGCTATCTGACAATTACACTGCGCATGCTGCTGAACCACACTGCAGGCTTTGCCAATTTTCGTTGGCTCAATCACGGCAAGAAACTGGAGATTAAATTTACCCCTGGCAGCAGATATGCGTATTCAGGCGAAGGCATCAATCTGGCGCAATTCGTCGTTGAAACCGTCACGCAAAGAAGTGCAGGAACATTAATCCAGGAGCGCATTTTCAATCCCCTGGCCATGCATAACACCAGCATGCAATGGCAAGACCGTTTCAATGACAACCTGGCTGTCGGCCACGATGAAAAAGAGAAACCACTGGGCCATGTAAAAAGGAAAAAAGTGAATGCCGCCGGCTCCATGGACACGACACTCAATGACTATGCCCATTTCATCCAAGGCCTCATGCAGGCAAGCATCATCAGTACAGAAGCAAAAGCCGTCATGCTGGCACCGCAGATTGCCATCGCCACGCCCAGCCAGTTCCCTACCTTATCGACCGCATCAACAGATGAAAATAAGCACATACAACTGGCTTATGGCCTGGGCTGGGGTATTTTTCAAACACCTTATGGCAAAGCCTATTTCAAAGAAGGCCATGATGACGGCTGGGAAAACCATTCCGTCGTGTTTGACGAACAAAAAATCGGTGTTGTCATCATGAGCAACAGCTCTAATGGCGATAGCATCTTCAAAGAGCTGCTGGCCTTGCTGATACAGGATGTATATACACCCTGGAAGTGGGAAGGGTATTTACCGACTAATTGCAAGAACAGAGAAAACGAGGCATCGCTGCACAAATAGTAGAACTCATTTCATAAATAGGGTGAAATGCGTTTGCCTCATAACGCAGTCCAGCACCAGTTATGAAGCAAACGCATCTCATCCTATTCATGATCAGATCTATCAGTTTTCAAACGCTCCCAGATCAGGTGCTGATCCGTTGAAAGGCAGGCCGACATTGCTACCTTTGTTGATCAGGTCACTGCCGGTGACCAGGCGGAACTTGTTCAATACCGGCAGGCTGCCATCGGCCTGACGTGGCGCGTCCCAGCCAGTGGTGGATATGCTTTGAAAGTCAGCGGACGAAACCGTGACTGCGAGGTTCCAGGAATTAAACTGATCGTTTGCGCCAGTCATATTGGACACCAGCGTACCGCCAAACGCGATGTTATTGCGCAGGTTACCCAGATTAACTGCATTACCGTTTGCATCAATGCCCAGCATATTGAAATCACTATTATTACCGTAGCTGGTATTGTTGTAGAAGTCATTCGCTATCGGGTGGTGATTGGCGTAAAAACCAGCAGCCTTGTTGTTGAAGGCGACCGAGAAGCGTATGGTGTGCTTGGCAGCATTCGATACATACACGCCACCATAACCACCCAGCTTGAAGCCATTGCCATTACCCGCCGCCAAAGGTGTGGTGGTGCCGGGCAAATAACCTTGCGACCAGGTCCAGGAATTTTCTATCAGTACTGGTGAATAGGCATTGATCAGGTCAAAGCCATCATCCGAATTGGCCCAGGCACGGCAGCCACGGAATACATTGCCGGGGTTGCCCGCCTTGACGTGGGCACCAAAACCATCTGCACTCTGGCCTGCGCCATTCGAGGTGTAGGGGTCGTAGTTGTGGTGGGAATCGCTATTGAGAACGAGGTTGTTGCCGCCATTCTGGATGAACAGGCCCGGCCCCATATTGTGATGGGTATTGAGTTGTTCAAACGTATTATTGCTGCCGTTGATCCATACTGCCCATGATTCATGGTTGAGGCGGTTGCCAGGTTGTTGTGGCGCACCGGTGACTTCCAGCCCTTTCAAATGCACCCAGTTGGCAACCACATTGAAGGCTTTGACACGGCAATCATCCTTCATTTGCGAAAAATCGAATACCGGTGTCTCACCAGGATAAGCCCAGTAACGAATCGGACTGCCTGAACTGCCGCTCTTGTCCAGCGTAATCGCGTTGACGATGTCAGTACGAGTCGCGCAAGTGTTGATGCCTGCAGTGTAGTTGTAGTTACCACCTCTGAAATAGACAGTATCGCCAGCAACTGCTGCAACCTGGGCGCGGGCTATGGATTTCCATGGTGCTGATTTGGTCCCCGCCGCTGCATCATTACCAGTGGGTGCAACATAATAAGTAGCAGCACTGCTTGCTGCCGCCATGCCAAACATGAGTCCTGCCAATATGACTTTTTTCATTCCGTACTTCCCCTTTGTCTCCATCGATAATAAACATCCACAGATGAAAAGCGAAGTCAGGTGCTGGATGCTCACAAATACGTCGCTTTTAAAATTGTGAATGCCGCTAATGAGTTCTTCCTGACTCTTCAATATCAGTTTCCTGATCTGTGCATTATCGGATGTATATAGGAGAAATTGTACGGAATTAGCCTCGTTCTTCAATCATCTTGCTGATTCTTTTGTGACCCGGATTTTGCCGTCCTAATCAAATTTCAGATGAAATATTACAAACCGGCGAAGGCTCATCCAAGACAAAAATTGGATCTTTAACTACTTCATGCAGCTTAAAAACTCCTCTTTATGCAAAGTGTATTTGCGGCCAAATTTTCCTGTTTTATGTGATTCAGAATGCAGCTCCAGGCAGATATCCAATTTTGCTTTCACGATCGCCAGACAGGCAGCATCACCAGCACAGGCAATCTCTGCCAGGCTGCGTGATTCATTAACAAATTTTGTTTTCTGGTCGCTTTTTAAGCCAGCAATAAATTGGGCGACGACGATCAAAATAATGATCGATACTAACCATCCCATAATTTTTAATAGCCAGGATTTTTTCGGTGTGTCTTCCGCATCTGTAATCAGTGCATGGTTGTCAGACATGGTTCAACTCTTTCATGGCAAATAGGTTTCATTGAATCCGACAAGAAAACTATGCATGAATCCATCCACAGAATGCACTGGCTTACCTGATCGGCTGAAGGCATTTTAATCAGCCAGCAGCCGGGCAGCAATAATGACTATGTCAGGTAAGGATGATCGCGGTTGACACTGCGTCAAGTAGAGGGGCTAAGGGATCAGACTCTGGTCACTTTCTTGAAATCCCTGGGTCTGAAGCCCATGAGTGCCAATGCTGCAAAATACGTCCCCGCACATGCAAATAACACCAGAGCCAAAGCGCCAGCGCGCAAGACAGGTGTATGGCGCATGCCTAACCAATCGAATTGCGCTGAAGTCCACAAGGCTATGCCAGCCATTAATACCAAAGCGGCAAAAAGTTTGACGAGGAACATCAACCAGCCCTTTTGCGGCTGGTAAATACCGCGCTTGCGTAAGCCTGTATACAAGAAAATCGCATTCACGCAGGCCCCCAGGCCGACAGACAAGGCCAGGCCAGCGTGAGCAAGGTGCGGCACAAACACATAGTTCAATGCCTGAGTCACCAGCATGACGGCTACGGCAATCTTTACAGGTGTGCGTATATCCTGTTTACCGTAAAAACCCGGGGCCAGGATTTTGACGACGATAAGTCCAAGCAAACCCACGCCATAGGCAATCAGGGCATTGGATGTCATTTGCACTGCATGGTCATCGTATTTGTTGTGATGATACAGAGTAGATGTCAGGGCATCGGGTATGGTTGCCAGGCCGACTGCAGCAGGCAAGGCCAGCAAAAAAGTCAGGCGCAAGCCCCAGTCGAGCAAGGCGGAATATTCAAGCGTGTCGCCATCTGAATGCGCTTTGGAGAGACCTGGTAACAAGATGGTACCCAGGGCGACACCCAGCAAGGCCGTAGGAAACTCCATCAACCTGTCGGCGTTGGCCAGCCAGGTCACGCTGCCAGGAGCAAGTTTTGATGCCAGGCTGGTATTGATGGCGATGCTGATCTGGGTAGCGGATACCGCCAGGATGGCGGGCACCATATTGCGCATGATGCGGCGTACCCCTTCGTCCTGCCATGCTGTACCGATACGCCAACTGATGCTGGGCAACATGCCCAGCCTGATCAAGGAGGGCACCTGTGCCACCAGTTGCAAGACACCACCCACAAAAACGGCGATAGCCAGTGCATAAATTGGCTTTTCAAGATAAGGTGCGAGGAACAGCGAACCCGCTATCGAAGACAGATTGTATAAAACTGGCGTAAAGGCCGGCACCTTGAATTCGCGCCAGGTATTCAATATCCCACCAGCAAGCGCCACCATGGACATGAAGCCGATATACGGGAACATGATGCGAGTCATGACCACGGCCATATCAAAAACCTCTGGCTTGCCTCTATAGCCTTCAGCAAAAAAATAAAGCAAAATCGGTGCGCCGGCGATGCCAAGGATGCAGGTCAATACCAGGGTCCATGTCATCAGGGTAGAAACACGGTCGATCAGCTGCTTGGTTGCATCATCACCCTTATTGTTCTTGTATTCTGCCAGGATGGGCACAAAGGCTTGCGAAAAAGCCCCCTCGGCAAACATGCGCCGCAACAGATTGGGAATGCGGAAAGCGATATTGAATACGTCAGTAAAGGCATTCGCACCAAAATGTGTGGCAATCAATACGTCACGTACCAGTCCGGTAATCCGCGACAACATGGTCATGCCACTGATGGAGGCAAGGGTTCTTAATAGATTCATAGAGCGGCATTATAGCCTGAGGCTAATTACCGATCACAAAGGCTATTAGCCTAAGGCTAAACTTTTGTTAATATTCAGGCCAGAGCATCTGCTCGACTACTGTACCGGAGCACAACATGTCTTACCTTCATCGCCACCTTGCCAGTTTTGCCATTATTGCCACCAGCTTGCTGAGTCCAGCCAGCTATGCGGCACCAGCCAAGGCTATCCCTAATCTTGAAGAATCAGCCAAAAACCTCAAAAATACCGGTTTTCAAGGTCTGGTATTTGCCGCACGTGGCGACAAGGTCTTGCTGGAGAAAGCTTTCGGCAATGTCACTGATATCAAACAGACTTTCCGTTTTGCGTCTATCACGAAGCAAATGACCGCCATTCTAGTGATGCAAGATGTTGAAGCGGGCAAACTGCAACTGGATCAGACGCTGGGGCATTACTGGCCGGATTATCCCAATGTGCAGGCCCGTAGCGCCACCCTGCGTCAATTGCTGACGCATTATTCTGGTTTGTACAATGAGATGGTCAATCCGGCAGTACATATGATGGATGCCAATAGCGGGGACGATATACAGAAATTTGCAACTGGCCTGTGCGCTGGGCCATCCAATGCAGCACCGGGCAGTAAATTTGACTATAACAATTGCGATTACATTGTCTTGGGTGCCTTGTTGGAAAAGATCAACAAGCAAAGCTTTTTGAGCTTGCTGCAACAGCGCATCTTCAGCCCTGCTGGCATGCAAAATGTTGGTTACTATACTGCAGCCCAGCCGGATGTTAAAACCCATATTCATGGCACCCTGGGTGGCAAGCCTGAACCTGCGGTGAACTTTGCCAGTTACGGTCCCGCTGGGGGCAGCTTTGGCACTTTGCGGGATTTGTATGCATTTGACCTGGCATTCATGCGCGGCAAATACCTATCCGCCAAGAGCCGCGATGAGATGGTCAAGCCAAATAATGTCGGCGGTGCGATAGGTGTCTGGTCTTATCCATTCAAGGCCAGTGACGATGGCGTGCCAGCCATGATCGTCGAACGCCAGGGCTGGATAGCCGGTGTACGCATCTTGAACCTCGTGGATTTGCAAAACCAGAATATCCTCATTATCGTCAGCACCAATGGTGATCTGGATTTGTCGCAAACCTGGGCCAATAAAGGCATTGCAGCGGATTTATTGCGTTCGCTGATGAGCACAACGAATTCGCGCTAACTAATACGCTAATGCGCATTAATTTAAAACGGAGTGCCAGCGTTAACGCCGGCATTCCGTTCGTATCATGGATTACTTAAAATCTTAAAATCCTGTTATGGATTTCTTTTCGCTACTTCATTACCTACATAACCACCACCAACAGCGCCAGCAATAGTAGCCAGCGTGCGGCCGTTACCATTACCTATCTGGCTACCAACCAAACCACCGATTACTGCACCAACACCTATACCAACCGGGCTATTCTTTGCCTGCGCTGGCTGTGTTTGATAATTTCTGACAGGCTGATGATGGGCGCTGCTTTGAACAACCCTGGCTGGTGCTGGCGCAGGATAATTATTTTGCGCAGTATTTGGATACTGTGGGCTTGCATACTGAGGACTCGCATAATTAGCCGCTGGTTGATTTCCAGTATTGGCAACCGGCATGGCAGTATTGACTGCGGGACTCATCAAATTGGCATTGCTGCCCATGGCAGGCACAGCATTACTGGCCGGCGTTGCCGTGCTGTGGGAACTTGGCAGCACGCCTGTGAGAGCAGCAGCGCCCAAGAGGCTCACCAGTATGACTGAGCATGCAGCACCCGCTACCAAGGGGTGTATGCGTTTGCTGGCATTGGCTAATTCCATGTCGATCTCCTTCAGTTTAACAATGACTCATGCTCCAACAACGCATGAGGCTATTAAAAAGGAGACATGAATAATGTTACGCAGGTAAGCAAATGTAACCTGAGGATATACAGCTTAGATTAACAGCCAGTGCTTTTGCGTGTGGCCACAAGTTTCAACAACTCACCTTTTGCCGCCTGCCCCGACAAATACAGCCGCAGTTCTGTGACGTTATAGTGATTTGAGGTATCGATGATGAAATCGAGTTTGCCATCATGATCAAGATCTCCCACCCAGATCAGGCGGGCATTATTGTCTTCCTTGTTTTCGACATAGTCGAACAGATATTGTTCAGTGCCAGCATATTTGAGGTAGATTTTACCTTCGCGGTTTTGCAGACTATATGCATTGCCTTGCAGGTGCATCAGTCTTTCCTGCCCTAGTGACGGTAAGGTCGATAACTCGAATTCTTCGTCTATGGACCCGCTGACCAGCCTGACCTCGTCCGAGACACTAACTGCGCCCGCCTTCAAACCCGGGTCAGACAACAACATCCTGACATTGGATGTGTTTGCAGTCACCCTTATGCCCTCTCCGCTGATGGGGTCAGGTATTTTCTTGAAGCTGGGTTTGACCGCCACCAGACGCCAGCGCTTGTCTGTCTGCTGTAAACCCAGCCATGGGCCAGTCTTGCCGACCTTGGCTTCGCTGGCATGATAATCCTGCAGTTCAAGTATTTCGGAAGCCTGGACGTGCCAGACACAGGTCATGCATAAAACTGTAAAAGCTAATTTTGCGATGGACATCAGGTTCTCCTGTTTATTTTCAGTATTAAAATCCCGTTATCAGCATCTATTTTTTTGTGTACAGGCCATCAAAAGCAATTACCCATATACCCTTGGCGTCAGTGGACTCCCATAATTGGCGTACAGACCCGTTCGCATTTGGTGTCCAGGTGATACGGTGCAAAATTTTATGTCCCTCAGGAGCGAGGTTTTGCCCTTCCAGTACCATTTTACCGTCCTGCAAGCGCCCTTCAAGTAATAACAAGGTACCGCTATTATCTACCCAGCTCTGGTGCCAGACTTTACGCGGCACATCATAGATATTCAAGCTTTCGCCACTATAACCGCGCCCGGTGGTATAGCGCTCGTGGATGACGCAACCATCGTATTCACGCTTGATACTATTCGTTCCAGCCAGTTTGCCGTCAGGAGTATGCACCTGCCATTCCCCCAGCCAAAAGTCAAATTCACGCATGGCAGGATGAGTGCAGACCAAAGTGATAACATTCGCGGCACTGGCAGCAGTTGCACCAGCCAATCCCAATCCTACTCCCAGGCTGGCGGCCAGGTGCAGCAACAAACGCTGTACCCTCAACAAAGTACGCATAGGCTTCTCCAGTTGCATAGCAAGGAATTTTTTCTAGTTTAATCCATGGCACAATAGCATGCATGAAAAATAAGTCACAACTGGCCCTACCCTACCGCATACGTGCAGACTTACTGCAACAACTGGCTGCATTAAGCCATGCGGGCATCCCGGCGCTGCAGGCCCTGCCCATGATCAAATTACCTGCGCCGTACCAAAGCAGGATGGTAGAAACCCTGCGAACCGTTAAACGCGGCAAAAACCTGGCCGATGCTGGTTTGCAAAGCGGCCTGTGGACGCCACTGGAAGCAGGTTTGCTGCAGGCCGCACTGGCTGCTGGCGACCCAACACCCACCTACCGCCACCTGGCCAGCTACTATGAAGAAAAGGCGCAACAAATTGCCACGATCAGATCAGGCATGATGCGCCCCGTTCTGATGGGTATACTGGCCTTATTTATTCCTCCCTTGCCACAACTGGTTGCCGGCTCATTAAGTATGGCGGCTTATCTCTGGCATGCTGCACGCAGCATTCTGCTAGCCGTGGGTTTGGTCGCTGGCGGTATTTATGCTTATAGACGCTTCCAGATGCGCCCGGCGGACGCACCTGCATCCTGGCTGGATAAGGTATTACTATCCCTGCCCGTTTTGGGCAAAATGCACAAGCGCCGCAATCTTTGCGATTTCTGGCAAACCATGGCTCTGCTGCTGGAAGCAGGTCTGCCCATGTTCGACGCCTTGCCACTGGGTTTGCAAGGTGCCAGCAATGTTTTATTAAGACGCGAACTCGCACGCATTTTGCCACGCATGCAAAAAGGCGCAACACTGGCAGAAGCTGTGCGAGCCCTACCCGACATCGTCGACGACACCTTGCTGGGCTTGATACAAACCGGCGAAGCCAGTGGCACATTACCCGAAATGCTATCCCGCTATGCCAAAGGGGAAAACGCCAGTCTGGCGCTGCAACAAAAGCAGGTGGCAGAATGGATACCCAGAATAGCCTACGCCCTGATAGCTTCAGTCATTGCTTACGGTATTTTAAAGAGCGGTGCTTTTAGCCCACGTGTGCCTGCAGATCTTTAGAACTCATCTATATAAACGCGGAAGACTACATGGCTCAATGCAGGTCTCCCCAAAATTTATTTGCCACCGACGATGATACGTTGCATATCGTTGGCAAACAAAATGGTGCCTGCATAATTCTTGCGTATTGCCGCAGTGCTTTCCATCTCATGTCCAAGAGTACGTTTCATCCGGTGTGACAAGACCAGTTTGCCAGCTTTGGCGGTGCCAGCGATGCGACCAATTTCTGTTGGCATCATGTGCAGTAGACGGGCGACTTCATCAGGATCATTTTCGCGGGCGGCATTATGTGCAACCAGTACATCTGCACCTAGTGCCAGTTGATCCAGCGCCTGATCGGTATTGCTGGTATCGCCACTGAAAGTGATACTACAACCCTTGCTTTCCACTCGCCACGCCAATGAAGGCACAGTCCCATGCAAGACGCTGACGGCACTGACCGTCAGACTTTCATCAATATCGTAGCGCTTGATTTCTTTAGGTTTGAGACCCACCTCTTCAAGTTCCATTTTGAACTGGCTGCTGACATCAGGGTCTGCATAATCTGCCAGATAGGCATAAGCACCCGTTTCACGATTAAACAGGGCATGCATGAATTCTTTTATCCCCGGAAAAACACTTCGCTTGGGTGGGCCAAAAACACGCAGCTCTTTATCATAGCCAGCAAATGGCAGACCTTTGACCAGCGCAGGAAAATCCGCCGTGTGATCAACATGAAAATGCGAGAAAAGCACCGCATCCAGCTCAGCCGGATTGGCGCCGGATTTTTCATAATTCAGTGCAGCACCACTGCCAAAATCTATCAGTATCCTGGCCTTTTGCTCTACCCAGACCAGGTAAGAAGTAGAGGCACGCTGATCACTGAGTTCTGGCCCGCCGGAACCCAGCACTTGCACTACCAGCTTACCGGGCTGACAGATAGCCAGCACACAGGAACTGATAAGTAAGAGACTGGCGCCAAGGATGGATTGAACAAGACGAATGGGACGCGAAAGACATGGCATGACGGGCTCCGCAAACTTGTATGTGACTTACAAATTGTGGCAGAAAGCTATCATGAGCACCAGAGCAGATTTGCATTAATGCATAACTGAAACAGGGAAGGCAAAAAATCTGTCTTCCCATATTTTCAACAATCGTTGAAATTACTCAGGCAGCAAGTATTTATTTCGATTTGCCCGCTGAGTTGTTGTCAGTAGCAGCAGAGACAGCTGTGTTCTGGCCATTCTTTTCTTGTGCATTTTTTGTCGCATTAGCCGAGCGACTACTACGCCATGCATCAAATTCAGTAGAGAATTTTTGATAGCGCTCCCTGCGCCAGTCTTCATAATCATTATCGAGTGCTTCAATTTGTTGATTACGCCATTGATGATAATCTGGATCGAAGTGGCCGCCTTGCTGTGCATGACGGCTATCTTCATATCCGCCACGTGTCACTTGCTGGCTATTGCCACGGTCATATCTATCGTAGCCGCCCGCATTCAATCGTGGATAGGTGTTGGGATTGCGGTCATATTGGTCAAAGTCATTCGGATAATAACGACCATCATTGGCCTGGTTGCCATACCAATCCTGGTTGGACTGCTGACCGTAAGAACGCCCCGGCTGACCGGCATTCTGACGGTCATATTGATCCGGGTAATAACGCCCCTGGCCATTCTGGTTCAGATAGCGCTGATCTTGTTGACGACCACCATCCAGATCATATTGACCATCATATTGACCGTCATAGAAACCTTGCAAACCGGCATTGCGGTTTTGCATTTGTTCACGCCCGGCATCATTCGCGTGATGGGAATATCCGTGACGTGTATCCTGACCGAAGTCATTCTGATGGCCGTAAGTATCATGACGACTACCGGTGTTGACGTGGTGTGTTTTGATCTGGCGATCGCGGTCTTGGAAAGAATTGTCTTGTTGACGTCCGTTTTTCATATAAATCTCCTGAATACTGATTAAACAATACGATGCGCGAAATGCGCATGAGAATATTGAAATTACTAAGAACCTGTACGCGCTTTGTCGCCAAATACAGGATGCTGTAAGCTCAAAACAATAAAAAGGGATGGCCAGAAACTCTCGCGAATATTGGCGTATTTTTTATGTCCTGCTAAGTTTTATTACTTTGAACATACTGGGCACAGTGTAATCAGAACAGCAATTTATACGTATCGGACCAGTCCTAAAAAACTGTAAGACATGACTGTCGGACAGGTAAATTTAGAATTGCAGGTGAAATAAATCCGATGCAGATCAGAATTAATTGGTACTCAAGCCATGCTGAGCTGGATGAGTTTGAGGTTTGTTCCTTGAATAATCCTACATCAGGTGATCATGCTCAGACCGATTGCGCACCAGTACTTTCTTCATGCACCATGTGCTGCATATGCAGATCAGACTCGGCCAATGCTTGAGCTAAAAACGAAGGGCGTATATCGAGTGTCGTCAGCTCCGCTCGCTCAAACCACTTAAAGGTCAATTTCAAATCTCCTTCATTACCTATATATGGGCCTGCAGTTGTCAAGAGACGCGAATCAGGCGAAAGACGAACTAAAAAATACAAACCCAGTTCATGATGTTTTTGCCCCCGGTATTCAAAAAAATTCTCTACCGTCCACAAGAATTTCTCGCAAGTCACCTGTTCTGATAATTCTTCCTGCATTTCGCGCACCACAGTGGTCGCAGCTTGTTCACCAGCATCGACACGTCCACCTGGCACACACCAGAATGCATCGCCTTCGATCTTATGCAAAAGCACCTTGTCACCATCCAGAATGATGGCAGCAGCCCGCAGGTTATAGCGGTATTCATCAATGTCAAAAGAAATCATGGCTTGAACATGGAAATGTTGATCTGGCCCAGTCTGGTTTATTCGGCCACCAGCAAACTGGTGGCAATCTGCTGTGTGTCCTTCAATGTCTGCAGCACGATGTTTGAACGTATATCAAGCACACCCGTGGTTTTATACAAACGTTCGAGCACAAATGCTGAGTAATGCTTTAGATTACGGGCACGTACGCGCAAGAGGTAATTGGCATCCCCGGTGATGATATAAGACCCGATTACTTCCGGCCATTGTTGCAGGGCCTGCGAGAAATTCTCATGCCATTGCTCTACATCGCGGCGCATGGTGACCTGGACAAAGGCATCGACTTCCAGCCCAACAGCCGCAGCATCAATGACTGCACAATAATGATGGATGATGCCCGCGTCTTCCAGCATGCGCACGCGACGCAGGCAGGATGATGGGGACAGGAATACTTTGTCCGCCAGTTCCTGGTTACTGATACGGCCATCAGTCTGCAATTGCTGGAGGATTTTCAGATCGGTGGCGTCAAGTTGCATATTTCCTTTTAAGCTTAAGAATAAACTTCTCAGAACGAAGGCAAGGTAAAAAGAAAGCCCGCTTGCAAACGACATTTCCTTACTTTGTGGCGAGTGTTTTTTTAATCTATCATTACCAAGAGCATAAAAACAAGAAATTGTAAAAACAAAAACAAATTGACGCCTTTGCGCGATGCACAAACCCATCAATGCATTTTATATCAAAATTTTAAATATAATTCGCAGAATATTCTATTAATTCTAGTTTTCATGCTGCAATTTGCAAGAAAAATTCAGGCAATCCGGCATAAAATCTCTGCATGTTTTCCCATGAGTCATTGCCTTCGGCGAGGCCGCCACTGGAGATGATGAATTGATTTGCCTGTCACTTAAACACGCCGGACTTGATGCATCTCCGGTATGGACCATATTGAGGAGCCTGTTGTAATGCCACAAACCGCCACCATCACCCGCAGCGATTGCGAAAAACTTGATCAGCAAGACTCGCTGGCCGCACTGCGTGAAGAATTTGATTTGCCTGCCGGTGTGATTTATCTCGACGGCAATTCTCTCGGTGCCCGCCCTAAGGCAGCGCTGCAAAGAGCACAAGATGTTATCACCCGCGAATGGGGAACAGATCTGATCAAGAGCTGGAATACTGCAGGCTGGTTCGATCTGCCATCCACTCTGGGTAACCAGCTTGCGCCACTGATTGGCGCTGAAGTCAATGAAGTGGTCGTCACCGACACGACATCGGTCAACCTGTTCAAGGCAATTGCTGCCGCGCTACAGATACAGGCTACTGACAGCAAACGCAAGACTATCATTACCGAGCGCAGCAACTTCCCTACCGATATCTACATGGCGGAAGGCATCACCCGCTGGCTGGATCGCGGTTATCAAATTCAGTTGATCGATTCACCAGATGAACTTCCACAAGTCATCAATGACAGCACGGCACTGGTCATGCTCACGCATGTGAATTATCGCACCGGCTATCTGCATGACATGGCAGCCGTCACTGCCCTTGCCCATCAGCACGGTGCACTGATTTTGTGGGATTTGGCACATTCTGCCGGTGCAGTACCTGTGCATCTCAATGCCGCAAATGCTGACTTTGCTGTTGGTTGCACTTACAAATACCTGAATGGTGGTCCCGGCTCACCAGCGTTTATCTGGGTGCCAGCACGCCATCAGGAAGCATTCCATCATCCATTGTCCGGCTGGTGGGGCCATGCCAGCCCCTTTGCCATGAGCCCTGGCTTTACCCCTACCCCAGGTATACGACGCGCCCTGTGTGGCACCCAACCTATCACCTCACTGGCCATGGTTGCCTGTGGACTGGATACTTTCGGCAAGACAGATATGCAGACCATACGCAAAAAATCGCTGGCACTGACTGATATGTTCATCGCCCTGGTAGAAACCCGCTGCGCAGCACATCCGCTGGAACTGGTTACCCCACGCCAGCACCAGCAACGCGGCAGTCAGGCCAGTTTCAAACACCCGCATGCCTATGCAGTGATACAGGCACTGATCAAGCGCGGCATCATCGGTGATTATCGAGAACCCGCCATCATGCGCTTTGGTTTCACACCTCTATACACCAGCTTCGTTGATGTATGGGATGCAGCAGAAGGCTTGCGCGATATTCTTGACAGCAAAGATTACGATGCAAATGCTGAACGTAATGCAGTGACTTGATTTAAGACCTCTCAACACAGAGGCAAAGAGGCTCACAGAGAAAACCTGGAAGAATTTTTTCTCCTCTGTGCCTCTTTGGATAATGGTTTTAAGCCTGGAAAATATTTAAGGAAACATCATGAGCAACAACGAACAAGCAGGCAAATGCCCCATGTCATGGCATGGCGCGCAACTCGATTTTAGTGAATCCATGAGCTATGGCGACTATCTGGGTCTGGACCAGATACTTACGGCCCAGCATCCACGCTCCCCCAATCACAATGAAATGCTGTTCATCATCCAGCATCAGACCAGCGAACTGTGGATCAAGCTGATGCTGCATGAGCTGCATGCAGTACGTCAGCACATACGCAGCAATGATCTGCCTCCAGCCTTCAAGATGCTGTCACGCGTTGCCCGCATCATGGATCAACTGGTGCATGCCTGGGATGTCTTGTCCACCATGACGCCTAGCGAATACACGGCAATACGCCCTTACCTTGGTGCTTCATCAGGCTTCCAGTCACATCAATACCGGGAGTTGGAATACCTGCTGGGCAACAAGAACGCCACCCTGATGACTGTACATGAGAGCAAACCCGAAGTGCACGCAACCCTGGATGCATCCTTGCGCACGCCCTCAATTTATGATGAAGCCATCATGCTCTTGTCACGCCAGGGTTTTGTCATTGATGCAGACCGCCTGCAACAGGACTGGTCACAAGGTGTAGTCGCCAATGAATCCGTCAAGGCAGCCTGGCTGCAAGTTTATCAAACACCAGAAAAATATTGGTCCTTGTACGAACTGGCAGAAAAACTGGTAGACATGGAGACCGCCTTCCGCATCTGGCGCTTCCGTCATGTGACTACGGTAGAACGCATCATCGGTTTCAAAGCTGGTACGGGTGGCACCGCAGGTGTCAGCTATTTGCGCAAGATGCTGGACGTGGTGTTGTTCCCGGAATTATTTTCTTTGCGGACGGCCTTATAAACATATGTGTTAGTCAAGGCTCTGTCGGAGCCTTGACTAACATTTTTCTGAAAGTCACACTAATCCGCTCACCTGATCCCGCCTCTTTGGGAATGGCATGTAGCCAGTCCTCTTGTATGTTCGCAGACATATACAGCAGGCTACCCGGCTGCAATGGATATAGAAATTTCTGGCTTTTATCTTGTTTTCTGCGATAGACAATATGACGCAAGCTGCCTAGCGAAATAATGGCAACCCCACTACCCTCCGCCAACTCATCAATCGAATCCGAATGAAAGCCCATGGCTGAATTGCCGTCAGTGTAAAAATTCAACAGGCAATTATTGGGAAGAAACCCCAATTCATTTTCCACAACCCTGCAGATTCTTTGCAAGAAATCTGGCATAGGCGCCGGCGCATACGATATTTGAGAATAATTATAGGCCACACCAAAGCTCGCTGTTTTGCGAGCGCGCATTCTTTCGTCCCAAATCACCTCGTTTTTCAGTTGATCAAATAAACTGTCAGGCGCGGAGAGGAAATCTGGTTTTAAATAAATTGAGGGTGCTTGCATGAGTATTTAAGAAATTTGATTGCGTCCTGATTTGATTCTGACTTCTCTGGAAAATAGGCAAATGATACTTAAGCGTACAAATGTTTTGCAATTCGAGGCGGGTAAATAAAGTCAGGCATAGCCAGCTATGCCTGACTTTATGCATTATTTTTGATTATCTGTTGTGCTTCCCTCTGCAAGCTCGGTATTGACAGCAACCTCAGGCGTGGCTATTTCAGCTTCCAGCACACGCTGCTTTTGCTTCCATAAGCTACCGCTGGCAAATGCGCCCCAGCCCCATTTCAACCAGGCCAGTAAGGACCAGGCCAGCCAAAGAGCCCACAACAGCATCAGGCCGCGATAGACCAGCATGGGGAGTGACAATACCCATGCTGTTTGCAGCTCTGCCGTTACCCTGTCCACATACCACACAAGATTATTGGCACTGGATCCATTACCGACGACCTGCATGTCTGGTTGCCCCAGCAAGCCGCTTTGCACGGCATCGAGCAAAATACACAGCATGATCAGGGTCAATACAGCCAGGCCAAGTTGACGCAGATTAAACTGCCATCTTGCAGTAAGGCCCTCCGCCGTTTTTTGGCGCTGGACAAAGGCAAAGAACCAGGCAACCACCAGGGCGGCGCTCCACCAGGCCACTTGCGTCAGTCCCAATGTCAACAACAACCATTGTCTGGTTGTGACGGGCAAGCCTGCATAGCGGCCAAGAACGACTGCAACCAGCAGCAAGACGATAAGTTTACCCCAGAACAAGATGGCAGGCCCCATGCCAGGGCCGCTTGCCAGCAATAGCCATCGATCACGTGGCAACTTCAGTTGCAGGTTATTGTTGACGCTAGCCTGCTGCAAATTGACAGTAGCCGTCGTATAGCTGGTACCAACGCCCTGATCCAGACGCCATTGCACTTCTATGTCTTGCACACCTGGCACGACCGGCAACACCAGTTGTCTGCCATTCGCACGCAATGGTCTGACCTGGTGGTTGATACTGACAAGTTGCAATGCAGCGCCTTCAGGCAGGTTCAGGGTATAGTCACCGCCACGGCTGCTACGCAAATGCAGTTTCAGTTGATAGTCAGTGGCACGGCTGCCAGGACTGACGATCAGGCGGCTTTCATCGATGGTCAGCGTCTGGCCGGGAATGGCTTGCGGACGTTCTATACTGATCGCTAAAGATTCTCCTGGCCATGGACGGAACACCAGATCAGCACCGTTCTCGCCATTATTAGCATCATTGGCCAAGGGCGGCAATCCAGTAGTACCCAGGTGCCAGATCCCCGAAGCAGCAATAATCCAGGTTTCCACCCAGTTGCTTTGCTGGCCAAGACTCAGCTTGAGCTGAGCGGTTTGTGGCAAATTCGAGCGCCACTCCACGCTATCACTTTGCGGTCCCAGATTAACAGCTACCTTGCCATCCTTGATATTCAGACCGGCGGTGGTGACAGCTTCGCCTGGTAACAAGGGGATTTGCGCCAGTACAGGCTGGCCCATAGGTGACAACCGTGAGACCGTGGTTTCGACTTGCCATTCCTTATCCAGTATCAAACGGCGCGTGACACGTAAAAAACTGGGCAGCGCGCTGGCTTCTGCCTTGTTGCTGGCTTTGATGCGACGATTGAATTGCAGAGTATCGGCAACACCTGAGTCGTCTGACAAACCGGCCACATCCCAGCCATCAGCATGAATATCGACATGTCTGGGTTTTTGCGGCAAAGGCAATTGCAAGGTATCACTTTGCATCAGCTCACCTGTTAGTTCTACCCTGTGCCGTCCTGCGGGTGCCAGCAACCAAATCGTGCCGTCATCACCGCGACGTATATAGGCAGGCTTGCCATCCAGTTGCGCCAGCGCGGGTAGCCAGTGCTTGAGACCACCAGGCAAAGGCAGGGCGACGTCAATCGCGGCATCAACATCCAGGCCCAGTCTGACGCTACTGCCATTGATTTGCACCATCATGCGTGAGATTTCTGCACAATCTGGCAGGCAGTCTGCCGGGCGCGTCAATTTTTGTTTTAACTCTTCCAGCTTTTCATTGTCCGGCATTTGCGCATGTGCAGACTCACTATATGTAGCGGACCAGGCAGTCAAGCTGCTCATCACCAGTATGGACACGGCTTTGCCCAAGCCGCGCCAGGACCATCTGCTTGCTACAGATGTACCGGCATCAGTCGGTCCCTGACCAGTCCCTCTTCTGAATTCACTCACACACATCAATAACAGCCCCAGCAAAATCAGACGCAGTACTACCAGCAATTTATTAGCCCAGGGCGGCAACAACCATAAATCCAGTTGTTGATCCTGTCTGACCGGGCCATCAAATATCAAGCGATGCGAACGCCAGTTCCAGGTCGGCAAACCCGGGCCGGTCTGTACTTTGGCATCTGGGTCCAGAGCCTGGTAGTTGGTAGATTGCGACCTGGAAAACACCTTGGGTTTGGCTGAGCTATATGATCTCATTGCATCGGCTTTAAGTCTGTCAGCAGCCTGTTGGACTGGCATATTTTCTTCCCTCATCACCGGGCTCCGCATTTTTGCCGGAGGTGGTGGCGGTGCTTCGGCGATGGTACTCCCCCCCTGCATTTCTGCATTGACTTCCGCCGGCATTGCTACCGGTGCAGCGGCAGGTGCTGGCGCTCCATCATATTGACTACGCTGATATAAATAGTCAGAAGCACCATCAGTTTCGAGTACGGGGTACAAGGCTGAACGCACCTGCTGTGTTGCAAATGACAGCGTCAGCAAGATCAACACCAGCAAACTGACTTGCTGCAGGCGTTTGATCCAAACTTGAAACCTGCTGGCTGGCAAAGCTCGCAAAATGGCTATCAGCACGAACAGCACTATCCATGAGTAACGTGGTGCATCTAGCTCTTGATAAGACAATACCAGGGCCAACAAGGCAAGCACACCCCATTGTTTACCCCATAATTTGCCTGCTGCCAGGGCAATCACCAATACCAGGAAAAAATCCAGCAAATTCCAGCGAGAAAGCCAGGCACCATCCGCCTTGTCGGCCCCGCCTGCGTGCAGCAGACGCCAGCCTGCAGGCAAGATCAGTTCTATGCCCAGCTTGTCAAAATCCTTTTGCCAGGTCACTGCGGACAGCTTGCGTGTGCTATTGCCAACCACACTGTCGGCACCCAGATCTATGCTTCCGCGCTGGACTTCTATACCTGCAAGTTTGTCATTGCCGCGCGTAATCAATTGATCCTGCCCAGACACACTGACACGTCCAAGTTGAGCGATATTGCCCATGGTCAGGCGGTTTGAGTGACTGATATCACCCTTGATCTGATCACTCATGGTGAGGGTAGAGCCATCAAAGCTCAACCACAGACGACGCTGCAAAGACAATTTATCCGGAGCTGGATCACTGTCACCACGGCGTATTTCTTTGAAACTGAATGTGCTGCCAGCATGCATGAGATAAGCTGGCAAGTTACGCCATTCTGGCGGCAAGGTGGTTTGTTGCGGGTCAACTGTGGATGGCCCTTCTATCGCCGCTGTACGTATCAATGGCGTTGCTTCATAAGACCAGACTTCTTCTTCCGCACCTTCAGGCAGGCTGAGGGTTTTGCCCGGGCCAGGCTGGCGTGCCAGCAAGCGTATCTCCCACTTGCCTGCCCTGACTTGTACTGTCATGCTACCGTCTGGTTTCAAGACTGCGGGTAAAGTTGACTTCAATTCCAGAGGTATCAGGTCTGGCAAAAGTGTGCGCCCCAGGTTTATCTCCCTGCCCTTGCCCGACACTTCAAGACGGATATAAGTTTCTACCGTAACGGGTACACCATCTGTGACTTTACGAAATGTCCGGAGCTGGATTTGTTCGCCACTATCTACGTCCGCTTTGCGTTGCAGCCATAACTGGTTACTTTCATCTCGTACCGGAAAACTCACAGGCTTGCCATTCAGATCCAGTTTCAATAAAGCGGCGCTTTGCGGCAGAGGTAAAAACTCTGGCACCACAGTCCATATAAATTTACCTGCCAGTTTGTGCGCACCATGTGTCAATTTAATGACGGGCATTTCATCGCGTGCAATAACTGCTTGCGGCTTGCCATCGACACTGACATCTTGTGGCCAGTGCTGGGCATTGCCCGGCAAATAAACCCAGGTATCACGATGTACCTGCAAGTCCTGGGTAAATGTCGCGCCCAATGCATTCACCTTCAGATCCAGCAAGCCTGGCCACACGCATTGTTTTTGACTTGCATCAGGGCCTTGCTGTGGGCAGCCAAAGTTTTCTATACCATCCATTGCCCATGGCACCCAGGTCTTCAGCAGGTCAGGTACAGCATTTAAGGGAAAGTCAGCGGCATGGCTGGCAAAACAGGTACATGCAATGAGTATGGCGGCGATGCAATTCTTCAGCATTCTGTATCCCTGATGGTTAAGATATGGTCGCATCAATTATAGTGATATATTTTGCAATAACCGCTTGCGCCAGAAAATTTTTTATTTAGCCTTAAATTCGACGTGAAAATCACTCTTCAGATCACTGCTTCAGTGCAAAAATTATGCATGACCTGTCTGATGCTGTTAGCAGCGTCACTACCGGTGGCTGATGCATTTGCGGCTGATCAGGCCAGGACAGACAGATATGACAATTCTGCTTACGGCTTCACCATTCAATTTCCGCATCGCCTCAATATATGCACAACCCCCGCGCCTGGGCCCAATCATGGTTTTGTTGCCCTGCTTCGTTCTGACTCATGCAGCGATGGAGTATTTGAACAAAAACCGCACCTGGAGCTATTTGTCAGATATGACGTGATCACCATGGCAAAGTCAACCGCAGAACTGACGGGCGAATTATGTGAGAACAAACCTGCACGGCACAGCAATATCCGCAGCGCCGGTCTGGTTGTCCATCAGTGTCAGGCAATACGCGTCGGTGAGCTGACTCTATGGCGCTATTTCTTCCTGCGCCCACAAAGAAATGGTGCGGGACAAATATATAGTCTTGATCTTTACTCTGACCCGTCACATGCGACACAGGATCAGTTACTGCAAAAAAATATACTGAGACAACTGAAATTCACCCGGAAATAATAATGCCATATCCATGACGTGCAAGCCGTTAATTGCAACAAGTTTCGCCATGTAATACCTGTCGCTTTATAAAGCTATACCTTGCACGAAAACATAGTCTATTGACAAATAAGTAGCGATACTGCGCCCGCGCTGTAGTGCATCTGTGCCTCTGCAACTCTGCATTCAAGAATGACAGAGGCTATACATGACGCTGCCAATTCCCGTTTCTTCCTTGAAGATACTGATCGCATACTTTTTAGATAGGACTATGCATATGCATTTGAATTCCAGATTGATTACTGCCTGCTTGTGCGGCATGCTAGCCGCTTGTGGTGGTGGTTCCAACTCCTCAGCACCCACGACTACTCAAGCGGTGGAAGTACAAAAACCGGCAGCATTATTATCTGGAGACGCCTTGCGTGCGGAGCTTGAGCGATTCCGCAGCAGTAATAACTTGCCTGCTGTTTCTGTAACTATCGTCAATCAAGACAAAGTAGAAAATGTCGTGGCAGGCACCAGACAAGTCAATGGTAGCCAAAATGTGCAAAGTACAGACTTGTTCCAGCTGGGCTCGCTGACGAAAGCCGCAACTGCCACCATGATAGGTCGCCTGGTAGAACAAAAGAAGATACGTTGGGATACGACAGTAGCAGAAACATTTCCAGCCTGGCGCACACAAATCCGTACCGAGTATCTGAACGTCACAATAGAACAATTACTGCGCCATCGTTCTGGTCTGCCGCGTGAAGTGAATGACGGCACCATAGAAAAAGCCTTGCCCTTGCTGACGGGTGACTTACTGGCAGACCGTCGTTCTCTCGCTGTCCTGTTGCTACAAGATGCTCCTGAATACCCGCCAAACAGCAAGATGCTGTATTCCAACATAGGTTATGCCCTGGCAGGCTTGATGGCAGAAGTTGCTGCTGGCGACAGCTATGAAAACCTGATGCAGAAAGAAGTGTTCGCGCCACTCAACATCAAAGGACGCTTTGGATTCCCTGAAGATGCGGGTGCCAATAATAATATTGGACATACCCTGGTCGCTGGCAACTGGAAAGCCACTCCAGCCGTGATCGATCCCCGCTATGCATTTTTTATCAATGCTGCCGGTGGCATGAATCTGAGCCTGGCCGACTACGGCGTTTTTTTGCGTGAACACCTGCGTGGCTTGCAAGGGCAAAGCAATTACCTGAATCAAGCCAATTTTCAATTGATGCATACACCTGTAGACAGCTATGGCCTGGGCTGGGGTGTCATGAACATCACGGGGCTGGGCAATGTCAGCGTACATAACGGCACAGAATTAACCTACTATGCCAGCAACAGAGTCATCCCCAGCAAGAACGTTGCGATTGCTATTGCCTGCAATTGCTATAACGAGACGACTATCAGCAAGCTGGATGATTTTGCTGACTCCCTGATGCTGCCGCTGATGCCTAAGCAATAGCAAATCTCAATACACCATCACGTATTATTTGTAGTCAGGAAACGCACCAATGCCAACGACAGTGCGAACACGTAGCCATTAATAAAACGCCCGAGCCGCAGACCTTGCCCATCACCCGCACGCCAGGCGGCAAAGGCTGCGGCCAGCAAACCCATCAATACCGGTGTCAAGATCAGATTGGCTATACGGCCCAGGCTATTATGGATAAAGGCTTGCGGAAATATCCATAAACTGACGAAGCCCGCCATGATGCCGAAGGCAATATAAATAATTGCAGTGACGATGGGTGACTGCGATTCACGCTCGCGCTTTCCTGCGCCTGAAGTAAATACTACTTCAAGAATCTCAAACACCAACTGCAATAGAACCTCAAAAATGAATTCAATCATGGCGCTTTATCTTTTTAAGAATGTCCAGGGCTTCGCTTCGATAGGATAGAAACCAGAATGACGAAGATCCTTACTTTGGCCGCAGCAACGGTCTAATGCGCCAGCAATTGCACAGCAACCATGGCCTGAGCTACAACACCAGCCAAAAAAGCCAGGGTACGAACCCAGGGTATGCCCAAGGTATAGCAGACCGCATGTACCAGACGGGCAGCAAAAAACAGCATGCTGGCATTGGCGACCATCGCATTGGAAATATTCGCAGCGTTTGCCAGCAGGACAAGAGTAGCAAACACCACCAGATTTTCTACTGCATTGCTATGCGCTTTCATCATGCGTACGGCCCATTTTGATTGCGGCTTGCCATTATCTGGATAGCCGACAGCGGCTAACAGGCCACAGGTCAGTACGCGGTCAAGAATATAGGGTATCCACAATACGCCAGTCAGTATGGTGACATAGCTCAGGTATAGCAATTCTGTTTTCATGCTCGCTCCTCGTCTCAGGTTGGACTATCGTTGACCGGTTGACCGGTTGACCATGATAGCCCTCCGGTGCCAGCGATTATGCTATGCCAACGAGCGCTTGTGCTTATTTCTTCAACAAGTTGGGCATTTGGCCCGAAATCACCACTTTTTTTAAGAAATCCTGCTTAATACTCCATTCTTGTCCAGGCGAAAACGTGCAAAATCCTCTGCCAGAAACAGATTACCCTGATAATTCGCCCTGGCCTCTGCCTCGATATCGCCTATGTAGGGTGATTTTTCACTGTCATGCTGATAGCGTGCGCTGAAGTGTGTCAACACCAGATTGGGCAAAGCAGCAGTAGCCGCAAAGCTGGCGATGGCAGCAGCAGAGCAGTGCTGGACACGTGCGCCAACCTTCTCTGCTACATCTTCTGTATAAGTCGCTTCATGCACCAGCACTTGTGCTTGTTGGCTCGCTTCCAGTAAAAGCCCGGGCTGGTCATTGTCACCACCGACGATGATGCTGCGCAAGGGATAGGGGTGATGCAAATAGTCGCGGCTGACCAGAGTTTTTCCATCGTGAATGACATCTTCACCTTTCTTCAAACGTCCCCACAATGGCCCTGCCTGTACTCCCTCAGCTTGCAATTTGGCCGTATTCAGCACCGCTACGGTATGGTTTTCGCTGAAGCGATAAGCATGTGTGGGCACACGGTGCGATAACTTGATTGCGTGGACATTCACTGCATGATCCTGCCACACATCCATATTCTCAACGTCCGTGAATACCAATTCATAGGGCAAGAAAGATTCTGACATCGCATGGGTTACCTGCAGCCAGTTTTGTATGCCTGCCGGTGCAATGATGTGCAGAGGAGTTTTACGACCATTCATGGCGGCGCTGGCCAGTAATCCCGGCAAGCCATAACAATGATCGCCATGTGCATGGGTAATAAAAATCGCCTGTAAACCGTGTACGGATAACGAGGTGTTCAATATCTGATGCTGGGTAGCCTCACCACAATCGACCAGATACCATTCACTGCCCTGATCTGGCAATAAAGCCAGGCCAGTGACATTACGTTGACGGGTTGGTGCACCTGCTGAGGTGCCTAAAAATAAAATATCCACGAATTCCTTAAACTTGATTCTCTGTTTTGCCTGCTGACTGCATGAGAACTATGGGAAATCAGCCTTGTTGCAAATTCTAACAATACAGTCTTTCGCATACTGTTCCATATACTGATTTACGCTTATGATGCAAACTCACAATTCATTGTAGGTCTGAAACATGAAAATTCCTGCTGCCCTGCAGTCCATTACCAACGCCTTGAAAGAACGCCAAAAAGAACGCAAGCGTCTGCGGGGCCCTGCTGACTTGTATTATGCCATTGCCGATTCCATCAGCATGCTAGATGCCGCATCATGGCAAGAACTGGCTGCACAATCCGGCTTTTTCATGTCGCTGGAATACCTGAGCGCGCTTGAGCAGGTATTGCCACTAAACCTGTCAGCCCGCTATGCCCTGATTTTTGACGGCACAGGTGCAGACCGGCAACCGGTCGCCGCCGTATATATGCAGATTGCCGATATCAGCCTGGCACAAGCACGACCAGAAAAGGCGGCTGACACAGATAAAAAATGGACGCTACCACTGGATCAACTGGCACAACATGCCAGGCAACGCATACTCAGTTGCGGCAACTTCCTTACCTTTGGCCAGCATGGCATTGCCTTTGCCAAGGATGTCGATCCCAAACTGGCATGGCACGGTGTCGTCGAAGTTTTATATCGCGTGCGCCAGGCAGAAAAACTCGCAGGCAAAACCCATTTCGTCATGATCAAGGATTTACATGATCCCTACATCGATCAGGCTGCACATCTGGAGAACCTCAGTTACCGCTATGTAGAAACCGAACCCAATATGGTGCTGGACCTGGCACCAGCATGGAAAAATTACGACGACTACATGGCCAGCCTTGCATCCAAATACCGCAGCAATATCCGCAATGCCATACTCAAACCCATGGATGAGGCCAATTGCAGTCTGGAGCGGCTGGATGACCTGACACCAGTACTCGACGATATCTTTGCGCTATACAAGGCGGTACAGGTAAATGCTGACTTTCGCCCATTCGAACTATTGCCAGAATATTTTCCTGTATTACAGGCAGCTGCTGGTGACAAATTCCGCTGCAGCGTCATCAGGCGAGATGGCCGCTTGCTGGGCTTTTTGATTTCTGTCGCCGACGGCGAAACCGCGATTGCTTATCACATAGGCTTTGACCGTGCCGCCGCTGAAGAACTGCCAATTTACTTGCGCCTGCTGCATGCAGGTATTGCTGATGCGATAGACCTGGGTTGCAAGCGCATTTCCTATGGCCGCACTGCGCTGGAACCCAAAGCTGCACTGGGTGCCAAGCCGCAAACCTTTGGTGTATTTGTGCGTCACCGTCAGCCCGTACTGAACAAACTCATGAAACGCCTGCTCCTGGGTATAGAACATGAAGATGCGCCCGACCGCAATCCCTTCAAGAAAGAAAAAGCGGCCAAGGCTGAAGCGCAAACCTGACCAGCTTAAGCCCTGCTGCCTTGACTATACGAGACAGGCAGCAGAGTTATACAACTCAGGATACGCCGCAAACGACGCGCGCACCACCGCCACCCAATACCGCCGGATGATCAGAGTGATTATCACCACCAATATGTATCATCAGTGAACGACCTTTGAGGTCAGCCAATTTCAAACGTGGTGCCAATACAGGCTGGCTAGCATTGCCACTCGCGTCAACATACAGAGGTGGCAAATCACCCGCGTGGCCATCACCCCATGGTGTGCCATGACGATTGCTGTTTTCTGGATCATAGTGGCCGCCTGCACCCAATGCCGCGACCAGTTTGCCGTCTTTTTCTTTGGCACTGCAATCCGCATTCTGGTGTACATGGAAGCCATGCAAGCCAGGAGTCAGCCCTGTCAACGCAGGCGTAAACACCAGGCCGTATTTGCTTTCAGAAACTACAACCTGTCCCAGCTTAGTGCCGACACCTGTTTCATTCACCTGGTTCATGTTCACGGTCACATCAGCCGCTGCGATCAGTGGCAAGGCGCTTAACAAGCAAAAAATTAATTTGGTTTTCATGAAGTTATTACCTTAAAGAAATTCAATCAACGTTAGAACGCATTTCGTCAATCAGATGGAATGCGTTCTATTGGCGTACGGGGTGAAAATATACGCGACTGGCATGCGATTGGCAATTTCGAAACCGGGCTAAGAGCTCAGGATTACATGGTGTTACAAATAAGTAGTGATGCTATTGCTCTGTGGCAGCTTGATTTCAGTGCGTAGTCAAGAATGTTCGAATTATGCCTCAAGAATTTGCCGCAAAGCCTGCTGGCCCTTGGGCGTGACGCTGACTACCCGCGAGCGTGGGGTACGCAATATCCAGGCTTCCCTGACAAACAAGTCCAGTAATTCAGCACCCAGCACCCCAGCCAGATGCGGTCGGCGCTGCGTCAAGTCTATACAGCAGCGTGCATACACGCGGCGACTCTTTGTATGTTCAGGACTTGTGACACCTATGGCGACTAGTTTTTCGCGCCCTAATGAGGTCAGTTTGAAATCCTTGGTTTCCGGCTCCAGCCATTTTGCTTTTAACATGGCATCAAGTAATTGCACAGCCAATTCGCCAGCCAGATGGTCATAACAAGTTCGGGCATGTAAAAACTGGTGGGGCATGGTGCGCACCAACGCAGGTGGGGGCGGCTGACGCGATGCCTTAGTGGGAGTAGCCGCACCAAGAACTGCTATCGATTCTATGAGGCCAGCAGCTTCGGCGCTGGCAATACGAAAATACCGATGCCGCCCATGCGCCTGCGAAATTAACAGCCCACCGTCCACCAGCCTGGCCAGATGCGCGCTGGCTGACTGTGCTGACACATTTGCTGCAAATGCCAATTCACCTGCGGGACGTGTCGTGCCATCTATCAGTGTCCAGAGTATGGCTGCGCGTGCCGGGTCTGCCATCAAGGCGGCAATGCGGGGAATAATGCTGGGAATGATATCGGGAATGTTCTGCGCGTCGTCCATACTTCATCCTGGGCTGAAATGTCGGGATTACATCTTGCCCATAATGTACCTCACTATCCATAACGAAAGATGAACATGCATATTCCCCACAATATCGGTATCGCCAGCCAAATCGGTAAATACACAGACGCTCAGGAAGTCTCTGGCCATGCCAGGTGGTTATTCACTTCAGGTACACCTGGTCTGGATCAGGACGGCAATTTGCCAGAAGATATTATCGGTCAGGCTGATCTTGCCTGGCGCAATATTGTCCGTATGCTCGACAGCAGCAACATGACAACAGCGGATATCGTCAAAGTCACGCACTACCTGACCAGAGAATCTGATATTGCAGAGTACGTCAAAGTACGCAGCAATTATCTTGGTGATGCAAGGCCAGCATCCATGCTGATGATCATCCCCGCTTTAGTCAAACCAGGCTTTCTGCTTGAAATAGAAATCATCGCTGCCCAATATTGATACTTGCAAATCCCCTGCCCCCTTTATCAAGCTCCGTAAAATGCCGGAGCTTGTCAACAATCTCTTCACTGACTGACCTGTTCAAGGCAACTCAATGCAAATTAAATAAGCCCCTGCGATTCCATCGCTTGTCGGAACTCATTTCATAAATACCATCGAAATTGCAAAAGATGTTTATATTGCGCTGACAGTCATGCCATTTCAATCACCAATTCGATTGATTTACCCGCTAAATCACGCCATACACTCGCAATTTCACTTCATTTAGCTGACAATGCATCTGATATTTTGCGCGTGGAGAATTGGGTGGAAATTGGGATGGACCTGTTGTGGAGTGTAGTCGTGACGGTCATCGCCGTCATATTGCTATTGCAAGTGCTGGTTCTGGTCATCAGCATGAACCGTTTACTAAAATTGCAGTTATGGACCCCTCGAAAAACGCCCAGCCTGCGCACGGCGAGTGGTGATCTTTTACCAGTACTGGATGCCGCCCGCACTGAAATGGAGCAAGCCGGTTTCCGCTATATGCATAGCTGGCGCGAACGCTCGATGATTGCGGCGGATGATATCCCTGCCAGTTATTGCGATGTCTATCACCACCTGGCGCAAGATGTGCACGCCGAAGTTTATCCCAGCGAATCGCCTCATGATCAACGCCTGTACACAGTCTATCTGTGGAACACTTATATCGATGGCAGAGCTTTGCTCACCGTCAATGGCTTGCTGCAAACCATGGTGCCTTATCCGGCGCGAGTTACCGTCATCAATGACAAAAGTGTCGACCTTGCGGGACAACTGACAACACACCTGCATGTACGTGAACTGATAACGGTACAACGCAGTGATCCCGCCGATGCACCGAAAATCGCACAAAACCTGGCTGAACGCTGGCTGGTACGATTAGACAGAGAGGCCAAGGTATATCAACGCGGCCAACGTGATGACGAGAAAATTTATGGCTTTCGTTTTTGGCCTTCGCTAAAAATGGCATGGCACATGCGCAAAGCCAGTACACATAAGTCAGTAAAATCCCCGGCCATCTCAACTACCACAAGACCCGTTACAGATATAACCGCCGCACGTCAGTTGCGCGACCGTCACTCTTTCGTGCGTACCCTGTGTGCCTTGCGCTCCATGCTGGCACCACGTTGGTATCAATATACGAGTTTTGCCTTGTCTGCCCTCGCCTTCCTGGCATTGGGTACGTGGTGGTGGGGTATTACCGGAGCATTGGTCATCGGTGGTGTCATTGCTTTGCATGAAGGTGGTCACTGGCTGGCCATGAGGCTGGCTGGCTTTCGTGACGTCCAGGTATTTTTTGTACCGGGAATGGGCGGTATCACCAGCGGTGAAAAGCATGAAGCCAGCCCCTTCACACATATGCTGGTCTATCTGGCCGGCCCCATGCCTGGGTTGCTGTTGTCTTTGGCCAGTATTGCGTTGATCGTCAAGGACCCAACAATCTTGAACGCAGCCTGGGGGCCGTATCTGACGATGGCAGCACTGGCCTCATTGCTGGTCAACGGTTTTAATCTATTGCCTGTACTGCCACTCGATGGTGGCCGCGTCATCGAATTACTGGTCATGGCACGCCTGCCCTGGTTGCGCTTTTTGTTTTCCATGTGCAGCGGTATCGCCATGTTGGCCTATGGCCTGTACATCAGCGACAGGATTGTGCTGGGTATTGGCATACTCTCGTTCATCAGTGCGCAATTTCAATACAAACTTGCCAGAGCAGCTTCACTTTTATCAAAACAAAATACCCAGACGCCCGATAGCAATAGAAACTTCGCCCAGGCCGCAGGTGACTTATTTGACTTTCTTGGTCATGCAAGTTTCAGCAAATGGAGCTATGCCAATAAGCTGGCTGTCGGTCAAACCTTATTACCACGCTACCTTGGCAGACAGCCAGGCTGGAAGGAAAGCAGCGCGGGGCTGGGTTTATATATTGCCTGTATAGTCTTGCCGGTGGCAGCCCTGTTCAGCTTAATCTATTCTGCACCAACGACCATGTTAAGCCTGGCAGGCCAGGGCCTGTCTTCTTTACTGGCATCCAGCGACGCCAGTAAGCCAGTAGAAATAAATGAGAATGAGGGCAAGGACGCAGCGCAGTCGTGGCAAGAAGAAAGAAAGGTACTCAGACAGGCACGTGCTGAAAAAATCATCGCAGCCCAAGGTAGTGAACGAGCTGGCATACTCAAATCTGCACTAGATGAAGCCAGTGACGGTGACGCCGAAGATGCACTGCGTATAGCAAAAATTTATTACGCTGAAAATAATAACTCAGTACGACCGACTTACCTGCATGCCGATGCCGCTTTTGCCATGGCGAGTGCAATACGCAACTGGTCAGATCAGGATGAGCCGGAAAATACCAAGAAAAATGAAGCTGATGTTGCCAATTATTTGCAAGAGGCTGAAGCCATTTTGCGTGCAAGATTGCATGCGCAAAGCGACAGAAATGATGCCCGTTTATTAGCCGAAGTTTTGCAGACACGCGACGTAGACCCAGATAATCCAGCGCAACTGTTACTGAAGGAGGAAGTGGTCAGCCTGTTCGCCAAAGACAAGAACAAAGATGATACCCAGCTCTTGCAGGCACATCAGATGCTGGCGCGCGCCTACTATAAGACCGGTCGGGTTGATGATGCAGAACACCAGTTGCAAACCGCGGCAAGCGACTATGATTGTGACACCAAAGAAGTCGATGATTTTTTCTGTCACACTTTAAAAATAGACCAGGCCTGGTTGCTTGTCAGCAAAAAGAAATTTGCCGAGGCCCAGACTATACTTGGCAAGGTCGCCAACAAGGCAAAAGATCCTGTGCAAAACAATCTGGCAAATCTTGAGAGTCACCAAATAAAATGGATGATAGCCATGCTGCAAAAAGACTACCTGATGGCGAGGCAAGAAGCCATGGCAACGACACGGCTACATGCCCTGGATACAGGCAACTGGCTGATAAACTTGTTTATTCAACGAGCCCAACCTGCAGGCAATTTGCAATCTGACCTGATGTTGATAGAAAGTCTGCGTGCACAAGGTGATCAAGGCGAAGCGAACAAGATTGCTGAACGCCTGCTTGAAGTGCAGCGCAAAGCACGTGCAGAACCTGGCAACGTCAGATCTGCCAGCAGTGAGATAGCGTGCAGAATCAATTCTCATGGCAGCGCCTGGAAAAACCAGTTGCAGCAAACCCTGTTGAATATTGAACAAAGAGAAACCAGATGTACGCCACGTCTGGGCATGAGCCAAATGTCCCGTTAAATACATGACAGCAAATAAATCAATACCACGCTATTTTCCAATCACGAATCTTTTAATTTGGACATCTCACTTGGCAACCCATGAACAGAATATTATTGTTTATAGTAAGCCTGCTAGTCAGCTTGAGTTGTCAGGCTGCTGACCCTCGCTTCACTGTCATCAGTGTTGATACAGAACACGAGGAACTGCAACTATTCTTGCGTGATGAGACAGGCAAAGGTTTCAAGCGTTTTGATCAACTCAAGACCTGGCTGGCCACACGCAACAAGCAACTGGTCTTCGCGATGAACGCCGGCATGTACCACGCCAATTATGCGCCAGTAGGTTTGTTCATACAGAATACGGAACAACTGTTTGCACTCAATCTGGCAAATGGCTGGGGGAATTTTTTTCTGAAACCGAATGGCGTATTCCTGGTCAGCAAATCCGGCCCGCAAGTGATTGAATCATCAGAATATCCAGCAATAGCCAAGGATGTCTTGCTGGCGACCCAGTCCGGCCCTCTGTTGCTCAGGAATGGCGTAGTACACCCTGCCTTCAAACCCGACTCCAATTCACGTCTCAAACGTAATGGCGTTGGCGTGATCGGTAGCAAAGCCATTTTTGTGATCAGCGAGCAGCCTGTCAATTTTTATGAGATGGCGATATTCTTCCGCGATACTCTGCATTGTCAGGATGCCCTGTATCTGGATGGCAGTATTTCTGGCATCTATTCAGTGGAACTTAACCGGAATGATGTGACGGTAGATTTGGGACCGATTATTGGCGCAGTGAAGTAAAATTAATTTACCCGAACATTTAGAAAAAATACTCAAGCATGATTCCAGGTTACATAAAAAAGCGCAATCTTGCGGTTGCAATTTATCTCACTGGGATGTGCGTAATCATTTACCGCAGTCAGGTATTGGGACCAACCAAGAACGAGATATATTCCGGCATACTCGCATTTGTAGTGTATGGCGTGCTCATGGCAGCATGTTGGTTTTACTTAAAAGCAAAGAAGCGCTCTGGTGCCTGGCTGATACTCATGCCATTGAATATAGTGGCATTTATTATCTATGCATTGATGGAGGATCGCTCCAATCTGCCCGACAATATTCCCTGTCCAGCCTGTGGTGCGGCTAATTTCCCTGTGGATACTCACTGCAGATTATGCAAGACTGAACTCAAGCATGCGTAGGTGCCAGAGATTTAGCACTCGAATTTCCATATTTGTAAAAATAGGAATGGCTGATTTCCAACAACTCGTTAAATCCCAGTTTTAAGGAATTGGCTGAAATAACGACCGGGCTACCGCAGAGCTTATAATTCATCCTGTTCAGCATGCGCTTGGCAATACCCCCAGCCATGATGTAGCGCTCTGGTTCACTCACTCTGATCACCAGGGTTTTCTGGCTTTGTATTTCGAAAATACTGAAACCAAGAATTTCAGACCATGGAACAAAGCCAGCTGCAACGCCACTGCTGTTATCAACAATACCTGCCGAACTTAATATCAGGCCTGGTTTTTTATCAAGCAATTTTCTGATAGCGACCATGCCGCAAAGTCCAAAAAACAGAATTGCCGCCACGCCTATGCCATGCATGATGGCAGGGTTGTTATAACCACGCTGGGCTGCAATGTCAGCTGCATCAAGCTGCACCATCCAAAGACCCATCGCGACAAATATGACAGAACCAATAAGCAATGAGCGCAATTTGGTTTTGCTCAGTTCGATTACTTTTTCGTCATCGGCATCCATATACACCCTGTCTATAGTTAAAAGAAATTTAACGCCCTAAAAAAGAAATCCTAATGCAGTTTATTTAACTTGACCACATAAAAACATTGCTGAATATGCAAAATTATTATCAAAATGTATCTATGCTTGCAGTCTCGTACTGAAAGCTATTGATACCAGTTTTATGAATGCAACAATCGCAAGAAGCGAGGCAAAATCGTATTCAAAGACTGGGCCATTAAGACTTCACAAAAATTGCTCTATTTGAACTTTTCTGCTAACTTTTCAATTGGCATTTTTAAAACTAGTTTGCCCTCGTGCAAGCACACATCAGGATAGTCCATGTTTGATCACGTCAAATTCGGTGTCAGCGACTATGTCGCGAGCAAAACATTTTTCCTCAAGGCATTAGAACCGCTCGGGGTTGCTGTTGTAGCGGAGGGAGTGCCGACCTACGGTGTCGAGCTTTGCGCAAACGACGAGGTGTCATTGTGTCTGTACCAAACCGAAGAAAAGCCAGCCCATCTTCACCTGGCTTTCCAGGCCAAAAGCCGACAGCAGGTCGACGCCTTCTACCACGCGGCACTTGAAGCTGGAGGCAAAGACAATGGAGCGCCTGGTCTGCGCCCGCAATATCAGGGTAGATACTATGCAGCTTTTGTCATTGGCCCTGATGGCCACAACATCGAAGCGGTTTACCACGAACCAGAGAGTTGATTTGCACTTGAGGAGTTCCCCAGTAGCGCAGGGAACTAGCTTATTTAAAAATTACGTGCCGTTTCATGCCAGTAATGCGCGCTGTGCGATGTTTGCTTAACAACTGCATCGTCGGCTCTTGGAGACGGCCAAATAGACAAATGATAAAAATCCACGATTCCATCACCCCCTAGCGATTCGTGACCTAAATCCATGTCAAACGCGCAGTAGCGTACGCGATAACATCCCTTGGTCACAGGAATTCCACATACTTTATCCCCGTCCCAATTCATCACCGATATCGGCTTCTCACCAACGTCTAAAGACACTTCTACAATTTCTTCCCATTTTTCGTCGATAGGCGGTTCCGCATCAAAAACTTCCAAGGTGAATTCGACTTCACCAGTATGCAATCCAGTAATCAGAAAAAGTGTTCCAGAGATAGAGCCACCACACAATCCATTGGCTTGACCACGAAATGAATCATCAAGCTCCAGGCCGTAAGTATCCATAGGCAAAACGTAGATTTGACCGAAATGAACCTTCACGGACCCTTGAAATATCTTAGCCATAGATTGATAACACTTGAACGTAGTGATTTGTCAATTAAGTTGCGGGCGAGTGAACGCAAAATTGGCAGGAGAAAGCTTTTTAGAACAGGATCAGAATTGCTTGAGCCATTTTTCGCTTAAAAATCCATTCTAAGCCATTGATTTTACTTGGATTATGTTTACCTGATGACCAAGTGGAGGAGTTGGGACTGGTCCCGCCGACAGGAATCGAACCTGTATCTTACGCTTAGGAGGCATACGTTCTATCCATTGAACTACGGCGAGACACGGTGAGAAATACCCAGTTTTACTTGTGCATTTCTCAATCAGCCCGCCATCTTACCTGAGCTTGGCCTAACAATCAATTCAGCAGATGAGTTTAGATGCCTAGCTAGCGTACAATACTGCTTTTCTCTAATTTATGTCCGCGCATCTTCCTGATGCCGGTTTCACAGGGTTTTATGGCAGTTATCTCATTAAGCGATGCCCAATTGGCATTCGGTCACGTTGCTCTGCTCGATCATGCAGAGTTTTCCATAGAAGCAGGCGAACGCGTAGGCCTGATCGGGCGTAATGGCACGGGCAAGTCCTCCTTGCTGAAGATTATTGCCCGCACATCCAAGATTGATGATGGCCTGCTGGTCATGCAGCAAGGCATCAAAATCGCCTATGTTGAGCAAGAGCCGCAATTTGACATGGAGCTTAGCGTGTTTGACGCAGTTGCATCCGGTCTGGGTGAGCTGCCTGCCCTGTTGCAGGAATATGAAGCACTGACCGGGCAGTTTGGCGGCGACAATGATGATGCCCTGATGGAGCGCATGCATGACATACAGGTAAAGCTGGATGCGGCCGATGCCTGGAGCCTGGGTAACAAGGTAGAAACCACGCTGGACAAACTGAACCTGTCTAAAGACGCCATCATGGGTACGCTGTCGGGCGGTATGAAAAAGCGCGTTGCCCTGGCTTGTGCGCTGGTCAGTGCGCCTGATGTCCTGCTGCTGGATGAACCAACCAATCACCTGGACTTTTCATCGATACAATGGCTGGAAGCTCTGCTGAAAGACTTCAAAGGCAGTGTGCTGTTCATCACCCATGATCGTAGTTTCCTGGATAATGTGGCGACCCGCATCATAGAACTGGATCGCGGCAAGCTGACTTCTTTCCCTGGCAATTTCACGACTTACCAGACCCGCAAGGCGGATTTGCTGGAAAATGAAGAAGTAGAAAACGCCAAGTTTGACAAGTTTTTGGCGCAGGAAGAAATCTGGATACGCAAAGGTGTCAAAGCCCGCCGCGTACGTGACGAAGGCCGCGTCAAGCGTCTGGAGCAATTGCGCCTGCAACGCAGCGCCCGTCGTGAACAGCAAGGCCAGGTCAAGCTGGATGTAGGCTCTAGCGAACGTTCAGGCAAGATCGTGGCCGAACTGGAAAATGTTAGTAAGAGTTTTGGCGAGAAAGTCATCATCGATGATTTCTCCAGCATTATTTTGCGTGGTGACAAGGTTGGCCTGATTGGTCAGAACGGCGCTGGTAAAACTACCCTGCTGAAACTGATCCTGGGTCAGGATGAACCGGACAGCGGCACCATCAAGCAAGGCAGCAAATTACAAATCGCTTACTTTGACCAGATGCGTGCGCAACTGAATGAAGAAGCCAGCCTGGCAGACACGATAGCCCCAGGTAGTGACTGGGTAGAAGTGAATGGCCAGCGCAAGCATGTAATGTCTTACCTGGGTGACTTTTTGTTTGCACCTGAGCGTGCGCGCTCGCCGGTTAAGTCGCTGTCTGGTGGTGAACGCAACCGCCTGTTGCTGGCACGCCTGTTCGCCAAGCCAGCCAATGTATTGGTGCTGGATGAACCGACCAATGATCTGGATATCGATACATTAGAATTGCTGGAAGAATTATTGGAAGAATATACTGGCACGGTCTTTCTGGTCAGCCATGACCGCACCTTCCTCGACAATGTAGTGACCCAGGTTATTGTTGCTGAAGGCGAAGGCCAGTGGCGTGAATTTATTGGTGGCTACACTGACTGGGAACGCTATCGCAGCACCGTGCCAGCCGTCAAGGCAACAAAGACCGAGCAAAAACCAGCCGTGGCAGCAGTATCGACCATGAACGCACCAGCAGCAGCCAAGCCGAAAAAACTTAGCTACAAAGAGCAGCGCGAACTGGAAGAATTACCAAAGCTGATTGCTGCACTGGAAGCCGAGCAGGCATCCATTACCGAAAAACTGGCCGATGCCAATCTGTATAAAAACGGCCCTGAGCAAGCCAATCAATTGAATGCACGCCATGCTGAAATTGATGAGCAATTGCTGGAAGCGCTGGAAAAATGGGAAGTGATAGAAGCACGGAGCAAAGGCTAATTACCCACAGCATCCCCTCGCAACTGCAGGGGATGCATTACAGTGGGGTGCGTCATGCACACTCCCCAATCCGCAAAAAAAACTTCAAACTCTACGCCATCTGCGAAAAATCTTCATCCCGGTTACCATGCTATGACGAACTATTTTTCGCATTTTTGATGCATGATTTCACTCATCAAATAAGAAGGAGTAGCCATGACAAAAGTCGCAAGAGTTGCATTAGTCACAGGTGGCAGTCGCGGCATAGGTGCTGCTACTGCACAACAACTGGCCGCTGCTGGCTACGCAGTCTGCGTCAATTATCTGCATAATCATGAAGCTGCACAGCAAGTCGTGCAAGAGATACAGTCGCAAGACGGCACAGCGATTGCCATCCAGGCTGACGTTGCCAGTGAAACAGAGGTCGTACACCTGTTCAATGAAATTGATACGCGGCTCGGTAAACTGGATGCGCTGGTCAATAACGCAGGCATCCTCATGCAGCAATGCCGGCTGGAAGATTTGACGGCTGAACGCATCAACCGCCTGCTCAGCACCAATGTCACCAGTTATTTTTTATGTTGTCGCGAAGCAGTGAAACGCATGTCGACCAGGCATGGCGGTCAAGGTGGGGCTATCGTCAACGTATCATCAGCCGCAGCACGACTGGGTTCAGCCAATGAGTATATTGATTATGCGGCGACCAAAGGAGCGATTGATACCCTGACCAAAGGTTTGTCGGTAGAGGTGGCAGCTGAAGGCATACGTGTCAACAGCGTGCGGCCAGGTTTGATCTACACCACCATGCATGCCGATGGTGGCGAAGCCAACCGGGTTGAAAGACTGAAAACCAATGTCCCCATGCAGCGCGGCGGTGCACCGGAAGAAGTGGCATCAGCCATCAGCTTTTTGCTGAGTGATGCGGCTTCTTATATCACTGGCAGTTTTGTTGATGTGTCTGGCGGGCGATAATTTTATTGTGATGTGTTTCGTAATGATGCCATTGCTTCCAGCGCCTGGTTCCAGGCTAACAGTTGCGCGGACTGCTCTTCAAAACGCAAGCCCAGCAATTCAAATGGATCGACCGTTAAACGTCCGCGCTTGAATTTCATCTTGACCAGCACCTCGGCATGCAGCACATCACGCATATAAATTTCGTGCGAAAAATAAGCGCATTTATCATCTGCATGCAAGATGCGAGTGTCCACCCGCGCTCGCTGAAACATATGCACAGGCTTCATAAAGCTGACAAGCTGCGACACATTGACAAAAACCGTTCCGCTACTCAGCATGGGCCGCAACAAAGCGGTTTCGATGACAAAGTCCAGTTGTGCTGATTCTGCAAGCTGGAAGTATTTATCACTCTTCAAAGTCCTGATGCCAGTATCCCATGGCGTAATCCAGAAATACGAAGTGACACGATCACCTGCAGTTGCACGGCGGCGGACTACGCAATAAGAAAACAAGGCCAGTACGACCGTCAGGAAGTTACGGATAAGTCCAGACACGGGCACGTCCTTTACCGGATTAGGAGCTTTGCATCATAACCCGACAAAGGCTGTCATTGCACTTCTACGCCAATTCACATCGCTGAACTTTATTGACCACCCTCACGCAGATAAGGTGCTGAATCCAGCGACAGTGCCCGCTTGACTTGTCGCGTAATTTCATCAGCAAATACTTCTTCGCGCCCCTGTGCTATTGCCTCCAGCACCTGACTTGCCACTTGCTGCGGGCTGGATTTCGGCATGGCAATATGCTGCGTCATGTCAGTGTCTATGAAGGCGGCATGCACTCCCACTACCAGCGTCCCCTGCCCGCGCAATTCATTGCGCAAACCATTGGTCAGTGACCATGCCGCAGCTTTGGAGGCGCTATAGCCATTAATGCCAGCCAGATTAATCCAGCTCAAGACCGAGAGCATGTTAACCAAGGCGCCACCACCATTGGCTTTCAGCACCGGAGCAAAAGCCTGGCTCATCGCCAGCATGCCAAAGAAATTGGTTTCAAACTGTGTGCGGATGGCGGTGGCACTGTCATCGGCAAGAAACGGCGATGGCTGGGCGATGCCAGCATTGTTGATGAGCAGGTTCACATCACCGCAAGCCTGGGCTGCCGCCACTACTTGCTGTTGATTGGTGATATCGAGTTGTATGGGGTGCAGGCCAGGCAATGTGATTTGCGCAGGGTCCCTGGCAGCAGCATAGACTTTTTTAACGCCGGCTTCCAGCAAGGCCGTGGCGAATGCCAGGCCTAAACCACGGTTAGCGCCGGTGACGAATGCGACGGTATTGTTAAGTTCCATGACTACTCCTTAAGTTAATTTAGATAAGACGGGTTTGATTAAGTTGATGTCACAAATGAAGCAATGAAGATTTCGGTTTTATCGATCAATTAATATCAATCAACTTGATTAGATTATGATCGTCATATTTTTAGATGTCAATCATCATTTAAATAAAATGGCCTGCAATCCTGACAAGGTATTTGCTGGATAATGTTACGCAATTTACAAATACTGGCAGCATCTCTGTCCTTACACCTCACCATTCACGCAGGCAGAATGCTAAAGTGATGTCTTTATTTCCCCTGCATTGGTCAACAGTATGCGTATCCCCGCTCTTGTTTCGCTCACCATCCCCTTGTTATTACAGGCCAGCGTCTTGCCTGGATATGCACAGGCGCAAAACCTGTATCGTTGTGGCAGCACCTATCAGGACAAACCCTGTGACGCCGGGCAGCCCAGTCAACTGATCAAGAAAAACCCCAGTCCCTCTACTTCAGACAAGCTTCCACTGGACGGCAATTGCGTACGCCGCGGCGAAGAAGCAAAGAAGGTGATCTGGTACAAGGAAGGCGGCGGTTTTCAAGATAAACTGCAGGCTGACGCTAAAACTGCCGAGCAACGCAAGATCATTGCAGATGTCTATGCCATGAAAGGCAACGCGAATGACATCCGCATAAAAATCGAAAGCGACTGCATGGCTGAGAAAGAAGCCGAGCGCAAATTTGGCACTCGTTCAAATGATGATGAAGTCAACCGCCATCAGGCGGCAGAGCGCAAAGCCGTGAATGGTGAAACGCCCAAAGACAGCAGCAAGCCAGATACCAGCGAAGCTGCCCGCAAGCAAAAGCAGTGTGAGGAAGTCCGCAAACAAATCAATAGCTTGCGTAGCGCTCAAAAAGCTGGCGGCTCGGCGCAGGAAATGGAAACCCAGGCGAATAGCAGGCGAGATATAGAGACCAGCTTGAAAGAATTGGGTTGTGCCAAATAAGTACGGTGCACATCCATCATCGTATGGAAGGTGAGTTGAACGAATACTCACCTCATGGAATGACATCAGAAGTGAGGGCCAAACACTTCTGATGTGGTGCGTACCATGACGCGACTATTGACGGGAGTGGCAATATTCGACCACACCCAATTGTGATGTTCGACTATTTTGTCTGCTTTCATATGAGGTCTGTCACCTGTCGTATGTGCATCCGACAAGGCAATCACGTCAAAACCATGTGAGGCTGCTGCGCGTATTGAGGTATCTACACAAAATTCAGTCGTCAGACCGCACATGATCAGAGTGCGGGCCCCTGTGATTTTCAGATGTGTGAGCAAACCCGTACCGGCAAAAGAGTCACAGGCAGTTTTATCGACAAATACATCGCCGGGGGTGAACGGCAGTTCCTGTATGACTTCCCATCCGGCAGAACCAACCAATGCATCATCATTGGCGTGACGCACAAAGATGACCTGACCACCGTGTTCGCGGGTGTAGTCAGCCGCATGGCGGATACGGGCAATCACATTTGCCTTGTCAAAACGCGGGGTTACGCCATGTAACCAGGCATTTTGCATATCGATAATAATTAAAGTATTCATTTGACAACACATCAAATGCCTAAAACCACATGATACTGCTTTCAGACCTTATGCGTGCAGTGCAGCAATATTAAGCTAGCGCTTATTTGATAAAATTTGCAAAAACCTCATCAAACCAGTGCAGCCTGCACCATTTCACTGGCAAACAAGGCGATCAAATGATCTGCCACTGCCCTCACCCTGGGTGAACGCCTGACATCATCATGCATGACCAGCCAGAGCTTTCTTCGCAAAGGACAGGCTTCATGCTCAATAGAGCACAGGTCGCGATGGCTCTGGCGCAAATAATGGGGTATCACCGTTACTCCAAGGCCAGCAGCCGCACACTGTGCCAGCACCATCTGGTCATTGCTGCGCAGTATGACTTTACGCTGCCCCAGATAATCTTCCAGCCACTGGTGATGGGGGGTGGCGGAATTTTTTTCGTAAGCTGCAAACTCCCAATCCTGCTGTTGATGTTTCTTCAGATAGGCTTTACTGGCATACAGCCCATAGCCTATGCTCGCCAGCGGTTTGATCACCAGACCCGCTGTTTGCGGGCGGGCCATTCTCAAAGCGATATCGGCCTCACGTTTGCCCAGGCTGACATGGTGGCGTTCGGCCAGCAATTCCAGTTCCACGCCTGTCAGGCTGGCACACAAATTTTTCAGTTGGGGGGCGAGTACAAAAGTGGATAGACTTGGCGGTGCAGAAATACGCACCACGCCTTCCATCTTGCTGGCACTGAGTGCTTTTCTCTCGAAACTGAACCAGCGTTCTTCCACTTCCCGTGCATACTCGACCAGCTCATGCCCCTCTGTGGTCAGTTGCCAGCCACGCACCAGTCTGTCGAACAGACGTAGCTTGAGTGCTGCTTCCAGCGTATCTATTCGGCGGGCAACCGTCGTATGTTCTACCTGCAGACGGCGGGCCGCCCCAGTCAATGTACCGCAATCGACCAGCGCCAGAAAATAACGTAAATCATCCCAATTCATCATGGTGCAATTATGCACAGTCCAGGCGAAATTTTCAGCAATTTTCTTTCTGGTTGAGTTTGACTAAGCTACACATCAGCAATTCAAACCACTAGATATATGTTCTGAACAATTCAGCAGAGAGAGAATATGCAAGCCATACAATTAGCTTTACAAGGCGGGCCAGAAGTACTTGCAGTACGCGACCTCCCCATGCCAGTTCCCAAAGAAGGCGAAGTATTGGTGCGTGTTGATTATGCCGGCGTCAACTACGCCGACGTGTATCAACGCAACGGACAAAACCCGGCCAGCCTGCCCTGCATACCGGGGGCTGAAGGCGCGGGTATAGTAGTCGAAGGTAATGCCGGACTGCCCCCTGGCACCAGCGTAGCCTGGTTGTCGCAGCCCGGTTCTTATGCTGAATACCTGGCTATTCCAGCCTGGAAACTGATCGCTTTGCCAGCAGAAATCAGCACAAAAGAAGCTGCTGCAGCGATGTTGCAAGCCGTCACCGTGCAATATTTATGTGAGACCAGTTATCGCGTGCAGCCCGGAGATACAGTGCTGGTGCACGCTGGTGCTGGCGGCGTCGGCTTGTTGCTGACCCAGGTCTTGAAACACAAAGGAGCAACTGTCATCAGTACCGTCTCCAATCCAGAAAAAGCAGCCTTGGCGACAGCTGCCGGGGCCGACCATGTGGTTTTGTATACGGAAACGGACTTCGTCACCGCCACCAGGGATTTGACACAGCAAAAAGGCGTGCACGTCGTCTATGACTCCGTCGGCTTGAACACCTATCTTGGCAGCATGGCCGTACTGCGCCCACTGGGCAGCCTGGTCTTGTTTGGGCAGTCCAGCGGTAACGTGCCGCCTGTCGATCCCATGCATTTATGCCGTCAGGGTTCACTGTTTTTTACCCGCCCCACACTCGCCCATCACATCGCAGATGCCGACAGCATCAAATACCGTAGTCAACGCGTTTTGGGCTGGTTACGAGAAGGCATATTGCGTTTGCGCATACATCAGGTCTATGCGCTGGAGCAAGCCGCACAAGCACATGCTGATCTCGAATCGCGTCATACCACAGGCAAATTGCTGCTGGCTGTCAGTGCTACTGCAAAAGCTGGATTAACCGGGAACTAATATGAATAAAATATTCAAGAATACCGCCAGTCTGATTGGCCTTGTTGCCATGAGTTTGCCAGCCTGCGCTTTCACGGAACAAGATATAGACAGAAATGAACAGGCGCAAAAATACCTGACGGGTACCTGGTCATTGATAGCCGCACCTGAAATCCGTGCCGATGGCAGCCGTGGCGAAACCTTTGGCCCAAATCCACAAGGTATGCTTATCATAGACGGCACTGGCCGTTACTCCTTGCAGATATACAAGGCAGAACGCAGCAAGTTTGCCGCAGGTGATAAACGCAAGGGCACAGAGTCAGAATACCGTGCAGCAGCCCTGGATACCAGTTCACACTATGGTCGCTGCTATATCGACACCGAGAGAAATGTACTTGTCTTCAGGATAGAGCATGCCTCCTTCCCGAATTGGGACGGCAGTGAACAGGCAAGGCAATTTGAGTTAAGGGCTGACGTACTTAGCTACCGGGTGCCAGCCAGCGCCAGTGGCAATGGCACTACTGCTATTTCCACCTGGAAAAAGATACATTAGCAAAGTTTTTAAATGCTTAATACTTCAACTGCGGCTTGTGTTGAAACAGCCGCAGCCGGGCTGTCTTCAACGCTAATGCACTTGACTTAATACCAACCCCATGCGATCGTCCATGCTCTAAAAAAATTAAAGTACATGGGGAAAACACTCGCATGGATAGCTTTCAAAGCAATGACTTCTCAACAAGTCAACAGACGCCATCTGGCACATTGCAACTTGAATTCAAGGGGAGCGGCAGCGAATATTTCCGCATCTGGATAGTCAATTTATTGCTGAGTATCATCACCCTGGGCATTTACTCAGCCTGGGCTAAAGTACGCCGCAACCGCTATATGTATTCCAGTACTCATCTTGGCGGCAGCAGTTTTGAATATCATGGCAATGCCATCGCCATACTCAAAGGTCGTATAGTCGCCTTTGTATTTTTCTTTGGCTATCAGCTGGCATTCAAATTCTCTATTGGTCTTGGCTTTGCCATGCTGTTGATGATGATCGTCATCGTGCCCTGGCTGGTCTGGAAAAGTTTGCAGTTCAAGCTGTATAACTCCAGCTACCGTGGCATACGTTTTGGTTTTCGTGGCAGTGCTGAACAGGCGTATACCACTTTTTTGCTTTGGCCCTTCCTGGCTGGTATCACTTTGTATTTGCTGGCACCTTTCTTCCACCAGCGATTGAAAAAATTCCAGCACAATGAAAGTCGTTTCGGTAGCACGCATTTTTCTTTTGATGCAAGAGTTGGTCAGTTTTACTGGGCCTATCTGGTCGGCATAGGCATTATGCTGGCGGGCATCATTGTTATTTGCGTAGGTTTTGGCAGCACTCTGCTTGCACTGAGTACTGGCATGCGTGGAGATAAATTCGATATTGGCATAGCATCTTCATTTGGTCTGTTCATCTCTGCACTGTATTTCTGGATGTTCGCCATCTACCCCATCTTTTTGACTTTACTGCAAAACCTGATCTGGAATCACACCAAGCTGGGCGACCATCAGTTTAAAAATAATCTGAAATGGGGTCGCATGACTTTCATCGCCATTACCAATGTACTTGGCATTGTATGCACGCTTGGTTTGTTTATTCCGTTTGCACAGATTCGTTCCTTGCGCTACCGTGTTGAAAGCCTGGAGCTGGAAGTCAATGGCAGCCTGGACGATTTCATCGCCGAAACACAAGAGCAGGTCAATGCAACTGGTGAAGGCATGGCTGATTTGCTGGATTTTGATTTATCTCTATGAACAAAGTTACCGCCATCTATTTTGATGGCAAAACCTCGCGCCTGCGTCATGTAGAATTTTCGGTGCAGGGCGACGTAGCCCATGTGCGCGAAATCACCAATGATTTGAATGAAGGTGTCACCCGCAGTTGCCCACTGGCAGAACTGCGGGTATCAGAACGTACCCGTCATGCTCCGCGAAAAGTCACGTTCAGCGATGATGCTTATCTGGAAATTACGGATCATGCTACCTTCAATGCGATGCTGGAAAGTACAGGTTATCAGGATTCTGCCGTTGTTCAACTCCAGCAAAGCTGGACAGGTACACTGGCAGCGTTGGCCGCTGTCATCATCACACTGACCCTGGGTTATGTCTATGGTTTGCCCGCCGCGTCACGTGCCGTGGCATTTTCCGTTCCGGTATCGGTAGAACGCAAGCTGGGTGATGGTGTGCTGGAGTTTTTGGACAAGCATATATTCCAGCCGTCAAAACTGCCTGCAGCAAGGCAAGCTGAACTGCGTACTCGTTTCCAGAGCCTGCGGCCACCACGCGATGGCAGCCCCACATATCAACTGGTGTTCCGCAAAAGTGCTATAGGCCCGAATGCCTTTGCCCTGCCATCTGGTGACATCATCATTACCGACGAAATCATTGCGTTGATGAAAGATGATGATGCAGTGATGGGCGTGCTGGCACATGAACTGGGACATTTACACGAACGTCACCTGACACGCCGTATCATACAAAGCTCGGCCGTGGGTGCCATTGCGACCCTGCTGTTTGGTGATGTCTCGGCAGTAATTGCCAATATTCCGACCGTGATGCTGGATATGAAATATTCGCGCGATGCCGAAACTGAGGCGGATGATTACGCCATGCAAATGCTGGATGCCAATGGCATCGCCCGTGAACATCTGGCGGTAGCGTTTGAAAAGCTGGAAGCCCTGGCACCTGGCGTGTCACCCTATATGTCCAGCCACCCTTCAGGCAGCGAGCGTGTCATGCGCATACGCGGCAATAACTGAGCCACGATCAAGTCTGGCATTAATCGCGGATCTTTGTCATTTACCGCAAGCGACATCGCTGACACTAAATAATCAGCACCTGTGACCACGGCGCTGATTATCATTTATGGTGTACTCTTGACGACAGCAATACGATCAGGCTTCACAGGTTTTTGTATCTGCAAACGCTGCTCCAGCAATTTCAAACGCCCGCGAATCTCTTCACCGACAGCAATTTGTGGATTGGAATAACCGTCGCTCTTGCCTGCTTCTTCTTCGCGCTGCTTGATGATGGGCCTTGCCGCTGCATGCGCTGCTTCAAAAGACAGGGTCTTGTTGCGCAATTGCTCGTCATACATCGCACGGCCAAAGAAGGTGAGATCGGATTTGCTACCACAACCGTAAGAAGTATGGTCGGCATCTGACGCCGTCATGACCAGAGAATTCGCATCCGACAAAGGTGCCACCCAGTTACCCGCATAACAGGCTGAAATTGAGATAACGCGGTATTTGATACCTGCCTCATCCAGCCAGCCTTTCAAGTCTTCTGGTGTGACCGATTTAACGCTGAGCGGCCACATCCCGGCAGACAACTCACCGTCACTGGCACCATGCGAAGACATGTGCAGGAACAGGATATCTTCATTGACATCCATACGTTTGGCCACGTGCTGTATGGCACGCTGCAAATTCAGTGGAGTAGCCCATGGCAGGCTGTCTACGGTACCCGGATTATTCGCCAGTTGCAAGCTGCGTCCTTCAGCGTCAAAACGGTTTGCCATCACTTGCGTGACCATGCTGGTTTCATTCAGGAAGACATTCTCTTCGCCATAAGGCGCAAAACTGAGGCTGTACAAGTCTATGATGCCTGGTCTGTGTGGTTCCAGTGCCTCGAGTTTTTGGTTCAGCAAAAGCGCTTGCTCCTCGAATATTTCCTGAGTAATTTCGGGGGACTTGATCTCTGTATCTTCCTCATTTTTTTCTGTCTTTTCCTGGACCGGATACCAGAATTGTGTTGCATTGGTGCTGATACCCAAAGCACCAGCCGCTGCCATGGCGATGATGACAGACAGCATGGCAAGTACGCGCCTGTCACTGGCGCGCCAGAAGAACAAGCACTGAATAAACAAAACTACGACAGGTGGCACAAGATAGACCAGCCATTGCATGCGCACGGATAATTTTGACAGATCATACCAACCCACATGTATGAGTAAGGCGCCGATAGTGCAGATGACAACATTCAATACCAACATTTGAGCAAGTGCCAGCACAAAAAAATGCGCCGCATCCGGTGCCCTGCTGTCAGAAGTTGCAACGTTTCCCTGCGTTTGTATAAGCACTGGCCGCAAGCAGTAACATCCCCAGGCAAGAGCAGCGAATTCCAACCAGCCTGAAGCCAGAACTTGCCAATAAAACCGGGCAGCGCCAACGAACATGAGGCGCTGCAGGCCTATATGGCAGCTCAAGTAAAAGAACATCAATAGCGCGATCAGCCAGGGTGATGCTGGCAGTCCCTGCCACCTCGGTTTTAAGCAAATACTCACGCGCATGGCCTCTACCAGCAAACGACGCAGGGAGGTAGTATGATTGTCGCCAGGGTCCTGCGTGTCTGTTGTGGCTGGTGCCAGGGGCAACACTTTACCCTCTGGTTCAGAGCTGTGTGCCGCACTATTTGCTGTTAAAAATTCCGTCATTCAATTACCTGTTAAAAAATACTCGAAGATGATATTCACAGCCGTGCAGTAAAACCTGTAGCGACGAATAAACGCCTCAGAAAAACACCGGTTCAACTTCCAATAACACGCCAAACTTGCCCATCACATCCGCCTGCACTGCCTGCGCCAACGCTCTTACTTCTGCCCCGCTGGCACCGCCATGATTAACCAGTACCAGTGCCTGTTTTTCATAGACGCCTGCCTTGCCCATCTGCCTGCCCTTCCAGCCGCACTGATCGATCAGCCAGCCAGCTGCCAGCTTGTAGTCACCACTATCTTGCTGATAGCTGACCAGTCCGGGATAGGCAGCCAGCAAGCTGTTGCGCAAACTCGCGGGCACGATAGGGTTTTTGAAAAAACTACCCGCATTGCCTATCCTGGCTGGATCTGGTAATTTTGCCTGGCGTATGGCAACGACAGCCTCACTGATATCTCTGGCGCTGGGATTGGCAATCCGGTGCTGGCTTAAATACTGCGAGACATCGGCATAACCCAACCTTGCCTGCCAGCGCTTGGGCAAGGCAAAGCGCACACTGAGTATGACCATGCGGTCTTTATATTCCTGCTTGAAAATACTGTCGCGATAGGCAAAGCGGCATGCAGCCTTGTCGATTTCCACCAACTGGCCAGTGACAAAATCAAAGGCGCTCAGACTGCTGAAGACTTCCTGGATTTCTATTCCATAGGCACCAATATTCTGTATGGGTGCAGCACCTACGGTGCCAGGTATCAGGGACAGATTTTCCAGCCCGCCCAGCCCTTGTTCCAGTGTCCACAATACAAATTCGTGCCAGTTCTCGCCTGCTGCGGCTTGTACATAAACATAATCCTCATCTTCACCAAGGATTTGCCTGCCTTTCAAGCCCATTTGCAAGACCAGGGCATCCAGTTGATCAGACAAAACAAGATTGCTGCCACCACCCAATATCAGACGTGGCAGGGCTTTGAGCTGTGCATCCGCAAAGATGGCTTGCAGTTGCGCTAGTTGCTCTATACGCAAAAACTGGCGGGCGCGGGCCGCGATGCCAAAGGTATTGAGGTTTTGCAGAGAGTAATCTGCTGAAAATGTGAGTAAATTCGTCATAAGACCCAAATTATAGCCTTTGCTCTCTCATGCCTGTCTGCATTTGCTAAAATGGCGCTTAATTCATTATTTTACGCAAGGAAGCAAGATGCCCTCATTTGATACCGTCTCCGAAGCCAATATGGTTGATGTCAAGAATGCCATTGATCAGACCAATAAAGTAGTCACCAACCGTTTTGACCTGAAAGGCAGCAGCGCCAAAGTCGAACAAAAAGACCGTGAATTGACGATCTATGGTGATTCCGAGTTCCATCTCGACCAGGTTCGTACAGAATTGACTATGACGCTGGCCAAACGCAATGTTGATGTGCGCTTCCTGGACATGGGCAAGATAGAAAAAATTGGTGGTGACAAAGTCAAGCAAGGCATCAAGGTTAAAAACGGTATAGAAACCGAAGATGCCAAGAAAATTGTTAAAGCCATCAAGGATAGCAAACTGAAAGTGCAAGGCAGCATACAAGGTGATGCTGTGCGTGTGACAGGTGCCAAGCGCGATGACCTGCAAGCAGCGATGGCCATGCTGCGTAAGGAAATCAAGGACCTGCCTTTGGAATTCAATAACTTCCGCGACTGAACCGGTATGCGCGTGCCTTTGAAGAATCTGAAATTCCTGAGTATGCTGGGTCTGCTGGGCTGTACTGCACTGACCCACGCTACTGATATAGGTGTGGTCGGTTTATTCCCGGGCAAAGCTATCCTGGTGGTAGATGGTGCGCCACCGAAAACCTATACCGTTGGCAGCAATGTCAGTGGCGACACCAAGCTCATTGATGCCGACCGCGAATCAGCGACGGTCATGATCAATGGCAAGCGCAAAGTGCTAACCATGGGACAAACCGTACATCGGTCTGCACCAAGCAGCGGTAACAGCGTTGTGTTGAAGGCAGGTGAGCGCGGCCATTTTACGGCACCGGCCATGATCAATGGTATCAGTATCAATATGCTGGTGGATACTGGTGCGAGTCTGATCGCTTTGCCAGCTGCAGATGCAATCAGGCTAGGTATTAATTACAGGCAAGGCAGGCCAGGCAGCGCCAGTACCGCAGGCGGCGTAGTCCCCACTTATCTCGTCAAACTGGATACGGTAAAAATCGGTGATGTTGAATTGCATCAGGTCGAAGCCTCTATCATCGAACAAGGTCTCAACGTTCCCTTGCTGGGGATGTCCTTCCTGAACCGCATGGAAATGCGCCGTGAAGGGGATCAGATGACCCTGACGAAGCGGTATTAAAGTAACTACGCGCAAATCCATTACCTTCTGTGGTTGTGGTCCTCCATCAATTTCAAATCATCTCGATATGTTCGCCAGCAGTCACAATAACTGCTGGCTCACCTGCTTTAATAAGCCTGTTTCAAACGCCTTTGTTTGACAGATTCAGCCAGGCCTTCAAGCACCTTGATACTCGACTCCCAATCGATGCAGCCGTCAGTCACTGATTGCCCATAAACCAGTTCTTTGCCGGGCACCAGGTCCTGGCGACCTGCGACCAGATGGGATTCAATCATGACACCAACAATACGGGTGTCACCGTCGGCGATTTGTTTGCCAATATCTGCGCAAACCGGGATTTGGTTGGCAGGATTTTTTGAGCTGTTGGCGTGCGACGCATCTATCATCAGACGTGATGCCAGGCCACTGCTGGCGATGTCCTTGCAGGCAGCACCAACACTGACGGCATCATAGTTAGGCGTTTTACCACCACGCAGGATGATGTGGCAATCTTCATTGCCGTTGGTAGAAACGATGGCAGAATGGCCGCCCTTGGTGACTGATAAAAAATGATGTGGCTGCGATGCAGCCTTGATCGCATCAACGGCAATTTTTACATTGCCGTCTGTCCCATTTTTGAATCCCACCGGGCAAGAAAGGCCGGATGCGAGCTCCCTGTGAACCTGGGACTCCGTAGTGCGGGCACCAATTGCACCCCAGCTGATCAGGTCAGCGATGTATTGCGGGCTGATCACATCAAGATACTCAGTGCCAGCAGGCAGGCCCAGTTCATTGATATTCAGTAACAATTCACGGGCAATGCGCAGACCATCATTGATGCGGAAGCTGTTATCGAGGTAAGGATCATTGATAAGCCCTTTCCAGCCGACTGTGGTGCGTGGTTTTTCAAAGTACACGCGCATGATGATTTCCAGTTCACCGGCAAAACGTGGCCGCTCTGCTGCCAGACGCTGTGCATATTCCATCGCTGCCTTGGTGTCGTGGATGGAGCATGGGCCTATGACTACCATCAATCTGTCGTCCTGACCATGCAGGATGCGATGCAGGGAGGTACGGGCATTGGCTGCGGTTTCCGACGCTTTTTCGGAACAGGCAAACTCACGTATCAAGTGTGAGGGTGGAACCAGTTCCTTCATTTCGCGTATGCGTAAATCATCGGTGCGTTGCATGTTTTCTCCTGAGAATTTCTTAAAAAATAATATATGTAAATGTAGTCAAAATTCTGATTGGTAAAGCTAATTACTATTCAATTTCTATTCTGGCCTGATTGCAATTTACTGGTAATAAGTGCAAGGGCAAAAAAAAACCGCCTGATCGGGCGGTTTTTTAGAATTTTGGTTTAACTCTTTTTCTTCGAGTGCTTACCGTCTTTCCACCGCCCTTGGCTTGGAATAGCTAAAATAAAAGAAGAAAAAGAAAGCAATGTGTTTCATATCAATATTTGCGTATGTATTCGGCTCAATGATTATTTTTGCATGGTTTTACTCGCCAAAACGAGTATTTCAAAACTATAGTGCCTCAGAATTCAGCAATTTGCAAGAATGTTCCCGAAATAAGCTTATTCATTTTTTGACGCTTATACGCACTTATACTCGTTCTTACTCATTTTTTCCACAATGGGGGTGGCTCTGGTGGAATATCGCCCTGATTTGGATAAGCACCAGGCACAGGGGCTTTTCTTTGCACGGCAGCCACTTGTGGCGTATTACGGTTCATCCAGTTACGCAATTCATTCAGGTTGGCAGCAATATCAGCACGATTTGGTGCCAGGCGGTTTGCTCTTTCCAGCAAATTCAGGGCTTTTTCATTGTCGCCTTGCGCAGCAAGAGCAACCGCCTGGTTATTCAAGGCGGAAGCATCAAATGGATTGATCTTGGCAGCCTCAGCAAATTTCTTGCTGGCTGCACTATTATTTCCTTCCGCGAGGAAGTTGCGCCCTTCTGCATTCGGGTCTTGCGCATGCGCATTTGTAAAGGTACTCAGTACCAGCAAACTGGTGCCAAGAATTTGAATAATTGATTTCATGACGTTCACGATTTCTTGCTTTCTAAAAATTCCTTAATTACCCTGACTCAGTTACCCTGGTAGTAAGCCTTGGGAGCAACAGGCGGGAATGTCACCGGGGGCTTGCGTGGCTCAAAGCTGTAACGCAGGTAAAGCGCTGCTGAGGTGTCGTTGAAATCCCCTGAGTTGTCTGCACTGATCTTGCCGCCCAGGAATAGGTGTGGCGTCAGCTGGTATTCTGCTGCTCCTCCCACTTTAAACGCAAACGCTGTCCTGGTCTGGCCAGGGTAGCTGGTCTGGATGTTGATGGTGGGATTGGCTGCGGCAAATTGTTCGAGCTCGGCCTGGTCTGCCGCTGAATTCGGATAATACAAAGCCGACAATTCGCGGAAGTGTTGTACACCGAGCGAGGTGGCGAGCTGGTAGGAGAATTTGCCTTTGCGTCCTGCTATTTCCAGCGGAATACCAAGTGCTACATAGGATTTGGGGCTGAAGTAGCCGCCATGCCCATAAGTGAAGTAGCGCAGGTTTTTGTTGTAGAAGAAGGAGGTGAGTCCTAGCCCTGTGGTAAAACTGAAATCGTTGGTTTTGTAGGCGCGCCAGTAGGCACCGACACCGACTTCTGCTTCGGTATTCTTGGCGACGTTTTTACCTGTGAGTCCGTAATAGCCTAAGGTAGCATAGACGCCACCATCTTCGCCATCGTAGGAGGTGTCGATCTTGACGCCGGTACGGGTGATGCCACCCCAGGTGAGTCCGTAGAGGCTGTCTTTGGCACCGGCATAGGAGAGGTAGCTGTCGGTGACGGAGCGTCTGGCGATTTCTATGCCTAAGCTGGCTCCATCATCGCTGCCACTCCAGCGCAAGCCACCAACAACATTCTGGACGGGGAAACCTATGGGGCTGGAGCCTATGTCTGCCCTGACACCGGCAATTTCGTAGCTGAGGTTGAGGGCGACGCCTTTGGCTTCTTCGTCGAGTGTGGCGACGTTGGACAGACCTTGCTGGCGGGCGATGGTGGTGAACGGGACTTTGCCGTATCTGGCGCGCTCTACCACGATGGCATTGCGGCCAAACTGGCCTGAAATAGCGGGATCATTCAGATACAGGGTTCCTGCATCCACGACAACGGGGATGATTTTGAGACCAAACTGGCCCAGACCAAGGGTGTTGATGCGGGCTTCTATCGGGATTTCTATATCTGTCAACGCGGACAGGCCTTTTTCTCCGCTGCGCGTCCTGGTCGCCACTTCTACTGATACTTCTGTGCGCTTGAGTTCGTTGATGGCGTCTATTTCTTTCAGCAAGGCCGCTTCTTCTGCGCTCACATTTGCGGCCTTGACTGGCCTCGCTTTATTCGACGCTATATTAGCTGGTGCAGCAGAATAAGTAGTGCTGCTTCCAGTCGCAGCGTATTGCTGCGGCACTGGCACGGGTGCGGCTGAATAACTGGCTTTGGGTGGTACATAAGGTGTCACCAATACTGGTACATTAGCAGCGCTGCCGGCTTCATAATTATTTTTGGGTACAGCCTGATTTTGCAATGGATTAGCTTGTACTGGTGTAGCTTGTGTCAACGGGCTGCGAGTCAGGTTCGCTGGTGGAATCTGATATACAGTAGCAGCTCCTGTCGCACTACTGACATTACCGCTGGAACCGCCCTGCACTGCCGCAGGCACTGCATTGCCTGCATAAGCTTGTTGAGGCAAAGGTGCAGGTGCGGACGCTCTATTATTAAATGCGCTGGCAGGGAGTTGCGGAATACTCGCCATAGCTGCTGGCGCAACTGCCACCGGATTCGTTACACGTGTTTGCGCAGCCGCCATGGTTGTGGCTGGCAATTGCGGTATCACGTACTGCGGTGAAGGCTGTATTGGTTGAGGTGCCTGCGCGTATTGTGGTTGTGAGTATTGCGGTTGTGCATACTGCGGCTGCATGTATTGTGGCTGCGCAGTCTGCAATGGCACACCTACCGGAGCAAAAATGGCGCTCCTGGAATTAGGAGTCACCGCCTGCGGTGCGGGTGATGCATAGGATGCGACAGCTGTTTGTGTTCTGCCACTGCGGTCAGCAAAGGGATTGACGCTGAACTCATTGACTGGCTGCGCCTGTGCGACCAGTCGTATGCCATTCGCCCCCATATCAGTACCTGGCCTTTGTGCCTGTTCCAGCGCCAATGCCTGTCTGAAATACTCCAAAGCTTTACCGGTATTGCCACGCGCACGCGCCAGGTTACCGGCCAAAGAAATAAATCTTGGATTGCCCGGTTGTAATTGCATCAGCGTTGCCAGGTGCTGCTCGGCGGTGTCAAAATCCTTGACCTGTATGGCGGCATACACCAGGCCTTGCAAGACTTCAGGATTATCTGGTTCCGACTGCAAGACGCGTTGATATAAATCCTTGGCAGAATCGGTATCCCCTGATGACGAATAGATGCGTGCCAAAGCCAGCAATAATAAATTGTCTTCAGGGTCAGCCATCAACATGGGCTGGATAAAATTAAAGGCGCTGGCATAGTCACCTGCTTCACGTGCGCGCTCGGAATAACGCATGGAGACTATGCGTTGCAAGTCTTTGTAATCAGTAACTTCTTCTGCCGTCAACTTGGACATATCAGCAACCTTGCGCATGACGGCCAGCACTTCTGCTTCCTGATTTGCCCGCAACAAGGCCATGCCATATTGCAGCAACAAGCCCGCCTGAGGATTAGGTGTGCTTTCTACTGCACGCTTGACCAATGCCAAACCATGCGCAGGATCCCCTACCTTCATGTGAAAGGCAGCAATAATGCCGACGAATTCTGCATTATTGCCCGCTGTATTTTCTATGATGCCCAGCAGTTCGCGTGCTCTTGCAGTATCACCGCGATTGACAAACACATTCAGCCTATCCACCTGTACCCTGGTCCAGAGACGCTTTTGCAGCTCGAACATTTCCGGTTTTCTGGCAGCGGCAGGCAAGCGTTCCAGCGTCATCAGGCCTTCCCACCATAATTGCTGCATGGCGCTCAGCAAGGCGCTGGCATACAGGGCTTCGGCCTGGGGATTTTCTACATTGGCAATCGCATCCATCAGGGCGCGTGCGGCACCAGGAGCATTCTGACCCAGATAAATTTTTGCCAAAGCCATACGCAACCAGGGGTTGTCAGGCGTCATCAATACTGCATCCTCCAGATTGGCCTGGGCAGTGGCGATATCACCCGCTGCTTCAGCCGCCTTGGCTTTGTCCCATAACTGTGTCGCCTTCAACTCAGACAGCACGGTCATCTGGCGTGGCGACATATAGGCGCTCAATTCTTCCAGATCCTTGATACGTTTTTGCAAAGCCAGAAGACCGATCAGGCTATCGAGTGCTCCCAGGTTTTTTTTATCGTCGCGCAATACCAAGCGGAAATTTGCTTCGGCACCAGCCACATCATTTTCTGCCAGCAAGGCATCACCCAGTTGCAATATGCCGACCGCCTCCTTGGGATCCATTTCCACAGCCTTGCGCAGCAAAGCGATGCCTTTGCTGCTATTGCTGTCTTCAAATGCAGTGCGCGCGTCGGCAATCAAGCCCCAGTAATTGGCACGGTCGAAGGCTGGTTTCCATTGTTCCTTACGATTTGCCGGAGACAACTCCACCGCTTTTTGCAAGAGCGTGCGCGACTCGACAAATTCATCCTGGCGCATTTTTACCAGTCCCATGCCACCGTAACCGGCAGAGTCTCTGGGATGCGATTTGATCAAGGCCTGAAAAGCCGCTTCTGCTGTTTTCAGATCATTATCGTCAAGTGCCTTGAACGCAGCAATGCGTGCTTTTTCAGGTGCCTCACTCCCTGATTTTGCCTGTGTCTCTCCCTTATTGCTGTTTTTTGATTCTGCCTTGGATTCCGGCCTGGATTCGGCCTTGGCAACAACTTCCGGTTTCGGTGCAGCTTCTATTTTTTGTTTGCTTTCGGCTGCGGCCTGGACTGCCGTACTTTGCTTGGCCGCCGCCATGACCTTGGCGGGATTGGATTTTTCTTCCGGCACTATTGGTGCTGCCGGATGACTTAAACTTGCAAGACGCTCGCTGATGACCTGGTCATTCGGGAATTTATCGAGATAACGACGGAAGTGTTTGGCGTTTTCATTCTTTACGCCCATCCAGCTCAAGGCCTGGCGCCAGGAGTCACTGGCTTGCTTGCCCACATCGGCTTTGACCGTCAGTTGCTCCAGTGCGGCCATTCCTTCAATGCGCGTTGGCTCACGGTAAGTCAGTACCTGGGCATAAGCCAGTGCATAGCGGGTATTGCCAGGATTTTCTTTCAATAGTTTTTCCAGGCCACGTTTGGCATCGGGATAGCCAGCTTTGGTACCTGCCAATACCTGGAAATATTCAAATGCAGCGTCCCCTTTGAGTTTGGATGGGTCACCCATTTGCTTGTAGGCTTCCACTGCGCTGTCAGAATCACCCTGCTTTGCCAGCTTGCGCGCTTCTTCCAGTTGCCCGCCGCTACCACTGCCACCCTGCAAGACAACATTTTCTGCCGTGCGCAGTTGCGTAATAGTGGCTTGCGAGCCCCGCAGTTTGGAATAATAGGATTTTGCCTGTGCTGTATTACCGGCTTTGGCTTCAAATAAAACCAGTGCCAGCAAGGCATCTACATTGGATGGTTCTATTTTTAATACTTTGCGCCAGGCATCTGCCGCATTTTCATCCTTGCCACGTTGCGCCCAGAATTGCGCCTGTTCTTTCAATTGTTGCGTCAAAGGGGAATTAGCGAGTGCCGCCCCGCTTTCCAGATATGCCGTCAAAAGCGCCAGTACCAGCGCTTTCTTCTTAAAAGTCATTCATGTCCCCTTTTCACTTCTTGGCTGGTGAGCATATTGTCTAATAATGTCTTATAAACAAACCACTCACTTCACCAGCATTTTGAAGTAAGCGAAGCCAAATAGGAAGTGTATGTGTGGCAGGAATTGTAAATCTATTGTAAATCCAATAAAAAAACCGCTCAATCCTGCAGGATTTGAACGGTTTTTTTTGCATTGCCGACTTTAAGCCTGGTTACCCTGACTCAGTTACCCTGGTAGTAAGCCTTGGGAGCAACAGGCGGGAATGTCACCGGGGGCTTGCGTGGCTCAAAGCTGTAACGCAGGTAAAGCGCTGCTGAGGTGTCGTTGAAATCCCCTGAGTTGTCTGCACTGATCTTGCCGCCCAGGAATAGGTGTGGCGTCAGCTGGTATTCTGCTGCTCCTCCCACTTTAAACGCAAACGCTGTCCTGGTCTGGCCAGGGTAGCTGGTCTGGATGTTGATGGTGGGATTGGCTGCGGCAAATTGTTCGAGCTCGGCCTGGTCTGCCGCTGAATTCGGATAATACAAAGCCGACAATTCGCGGAAGTGTTGTACACCGAGCGAGGTGGCGAGCTGGTAGGAGAATTTGCCTTTGCGTCCTGCTATTTCCAGCGGAATACCAAGTGCTACATAGGATTTGGGGCTGAAGTAGCCGCCATGCCCATAAGTGAAGTAGCGCAGGTTTTTGTTGTAGAAGAAGGAGGTGAGTCCTAGCCCTGTGGTAAAACTGAAATCGTTGGTTTTGTAGGCGCGCCAGTAGGCACCGACACCGACTTCTGCTTCGGTATTCTTGGCGACGTTTTTACCTGTGAGTCCGTAATAGCCTAAGGTAGCATAGACGCCACCATCTTCGCCATCGTAGGAGGTGTCGATCTTGACGCCGGTACGGGTGATGCCACCCCAGGTGAGTCCGTAGAGGCTGTCTTTGGCACCGGCATAGGAGAGGTAGCTGTCGGTGACGGAGCGTCTGGCGATTTCTATGCCTAAGCTGGCTCCATCATCGCTGCCACTCCAGCGCAAGCCACCAACAACATTCTGGACGGGGAAACCTATGGGGCTGGAGCCTATGTCTGCCCTGACACCGGCAATTTCGTAGCTGAGGTTGAGGGCGACGCCTTTGGCTTCTTCGTCGAGTGTGGCGACGTTGGACAGACCTTGCTGGCGGGCGATGGTGGTGAACGGGACTTTGCCGTATCTGGCGCGCTCTACCACGATGGCATTGCGGCCAAACTGGCCTGAAATAGCGGGATCATTCAGATACAGGGTTCCTGCATCCACGACAACGGGGATGATTTTGAGACCAAACTGGCCCAGACCAAGGGTGTTGATGCGGGCTTCTATCGGGATTTCTATATCTGTCAACGCGGACAGGCCTTTTTCTCCGCTGCGCGTCCTGGTCGCCACTTCTACTGATACTTCTGTGCGCTTGAGTTCGTTGATGGCGTCTATTTCTTTCAGCAAGGCCGCTTCTTCTGCGCTCACATTTGCGGCCTTGACTGACCTCGCTTTGCTATTACTTACCGCATATTGCTGAGGCACCGGCACGGGCGCCGCGTAGCTGGCTTTGGGCGGTACATATGGCGTAGCTGGGGTGTATTGTGCCAGCATGGTTTGCCCTTCAGGATAAGGGCTTTGCATGGTCGCGCCATTGCTGTATGTATCTGGCCTGCCACGGTTTGGCTCTGGTGGTGCACCCACCGCCGTTGGCATCTTGGGCTGTAAAGGATTTGCAGGTGGCGGTGTCGAACCCGCTGGCGTGCTGGCCGGGGCAGGCTGAATTTTGGGGGCAACGGGCAGACTTGGAATAGCCTTGGGCACCGCACTACCGGGCGTTACATTATTAAGTGGTGCTGCGCCTGATGCAGGTGGTGCTGTCAGTGGTTTGCCGACAGGTGCAAATATGCCACCGGTAAAATTACTGGCTGGTGCCTCCTTCAGGACTGGCCCTGGCGTTGTACTTGGTGCTACCGTTTTTAACTGGGGTTGTTGTCCCTGTACCGGCCCTTGTCCCTGAGCTGCGCCACCAGCTTTGCGGTCCGCAAAAGGATTCACCTTGAAATCGTTTACCGTACTGGCTGGTGCAGTATCCACCAGACGCAAACCATTCGGGCCTGAGCCGACCACAGTTTTTTGTGCCTGTTCGAGTGCCAGCGCTTTTTTGAAATAATTGAGGGCGCGGCTATTATTTCCCTGTGCCCTGGCGACATTGCCTGCCAGTGCCAGGTAACGCGGATTATCAGGTTCCTGGCGCAGCAATACACTCAAGTATTTTTCTGCATTGTTGAGATCACGTGCTTCCATTGCGGCATAGACCAGGCCTTGCAAGACTTCAGGGTTTTCTGGATCGCTTTGCAATACCTTGACATACAATTCCCGCGCTGACGCGCTATCGCCTGACGCCGTATAAATACGGGCCAGCGTCAGCAGCAGCATCTCGTCATCAGGCGTGGCAATCAGCATGGGCTGTATGTAAGCATAGGCCGTTGCATAATCGCCTGCTTCACGCGCACGCTCGGCATAGCGCATGGCCAATACCCTTTGCAGTTGGGTGAAGGCGGTAATTTCTGCCTCTTGCAGATTGGGCATGGCGGCTACCCGGCGCATGACGGCTTCGAGCTCACCTTCCTGGTTTGCCTGCATCAGGGTGCCAGCATATTGCAAGAGCAAACCTGCCGCCGGTTTGGGCGTATTTTGCACAGCCTCGCGCAACATGGCGTAACCACGTTCCTTGTTGCCCAACTGTATATACAGATTCGCCATGGTGCCGGTGAATTCCATATCGTTGCCGGCGACCTGTTCTACCTGTGTCAATATGTCACTCGCCAAGCTGGTATTGCCGCGCCTGGCCAGCAAGGTGATGCGGTCTATCTGTACTCTGATCCACAGGCGTTTTTGCAGATCCACCATTTCCTTCTTACGCGAAGCTGTGGGTACTCTTTCCAGCGTATTCAAGGCTTCCCACCAGAGTTGCTGCATTTCACTGAGCAAGGCACTGACATAGAGTGCTTCTGGATCCGCTGCCTCAACATTGGTCATGGCCTCTATCAGGGCTCTTGCCTGGCCTGGCATATCACGCTTCAGATAAATTCTGGCCAACGCCATGCGCAGCCAGGCATTGTCAGGCTTGATCATGATGGCATCTTCCAGCATTTTTTGTGCTGTGTTGATGTCACCTGCAGCCTCAGCAGCTTTGGCCTTATTCCACAAATCTTCTGACTTCAGGTTGGCGATGATGGCCAGATGACGCGGCAACATGATGCTGCTCAGCGCTTCCAGATCAGTAATGCGTTTTTGCAAAACCAATACGCCAATCACACCATCCAGCGCGCGAATATTGGTTTTATCTGCATCAAGCACGCGGCGGTAATTTTCCTCTGCACCTTTTAAATCGTTCTCTGCCTGCAAGGCATCAGCGAGTTGCAGAATACCGGCAGGTTCCTTGCTATTCAGGGCGATGGCCTTGCGCAGGAAATCAATGCCCTTGGTGCTGTCACCGTCTTCAAAGGCATTCCTGGCTTCTGCCACGGTTGCCCAGTAGCTGGCATCGTCAGAGGCTTGCTTCCATTGGTCCTTGGACTGTGCAGGTGAATACTCAACCGCCTTATGTAAAAAGCCACGCGCCTCTATGAATTCTTCCTGACGCATCTTGACCAGTCCCATGCCGCCATAGCCTATGGGATTTTTGGGATAGTTTTTGATCAGGCCCTGGAACTCGGTTTCTGCAGCCTCAATGTCATTGTCTTCCAGCGCCTTGAAACCGGCGATGCGGCTTTTCTCTATAGGATTTTCTGTGACCGGCTTGGGTTTTGGAGCGGCTTTCTCAGCCTTCTCAGCCTTCTCAGTCTTATCGCTCTTCTCAACCTTCACAGGTTTGTCGGTCTTCTCAACCTTCACAGGCTTGTCTGCGAGTTTTATCTCTGCTGGCTTTGCAATTTGTGCAGTTTGCACTACTGGTGGCGTGACTGCCGCAGGTTTGCTCAAACCTGCCATCCTGTCCCGGATGAGCTGGTCATCCGGATGTTTTTCGAGGTAATGGTTGAAGTATTTGGCATTTTCCGGCTTCATGCCCATCCAACTCAGTGACTGACGCCAGGATTCTGTCGCTTGTTTGCCGACATCGGGCCTGCTGCTCAGACCTTCGAGCAAGGCCATGCCCTCTACCCTGCTGGGCTCACGGTAAGTCAGTACCTGGGCATAGGCGAGTGCATACTTGCTGTTGCCTGGATTTTCCTTGCTAAGCTTTTCCAATCCCTTGCGGGCTTCGGCATGGCCATTCTTGGTGCCGCCCAATACCTGAAAATATTCGAACGCGGCGTCGCCTTTGAGTTTGGATGGGTCACCTATCTGTTTGTAGGCATCAACGGCTGCCTCAGTATCGCCTTGCCTGGCAAGCATGCGGGCATTTTCCAGCTGACCTGCACCACCATTGCTACCCTGGCGCAATGCCTGTTCAACGTTACGTATTTGGGCTGAACTTGCCTGCGTACCACGCAGGCGCGAAAAATAGGTTTTGGCCTGCTCAGGATTACCTGCCTTGGCTTCGAGTATGGACAATGCCATCAAGGCATCGATATTATTGGCATCAACCTTCAGCAACTTGCGCCAGATATCTGCCGCATTGTCATCGCGACCACGTTGTTGCCAGAATTGCGCCTGTTCTTTCAATTGCTGTGTCAAAGCTGATTGCGCGAACGCAGTTTCGCTCTCAAAAAAAACCGTCAAAAGCGCAAATACTATCGCTTTCTTCTTGAAGACCATTTACTTCCCCTAATGATCGCTTTTTTCTGTGAGTCAGCTTCTTTATCGTCACCTCAGAAAATCAGCACTGTGTCAGGTTTTAAATCAAGGAAATGGGCAGCGCTATCTACATATTTTACTCTTCAGATAGCACGCTGCCCCTCTCAATCCATTTCAATTATTTCTTTTTATCTTCCAGCGCCAGGCGGGATGCCGCCTTTTTACGCAAGAAACGGAACAGCATGGTCGCAGCAATCAGCGAGGCCAGCATCAGGAAAATAATCATGATGAAAGGCTGGGTAGACAAATGCCATTTGAGCCATGTCCACCAAGGCAAGCTACCGGAATAATAGGTTTCACCTATCTGTGCATTGGCGATACGGTCGCCCTTGATAAGCACCAGATCACCCTGGAATTTGCTACGCAAATCAGCCTTGTTCAAACCCGTCGTCAGGTCAGCCAGACTGGTCGAGTCGCCAGAGGTCATGACAATCACGCTATGGCCGCTGGACAAAGGTGATTCAAACTGCATCATGGCACCAAAGGCATTACCAGTCTTGGCCAGCATTTCACCTGCGTGGCGTTCCATGGTGTCGAGATCACGGCCAGCCCAGCGTGTAACGAGACGCAGGAAACCTGTAGGCAGTTGCAGGCGGTTGCCGTTTTCATCCATGCTCATGGGCATGTATTTTGACCATTGCTTGAGCAAAGGCAGGTTGCCGCTGGTACCAATCAGCAGGAAATCTTTATCGCTATGTTTTTCAACATCAGCACCACGGATCAGACTGCTATTAAGTACTGGGTAACCGGTGGACTCACCCATACGGCCCATGACATTCAGGAACAATTCCATCTCTTGTGTATTTGGCCTGTCCGGCATGACGATGGCGGTTTGCGCCAGATCTGCCATACGGGTGAACGGGAAACCGGCATTTGCCATATACGCCAGATTAGGCATCGCTGCATAGTGCGGCATATTCGAGAAATCGATGGTTGAATCCGGGTCTATCGCAGAGCGCACATTGTCCAGGTAGACATCTTTACACGCGCCTTGTTTTGGGTAATCGTAAAAGAAGTGGAACTGCAACTGGTTTTCTGCACCGATGCGGAAAGTCGGCACCTGGATTTCATCCTGGGCATAACGCTGACCATCCTTGAAGAACAGCATGACCGATTCCTTGATCTTGCCTTTTTCTACTTGGGTACCAGACAAAGGCAGGGAGCGCACGAATTCATCATTGATACCGATGTTCAGCGTTGATTTGTCTACCGTAGGACGTGGTGTGAAGCGATAACGGAGATCGATAGGCACACCTTCTTTTTGCCAGGTGAACAAGTCAGGTGCAACGCGCAGGTTGACGCGGATCAGGTCAGGGGTCAAGCCATTGACTTTCAGGGCTGGTGGCGCAGCCAGCTCACCAAATTTGACTGGCCTGTCGGTAGGCAGCCACTTTGGCGCATCATAAGCTTTGCGTGGGTCGATTTCTTTAAGGTTCTTGATCAGGGCAGACTCACCAGACATGGCCATCTGGCCCATGGTCAGCGCCTGCACGGCAATCTTGAGTTCATTGACGTCACGTCCCAGCACCAGCAACAATTTGGCCTTAGGATTGGCCGGGTTAGCCATGATAGCCAGGGTTGGCCCTGCAATCGCTGGCAAGGTCACACCTGCCGGTGCTTCGTTGGCAGTGGCAAACAAGACAGCATTACCACGTGGCAGTGTATTCGCTTCAATAGGAAAACGCGCACCACGGTAAGAAGACAGATGACCAAACCAGGAGGCAACCACACCAGCATTGCGCAAGACTTCCAGTGATGGTGTGGCTGGCAGGATGAAAGGCAGTTCCAGCAATTTGTTGTCGCGCCTGTCAAAGAATGGTGCCGGCAACATGCCCAGGTCATTCGCCAGGGTCAGAGGGGAAACTGTCAATTCCAGATTGGTCGTGTGGCTGAGCTTGGCCCACAGGCTGGAGTGATAAGGGTCTTCACAATCCCTGGTGTAATGGCCGATGAGCTTGAAGCTGAGTTGGTTGAAGTCAGCAAAAAAACGTGGATCGATGACATCTTCACGCACGATGCCTTTGGAGGTTTCTTTAGGTAGGGCTACGACGCTGACCAGTTCATTATTGACCAGCACCTGTATATGGGACAGGTCAGGCAATAATGCCGGTGAATAGGCAATGCCATATTTGACCTTGGCAGCAGTGATCACTTCGTCGCTGCGTACTGTGAAGGGGAAGGAGCGCTCCCCTTCCGTACCGCGCAGTTCAACGCTGGAGCTGACGCCTATCATGTCCTTCAGGCTGATGTTATAAGTCTTTTGACCACCGATCACCGAAGTCGGCTGCAAGTCTTCCAAAGCCACTTTTTCAGTTGCGACAGCCTGTGCACTGGCAGAGGCGCTGGCATGCTTGGATTTGGCCATCACGTCATCATGATGTACTACACTCGTCAGGCCGCAAAGGATGGCCAGGGCCGTGCTACTGCCTTTACGCGATAATTTTGCCCGAACATTTGTCACTATGGTTTTCACGATGGACGCCTCATTTATTTTATTCATATGCCCTGTTCTTTCCGCTACGTATTGCCTGATACTGGTACCAAACCTGCTGAAGCCGCGCATGCTGTGGTATGCGATTTCTTTCAAACCATTCAGTGGGTGGTCGATATCCCTGTCATTTGACCAGCTGAGCCAGACGTCGGCTCGGCCTATGGTGCAATTGATCAAATCCATTTCTTGCTGCAAATCGAGCGGCATGAATTGCACGCTGAGCAGATTATCCTTGAAGAACACGGTCTTGGCCGGGAATACTGATTCACCGTTGGTGCCGTACAGGGAGACCATCAAGTCTTCTTCCTTGTGCATCTGAAAACCTTCAGGTACGCGGAAAGACATGCCACCCATGGAAAAATCCTCAGTACGGCAGACTATAGAATGTCCATTATTCAAACGCAGGGTGGCATTCAATACTGCCCTGACCCTGTGGGTACGCCTGACCTGCTTGGACTCCGTGGCCACAGCCAGTGTTGCACCTAGGATGACCAGGTTATAAATCGTCCACAGCATATTGAGGATAACGGTATCCATCTCGTAGGTATTCCACCACACTGCCCGGCCTATGCCGACAAAGAAACCCAATATATTCATGCCCAACATGATCAGATAGGGCTTGGAGATAGACCAGTCAAAATGCTCTTGCTCAACCAGACCACCTTTGGCAGTCACGTTGAACTTACCCAGTTTGGGGTTGATCAGCGCCACCAGCGTGGGGCGGAAGATATACCAGGCCAGCGTTGCCTCATACACCTCGGCCCAGAAAGAATGCCGGTGCGCACCCTGTATGCGGGAGTTGGTCAGATTGGCATGCAGGAGATGCGGCAAGGAATATGCCGCAATCGACAGGGCCGAGGCCTTGATGATATGCACTTCAAAGAACAGGTACGACAACGGCGCCAGCAAAAACACCATGCGCGGCAAGCCATAAAAGAAATGGAGCATGGCATTGCTATAACAAAGCCGCTGGCCAAAACTGAGCCCCTTGCCAAGCAAGGGATTATCAGTACGGAAAATCTGCGCCATACCACGAGCCCAGCGTATACGCTGACCGACGTGGGCAGACAAACTTTCGGTCGCCAAACCTGCAGCCTGTGGCAGCGCCAGATAGGCGGTGTTGTAGCCAAGACGCTGCATTTTCAACGCAGTGTGGGCATCTTCAGTCACGGTTTCAACCGCAATGCCACCAACTTCTTCTAGGTAGGTGCGGCGCAGAATGGCGCAGGAACCACAGAAGAAAGTCGCATTCCACAAATCATTACCATCCTGTATCAGGCCGTAAAACAGCTCGCCTTCATTCGGCACATTGCGGAAGGTTTGCAAATTGCGCTCAAACGGGTCTGGCGACAGGAAATGATGGGGGGTCTGTACCATGGCCAGCTTGGGATCAACCAGAAACCAGCCCATCGTATATTGCAAAAACGAGCGCGTCGGCATGTGATCGCAATCGAAGATGGCGACGAAATCGCCCGTAGTGCGCTTCAGTGCAGCATTGATATTACCGGCCTTCGCATGATTATTATCGGCACGGGTAAAACACTGGACACCCACAGATTTTGCAAATTCGGCAAAAGCAGGACGGCGTCCATCATCCAGGATAATGATATTGAGCTTGTCTTTGGGCCAGTCTATGCCCATCGCCGCCAGCACAGTAGGCTTGACCACACTCAGGTCTTCGTTATAGCTGGGGATGAACAGATCGATGGTAGGCCAGGTCGATGTGTCTGGTGGCATCATTACAGGCTTGCGCTTTAATGGCCAGGCGGTTTGCAAATAGCCCAACAGCAGCACCAGCCAGGCATACACCTCAGCCATGATCAGTACCAGCGCAAAAAACAGGTCGATCAGATTGTCTGTGCCTATGGTGTATGTGATACGCCAATAGATATAGCGACTGGTAGCACTGATGGAAAACATCACCATCACCAGTGAAATCAACGTACCGGTATACCGGCGCAGATACAGCGCAGTACTGAAAATGATGATGGAAAACAGTGTTTGCAGCGGCAAATCCAGCGGGATGCTGATACTGGTCCAGTACAAAAAAATTGCCACCATCAAAGCCAGAAAGCGTGGCGTCTTGCGCTCCCAGCCTGGCCAGTTGACCATGGCACGCCCCAGGTCGTTGAGGCGACCGTAGAGATATCGGGAGTTAAGTATCGAGCGCATTAGTCAACCAATCTGAAATTCGTTTGCAGCCAGGCCGTCAGCTCTTGCATATCATGGGTGGCAGAACAATGCTGGGAGTAATATGACACCGGCGTCTGGCAAGCCAGTGCTTCACTGACTGCTTCATCTTTATGAATGGTGACCGGTATAAAGCGTTTACCCAGACTGCTGCGCAACATGCCAAAAACATCGCGGCTCAATTGTTTTGCTGCATCCATCTGATTCAACAAGTAGCAATAACCCAGAAATTCCTTGCGGTCGGCACAGTAATATTCAATCAGTGATTCTATGGATGGAATCGTTGAATAAGAAGCTGCATCCGGCTTTAACACCACCAGCGCATAATTGGCAGCATGCAGTACCTGTTGTAAATAAATACTGGGGCCAGGTGGCGTGTCGATCAGGACTACACTGTTTTCTGCCAGTTTCAGAGAAGCAAGCCGTTTTGCCAGCCACTTGGGATTGGCCTTGATTTCTTGCTCAAAAACTGCGCGCTGAGCTTCATCCACACTGCCATAAGGCAGAAAATCAACACCATAAGCGCTTTCAAACAAAACATCTGTCCAGCCACTGTCCATCGTTTCTTGCTGCGCAATACCGCTGGCATCATCATGTGCCATACCAAAATGCAATCTGAGTGCATTTTGTGGGTCCAGGTCCAGTATGGTGATACGAGGACCAAGACGGGCCAGGGATGTCGCCAGATTGGCGGTGACGGTAGTTTTACCTACCCCACCCTTGGGAGAAATGACGGCAACTACCCTCATGGTTTAAATATTTTTTTAAAAAATGAATTGGTACCTGTATCGGCTGGCTTGGCTTCTTCCTGCTTGCCAGCCAGACGACCAAAGACTGCGCTGACAGGCTGGTCTTTGGCGGCGGATTTGGTCTTCACGCTTTGATTACGTGACTCTTCAACATGCTCATGTGCTTGTTTCACCGGCATCGCGTGCGCTGCAGGTATGTTATGTATGAAGGTAGCTGCAGGAGCGACGCTCACAGGTTTGCGTACACTGGAAATCGGAGCAATACCGGGCGCAACATGCGCTGGCGCTTCAACTTCACGGGCCGGTGCAGGTACTGATGCTGCTTGTGCCCTGCTGGAAAACAAGCCACTGCTCACAGATTCTTTTTGATTCGCCGCACTTTGCTTTGATGCTGCGGGCAAAATTCTTGATAAAAATGGTGATGCTGCTTCTGCCGCAGGCTCTTGCTCTTCGGCTGCAGTTTTTTGCATCAACATTTGCTTTAAGGGCAATTGTGAATTGTGCTTGATATTTGCGTGAACCTCAGGTGCAGCTTGTACGGGGCTGGCTTTGACTGCCGCTGATCTGCTCGTTGCAGTTTTCGCAGCAGCGGGGCGAAATGGACTGTCATTCAACTGCACTGGCGCAGCTTGTTCCTCTTCACGATGTTGTACACGGACAGGAGCTGGCCCCGCATGCAGATGCACGTCGCGCAACAAGGGCCAGCGTTGTCTCGCCAGTTCGCTATCTGCATCACGATTAATTTCGCGATAAGCATCTGTCGATTGTCCAAATTTCTGAAAAAGATTTTTTACGTCATCATCCATAATGTCCACCAGCTCCGGTTACTTGCAGCGTCACGATCAAATTAACGACGTGTAAAATAAGACGGTTCTTCTGACTGCTTCTTCAAATCAAATACAAATAACTGCCCATCTTCGAAAACCCCGGCACGCTGCGTCAGGCGCAAGGACTTATCCATGCCCAGGCCATCGAACCACTGTGCATAAACACCTTCCAGCAAAGCTGGCGACCAGTCCAGAGCATTTTCGCCGAACGCTACTTTCAGTGGCGAAGCATGATGGGCAACCACCAGAGCATCGGCTTCTTCCACCAGCTCGACCCAGCCCCAGTTCATTTCGGACCAGACCTGATTCATGCACGCTTCCAGCGCTTGCAGACTACTGCCATCATTCACATGAAAACCTGCTGCCATGGTGCGGCCCAACTGGTGCATGAATGCACGCAAATCTCCGGGTTCGCCCTTGGAGGCGAATTCAGCAGAAAATGCTCCCAGGAAAGATCTCCACTGGACTGAGCACTGCTGCTCTTCGTAATAACGAATAGTATTTGTCGACATGCTTATTGCACCTTTGCGTTAACTTTTTCTCTATGGCTACTATCGTGACACGCAAATCATAGAGAGTGTTGATTCGTTGCGACTTTACCACTCGCCTTTATTGCTAGTCCAGCCTATATGAATGGTGAAATGTCAACAATTAATAATAAGACCAAGCATTTATAAAAATTTAATTATTTTGCAAACCATTTTCACAATTGTTGAGCTAAAACGCGCAATTTATTGGTTTTTGCACTAAGCAACACACACTTACCAATGTAGGCAAGCGTGTCCACAAAAAACAGTAATATGGTGATAGAACCTGAAGAATTTCAGCATGCTCACGCAATTGAAATCTCAGCGTCCACCCGTCAACCCGGCCAGCAACCAGTCTATGATTTTTTGTATGCTTAAAGACGCAGGATTGTCCGGCTTGTATTCGAGTACCGGACGCTCATAAGCGAGCGCTTCCTCGACTTGCGGACTTTCCTGGACGATGAAGGGAACCATGCGTTCACCCAACCTGTCGGCAATCAGGGCAACGACATCTTGTGCCAGTTGCCGTTGCGAGCCCTGGTTGACAATATAGGCTGAACCAACGTCAGCCTGACTTCTGTGGCCATAGGTAGAAATCAACTCTTCCATCTCTGGCAAAGTGGAATACGAAGCAGCATCTGCCAGCACCACCACCAGCAAAAAATCTGCCGCATGAATGGCCTGTTTCAGATAGACAGAAGGGCCCGGTGGAGTATCAAGCAAAACGATGGCATTGGCTGGCAATTTTGCCGCCTGCAGTTTCTTGCGCAGCCATGGCTCTTGCTGCTCCAGCATGTCTTCAAAGCGCATGCGCTGTTTTTCGCCGCCATTACCAAAAGGGATGAAGTTCAATCCAAATTGGCTGGTGTAGCAGGCATCCATCAGTTTGGCACGCGCTGCAGTCAATAGGCTGATGCCATTTGTCTCGCCCTGCTCCAGACCACCGAGATGCCATTGCATGGCATTTTGCGGATCGAGATCAATAACGGTGACAGGAAAACCACGCTGCGCCATACCTACACCCAGATTGGCAGTGATCGTGGTCTTGCCAACCCCGCCTTTCGCAGAGACGATGGCAATCACGATCATGCGTGCAACCCCGGCTTGTCAATACATGGCTTGACAGAGGCCATCAGGCAGTTCCCCCAACGGTCAAACCTTCTATGCGCAGACTGGGCTGGCCCACACCTACCGGCAAACTTTGACCTTCCTTACCGCAGACGCCGATCCCGGAATCAAGGCGCAGGTCATTACCTATCATGCTGACATGATTCAAGACTTCAGGGCCATTGCCAATCAGGGTAGCCCCCTTGACCGGATAGGTGAGCTTGCCGTTTTCTATCATATAGGCTTCACTGGCTGAAAATACGAACTTGCCATTCGTTATATCGACCTGGCCACCGCCAAAGTTGACGGCGTAGAGGCCATTTTTTACAGACGCCAGGATTTCTTCAGGGTCCTTGTCACCGGCCAGCATGTAAGTATTCGTCATGCGGGGCATAGGCAGGTGTGCAAAGGATTCACGTCGCGCATTGCCCGTCACCGGCATGTTCATCAGGCGTGCATTCATGGTGTCCTGCATGTAGCCTTTCAGGATACCGTCTTCAATCAATGTCGTGCACTGGGTAGGGTTGCCTTCGTCATCCATATTCAGAGAACCGCGACGATTCAACATCGTGCCATCATCAACAACCGTCACACCTTTGGCAGCCACACGCTGACCTATGCGGCCAGAGAATGTGCTTGAGCCTTTGCGGTTGAAATCCCCTTCCAGGCCATGACCTATCGCTTCATGCAGCAGTACGCCCGGCCAGCCTGGGCCAAGTACCACGGTCATAGGGCCTGCCGGAGCAGGACGTGCTTCCAGATTCACCAGGGCAGACTTCACGGCTTCATCTGCATATTGCTCGAGCAACGCATCAGTGAAATACGAATAATCATAACGGCCACCACCACCGCTGGTGCCCATTTCACGGCGGCCATTTTGTTCTGCGATGACAGTCAGCGAGACACGCACCAAAGGACGGATATCGGCAGCTATTACACCATCACTGCGGGCCACCAGCACCACATCATATTCACCTGCCATGCCCGCCATGACTTGTACTATGCGTGGGTCCTTGGCTCTGGCGATTTTTTCCAATTTTTCCAGCAACTGGACTTTTTGATTGGCGTCCATGGAATGCAATGGGTCATCACGCAAATACAAAGAGCGGCTATCCAGACCTTGCAGGCTGGATGCGACCTGGATTTTGCCAGAACCCTGACGGGCAATAGTACGGGTTGCCTTGGCTGCATCAAACAAGGCTTGCTCGGATATTTCATCAGAGTAAGAGAATGCGGTTTTATCACCAGAGACAGCGCGCACACCTACACCCTGATCGATAGAAAAACTACCTGTCTTGACTATTCCTTCTTCCAGACTCCAGCCTTCATTGCGCGTGAACTGGAAGTACAGATCGGCATAATCCACCTTGTGAGTGAACATACTGGCCAGCACCTTGCTGAGTTTGGCTTCGTCCAGGCCAAAAGGGGTCAGCAAAATATCACGTGCAACAGCGAGGTGGTTTAAAGCGGGTTCAAATGGTGTCATAGAATAAATTATTTATACAGCGAATCAACAGCGCACTTTGGTAGCAAAATTTGTTATCAAAAACAGGCGCACACACTTACATTGTAGAGCATCTGCAGCAATCGCTGGGTTGCATACTCAGGATGCTGTCAGCTTAGGTCTTGCCATCCTTCATAACTTGCGGTGGCGCAATGCTGGCAAACTTTCGCGTATGCTGGCAATCAGGCTTTCATCGATGTCACCGATGACGATGCCCTCACCTTCTTCCAGTACATTGACGACTTTACCCCAGGGATCAATCAGCATGCTATGACCCCAGGTACGGCGACCATTGACATGCTTGCCGCCCTGGCCGCAAGCCAGTACATAGCACTGGTTTTCTATGGCGCGGGCACGCAAGAGTATTTCCCAGTGTGCCTGGCCTGTCGTGTAGGTAAAGGCTGCAGGCACGACGATCAAAGAACTGGTTCCGAGCGCGCGGAACAGTTCAGGGAAGCGCAAGTCATAGCAAATAGAGAGGGCAACCTTACCAAAACCGGCATCAAAGCTGCTGACCTGGTTACCAGCCACAATGGTGCGCGCCTCTTCATACGACTCTTCACCTTTGCTGAATCCAAACAAATGAATCTTGTCATAGCGCGCAATCTGCTCTCCCTGAGGGTTATAGACGAGCGTAGTATTCAAGACCTTGCCTGGCTCATCCGCCTGCAAGGGTATGGTGCCGCCGATGAGCCAGACGCCCAGGCTGCTGGCCATATCGGCCATAAAGGTCTGCAGCGGACCGTCACCGGCTACTTCTGCAATATCTACTTTGTCTGTCTCCTGCAAGCCCATCAAGGGCCAATATTCAGGCAGTAGCAATAATTTCGCGCCAGATGCAGCAGCTTCTTGCAACAAACGTCTGGCAGTTGCTATATTTTCCACCGGACCTGGCGTGGATATCATTTGTATTGCTGCGATCTTCATATCAATCCCCCTATCTTTTATGGTGATGGCATCGTCGAAAGATTCAAGGCCTGCTTGCAGCCTTGATTGCTGACGGGCTGTCACGATTTTCAATTTTAGTCACCGTCGGTTCTTTCCATGAACCGCTGACTTTGTATTCAAAAGTAAATGCCCTGCTCAAAGGTTCCTTTAAAAACAACTGAGCAAGAAAAGTGCCAAGACCGATCACTGGATTCACAGCCAGACCATAGACGACTGAAGCCGTACCTACGTTGACGACAGGTATAACGGTTACATGCAGGTCTTGCGCTTCCCGGACGATATCAGCATTTCCTTCCAGCAGCACAGTCGCATTCACGCCCAGCATCTTCAGGTTATCGGTTTTTGCCACACCCTGCTGTATCTGGGCAATACCTGCTATTGAATCAAAGGCAAAGCCATCAGAAAACACATCACGGAAATCCAGCGTCAGACGACGTGGCAAAGATTGCAGACTGAGTACGCCCAACAGTTTCGCTGCACCTGGGTCCACTTTCAAAAATTGTCCGCTGGCAAGCACCATCTTGACCTGACCACTCATGCTCGGTATATCCATGGCAAAAGGCAGACCATTCCATTGCACTTCCCCTTCCAGCTTACCTTTGCCGCCGCGCAAGACATCGGCAAAACCAAGGCGCTCAAGCAGCTTGCCTGAATTGACTATATCCAGCACATAGTTGAGTTGGGTACGTCCATCGCCACCTTGACTCGCCCATTTACCGGTAGCAGTAAAGTCTGCATCAGGATTTTTCAGCAGCAGCTTATTGATCTGCCATTCGCGGCCGCCGTTCCCTTGGCTGATGATTTGATTCACCGCCTGTAATTCCAGATGGCCCAGCTTTTTATTAAACAATTCAAAGTTTTCAGCAACAATGTCCAGGCCAGGTATCTGGGTCGTGGTATTTTTCCCTTCCAGCAATTCACTGACATCGGCAGCTGCTGACTGCGGGATAATGAGATTACTCAGGCGCGCAGTGACGCTGCCCAAGCCTTGTCCGCCCGTACCATCGCTCCAGCTCAGGTAACCAGCCACCTGATTTGAATGTATGTTGGCCTGCCAGACTTTATTCTGGCGAGAGACACCGACAACGACATTCTCCAGTTGCTTGCCCATGATATGCAATTGCGGCGTTCTGGCCGCCATGGTAGTCGGCTCCAGATAGGGTGCCAGGTCGACTTCTGCACTGTCCCTTTCTACACCTGTTGCATTTGCCTGAGGTACTGCAGCCGTCGTTGACATCAGACGACGCCACTCGTCGATATTCAGGGACTTGAATTCTATATTGGCATTCAAGCCACTATCAGGTTCAGGTGCAGGTGCGTTCACGCCTATGCCGCCGCGCAATACCTGCCAGGGTCCGTTGCCCTGTTTTTGCCGGGAATATCTGGTATTGATAGAACTGCCAAGGCTGACGCGTATTTCATCGCGCAAGGTCTGTGCATCCTGGGCTGCCTGCGGCATCAGCTCAAAGTGCAAAGGCATGGATTCTGCCGTATTCTTTTTCAAAGGAGCAGGGAAACTCAAGGACATGCCTGACAGCGTTGAATCGATAATGATCTCTGGCTGGCGCTTTTTCACATGAATGCTTGCGGTATAACGGCTGGCACCATTGATGCGGTCAGCTACTTTATCTATCATGCTGACGGGTATGATCTTGCGTATACCTTCGGCTGTAACCATGCCATCAAGTTTGACTTTGACGCTATTATCTTTTTGTGAGCCGCCAGTGATCTGTACCGGGCCACCAAGTACCATGCCTTTGAGCATACCCAGATTAACACCCGTTTCATTGAATTCCAGTTTGCCGTTCAAGCCTGCTACCTGTGGGATACCAGGCTGCAAAATCACGTCATTATTGGCGAATTGCAAAATACCAAGAACTTTAGACTCAATCAAATGCTGGAGTGGTAATTGCAGTTTCAATTGCAAGGCAGCCGGCGCTGAGGTTTTGGCTTCTTTCAAAAAATGTCCCAGCCAGCCACTGACCGGGCTGGCACCAACATAGGCCAGCATGTTTTGCAAACTGCCGCTGACCGCACCATCAATATTCAAAATGGCGCCATGCTGGGATAAATCAGGGATAATGGCTTTGACTTTTTTGAGATCCACACCCAGAGTTCTGGCAGTGTCCCCCGTAATTTCCATCCTGGCCTTGTCAAAGACAAAGCCACCCTTGATATCTTCAATGACTGGCCATAGAGGTTTGCCTTCTTCATTCAGGGCTCCGGCAGAAAAATCGAGTTTGGCACCAGCCAGATTGCCTTTGATCAGGAATTCACCCTTATGGGCTTTTTTACCATCCGTGTTATGAAACGGAAAGTAAGCCAAGTCACCGCGCACACGCACACTGACATCATTGGCCTTGCCACCCAGGATGGAATTCAGCAGCCAATGCCGTAAATGCTCTTCTGCACCAGCAGGGATGTAGCGATCCAGTTGCTTCAGGTCAAAGCCGGAAATACTGCCCGTCAAATCAACTTCACCAGGCTGGGCATCAACACCATAACGCATGGACATGATGTGCTTGCCGGACAAAACAGCACGCATACCCTCTTGCTGGGCTTCCATTTTATGTATCTGGAAAACCAGCTTGTCCTGCTCGACAAACTGCCATTGTGCATGCATGTTCAGCCGCGAGAATGGCATAACAGGATCAACAAAATAGCTGGACAGGCGTAAAGACAGGTCTTTTGAATCCAGTATGAAACTGCCACCCTTGTCATTTGCCTCCAGGCTGCCCGACAGGTTTTCAAATCCCGGTATGGCAGGCACGGCAGCTTTTGCAGGTGAAGTTGCCGTCTTTGCCCTGGCCAGTTGTGCTGGCTGCGCCGTCATGGACAAATCGATGAATTGTCCTTTGACGCTATACGATGAGACATCTGGATAAGTCCCCTGCCATCTGGCAGTGAAGTCTTTGAGTTGTCCTTTGGGCGCAAAATCCAGCATCATCTGGCGCTGGTCAGCAGGTAAAGGCAGATGCTCGGCAAAATTTGCCAGGGTCTGCAAATCCAGGGTTTTGGCGTATAACTCTACCTTTTCAGGCTGTCCCTTTTCGCCCGGTGTAAATGTTTCCTTGATAGTGGTCACCGGTAATTGCTGTCCATCGCGGGTGCGCATGGAAAAATTGATGAGCGAGACACTGTGACCAGCCTTCCCCATCAACGCTGCCAAAAATTTGCGTGTTGCCGATTGCGTTTCGCTGGCGACCAGGCGACCACTGACCAGGGCCATGTCCAGTTCCGGTAAATCGGCGCGAAACTTACCTAGCACATCTGCCAGACTCAAGTCTGCAGTCAAGTCAGCCAGCCTGCCCTTGTCAAGATGCAGCCAGGCACGTACCGAGCCATAGGCTTTTTTGACATCTGCCGGGTAATCTATAAAGGCTTTCAGTGCTGCAAGATCAGTACGGCGCAGGTCGGCATAGAGATCGCCAGTCCACAATGAAAAATCTGAAATCTTTTTGGCAAAAACTGGATGCTGGAAATCACCGCGGATATCCAATGGTGCAGACAGGCTGATATCAGGTGTGGCTTTAAGCGCAAACCTGTGGCGGCGCCACTGGTTTTGCAAAAGAAAATCGACATCCGGCAATTTCAGCTCAGTTGCATTGCGCATTTTATCTGTCCAGCGCACAGAACCGTTGCGTATCAATACCTCGTGCTGGGCCAGCACCCAATCCAATCCCTGTCCCTTGCTTTCAGCAGTTGGGTCAATATGAAAACCACCCACATAAATTTTGCCGTCTGCATCCCTTTGTATATCCAGAGCAGGCTTATTGATAACAATACGTTCAAAACGCAAATCCGCGACTGCCAGTGTCCACCAGGACATGGTTGCAGAAACTTCAGGCAATACCAGCGCCTGTCCGCCTTGCTTGTCATGCAGCACGACATTTTCCAGCATTAATTGCGGATTGAGTCCTTGCCAGGATGCATGCAAATTGGCAATCTGTAATTGCCTCCCCAGTGAACTTGAAATTGCCTGCTCTATCTCTGGTTTGTACTTATCGACATTGGGCAACAGTACGTAGCGCAATACCAGCACCAGTATGCAAAACAGGAAATACAATGCAAGTATCAGCCTGAACGTGAAACGCAGGCTCTTGTCGCAGGTCCGCCAGGTAAAGCGACAAAGCCGCCAGAAATGCCCCGGCTTGTTGTCCTCGGCTGCGTTGTTAGCAATGTGTTCTTGATCTGCTTGTGTCATTGCTAATGTTCAATTTATTTGTAAGTAAGACTTGCGCAAAAACCATGCGTTGCAAATAAGCAAGCTTCATTGCTCTTGCGCAAATCCTCACATGCTGGGAAGCATAAGCACAAAACCCCGAAATTTCAAACATACTAACAACTCAATGCACCATCTTCGACTATTTTTTTATTAATTTAGCAATCGTCACATCGATCAGGTATAAGTCCATTGTTTTTAACCGTAATGATTTTTATACTCCCAAGGAGTATAAATTTATTTCCCGTCTGTTGCCTAGCCCTGGCGGCCAATACCACTCTGCCCGCCGCTTATAGCTTAAAATCAATCACAACACTGACCAGAACAGCCCCATTATGACTGCAAGCATCACCATGAACGCCGAAATTCTTCAGGCTTCCCGCTTTTTCAATCATTGCATGGAGGCAGATGCCAGCCGAAATGAGCAGTTGCAGCAAGTTTCTGAATTATCCTTGAGCCCGGCGCATTTTGCGCAGTTTTTACAAAAAGAAATATACGCAGGTGCATCTCTTAACAAAGCCATGCGCCGTTTGCGCAAACTGGTGGTATGCACTCTGATTAAACGCGACTTATGTGGTCAGGCCGATCTGAATGAAGTCATCACCACAATCAGCCTGTTTGCTGATTTTGTCGTACAGCAACATTTGCAAGCCCTGGATATCGAAATGCAGGCCATGCATGGCATCCCCATAGGAGAAGAAAGTGGCAAACAGCAAGCCATGATCGTGCTGGGCATGGGCAAACTGGGTGGCTATGAACTGAACGTTTCTTCTGATATCGATTTGATTTTTTGCTATGCCGAAGATGGCGAAACACAGACGACAGACTCCAGCCAGCGCAGCCTGTCAAATCATGAGTACTTCAGCCGCCTGGGTAAAAAACTCATCGCCGCCATCTCTGAAGTGACTGAAGACGGTTATAGCTTCCGCGTCGATATGGCATTGCGCCCGAATGGCGCATCTGGCCCTCTGGTGGCCAGCTTCAATATGATAGAAGAGTATTTCCTGATACAGGGGCGCGAATGGGAACGCTATGCCTGGGTCAAAGCCAGGGCAATGACAGGCAATGCCGATGATATCGCTGCGTTGGAAAAAATTATCCGCCCCTTCGTTTATCGCCGTTATCTCGATTATGGTGCGATTGATTCCCTGCGCTCCATGCATGCCCAGATCAGGGCTGAAGTAGTACGTCAGGAAACCAAGCATCCCGAGCGTAGCAATAATGTCAAACTGGGTCGGGGTGGTATACGTGAAGTAGAGTTTCTGGCGCAAGTCTTCCAGCTGATACGCGGTGGCCGCGATGCCAGCCTGCGTGAGCGCTCTACCCGCCAGACTTTGCAGACCCTGGCTGAAAAAGGCATCATGGATGCCTCCATCATAGAGAAACTGCTGGACTCCTATACCTTTTTGCGCAATCTGGAACATCGCCTGCAATATCTGGATGATGCCCAGACCCATACCTTCCCTGCCAGGGATGAAGATCAGCAAAGAATTGCACAAATGATGGGTTGTGCCAGCGTTAATGAACTCCTGGATCAGTTGCGCCCGCATCGTGAATTCATCGCCGAACAATTTGATGCCATCTTTCGCGACAAAGCCGAAAACAATAGCGAGAATGAACAGGGTATGCTGGCAGTCAGCCTGTCCAGCCCAGACAGTGACGAATTGATTGCCGCCCATCTGGCAGGGCTGGAATTTTCAGCACAGGATGCGGCGGCATTTAGTCAGAGGCTTGTGGCAACCTGGCAATCCCCCAAGGTGCAATCCTTGTCCGAGGCCAGCCGCATGAAGCTGGTGGCTTTGGTGAACAATGCCCTGAACATTATCGCCAGACAAAACAGCAATCAATTACTGGCCTGGAACCGCCTGCTTGATTTCATGGAGGCCATAGCCCGCCGTGCTGCCTATCTGGCACTGCTGACTGAATATCCACATGCACTGGCGCGGGTAATACGCATGATGGCGGCCTCTGACTGGGCAGCCAAATTCCTGACCCGCCACCCCCTGCTGCTAGATGAGCTGCTGGATGAATCCTCTCTCCATCAACGGCCGGACTGGTCAGTATTCCGCCTGGACTTGCAACAACATCTGGCGCAACACGCAGGCGACACCGAAAGGCAGATGGAAACCCTGCGTGAAATGCACCATGCCATGCAATTTCGCCTGCTGGCGCAAGATCTGGAAGGCCAGCTCAGCGTAGAGCACCTGGCTGATGAGCTCTCGCAACTGGCTGACATCATCGTCGCAGCAGTCTTGCAGTCTGCCTGGCTAACTATCGCCACCCGACACAAAGCGGAACCCAGCTTTGCCGTAATCGCCTATGGCAAACAAGGTGGCAAGGAACTGGGATATGCCTCCGACCTTGATGTGATTTTCCTGTACGAAGATGAAGACCAGGATGCACCTGCCAATTATGCCAAACTGGCGCAGCGCTTCATTACCTGGATGACCTGCCACACCCCTGCGGGTATTTTGTTTGATATTGATATCGCCCTGCGTCCTGACGGTGCCAGTGGCTTGCTGGTTTCTTCAGTCTCTTCCTTTGCCCGGTACCAGGAGAAATCTGCCTGGCTGTGGGAGCATCAGGCACTGACACGGGCCCGCTTTTGTGCAGGCGATACAAATATAGGTGCACAGTTTGAGCAGATACGCGAACAGGTCCTGCGCCAGCAAAGAGACATAGACAAGCTGCGCACTGAAGTTATCAGCATGCGTAAAAAAATGCATGACGCGAATATCAATCGCAGCGACCTGTTTGACCTCAAACAGGATGCGGGCGGCATGATAGATATAGAATTCATCGTGCAATTTCTGGTATTGAAATATGCAAACCAGTATCCGGAATTAACGGCCAACAAAGGCAATATCGCCTTATTAAGACGCTGCGGCGAGCTGGGTTTAATTGACTTGCATCTGGCCAATCAAACTTCAGATGCGTACAGACTATTCCGCAAATTGCAGCATGGAATACGGCTGCAAGGTGAAGACCGCGCCAGGGTGGAAAACGAAAGGGTCAGCAAAGAAGCGGATGCGACAAAAGCTCTATGGGATAGTCTGTTCGCTTAATCTAGCAGAACAAAAAATGACGCTCAGTTTATGTTCTGAACGTCATTTTTTTGCAGTTTTTATAAGAAGGATAAAGATACCTCCTTATTTTCCGCTAGCGACGTGAACCAACAACTTCCACAGTCACTCGACGGTTTTTTGAGCGCCCTTCGCTTGTTTTATTATCAGCGATAGGTTGCGTTTCGCCCTTACCTTCGGTATAGACGCGCGTAGTGTCAATACCTTTGCTCACCAGATAGGCTTTTACAGCTTCGGCACGACGGATAGACAATTTTTGATTATATTCATCACTGCCTACCGAATCAGTGTGACCGACGGTAATCATCACTTCGGTATTCATGCCCTGCAGCTTATTCAACAAATCATCCAGTGCTTGTTTGCCCAGTGGCTTGACAACTGATTTATCAAAGTCAAACAAAGCCTCGGCACTAAAGGTAATTTTTTCAGATACCGGTTGTGGCCTTGGCGGTGGAGGTGAATTTTGCGCGACAGTAACGGGGATGGGATCTTGTTGCATCACAGGTACTGGTGGTACTACATAAGCTACTGGTCTGGCATAGGCTGGCTTGCCAAACTTGTAGACGAGGCTGAAAGAATAAAAATCTACATCACCACGATTATGGACAGCATCGTTGACGCGATATCGTTCTGCTTCACCACGTATTGCCAATGCTTGCGTGAATTTATATTCAAGGCCAACACCGACTTTTGGGTTCAGTTTTTTCTCGGTAGGATTGGGATCTGTTATCGCGAACAGGCGATTGCCGCTGAAATGTGCATTAGCCCTGGTGTAATTTGCACCGACTCGTCCGAGCAAAGAGAAACGCTCAGACAATGGCAACTGCCCCACCAGATCCAGATTAAAACCGCGAAAACCAACTTCACCATTGATAGAGCCTGGTGGCGTGGTAGTTGCATTGAATCCAAACTTACCAAGATCAAAGTAGCCTGCTTCTATGGCAAAGTATCTATTCATTTGCTTGCCCATAAAAAGCTTGAAGGCAGTATCACGCTCGTTTGATCCGAATGTCACCGAACTTGCACCATTGTCCATCAGGCTGCGCACCAGTCTGTCTTTGTCAATACTGGTATTTGCACGACCAGCACCCGCACCTATATACCACGCACTGTCTGCCCAATCCTGATTGGTCCATGGTTCATCAGCTTGTGCCAGTTGACTGACAAGAAGTGCACAAGCGAACAAGTTAAGTGTTACTAATTTTTTTGGCAGCGCCATATTTTTCTCCTGATGAGTTTGCCTGAGTTTATTGAGACGTTTATTGAAAGAGCTCACCATGAACTCTTTCAAAATCCATACGTGTTTAACGAGCGATCACATTATTTTTTAATGTCACTGCACTACCCGACAATACCCGTCCGTTTTGCAGCGTCGCAGTATCACCCATCGTGATGGCTGCGGACTGCCCCATGATGTTCCCCTTGAACACACTGTTTGCACCAAGGGTTGTTGCTGATACAGGCACCCAGAACACGCTGGCTGCCGAAGCACCACCATTCAAAGCAACGATGGAATTCGCAGTCGTGTTTAAAGTAGAGCTACTACGGAACAGATACAGGCCAGGACCATTCATCGTGAAAGTACCGGTAATAGTGATGGCACCGGCATAGCAATACACACCAGGCGTAAAAGTTTGCCCGCCCAGATCAATGCCGCTGGCGGAATTGACAGTACAGGTGCGACTATTCGCATCAACAATGGCGACTTGCAGATCAGCCAATGCGGTGGTCAATATCGCACCAGATTTGTAGTTGCTAAAACCTGCTGTCTGTACCGGATCAACCGTCTGCGATGGCGCACCTACGTCGCCACTTACCAGGGTAATGCCACCAGAATTATTGGTAATCGATGCGCCTGCCAATACAGCAAAGCTGGCTGCACCACCAAGATTGATACTTGCCACTGGCGCTGCTGTTACGGTGAAACTGGTACTTGCTGTCTGCACACCTTGCGTTGCCGTGATATTTGTCACACCTGCAGCAATTGCCGTAGCCTGCCCACTGGACGAGATACTGGCTACACTACCAACACTTGAATTCCAGCTTACCGTGCTGCTGATGTTGTTTGTTGTACCGTTTGAATAAGTGCCGGTCGCCGTAAATTGCTGCAATGATCCAGCAGGTACTGAGCCATTGACTGGCGCAAGCGTAATGCCTGTCAGAGTGACGGCCGGCGTGACTGTTACGCTGGCACTACCCAGCTTGCCAGCAAAACTGGCGGTAATGGCAGCCGTACCGCCAGACAAACCATTGGCGACTCCCGTTGCTGATACCGAGGCAACTGCCGCATTGGCTGAAGCCCAGGTGACAGAATTGCTGATGTTAAGGCTGCTGCCATCTGCAAAGCTGCCCGTAGCGACCAGACTCTGTGCGCCATTGACAGCTATGCTAGGCGAGGCTGGCGTCACCGCGATGGAATTTAAAGTTGCAACCGGCAAAACATTGATCGTCACTGAAGCAGATTTAGTGCCGGATATCGCCACAACAGGTGTAGTTCCAGGAGAGACTGCAGTCACCAGCCCACTTCCATTCACCGTTGCAATCGTACTTGCACCAGAACTCCATGTGATGGAGTTTGTAATATTGGCGGTACTGCCATCCGAATAACTACCCGTTGCCACCAGATTCTGTGTTGCACCAACAAGCAAACTGGCTGGTGGTGCAGCAATAGATATTGAAGTCAAGGCCGGGCTGGATACGACTGTAAGTGTGGCTGTCGCCGATTTCGTATTCAGGCTCGCTGTGATGACTGATGTACCTGCCGTCACACCTGTAGCTACGCCAGTCGACAATATGCTTGCAACCGAACTGCTGCCAGAACTCCAGGTAACCAAATTCGTGACATTGACATTGCTGGCATCAGAGTAAGTACCAATCGCTACGAATGCCTGGGTAGAACCTATCGCCAGATTTGCAGTGACGGGGGTGATCACGATAGAGTTCAGGGTAACAGCAGGTACGACAGTCAATGCGGCAGAACCTGTTTTACCACCCAGCGTTGCTGTTATAAGCGCAGGGCCGGTAGCCACAGCAGTAGCAAGACCGTTTGGCAAGACAGTTGCAACCAGAGGTGAGCTTGTCGCCCAGGTCACGCCATTGCTGATGTTTGCTGTTGTTCCGTCAGAATAACCGCCACTGGCGACAAATTGCTGGGTACTGCCAACTGCAACATTAGCATTAGGTGGTATCACGGTAATAGTAAGCAACACGGCAGAACTGACGTTGATGGTCGTTGTCGTGCTCATGCCATTAAACGTCGCCGTAATGACAGAGGGGCCAGTAGCGATTGCAGTCACCAGACCATTGCTGGCTGCGACAGTCGAGACTGTTGCATTGGCAGGTGTGGCAGAACTGAAGCTGGTCGCCGCAGTCACATTCACGCTGCTGCCATCTGAATATTTAGCCGTAGAAGTCAGCTGTTGCGTCGTGCCTATTTGCATAGCCGGATTAGCGGGCGTCAAAGCAATGGAAAGCAAGCTTGCCGGTGTTACAGTCAGCAATGTTGTTGCCGTCCTTGCGCCAGACACTGCAGTAATGACCGACGATCCGATTGCTACACCTGTCGCCAATCCAGTGCTGCTGATCGTGGCCGATGCAGGCGTTGCCGACGTAAAGCTGGAGATCGCAGTAATGTCAATGGTGGTGCCATCAGAGTAAGTTCCCATCGCCGAGAATTGCTGCTTACCACCGATAGCTAAAGAAGGATTTGCCGGAAGCAGGCTGATCGATTGCAGAGATGCAGGCGACACTGTCACAGTAGCAGAAGCAAGTTTGCCACCGAAGCTAGCGGTGATAATCGCAGATCCACTCACCAGACCTTTGGCAACGCCGGTATCACTGACGACACTAGCTATTGCAGGGCTGCCAGAACTCCACACGGAAGCCGTTGTGACATCACGGGAAACACCATCGGCAAAGGTCGCTGTAGCGACAAATTGTTGCATACCGCCGCTTGCTACTGTGGCAGTTGCCGGACTGACGGTAAGAGTTGACAGAGTGGTCGACGGCAACCCCAAAATCGGATCACGGCCTTGATCACCACCGCCGCAACCGGCAACGAATGATGTGATGAGCATTGCAGAGACGCACGCAAGCGGCCTCAGGTAGCGCTGTAGGATATTCATTTTTGCCTTTTTTTTATCAGGTGAAACCGGTGCCGAGTAATTTCGGTGTGGCCGCAATACGGTGCTTCTTTCTTATTTCGGAAAGCGACCTGAAGTGAAATTGCTAACCAAGATAGGTTTCATTGGTTACGTTGGTTTCACATGTGGGAGGCAGTCTTTATCCGTCCGACTTTGACAGATTGACCAGGCAATTTCTGCTTGAGTAAGGTATCAAGCATCCCTTATCTCTCTTTTCTCCATGTGCGATCTGTGCGATAGCACACAAAAATCCAATTGAATTTTTAATTGTTTTTTAAACAACACATGCGAATGTTTTTACAAAAGGTAAATAGATGACCTGCAGCGATGGACTTGCCTGTGTACACTAATAACAAAACAGAATATTCATACTTATCAACAAAGCCTTCACGTGATGCCAAAAAAGTGAGCTGCGGAAAATCATGCTTGGCAGCTCGTTTGCGAGCATCAAAGCAAGCTGAAAATGTAGGTGCGCCCCGGCGAAGCTGAAATAAGCCTGCGGAAGGCTGCGGAAGTAAGGATGAGTATGGGCGAAAAAATACCCGCTTTTAGCGGGTATCTTAATGAAATCTAAAACGATGCCAGTTTTTACCTCTGGCTATACTTGTTCCTGAGCATGAATTTCATACATGGGGTTTGATTGTCTCCAGCCATTTTTTCATGCGGTCTGCGTCGGCCAGACGTGAATACTTGCCCTTGGAATCGAGGAAAACCATGACGATATTACGGCCTTCGATAATGGCTTGCATAACCAGGCAGCGGCCAGCTTCGGCAATATAACCAGTCTTTTGCAGGCCAATTTCCCATGCAGGGTTAATCACCAGTTTGTTGGAAGTACCGTATTCGAGATTTTTGCCGCCCGGTGCGACGACATATTTTGAATCAGTGGAATACTGTCTGATGACAGGATGCTGATAGGCAGCATTCACCAGTTTGACCAAATCCCGTGCGCTGGCGCGGTTCTGGCTGGAGAGTCCGCTGGAATCAACATAATGCGTGTCCGACATACCCAACTGTTTGGCTTTGGTATTCATGGCTGCGACAAATGCAGGCAAACCACCTGGATAATTGCGCCCCAATGCTGAAGCTGCGCGATTTTCTGAACTCATCAAAGCGATATGCAACATGTCAGAACGCGAGAGTTTGGCACCGATCTTCAACCGGGAACTGGTATTTTTTTCCTTGTCGATGTCATCATTCGTCACTTCTATCTGCTCATCCATGTCCTGGTGAGCCTCCACCACAACCAGGCTGGTCATGAGTTTGGTAATCGAAGCGATAGGCAGGGAAACGTCGGAATTTTTCTCAAACAAGACCTTGGAACTGTCCTGATCAACCACATAGGCCACATTCGATTTCAGATCCAAAGGATCTTGGGTATTTTTCAAGCCTGCACTATCGCCCATACTTGGCCTGTCCGGCACTTCACGCACCAGTGCAACACGTTCAGTAATCACTCTGCGCTTGCCATGTACAAGAACGGTACGCTTGACCACTGTGCCCGATGCGGTATGAATAACAATTTTTTTGTGAGAAGCCGCATGCGTCTTGCCGTGAGTCGCATGTTTTTTGGAAGAATTTTTGTGTGAGTTTGTGGCAGCCAGCACGCTAGCCATTGGCAAGAGCGCGATTAATGAGAAAACCACTGCACATCGGGCAAATTTCACCATTAATGACTCCAGATCAGATATGCCAAAAAGATAGTGCAGTGTAGCAAAATTCGGAAATTCCGCAAGGAAAATAAGGAGTTAGCGAAGCTTATTCATTAGTTGTATTAGACTAAGTTGCAAAAACATTCTGACTTTTAAACAAATTTCACAATTCAGTTTCCATAAAATATTCAATTATCTTTTCTAATCGATAAAACGAGCAAAATCTGATGGACTGGCTCTTTCAGTCACCAGAGTATTTTCAATCTTGCTATGATCCGCATAACCTAATGACATACCGCAGACCAGCATTTCATCTTCAGGCAATCGTAATTGCTGGAAGATAATTTTGTGATACTGGGTAAATGCTGCCTGCGGGCATGTATCAAGGCCACGACCACGTGCGGCGACCATGATACTTTGTAAAAACATGCCGTAGTCCAGCCAGGAGCCTTGCTCCATCACCCGGTCTATCGTGAAGATGAAACCAACAGGCGCATTAAAAAACGCGTAATTGCGGCCATGCTGTGCATGCATACCCATTTTGTTCTCGCGCCCCAGGCCCAGCAACGCATATAAGTCCCACCCCACTTTGCGGCGGCGCTCCAGGTAAGGCGTCACCCATTTGACGGGGTAATAGTTATATTCTTGCTCATGTCCGCCCTGCCCCTCGCTGTTATGCGCCGCCAGGATGGCATTTGACAATGCTTGCAGTTTTTCTCCGGTCAGTACATATACCTTCCATGGCTGGGTATTGCTGCCAGAAGGGGAACGTGCAGCCACTTCCAGTATTTGCTCAATATCTTCACGAGCCACCGGCGTCGGTAAAAACGCGCGAATGGAGCGACGCGACGTGATGGCTTCATCCACCACTTGCTGTGTTATTGAAGTGATCATAGGGGTTATGCCTCTATAGTTTGCAAAAGCTGGCGCATGGCAGCAGGGATGGCCGTTGGACGCCGATTTTCCCTGTCCACATACACATGAACGAAATGCCCCTGGGCAGCCGCACTATCTTCGCCATTCTTGAAAATACCTACTTCATAACGCACGCTGGAATTACCCAACTTGCTGACCGCAACCCCAGCCTCAATAACGTCAGGAAAAGCCACCGACGCCAGATAATTGCACTGGGTTTCTATGACCAGGCCAATGACAGGGCTGTTCTCTATGTCCAGCACCCCATTGGTGATCAGAAACTGATTCACGACCGTATCGAACCAGCTGTAATAAACAACATTATTAACATGCCCATACGCATCATTGTCCATCCAACGTGTGGTAATCGCATGGAAATGCTTAAAGTCTTTTCTGGTTTTTGCTTGTATCGCCATCGTCTGCCCACCCTACTATGATTAGAAAATGAATTGCCCGAGCGCAAGTCTCAGCACGAAAGTCTAACATAGGCAACACACTTCATTTTCTGGTCATAATTGCCATACATAATTGCCTCAGGAAAAATGTTTTCAATGTTTTCATTTTCCTGTTTGTATATTTATTAAAAAGTATTTCCAAATGAATAATTATTATATTGCGACGCACAAATTTATCTTGACTTCATTTTGTGAATCAATAGAATGTAACTTATTGCATCGCACAATTTCATGGTTTATTAATTAAGTCCGCGCTGCAACATTCCACTTAGCAATCGCCAGGTTTCTTGTATTCCACTTTCCTACTTAGGAGACGTCCATGTTTACTGCACCAGAACAAATTTCCGCAGCAACTAAAGCCAATTTCGATGCACAACTTGCTCTGTTCACTACATTGACAGGCAAAGCATTTGAAGGCGTAGAGAAATTCATCGAACTGAATTTGAATGCCGTCAAATCCTCTTTGGAAGAAAGCTCTGCCGCAACCAAGCAATTACTGGCTGCCAAAGACCCACAAGAATTTTTCAATCTGTCCGCAGCCCAGGCACAACCTACTGCTGAAAAAGTACTGGCTTACAGCCGTCACCTGGCAAATATCACTTCCAGCACACAGGCAGAATTTACACATGCTGCTGAAGCACAAATCGCAGAAACCAATCGCAAAGTTTTGTCTTTGATCGATGAAGTATCCAAAAATGCTCCCGCAGGTTCCGAGCAATTTGTTTCTTTCTTCAAAACATCGATAGACAATGCGAACGCCAGTTACGATCACATCAGCAAAACAACCAAGCAAGCTGTTGAAGCGCTCGAAGCTAATCTGAACAATGCGGTCTCGACTGCAACTAAAGCCGCCGCACCAAAAGCTGCAAAGAAATAAGCAAGTATTTTCATCCTTGCCATGCGCTTTTACAGCGCATAAAAACAAAACCCCGCACATATTGCGGGGTTTTTTATTTCATCCGAACTTAAGGTAATGACTGCATTTGTGCAGGAGAATTCTCCCAAGGCAAAGAACGGGTCAGCAAAACATTCAAGAGATTGTCTTGAAAATTGATGTTATTTGTCAGTTGCACATGGTTTTCACACAAGAAAAACCAGTAAGCAATCGGAATAAAACTATCCTCGCTTTGTTCAGCCGACGGATCCAGGGTTTCCCTTGCCAGCAAAGATGGCTTGGTAACCCGGCCATCTCCCGGCTCCAGCATCAGCTCTTCGTACCGCACACCAGCAACTGGTCTGCGTATATGGGCAGGATCCAGTCTGGTCAATAATTGCTCACCCTCTTTTTCCAGCATCAGGCGTGCTGGTGTCAAACTGCAATCGCCACCAAACAAGACATAGCGTATCGGTGTTTCGGGTTCTGGCGTAGACAAAGCCCACATGAAGCGACGGGCACGCTCCAACCGGTAAGCAAAGAAACGCTCCAGATCTTTCTGAGGCATGCCTGACATGGCGGTGTCCTGCCCCTGTATGCGTGCTTGTATTTCAGGATTAAAAAGACTCCAGCGATAACGTTGCCAGGTTGCCATATCGAACAGATTATCGCCAAGGACATTGCCATCCGCATCGATGAGCCAGGTCACCAGAGGATGAGGAAATAACTGGTAACCGCTGGGCATCGTGGCCAGCACCTCAGGCGGAATACGTCCCAGGCCTATCGGCTCTCCACTCAGGAAGGCATGCAAGGAAGAAGCGGAACCAAGATTAGGCGTCCCCAGCAACACCAGCTTGCGTACCCGTGTCGTACCGTATAGCGTTACTTGCTCATGTTCACCGCTGAGTACGTCAGCAATGCCATAGCGCAGATAATAGCGCGCAACCAGTCCCCCCATGCTGTGGGCAACCAGATCAACCCGCAATTGGGGATTGGCGTAATCGCGTCGGACCTGATTGATCAAAGCTTCCAACGCTACTGCATGACCACTGTTATCTTGCCTGAAGTCATAGGGAAACAGGTAATAGCGGCGTTCCCCCTTGCGAACAGGTGTACCTGGCACTCCTTTTACATAACCACCAAATTTTTCCAGGGTACTGATAATGGGGCCATAAATATCCTGACCGAGCACCTTGTCAGCGACATCAAAAGCTTCCAGATCATCAGGCAGTACCTGTAGAGTTAGCGGGTCAAATTTCAAGGCCAGTTGACGATAGTCACCAAACAACACGTCCGTCGCAGATCCGGGCCAGACTTCTTTGCCTGTTCGGCGATTGCGCAACTTTGAGCCAAACAACCCCGGGATGAGAATGACAGGCGTGTTATCGGCAGCCCGGTCACTCAATCTGTAGAGGCGTGATAAATCAGGTCTGGGAGCAGATGCGCAGGACAATAATAAACCACACAATAACAGGCAGTTAAAAATGGGGAAGCATGGGGAGAAACATAAACTAAACAAGCGCTTGAGCTGATTTGACATCTGCTTACTCCTCGCTGGAATCATGCACCCTGTGATGTGACTTTCACTTGCCTTTCCGATTGTAAATGACATCTGCCGCTGCGAGATCGACGAATGATGCTGAGTGAGAAAAAATAGACAAAAAAAATACCTGCAATTACTTGCAGGTATTTGAAATGCCCTGGCACGGCAATGCCATGCAGCGGGCTTACCTTACTTCGTAAATCGCTTAGCTCGTACTAGCCTTCACCCAGGTAAGCTGCCTGGACCTTAGGATCATTCAGCATATCCTTGGCGTTGCCACTCATGGTAATGGCGCCAGAATCCATGACGTAACCACGGTGGGCTGCCTGCAAGGCCAGTTTGGCGTTTTGCTCAACCAGCAGGATGGTGATACCCTGGGCCGACACATTACGCACGACTTCAAAAATCTTCTCCACCATGATAGGTGACAAACCCATGGATGGCTCATCCAGCAACAGCAGGTTGGGGTGGCTCATCAGTGCGCGTGCCATGGCCAGCATCTGTTGCTCACCACCGGACAAGGTACCTGCCAATTGGGCAGCACGTTCTTTCAGTCGTGGGAAAACCGTAAACCATTTTTCCACATCGGCATTGATACCCGCTTTATCGTTACGGATATACGCACCCATCATCAGGTTTTCCAGAATCGTCATGCGAGTAAACACACCACGGCCTTCTGGCACCATGGCCAGATGGTTTTTCACCATCTCGAAGGAATTGACGTTACGGATGGAAGCACCAAGATAAATGATCTCGCCTTCCACTTTGCAAGCGGGCAGCGTGCCGGTGATGGCTTTCAGTGTGGTGGTCTTGCCCGCACCATTGGCGCCAATCAGGGTAATCAATTCGCCCTTGTTGACTTCCAGGTCTATCCCTTTAACGGCCTTGATGCCGCCGTAAGCAACCTTCAGATTGCTTATCTTTAATACGTTCTCAGCCATTAGTGACCACCTCCCAAATACGCTTCAATAACTGCCGGATTTTTCTGTATGTCTGCTGGCAAACCTTCTGCAATTGGCTTGCCGTAATCCAGAACAGTCATCCTGTCACATAATCCCATCATCAATTTGACGTCATGCTCGATCAGCAAAATCGTCTTGCCTTCTGCCTTGATCTTGACCAGCAACTCACGCAGGGCGAGTTTTTCAGTCGCATTCATACCGGCGGCTGGTTCATCCAGCGCCAGCAGTTTTGGATCAGTTGCCAGTGCACGGGCAATTTCCAGGCGGCGTTGATCACCATAAGACAGGAACTTTGACGTGCGGCTGGCAAACTGGCCTATGCCGACGAAATCCAGCAATTCTTGTGCACGCTTACGAATATCCAGTTCCTCTTTGCGCGCAGCAGGATGGCGGAATACCGCACCAAACACGCCCTGATGAGTACGGATGTGGCGGCCTACCATGACGTTTTCCAGAGCAGTCATTTCACCAAACAGGCGGATGTTCTGGAAAGTCCTGGCAATACCAGCCTTGGCCACTTCATGCGGAGCTGATGGCGAGTATGGTTTGCCATCAAGTTCAAAAGTGCCAGTATCAGGCTGGTACAAACCAGTAATGACATTGAAAAAAGTTGTTTTACCTGCGCCGTTCGGGCCTATCAGGCCATAAATCTGGCCTTTCTTGATATTAATGCCGACATTCGACAGCGCCTGCAAGCCGCCAAAACGCTTATTGGCACCTTCGATTTTTAAGATAGTCTGTTCAGTCATCTTGATCTTCCTTAAGCTGCCGCTTCGTTAGTCTTTGCCATACGATCTTCATGCTTCGGTGCAGGCCACAAGCCGGCAGGACGATTAAGCATGATGGCAACCATGGCGAAGCCGTACAACAATTGACGCAATACTTCGGCTTCGATCCAGACTTTACCGAAAATCAGGTTTTGCACTGGTTCAACCACGTGACGCAATACTTCTGGCAAAGCCGCCAGCAATACCGCACCGAGAATAACCCCTGGAATATGACCAATACCGCCCAAGACCACCATTGCCAGAATCACGATGGATTCCATCAGGGAGAAAGACTCTGGTGACACGAAGCCCTGGAAGCTGGCAAACATCGCACCGGAAACACCACCAAAAGAAGCGCCCATGGAGAAGGCCAGCAATTTGACGTTACGGGTATTGATACCCATGGCCTTTGCCGCAATCTCATCTTCACGTATCGCCACCCAGGCACGGCCCAGACGGGAATCTTGCAAACGCAGCGAGACGATAACAATCGCGATACACAGGAACAGGAACAGGAAGTAATACGCATTTACTGAAGGCATGCTCATGCCCAGGAAACGTACTGTCGCATTCGAGCCTTCTTCACCACCCAGCGATACACCAAAGATACGGATAGGATCGATCATGTTGATCCCTTGTGGGCCGTTCGTGAAATTGATCGGTGCATTCATGTTGTTCATGAAAATACGGATAATTTCACCAAAACCCAGGGTCACGATCGCCAGATAATCACCACGCAGTTTCAAGGTTGGCGCACCAAGCAAGGCACCAAACATGCCTGCAATCGCCGCCGCAAATGGCACGATGATCCAGACTGACAAGTGAATACCGTTTTTGGTAATTTCCGGCCCGCACACAGCAACCAGGAACTCACCCACTACCGGGTAATTATTGACGAAAGACTCAAGAATGGTCGCGAACTGCTGCGAGCCAAAAATCGCAGCCAGATAAGCACCAACGGCATAAAAAGCGATATAACCCAGATCCAGCAGACCGGCAAAACCGACCACGATATTCAGTCCCAGCGCCAGCATGATATACAACAGCGCGAAGTCAATAATCCTGACCCAGGAATTACCAAAATTGGCGGCCACGAATGGGAACAAGACCATGACCACGCCCAGCACAGCAAAGCTGGCGTAAGCCTTGGTTGGATTAGCTTTTACATCAAATATGGTTGACATTGATTTTCTCCTTACGCACGGTCAGCAACACGCTCACCCATGATGCCGGATGGACGCAAGGTCAGTACGATGATCAAAACGACGAAAGCAAAAATATCCTGATAGTGACTACCTAACACACCACCAGTCAGGTCACCGATATAACCGGCACCCAGACTTTCAATCAGACCCAGCACGATACCACCTACCATCGCGCCATAAATATTCCCGATACCACCCAGTACCGCTGCCGAGAAGGCTTTCAGGCCAGGTACAAAGCCCATGGCAAACTGTGCGGATGAATAGTTCGCTGCCCACATCACACCAGCAATCGCAGCCAGTGCAGCACCGATGGCGAAGGTAGCAACAATCACCTTGTTGGAATCGACCCCCATCAAACCGGCGACGCGTGGGTTTTCAGCAGTAGCACGCATGGCACGACCCATTTTGGTTTTTTCAACCAGCAAGACCAGGCCAACCATCGCCAGCGTTGCCAGCACCAGCAAGACGATCTGGGTTTGGGAGATCACGGCGCCACCGATTTGTACGGGGATGAAGGACATCACGGATGGGAAAGAGATAGGGCTGCGGCCCCAGATCATCATGGCGAAAGTTTGCACCAGGATGGACACACCGATCGCCGTGATCAGAGGAGCCAGGCGTGGTGCATTCCGTAATCGTCGGTAGGCGACGCGTTCTATCAATAGATTGACTGCGATACAGACCGGAATGGCACCCAGAATCGCGATGATAAGCTTGATGATGCCAGGCAGGTCAGGCGCAACCACTTGCAATACTTTGATGATACTCAGGCCTGCCATCGCACCAACCATCAGTACGTCGCCATGCGCAAAGTTAATCAGATTGAGTACACCATAGACCATGGTGTAACCGAGTGCGACCAGGGCATACATGCTGCCCAGCACCAGACCGTTAATAATTTGTTGGATAAAGGTATCCATATTTTGCTTCTCACTTTAAGAACGAAACGAATTTCTGAAAAAACCAGGAGATGAACTGCTTGCCATCTTGCCACTTGAAAGAATCAAGTAACAACGAACAGGTTTCAGCAAAAATCATTCCTGATAAGGAAAGCGGCACCCTGTCTGGGTGCCGCCGGAATTCGAACGCGCGTTAGCCAAACAGGCGCGTCATCAAAGTAGAAGCAGTAATGGCGTAATTGATACACATAGTAGAACTCTCCTCAGCAACTTTTGGTAAAAGTTTTTGTAATATATTTTGACTTAAAGGTTATCCCAGTAAAGTCGGCGGGATTATACATAGTTTGTCTCTTCTTCCAGTGGTAAAAAAGCCACCGCAAGCTACGTACTTTCCACAAGTGCCGAATACCAGCATACACGTTTTGCCAAATCCGGCAAATACCGAACTTGATTGTGCCGCAATCTTAAACACGTATTTGCAAAATAAAATATCGAAAACAACAGCCAAAACAAATTTTTTATCAAATTCACTTACTTAAGAGAGTTACAAGCATCATATCTTTGCTGCAGATAATCCTTTAGGCATGGGGAAAGTCACTGCCTCTTCAACACCGTCGAGCGCACGCACACTGCGTGCGCCCAGCTGACGCAAACTGGCTATTACTTCCTGCACCAGTACTTCTGGCGCAGAAGCACCGGCTGTCACACCGATACGCAAACTGTTTTCCAGCCATTCAGGTTTGATCTGGCTGGCATTGTCGACCATATAGGCAGTCACACCTTTTTTCTCAGCGACTTCACGCAAACGGTTTGAGTTGGAACTGTTCGGGCTACCAACCACCAATACCAGGTCCACTTGCGGTGCCATGAATTTCACGGCTTCCTGACGATTGGTAGTGGCGTAGCAAATATCGCCCTTTTTTGGTTCGCTGATCAAAGGAAAGCGCTTTTTCAAAGCATCTATAATTTCTGCCGTGTCGTCAACAGACAAAGTCGTTTGCGACACAAAGGCCAGCATTTCCTCATTCCTCACTTGCAATTTCGCGACATCTTCCACGGTTTCAACCAGATACATGCCTGCTTCGGATTGTCCCATCGTCCCCTCAACTTCAGGGTGACCATGGTGACCTATCATGATGATCTCACGTCCTTCCTTGCGCATCTTGGCCACTTCTATATGTACCTTGGTCACCAATGGGCAGGTCGCATCAAAAATGGTCAATCCTCTGGACTCTGCTTCCTGGCGCACGCTTTGTGAAACACCATGCGCAGAAAATATCAGGGTATTACCGGCTGGGACATCATCCAGTTCTTCGATGAAGATAGCACCTTTCTGCTTGAGGTCATTGACGACATAAGCGTTATGCACAATTTCATGCCTGACATAAATCGGCGCACCGAATTGCAGCAAGGCACGCTCGACAATTTCGATGGCGCGGTCAACACCGGCACAAAATCCGCGCGGCTGAGCTAGTAAAATTTCTTTGTCCATAAACTTTGATTAAAGAATCCCGATAATTTTTGTTTCAAACAGCACGGTTTGCCCGGCGAGGGGATGATTAAAATCAAATAATGCCCCCTCGTCATCCAGTGCACGCAGGATACCGGCAAACTTGCCGCCGGCAGGTGCCGCAAATTCAACCAGGTCACCAATCACATATTGCTCGCCAAAAGCGGAGTTTTCTTTTAGTGTAGCCAGCGACACTCTTTGTATCAAATCAGGATTGCGCGGGCCAAAGGCTTTTTCTGGTGCCAGTTCCTGGGTGGTATGAGAACCTTCTTCCAGCCCAAGCAAAGATGCCTCCAGTTCAGGAGCCAGTTGTCCTGTACCTAATTGCAGGGTTGCAGGGCGTTCGTTGAAGGTGCTGAGTATATCTTCACCATCCAGCGTCGCGAGGCGATAATGCAGGGTCAGGTAGGCGTCGGGGGTCACGGTAGGGATAGCATTTGCAGACATGGTATGAAGCTAAAGATAATAGGCTGAGAATTTGATATTGTAAGCCAGCTTTAACTTATTAAGAGGTAAGGACCGCATTCTATGGAGAAAACTTAGATGGCAATCAATGAATGGCCAGAAGACCAGCGCCCGCGGGAGCGGTTGATCAAGCATGGAGCCAGTGCTTTATCGGACGCAGAATTACTGGCTGTATTTCTCCGGGTTGGCGTCAAGGGCAAAAGCGCAGTTGACCTGGGGCGTGACATGATCAAGCACTTTGGCTCACTTTCTGGCCTGTTTGCTGCCAGCATGAAGGATTTTTCTTCCATACATGGGCTGGGCGCAGCCAAGTATGCGCAATTGCAAGCCGTGCTGGAACTGGCCAAACGGGCAATTTCTGAGCAATTGGAGGAGAATGCTTCGCTCTCCTCCCCTCAGGCAGTGAAGAATTACCTGCAACTGATGATAGGTAATAAACCGCATGAGTCTTTTGCCATCCTCTATCTGGATGTCAAAAACCGCCTGATCAAGGCAGAGGAGTTGTTTCGCGGCACATTGAACCACGCGAGCGTTTATCCGCGTGAGGTGGTCAAATCAGCCTTGCATCAGAATGCTGCCGCCATCATCCTGGCCCACAACCACCCTTCTGGTTCGTGCGAACCCAGTCAGGCAGATATCAGCCTCACGCAAACCCTTAAGCAGGCTCTGGCTTTGGTAGATGTGCGCGTACTGGACCATTTCATCGTTGCAAATCCGAATGTATATTCCTTCGCAGAGCATGGTTTGATTTGAGTGTTTTTTCATTTCCCCTCGGATATTTTGCAACACAGGGCACATTGACGGCACGGGTATCTGATATGCCAGAACAAGCAGTTTACGTATGCATTTACCAGTGGAGAAAACCTTAAAATCGAATTGTTAAATCAATTTTTTAAATAAGACACACTTGTTTTCTGCAAGTCGTTGATATTTCATGAGATTTTGTTTATACTTGCGTTTTTCCAATTTCGGAATCGTCTAAGGAGTTAAACATGGCACGTGTCTGCCAAGTGACTGGGAAGGGGCCAATGGTTGGCAACAATGTATCCCACGCTAACAACAAAACAAAACGCCGCTTTTTGCCTAATCTGCAAAATCGTCGCTTTTTCGTAGAATCAGAAAACCGTTGGGTTTCTCTGCGTTTGTCCAATGCTGGTCTGCGCGTCATTGACAAAATCGGCATCGATGCCGTTTTGACTGACATGCGTGCTCGCGGCGAAAAAGTTTAAGCTAAACTATTGTTAGGAAAATATCATGGCTAAATCTGGTCGCGACAAAATCAAGCTGGAATCGACTGCTGGTACAGGTCACTTCTATACAACCTCCAAAAACAAGCGCACTATGCCTGAAAAAATGGAGATCATGAAGTTCGATCCTAAAGCACGTAAGCACGTCATCTACAAAGAAACCAAAATCAAGTAATTCTGGTAAGTTTTGTAGAAATAAAAAACCCTGCACTGCAGGGTTTTTTCATGCGTGTCTATTTTTGTGCACAAGCACTGTCAGTAAATTAGACACCCTATTTTCCCCCATCCTTTCCCCCAACTTCAATCTTCGACGCGTGCTTGAACGCAGCTTGTTCTGAACGTTCAACTGTCAGGCGTTCAAACTAAAACTACTTGCCATAGTGCTTGTGGAATGGGTTCGATTAATTAATACAGTACTTCTTCATACAACCAAACATCGCACAGCCTGGAGATGAAGGAGATGACATAAAAATGTCGCGCAAAAACAAAAACGGCGCATCAGCGCCGTTTTTGAAGAAGCAGACAAGCTTTTTAAGCGTAAGTGCGCAATCTCAGGGAGAATTCACGCAGAGTCTGGATACCAGATGCTTCTGCACGCACACACCAGTCCTGCAATTGCTGTACCAGTTGTTCACGGCTGACAGTAGAACGTTCCCAGATCAAGCCCAGTTCCACGCGCATGTCATGCATGGTCTTCAGGGCACGGCTATGTGCCAGTACCTCAGACAATTGCTGCTGCTGAGGCGCTTCGAGCTTGGTAGGTTCACGTTGCAACAATTTCTTGGTCGATTTAAGCATGTGCGCTTCGAACATGGCTTTCTCGCGCAAGCTTGCCACTTCTTCACTCCAGGCACGACGCAAGGACTTGGTATATTTCGCCATGACGTCATAACGATTGGTGATCACGGCTTGCAGAGTTTCCAGATCAACGACGGTCTTGATTTCCTTGAACTTGGGTTCGGGGGCGACTTTCTTGACCTTGGCCAGACCAACAATTTCCATGCTGCGAATATATAACCAGCCGATATCAAACTCATACCATTTGGACGACAGTTTTGCTGAAGTGCCGAAAGTATGGTGGTTGTTATGCAGCTCTTCTCCACCAATCAGGATACCGAAAGGTACGATGTTACGCGAAGCATCGGTGCAATCGTAATTGCGATAGCCCCAGTAGTGACCAATACCATTGATGATGCCTGCAGCAGTTACAGGTATCCACAACATTTGTACAGCCCATACCGTAATGCCAGCAACACCAAACAAGATGAAGTCGATAATCAGCATCAGAGCCACGCCCTGCCAGCTAAAACGGGTGTAGATGTTACGCTCCATCCAGTCGTCAGGAGTGCCATGACCATACTTTTCCATGGTTTCTGTGTTTTTGCATTCTGCGCGATACAGCTCTGCGCCTTCGAGCAAGACTTTTTTGATACCACGTGTCACTGGGCTATGCGGATCTTCTTCCGTCTCGCATTTGGCATGGTGTTTGCGGTGAATCGCTGCCCATTCCTTGGTGACCTGGCCAGTCGTCAGCCACAACCAGAAACGGAAGAAATGGCTGGGGATAGCATGCAATTCCAATGCACGATGCGCTTGGCAGCGGTGCAGGAATATCGTCACGCTGGCAATCGTGATATGCGTCACGACCATGGTGAAAATAAATACCTGCCAACCCGTTGCACGAGTCAGTCCATTGGACAGAAAATCAACTACTGTATCGATAAAAGTGCTCAAAATGACATGTACTCCATTGTTATTGACGGCATCTTGGTTGATTTCGCAAAAACGCCATCAACTTTTTTCATTATAGACATCGGACGGCATTGTACGCGGTTTTAGAGGAATCCCCCCAATTTTAGAACTAATATTATTGCCTGGCTTCAAGTTTCTTTGACTGGACTGTTAATTAAAGTCACAACCCTCTGACCATAGGGTAAATTCACCTTATGCTCTTGCAAAATCTGCCACAAAGCCAGGTTAACCGCAGACATGACACTGGAGCGGCCATTTTCAGGGTCGGCAATCCAGAAGCCTACCCGCAGCTCAAAACCATCCGCACCAAACTTCAGCAAATATGCTGAAGGTGCGGGGTCCTTACAAACCCGCTCCACGGTAGCAGCAGCCTCTCCAAGTATGGGCATTATCTTGTCGAGATCAGTTTCATAGCCCACCGTCATATCGGTCCACATTGCTACAGTTCTGTCGCTCAGGGAGTAATTTTGCACAGGTGTGGACACCAGCATTTCATTCGGTATCACTGCCTCTCCACCATCCTGCCCTTGCAACACGGTGTAGCGGGTGTTGATTTGGGTTACCCGTCCGCTGAATTTATCGACCGTGATCATATCGCCTATGGACATACTACGGTCCAGCAAGATGATGAAACCGGAGACATAACTGCTGGTAATTTTTTGCAAACCAAAACCCAGACCTACGCCCAAGGCACCGCCAAAGACTGAAAGCACGGTCAGGTCTATGCCAACCAGAGTCAGGCTGATGAGTATGGCCAACAGGATAAATACTGCCCTGCCCACACGTGACAAAACGACTTTCAAAGAAGTGTGCGCGTTCGGCAGCTTCATCAAACGTGTTTCCAGCGCGGCACTGGCCCACATCGCAACGACGAGGGTAACCACGACTGAGGCTATCGCTTGCAGGATAGTCAGCAACGATACCTTGTTTTTACCTATAGGCAGGGAAACTTCGTCAAGGCCGGTAAACAACTCCTGCCCAAGGCCGGTGAAATGCAATACCACACCCAGCCAGACCAAGCCGGCAAACAATTTCTCAAATGCAGCAAGGAAGTTACCTATGGAACCGTCGCGGGCAAAGGTTTGCCGCACGACATAAAAGGCAAAGCGTATCAATGCCAATGAACCGATGATAGGGAATAATAAAGACAGCAAATGCGTATGCTGCCATTTGCCTAAAATCATTTTAGCAATCAGGATAAAAATCATCGCCAGGGCTGGCGAGAGTACACGGGTAAAACTTTCCACGCCCAGCTTCACTACGCCAGAATCAGTGTCTTTTGCAGTAAAGCTGCGCCTGAGTGCACGTGACAATAACCAGGCCAGGCTGAAACACAAGGCGACCGCCCCTACTTGCCAATAAAAATCAGGCTGGCCTAAATCTTTCGATAAGTCAGACAATAAACTGGCGAGTAAGGGTGTACTCATAATGTGCAGGAACGATGAATTGGATGATGGGATTACTTACAGTGACACCTGAATCAATCTTCTTCTGCTTCTGGAGCGACCTCTTCTGGCGCAACTTTGGCTGGTGCCTTTTTACGTTCCAGTATCGCGGCAAAGAAACCATCGGTCTGGTGCAGATGCGGGTAGAGCTTCAGGTAATCACCCATTTCCAGATTCACTTTTTGCTCAGCCAATACCTGAGAGGCTGGCACCAGTGCATAGTCAGCATGTTCAGCCAGGAAAGCCTGGACGATGCCTTCGTTTTCTTCATCCAGAATACTGCAGGTTGCGTACACCAGACGGCCACCTGGCTTCACCATGCGCGCAGCGCTGGCCAGGATGGAAGCCTGCTTGACATTCAACTCTGCCACACCCTCTGGCGTCTGACGCCATTTGACATCAGGATTGCGGCGCAAAGTACCCAGTCCACTGCAAGGTGCATCGACCAATACGCGATCCAGCTTGCCCGCCAGGCGTTTGATCTTGGCATCTTTTTCATGCGCGATGACGACAGGATGCACATTTGACAAACCACTGCGCGCCATGCGTGGCTTCAGTTTGGCCAGGCGCTTTTCAGAAATATCAAAGGCATACAGACGGCCTGTGTTACGCATCAATGCACCCAGTGCCAAAGTTTTGCCACCGGCACCAGCGCAAAAATCAGCAACCATTTCACCGCGTTTGGCACCGACCAGTTGAGCCAGCAACTGACTACCTTCATCCTGTACTTCTATCGTGCCGTCTTTAAACAAAGGCAGATTCTGGATGGATGGTTTTTTGCGTACGCGCAAACCCGTGCTTGAATAGGGAGTAGGCTCAGCGATGATAGGTGCCTGTGCCAGTGTGGTGATGACGGTGTCGCGATCACCCTTGATCGTGTTGACGCGCAAATCCAGCGGTGCCGGGGTGTTCAGCGACATGGCCAGCGCCAGTGCATCTTCTTCACCAAAGCGCTCCACCAGTTTTGTCCACAGCCATTCTGGCAAATTGGCTTTCATCATCAAAGGCAGGTGCGTGCGGTCAATTTCCATCACACGTTGCAGCCACGCTGTTTCATCTTCCGTCAAGCCACCAAGAGCATCGACACCAACTGCATCAGCCAGACCCAGCAGGCTCAGGCGGCGCATAGGTGAGCCTATACCAGACTCAGAAAAATTGGTGTACACCGCTTTATTACGCAGCAAGCCATAAACAGCCTCCGCAACTACACCGCGTTCGCGTGAACCCAGGCGTGGGTGATCACGAAAATAACGCGACAAAGTGCCATCTGCCGGGCCGGTAAAACGCAAAATCTCACGTAATACTTCTTCGGTATTGACGAGTATGGCTGGAGGTAATCTCATGCTGCTTCCTTCTAATATGCTGACGTGGTCCGGATGAACCAAATTACTATGTAGTACTAACTATATTGGTGGCTAATGTTTAACCAGTGCCCATGCAAAATCGCGCTGGCAGCGCCGCTGATGCTCACTAATTAATTTATTAATTACTGATATGAACACGATTGCCGTCTATGCGCAATTTGCCTTCGACAAATTGCAATACGGCGCGCGGGTAAATCTGGTGCTCTTGTTCAAGTACCTTGTGCGACAGAGTGTCTTCGGTGTCGTCGTAAAGCACTGGCACAACCGCCTGCGCGACGATGGGACCATGATCGAGTTCAGCAGTAACAAAATGCACGGTCACGCCATGCACTTTAACGCCCGCATCAATTGCCTGCTGATGCGTTGCCAAACCGACAAAACTGGGTAACAGGGATGGATGGATATTTAACATCCTGCCGGCATAATGTTCGACAAAGCCTGCAGTCAGTATGCGCATGAAACCGGCCAAAACGACCAGATCAGGGGCAAATTCATCTATTTTTTCCCGCAAAGCAGCATCAAATGCATCACGCGTTGCAAATTGCTTACTAACGACTACCGCTGTCGGTATGCCACGGCTGGCTGCATATTCCAAACCACCCGCATCAGCACGGTTGCTGATAACGGCAGCGATTTGCGCTGGCCATTGCTGTTTTGCGGCAGCTTCAACGATGGCTTGCATATTGCTGCCACGACCAGAAATGAGGATAACAATCTTTTTCATGGCGGCATTGTAACGCTGACAGGGGGTTAGCCCCAAACAAAAAATGCCAGCAATTACTTACTGGCACCTATTATACAGGGTATAAAAATACTATTCGAAGGAGTAGAACACACGAAACGCGACTTTTCTGTCGGCCCAAAAATCGGCGGCGTCCCGAAAAACGTCCAACAGTGTCTCGCGCGCTTCCTTGTCAAATTTTTGCGTATTTGGCAATTGTTCAAGCACGATCAAAAAACCGGGTTGCGGTCCGGCCTTGTAAATCATATCAGTCAGGCAATCTGACAATGCATCCAGATTACGACACATGGGCTTGGGAAAACCGAAAGACAAGGCAATCTTACCCAGCACTTGCTGCTTGGTGGCTGCTTCGAGGCAATAGGCATACAAGAAATGCTGTCCCAGCTTGGCTGCTTCAGCTTGTAAATCGGGCACACGGAAAGCACGTATGGATTGCACCACATTCGGCGCTACCGTTGCCAATAATTCCATTTCCCCCTCGGTTGCTGAGATCATATTTACTCTTTAATTCTGCGAAAACTCTCGTAGTGGTCTTCAGTGTAATAGTATTCGCCCGACGTTTGCGGGTCTGCTCCGGCAATGATGCGACGCACGCCACGATTACGGACACGCGGCGTTTTCACCGTATATTCATGATAGTAACCACGCTTTTGCTTGGGTAGCCTGGATTCATAATTGCCGAACACGACGCCATCCTTGTCATAAGGAAATGGACCACCTTGCTTGATGAGCTTCAGTGTTGCCTGTGCTTCTTTAGGTAATTCAGCAATAGCAACCTGGCCAAGACTATTGGTGTCTTTGGCGAAGCTGGTTGCTGCCAGCAAAGCAAGCGTCAGAAATACCAGCCATTTTTTTAAAAATGTTGGATTTATCATTATTTTGTCTATCCGCACATGCTTAAACAGGGCATAGAGTAACGGTTTGTCGATGATGAATCAATCATTGTTGCAGATGTTACAATATATTAATTCATCTGCCTGTCACATTTTCGACAAAAATACTTTATGGCAATAATGTCCAGCTATCACACCAATCTCGCTGGCACCCGTGACGTTGTATCAACACCAAAGAAGTGCAAGACATCATCCATCCGGGCACGGGTATCCCGTCGCCCAAGGGCAATTAGCTCTTTGGTATAAGTCGATTCAAACAAGAGATAAGACGCCAGAGCCGAACCACGTGCTTCGGTAGCACCTATACCACCCAGCATGGTGCGCACAGGCAGGGGCAGGCTATTGGTGTGGCGACTGGCAATTTCATCCAGTCTTTCTGAAGGCGCAATGACCAGGAGATCAACTGGTCGCAAGGGGGTTTTCTCCAGCAATTCTGGCGGCAACATCGACAAGGTCTTGTTGATGCGCATCAGTCTTTCTATATCCACAGCCAGACTATCAAGAAAAATGCTGGACAAGGCATGACCGGCAATTTGTGCAAGACTGGGATAACGGGCAGTTTCGGTGCTGACACTGGGCGGCTCAGTCAAACGGCCCGCACCGACGATCAAGACCTTTTGCGCCCCCAGATGGATGGCGGGTGATATCGGTGCCAGCTGACGCATGGAACCATCACCACAATATTCCATACGCCCGCCCCAGTTCAGTGGCACGGCAGGAAAAATAAAAGGGATCGCGGCAGATGCCAGCAAATGCTGGACGCCGATAAAATCACGCTGCGCCAAACGTTGACTTCTGACCCAGGGTTCAATATCGGCCAGAGTCTGGTAAAAAGTCAGATGCTGACCGGCTGTATAAGAAGATGCCGTTACCGCCAAAGCATGCAGGCTGCCATTGTTAAATGCGGCATCCAGACTACTCAGGTCCAGCATACGGGTCAACAGTGCTTCCAGCGGAGAATTATCGAGCAAAGAATTGGGTGGTGCCTTGCGCCATTTGTTGAGCAACCAGCCAAACGACCACAATGTCAACCAGCGCGCCCCGCTACGCATGACACCCAGCGAATCCGCCCGGTACACTTGCGCCGCTTCAAAATTTTCCCAGATATGCAGCATGCGCCCCACTGCATCAGCAAAATTATCAGCCCCGCAGGCCAGCGAGGTCGCATTGATCGCCCCCGCAGAAGTACCACAGATAATGCCAAAAGGATTGCTTGCAGGATGCCAGCCAGACTCCACCAGTATCGCCGAAATTTCATGAAGCACCCCAACCTGATAGGCCGCACGCGCCCCACCACCGGTCAAGATCAATCCTGTTCCCGCATTATTACTCGTTTGTGTAGGCATAAAAAAAGGGCAAATCCAGATTTGCCCTAGTGTAGTAGCCCCCTAGCAATTTGTCATGCTGCACGGCACAGTGAAAGAACTCCACTCTACAAATACAACAATCATGCCTAAACAGTACCGAAGTGCAGTTATTTTTTCTGCCCGCATACTGAGGCGCGTAAGTGCTGAGAAAGCGTAGCGAGCGACGCTAGTTTTGGTTGAGAAGCGCAATCGTACTTTAGTACGATGAGCATCGCCGACCAAAAATCGCGCCGCGCAGTAGCTTTATCAGCACTTACTATTTGGGTTGCATGCGAATGGCTCCGTCTAATCGGATGGTCTCACCATTCAACATCACATTCTCAATAATCGTCTTGGCCAGATTAGCATATTCATCCGGCTTGCCGAGGCGCGGAGGAAACGGCACCATCTTGCCCAAAGCATCCTGCACTTCTTGCGGCATGCCCAGCAGCATGGGTGTTTCAAAAATACCTGGTGCGATCGTCATGACACGGATGCCGCTGCGTGACAGATCACGTGCCATAGGCAGGGTCAGGCCAACTACCGCTGCCTTGGAAGATGCATAGGCTGCCTGGCCAATCTGACCATCATAAGCAGCGACGGATGCTGTATTGATGATGACACCGCGTTCACCATGCTCCACACCTTCGGTCTTGCCCATGGCGTCTGCTGCCAGACGGCACATGTTAAAAGTACCGATGAGATTGATGTTAACCACGCGCTGAAAAACGTCCAGTGGATGCGGGCCATCTTTACCAACCGTCTTGATCGCTGGTGCAACACCGGCGCAATTGACCAGCCCACGCAGCGTACCCAGAGTAGCAGCGGCTTCAACGACAGCTTTGCCATCGGCTTCAGAAGTCACATCGCATTTGACAAACTTGCCACCCAGCTCAGTCGCCAGTGCTTCACCAGCTTCTACCTGCACATCGGCCAGCACGACCTTGCCGCCGTTGGCAACGATCATTCTTGCCGTCGCTGCACCCAGGCCGGAAGCACCACCAGTAATAATAAATACATGATTTTGAATTTGCATATTTGTCTCTCCAAGCTATTGTCAATAAGCACATTAATCAAATTGTGGGGATGGCACTTATTTGTATCCACTAGTTGCATCCACGATTACGACTATAATTACGTTTACGTAAACGTCACATCTTCGTATTGTAGCGAATAATCCTCTCCACGCAAAAATAAAAAAATGGCAGCGAATATCGCTGCCATTTTTTTGCTACCCAGTCTCTGCAACAGCTTAATGTTTATTTGCTGGCAGATGCAGGATCAGTCATTGCGGGTGGCGGTGGCACCTCTGCCGGGGCTGATGCTGAAGCAGATGCAGCAGGCGCAACAACGCTGGCCGAGGCAGAAGCTGCCGGTGCTGCCATTTGCGCTGGCGGGCTGGCATGGCTGGCTGCACTCGTCGTGGTTCCCGTTGCAGGCAATAGGGGTACCAGCAACAGTGCCACGATATTGATGATCTTGATGAGCGGGTTGACTGCCGGGCCAGCTGTATCCTTGTATGGATCACCGACAGTATCACCAGTCACGGCAGCCTTGTGCGCTTCCGAACCCTTGCCACCAAAATGACCGTCTTCTATGTATTTCTTGGCATTGTCCCAGGCACCACCACCAGTGGTCATTGAGATCGCAACGAACAAACCAGTCACGATAGTCCCCATCAACAAACCACCGAGCGCGGCTGGCCCCAGCAACAAGCCAACCAGGATAGGCACGATGACAGGCAATAGCGATGGAATGATCATTTCCTTGATCGCCGATGTCGTCAGCATATCGACCGCCTTGTCATACTCAGGCTTGCCTGTGCCATCCATGATGCCCTTGATTTCCTTGAACTGACGACGCACTTCCACTACCACGGCACCGGCTGCACGGCCCACGGCTTCCATCGCCATCGCGCCAAACAGGTAAGGAATCAAACCGCCAATAAACAAGCCGACAATGACTTGCGGATTCGACAAATCAAACGAAGTACTCTTGCCAACAGAATCCAGCGCATGGGTGTAATCGGCAAACAGCACCAGTGCTGCCAGGCCGGCAGAACCAATTGCATAACCCTTGGTGACTGCCTTGGTGGTGTTACCAACGGCATCGAGAGGATCAGTAATCGCACGTACTGAAGCAGGCATTTCTGACATCTCGGCAATCCCACCGGCATTATCTGTAATAGGGCCATAGGCATCGAGCGCCACGATGATGCCCGCCATCGACAGCATGGAAGTTGCCGCAATCGCGATGCCATACAAACCAGCAAGATTGTAGGAGACAAGTATCGAAGCACACACAGCCAGCACTGGCCACGCAGTTGACTTCATCGATACCCCAAGACCAGCAATGATGTTTGTACCGTGACCAGTGGTTGATGCCTGAGCCACATGCTGTACCGGTTTAAAGTCTGTGCCTGTGTAATATTCAGTGATATACACCATCAGGCCAGTCAGGACGATACCCACCAGGGCAGCGCCCATCATCTTCATGCGCATGGCTTCATCAGGCCAGACTTGCCAGGTCACGATGGCAAAACCGATCAACGACAAGCCAGCAGCCCACCATAAGCCTGTGTACAGGGCAGACATGATTTTCTTGCCGGGCTTGGCTTTTACCATGGAACAGCCAACGATGGAAGCCAGAATGGAAACAGCACCGAGCAACAATGGATAAACAATCGCTTCGGTGACATTGCTGGTGACCACCAGCGCACCCAGCAACATGGTGGCGATCAGGGTCACGACATAGGTTTCAAACAAATCAGCAGCCATACCAGCGCAGTCACCGACATTATCACCGACATTATCAGCAATCACGGCAGGGTTACGCGGATCATCTTCAGGGATACCGGCTTCAACCTTACCGACCAGATCGGCACCGACGTCAGCACCCTTGGTAAATATGCCGCCACCAAGACGGGCGAAGATGGAAATCAGCGAAGCGCCAAAGGCCAGGCCTATGAGGGGTTTGATAACGTCATGCTGTGTCAGCGTACTGCCAGCAGCATTCATGACCAATACCCAGTAGAAAATCGTCACACCCAGCAAACCCAGGCCAACGACCAGCATGCCAGTGATGGCACCGCCACGAAAAGCCACGTCCAGCGCTTCATTCATGCCTTTGGTTGCTGCCTGCGCGGTCCTGACATTGGCCCTGACCGACACATTCATGCCGATGAAACCACAGGCGCCGGACAACACCGCACCGATAAGGAAACCGATGGCAGTAATCAGACCCAGGCCCGGTATGGCGGCAACGGCGATAAACAGCACCACACCAACGATGGCGATGGTGCGGTATTGCCGCGCCAAGTAGGCGGCAGCGCCCTGTTGAATAGCGGTAGCGATTTCCTGCATACGCGCATTACCAGCATCCTGCTTCAAAATCCAGCTACGCGATATCAAACCATATAGTACGGCGATGACGCCACATGCGATGACAAACCAAAGACTTGCTGCCATGTTGACTCCTCCAATGTTATAGGCATGTTGGCCTTGTGGGCGCATGCATTTTTTTAACGACAAAGTGAAACAACGACAATTCTTCATTTTTCAGACTTAAGTGCCAGACTGCTTTGCACCCAATGACAAAAATGAATCCTGCACACTGCGAAACTTTTACGTAGCCCATATTTTTGGAGAAACTGGCTGGGGCTTAGCCGTACTTGGTAGCTATAAAAAAAGCGGACAATGCAGTCCGCTTTTTTTCTTACTTATTCAGATAGCGCCGCAAACGCGCTGTCGCGGATGGACTCTACCGGTCCGACGCCAGCGATTTTGCGATATTTAGGCGCGCCTGGCTTGCCAGACTTGGCCCAATCGCCATAATAAGACAACAGGATTTCTGTTTGTTCGTGATATACGGACAAACGCTTCTTGACGGTTTCTTCCTTGTCGTCGGGGCGTTGTACCAGTTCTTCACCAGTTACATCATCCTTGCCTTCAACTTTTGGCGGATTGAATTTGACGTGGTATGTACGGCCAGAACCTGGGTGAACACGACGGCCACTCATACGATCGATGATGGCTTCATCTGGTACATTGATTTCCAGTACATAGTCTATCGTCACGCCAGCATCCTTCATCGCATCTGCCTGTGGCGTGGTGCGTGGAAAACCGTCAAACAGATAACCATTCGCGCAATCAGGCTGTGTCAGCCTGTCTTTGACCAGGCCGATGATGATGTCATCAGATACCAGTCCACCAGTGTCCATGACTTTTTTTGCTTCCAGACCCAAAGCTGTGCCTGCAGCGATTGCAGCACGCAACATATCACCAGTAGAGATTTGCGGGATATTGTATTTTTCTTTGATGTAATTGGCTTGTGTACCTTTGCCGGCTCCCGGCGCTCCCAACAAAATAAGACGCATGTTAAATTTCCTAAGACGAGTTTGAATTTTTTGTGCTTGTATTATCAAAACATGACAGCCAGCGGTTTCATGGCAGGCACGGCTCTTTTTTGCTTTTCTTATTTAGCTTGATAACACAGTTTCTTTTCACGAAACTTACCACAATTTTCGTAATTCTTGATGCTTTGCCACGAAAACTTGGGGTTTTGCCCGTTTTTTTATTTCTTATTTATAAAAAACTGCCGGACACGTTCGAGATCTTCTGCCGTATCCACTCCTGGCGCCGGGCTGGAACCGGTAACATGAACCGCAATCGCATAGCCATGCCACAAAACCCGCAATTGCTCCAGCGCTTCAATTTGTTCCAGTGGAGAAACAGCCAGTTGTGGATATTTTTTTAAAAAGTCGTTGCGGTAGGCATACAAACCTATGTGACGCAGCGGTGCATAAGCTGGCGGAAACTGTTCACGGCTGATGGTAAACCCATCCCTGTGCCAGGGTATGGTGGCGCGGGAAAAATACAGGGCGCGGCCGTGCTTGTCTAATACCACCTTAACGACATTCGGATTAAAACCATCCTCTACCGTATGGATAGAATGGGCTGCAGTCGCCATAGGCACATCTGCATTCACCAGGGCTGCAGTTGCTGCGATCAGCGCTGGATCTATTAATGGTTCATCACCCTGCACATTCACGACAACCGCATCGTCAGCCAGATTCATGCTGGCAGCGACTTCGGCGATCCGGTCGGTACCGGATGGATGATCTGCCCGCGTCATGCATACTGGCACGCCATGGGCCTTGCAGGCAGCGACGATGTCGGCATGATCGGTGGCCACCATGATGGCACTGGCACCAGACAACAATGCCTGCTCTGCAGTGCGCACAACCATGGGCTTGCCGCCTATGTCTGCCAGGGGTTTATTGGCTAAACGGCTGGAAGCCAGCCGTGCCGGGATAATGGCGATAAAACTCATAAAACGTTAAGCCTTGGGTCTGGCGTCAATTTCTTCATTGGTCAATGCGCGCGCCTGATCTGCCCACATGATGGGAATATCGTCGCGTATCTGATAAGCCAGTTTATCGCCATAGCAAATCAATTCCTGACTGGCTTTTTGGTAGACCAATTGTCCTTTGCACAAAGGGCAAACCAACACATCAAGCAGACGTGCGTCCATGCTTTTTCTCCAAAATCATTTGTATCAGGGATGCGGCAAAAGCTGCATCGAGTTGAGCTTCAACTGGTACTACCCAGATGCGGGCATCGTCCAGTAAAGCCGGGATTTGCCTACATTTTACTGCATCCTTTTCAGTAATCAGGATGCAATCCGCATCTACGCCCTTAAAACTCTGCACATCAAAGACATGGTGATCAGGAAAAGACCGTGTCTGACATTGCAAGCCCTGCAATGCCAGCATGCTGAAAAAACGCTGTGGATTACCTATGCCAGCCGATGCCAGCAAGCTTTGCCCCCGGAATTCAATCAATGAGCGGCGCTGTGTGTCGTCATTCAATCGATAAGCCTGACCAGCTTGCAAATGCATGCGCACAGTGTCGACAGGCATTCTGACCGGGAATGCTGCGCCCGGATCTGGTAAATTACAGATCGTAAAGTCACGCCTTCTTTGTACAGGCTCACGTAAAGGTCCAGCTGGCAATAACCAGCCATTACCGGTACCGCGCTGGTCAAATAAAACCAGTTCAACGTCACGGCCCAAGGCGTAATGCTGCAAACCATCATCAGCAATAATGACGTCGACTTGCGGATTGGCTGCCAGCACACAGCGCGCCACGGCAACGCGGTCGCGCCCTACTGCTACCGGGCATTGTGCCCTGGCAGCAATCAATACTGGTTCATCACCAACCTGCTGCGCTTGCGAGGTAGCATCCAGCAGGATCACACTCTCGGCATGCACACCATAACCACGCGAGATGACAGCTGGATGCCAGCCTGCCTGTTTCAATTGTTGCACCAGCCAGATGACCAGCGGTGTCTTGCCAGTACCACCGATAAAGATATTACCGGCCACAACGACAGGCACAGGCAATTTGGTTTGCGCTTTGTAGCCCATTACAAACAGGCCAAAACGGAAAGTGATGATCAATTGAAATAGCTTTGACACTGGCCACAACAAACAAGCCAGCAGCCCTCGCTTTTGCCAGGCACTCAATAAAACTTTTTCCAATACTGCCCGCATGTCATTCTCTAAAAAAGAAACCGGGGAGCTACACACTCCCCGGCTGTCTGGGTTTGCATATGAAACAGCTTTCCGCTTCAACGCAAACTTGCTGGTGTCTTTATTTCGCAGTAGCCTGGGCCGCAAACGTAACCTTGGCCATGCCCGCAATACGTGCAGCTTCCAGTACATCAATCACAGACTGATGGCTGGTCGCACGGTCTGCATTGATGATGATGACAGGATCAGGCTGGGTGCCAGTCTTGCCAGCTTCCAGTGCAGCTGCCGCTTTTTTCAAATCTTCAGCCAGGGTCAGGGTGTCGAGGAAAGACACGGCCTGGCTATTGATCTTGTAACGGCCCTGGGCATCAATACCGATATCTATCTGATTCGGTTTGTCCTGGGCTTTTTCTGCATCTGCAGTTGGCAAGGTGATTTGCAATTCAGTGAAGCGACTATATGTCGTCGTCACCATCAGGAAAATCAGGATCACCAGCAAGACGTCAATAAACGGGATCAGGTTGATCTCTGGCTCTTCCCTGCCCCTTCCTTTACGAAAATTCATGACTACTTCCTGGCGCTGTGGACGACATCAACAAACTTGATAGCCTGTTGCTCCATATCAACGACGATGCTATCTACCAGTGCGCGGAAATGGCGCCAGAACACCATTGCAGGCATGGCGATCATCAAACCAAAACCCGTGTTATACAGCGCTACTGAAATACCATGCGCCAGTTGTGCAGGGTTCGCACCCGTCGCATTTTGTGAGCCGAAAATTTCTATCATGCCGACGACAGTACCAAACAAGCCCATCAAAGGTGCCAGTGAAGCAATCGTGCCCAGTGTAGTCAGGAAGCGTTCCAGTTCATGCGCGACAGCGCTGCCCGCTTCTTCTATGGATTCTTTCATGACGTCGCGCGGCGCATTCACATTGCGCAAACCCGCCGCCAGTACTTTACCCAGAGGGGAATTGCCTGCCAGCTGTTCTACGACTTCAGGTTTGACTTTACCTGCCTGATAAACGCGTATGACTTCGTCCAGCAAAGTGGGCGGCAAAATGCGGCTACGGCGCAAAGAAAGACTGCGTTCTATGATTAATGTCAGCGCAATAACTGAGGCAATCAATAAAAAATAAATTGGCCAGCCTGCGGCTTGAATGATGGCGAACAAATTAACTCCTTGAAGGTTCCTAAATCCAAGCCCGCAATGTAGCGCGTTGTCTGCCTATGGGCAAGAGCACAGAGCAAAAAACTCAGCACAAAATGTTTCAAAGCATCATTTTCAGCTAAAGCATAAAATTTGCACGAAATTTGCACTGATCATAGTAAATCAGGATATCCACTGTTTTACACAAAATCTGTGCGCAAGCTTGTGGATAAGTGCACTGAATCTAGCTAAGCCCATGATTTATTTCACTTTTCCAGCCCTGCCAAAGATTTAGGCACTGTCATTTTGTGGATAAAACAGCATTTTTCTCATTTTACCCCCGTCTTTTCTACACATAATTTGTGGACAAGTATGTGCAAAAGTCTCGCACATAATGACAAGTAACTGATTTAAAAGAAAATTATTGTGCTGCCAATATTTTAGGCATATCTGCAATTTCAGTCCTTTTTGCACAAAATTTCATCAAAAAATTTTGATCGACGACAAGCCAGGTGTTTTACACAAAATATGTGGACAAGATTGTGCATTACCGTAAAGAAACACTGTAAGTCGCTGATTTTTATATGATAAGTAAGGCTGCCAGAAAAACAGGCAAATGCTCATTTTGACGAGGAAATATGCTCTTTCCACAGAAATATTATCTTAAATGCAAATATGTATCCGGTAAAAATTGCAAAAGTCAGGCTTTTGCACAAAATATGTGGACAACTATGTGAAAAAGTATGGGCAATGTTACTAAACCATTGATTTTATTAATTATTTCATTCGCGCCTAAAAAAGTGGCAAACTCAGCTTATTCACAAGCATGCTAAAAATTTTGCTTTTTTAATCACTTTCTCTGTGAATAAGCGCTTATTCTGCACAAAATTTGTGGACAAGCTTGTGTAAAAGCGCAGGAAAAGAAGATAAGTACTTGATTTCAATAAAGATTACTTCCATGCCAATATTTTAGGCAAACAGGCATACTTTGATGAAGGTTAAAGTTTTCAACAGCTTAATCACAATTTCTGTGGATAAGTTTGTGCACAAGCTGCTTGATGCATTGCAATGTCCTTGATTTGAAAGGGAATTTTCATTTTGCCTTATTCTTTTGCAGATTGATTTTTATTAAAAATCAAAGACTTAGATAGTAAACTTTCATTTCTTTTGACATCTCAGAGGCAAAATGACATGCTGATGACCAAACCACGCTTCTGTGGACAGATTTTCCGCCGCCAAGCTTTATGAATCCTGAATCGCCTTACGCCAATCCAGTAAACACGCCGTCCGTGATGACAGTTACGGCGCTGAATCAGGCCGTTGCTCAGCTTTTGGAACGCAACCTGCCATTGACATGGGTTTCTGGCGAGATTTCCAACTTTACCCGCGCCGCATCTGGACATTGGTATTTCACTTTAAAAGATAGTGGTGCCCAGGTCAGGTCCGTCATGTTCCGTGGCCGTGCCCAATATGCCGACTTCCAGCCCAAAGAAGGCGACAAGGTAGAAGTACGCGCCCTGGTTACCCTGTATGCACCGCGCGGCGATTATCAGTTAAGCGTAGAGGCCATACGCCGTGCCGGTGTTGGAAATTTATATGAGGCTTTCTTGCGCCTGAAGGCTCAATTGACGCAGGAAGGCTTGTTTGATCCCGAGCGCAAGCGTCCCTTGCCCGCTTTTGTCAAAACCATAGGCATAGTCACCAGCCCGCAGGCTGCCGCCCTGCGAGACATCCTGATCGCCCTGCACAGGCGTGCGCCACATATCAATGTCATTCTCTACCCTACCCCAGTACAGGGTGAAGGTGCAGGTATGAAGATAGCCCAGGCGATAGCCTCCGCCGCTGCCCGCGAAGAATGCGATGTCTTGCTGGTCTGCCGTGGCGGCGGCAGTATGGAAGACCTGTGGGCCTTCAATGAAGAAGTCGTGGCCCGTACCATCGTCAATTGCCCCATGCCCGTGATTGCCGGCATAGGCCATGAAACTGATTTTACCATCGCCGATTTTGCCGCCGACCTGCGCGCAGCCACTCCAACAGCAGCGGCAGAACTGGCAGCCACGCCAAGGGATGCATGGTTGCAGTTATTACAGCGCCAGGCACAGATACTTAGCCGTTGCATGCACAGGCAACTGGATGACCAGGCCCTGGCCCTGGACTGGCAAAGCCGCCGCCTGCTCAGCCCCAAGGCGGCCATTGCTGCCAGACGCCTGCAACTGATGAACCTGGCCCGTAACCTCAGCCACAGCGCGAGTCTGCCTTTGCGCCAGGCCAGACACGCGCTGAGCCAATTGACGCAGAGCTGGCAGGCACATAAACCCGACCTGAGCAAGCCCAAACTGCTGCTGGCAGACATGCAAAGACGCCTGCAGCAAGCGACCAGGCACCGCCGTGAAGGCCATAAGCAACAGCTCTCAGCCCTGCACAGCCAACTTGAGCTGCTCAACCCGCAACGCACGCTGGAGCGTGGCTATGCCATCCTCAGTGACCACAAAGGCAAGGCCTTGCGCAAGACGTCTGAACTCAAACCACAATCGCTAGTACAAGTCAGACTGGCTTCAGGCACTGCTGAAGTTGGCATCAGCAGCGTGCAAACCAAACTCGACTAATCCATGCCTGAGCAAAAACCACTTCGCCTTACCGTCCTGCACTTACAGTCATCATTTTGCGCATATACATGTAATTAATGCGAATTTGCATAAGCCCACGTGCAAGCTTTTGTACAAAAGCTTACAATGCTGGTCTGGCTTTTCCGGATTGCCGGAAATGATAAACTCACGATAAAAGGACGCGATATGGAACATACCTTACCGGCACTGCCTTATGCACTGGATGCTTTGGCTCCGCATATCTCTCAAGAGACGCTGGAATACCACTATGGCAAGCATCATCAAACCTATGTGACCAATCTGAATAACCTGATCAAGGGTACAGAATTTGAAAACTCCACACTGGAAGAAATCGTCAAGAAATCTTCTGGCGGCATTTTCAATAACTCAGCACAGATCTGGAACCATACGTTCTACTGGAATGGCCTGAAACCTAACGGCGGCGGCGCACCAAGCGGCAAACTGGCAGATGCCATCAATGCCAAATGGGGTTCTTTCGATGCATTCAAAGACGCTTTCACCAAGTCTTGCGTAGGCAATTTCGGTTCTTCCTGGACATGGCTGGTCAAAAAAGCTGATGGCACTCTGGATATCGTCAACACATCCAATGCAGCAACACCACTGACAACAGCAGACACACCATTGCTGACTTGCGATCTGTGGGAACACGCTTACTACATCGACTACCGCAATGCACGTCCAAAATACCTGGAAGCATTCTGGGCACTGGTCAACTGGGAATTTGCCACAGCAAACCTGGGCTGAGTCAGCTTGTCGTGATGCACTCATCATGACATATGCACGACAGATGAAAAAAACCTGCGATGCTGATGCAAGCGCAGGTTTTTTTTCATCCATCACTTAAGCTGTTTATGCGAAGATTATGGCTCAAACGAGCGCCAGGAACTTTCCCCTATGCTCTACCGCCCTACTCTTTGAACAGCATGCATACCAAAGCCTCACCTTTATTACGCTTTCTCCCCGCCATCTTTATTTTCATCTGGGCTTCCGGTTACGTCGTGGCCAAATATGGCTTGCCCTATGCCGAACCGCTGACTTTTTTATGCCTGCGTTATCTGGGTGTGATCATCTTCATGCTGATACTGGCACTGGTCATGCGTGCGCCCTGGCCAGAGCGCCGTGTATGGCTACCGATAGCCATCGCAGGCATCCTGATGCAGGCCATGTATCTGGGCGGTATCTGGTGCGCTGTCAAGCTGGGCATGCCCGCTGGCGTGGCAGCACTGATTGCCAATACCCAGCCCATCTTTACCGCTTTCCTTGGCCCCATCATTGGTGAACGCATCTACGGCAAACAGTGGGCCGGGCTTGCGCTTGGCATTTGCGGCGTGGCACTGGTGGTCGCCAATAAAATCTCTGTCATTGGCTTGTCTGTCAGCAGCGTAGCGCTGGCCATCATGGCGCTGACCGCCATGACCATAGGCACGCTGTACCAGAAAAAAACCTGTCCCAGTTTTGATGTCAGAACCGGGCAAGTCATACAGTTTGTTGCTTCTCTGCTGGTGACATTGCCATTTGCGCTGACGCTGGAAACCCAGACCATCATCTGGACACCACAGTTCTTCGCTGCCATGGCCTGGTCAGTATTTGTCTTGTCTGGCGTCGGTATCTCGGTGTTGTTCATCATGATACGTCATGGTGAAGCGACCAAGGTCACCAGCTATATGTACCTGGTCCCCGCTGTTACCGCAGCCATGGCCTGGCTGATGTTTGGCGAAAAGCTGACGATGACAGCGATACTGGGGATGGTGATTGCGCTGGCAGGTGTGGCGCTGGTGGTGAGGCCAGCAAGATAAACATATAGCGACATGACAAGAATATATCTGCATGGCAAACTAGTGAGTAATTTCTTTTTTTACTTTGGATAACCGCCATGCGTCGCCTGATATCCTTTTTTTCCTTGCTAGTTTTAGTGCTCACAGCCACAGCAGCATTGGCCAATTGTGATGAGCCAACCAAACAAGAATTAAAGTCTGTGAAATCTGCTGGCTGGAAAGTGGATGATGATGGCAAGCGGCAGAGCCTGGCTCTCTCTGCGGCTGATTGTCTGGGAGTGGCGGATACAGAATTGCGCGATGAACTGGCGTTTGAGGGATTATCAGCGTGGATGCGCACCGAGAAACTGAGCGCACCCACGCTCACCAGTTTGCGCGTAAAAATGCTGAATGCCGTGCAGGCACCTGCGGCAGAAGAAAGCAGTTTTCTGCGGCCATTTGCGATTTTGACGCTGGCTGAACTGGTGCGGGTAGACAGGAAAAAACCTTATCTGAGCGCAGAAGAAAGAGTCGATATCGTCAATGCAGGCAGCCATTACCTGAGCAACCTGCGCGACTATCGCGGCTTTGATGCCAAAGATGGCTGGCGTCATGGCATTGCACATAGTGCCGACCTGATGCTGCAACTGGCAATGAACCCGGCCATAGAGAAACCCCAGCATGAAACCATGCTGGCAGCCATCGCATCCCAGATTGCTCCTTCTACCCATTTCTACCAATATGGCGAGGGTGTCCGGCTGATGACAGCCGTGTTTTATCTGGCAAGGACACCGAGTTTCAACAAGCGCGACTGGGATCTGTGGTTCAACAAACTCATGGACAACAGCATACAGCCTGGGCCCTATACACAGACCAGGCTGGCACAAAGACATAACGTCAGCGCCTTTTTGCTACCGCTGTATTTTTCAGTCCGGGAAAGCACTGACCCTGCGATCAAAGAAAATCTGTTGCCTGCCCTGAGGGAAGCTTTACGCAAGGTCAATTGAATCTAGTGCCCATAATGCAGCACTGCGCGCATGGATAGCCGTTGTATCAAATAACGGTACACCAGCGTCATCCTGGCCAACCAATAAACTGATCTCGGTACAACCAAGGATAATCGCCTCTGCCCCGCTCTCTTTCAGGCTGGCCATGATGCGGCGATAGTGCTCGCGTGATGCAGGGTTGATCTTGCCCAGGCAAAGCTCTTCATAAATGACTTGATGAATGATGTCGCGGTCTGCCAGCTCAGGCACCAGCACTTGCAAACCATGTTTGCTGTGCAAACGCTCACGGTAAAAATCCTGCTCCATGGTAAAGCGCGTACCGAGTAAACCTATCTTGCCATAGCCAGCATTCTTGATGGCCTGCGCAGTAGGGTCGGCGATATGAAACAAGGGTATCGCTACGGCAGCTTCGATGACCTGCGCCAGCTTGTGCATGGTGTTCGTACACAGCACCAGAAAATCTGCCCCTGCCAACTCCAGTGAATTCGCTGCTTGTGCGAGGATGACACCGGCGGCATCCCAGTCACCGGCACGCTGCAGTTTTTCTACTTCGTGAAAATCGACGCTATACAGGATGATTTTTGCAGAATGCAGGCCACCGAGTTTTTCCTTTATGGTTTCATTGATCTGCCTGTAATAAGGAATAGTAGATTCCCAGCTCATGCCGCCTATCAGGCCTATGGTTTTCATTGCAACTCCATGTGTAAATTAAAGGCCGCTGCTCTGGCCGGGGGATAGAATGTCTCTATAATAAGCAGATGGTATTTTCCAGGCTATCAAGAAATTTCAGCAGAGCGCTTATACAATGACTACGGACATCATGGATATCAAGTGGGCAAGACTGGAATTATTACCCGCGACACCCTATACCATCAATAGTGCATCGTCTCATACCAGCCTGGGTCTGGCATTTGCACGCCAGACGGGTGTGCATGCCATCGGCAACGATATCCGTCATGACTTTGATGCCTGGCCAGGCGACTTTGCCATCAGCAATGCTGGCTTACCCATGTTCTCAGAATCTGCGCATGGCGGTGAATACCTGCTCATGCATATCATCAATCCTGATCTGCTGGCAAACATGCATGCATCATCGCCGAGACAGATATTCCATGGTGACAAACAGGCCGTCATGCTGGCCTGGCAACTACGCAGCCTGCTCATACAAAAAGATAAAGATGCTCTGCTTCTGCAAGAAAAAGCTGGGCTACTTTTGCAACGTGGATTAGCACTAAGCAACACCTCGACGAAAGCGCGCAGCCAGTATACGCAAGACAAAGTTTTGCATGCTCACATCCTGGATTACATAGAAGAGCACCTCGATACAACATTGAATCTGGAAGACCTGGCAACCATGGCAGATATGCCACTGCTGCGTTTCTTGCGCAGCTTTACCCATGCCACTGGCACCACACCACATGCCTACATCACAGAACGTCGGTTGCAAAGAGCGCGGCTACTTATCAAAAATAGCAATTTATCCATTGCTGATATTGCATCAGATTGTGGTTTTGCTCATCAATCGCATATGGGCAGTGCCTTCAAATCCAGGCTGGGGTTCAGCCCTCAGCAATACCGCAAACTATCTGCCTGAAGATTTTTTCTGAAAAAAACTAAGCCTATCTTCGCTTTAACAAGGCAAAAGCAAATTTTCTACCGATTTTTGTAGAATTTGTTTTCCTGTGGAACTGTCTTCACTGGCATTTGTCTATGGAAAATGCGTTAATTCCGCCTATTGCTTGATAACGTCGGCATTTTCGCATCACCTCCTGATCAACCCCATACCTGCTAATTAAACTAAAACCAAGGTTTTCACTATGTCTCCGAAAATTCTCACCGTCAGTATTGCGCTCGCTTTCAGCGGGGCAGCCAGCTTGCTCTTCCCTCAAGAAACCGCTCAGGCCGCACCAGCTATTAACAGTGTCGCCAAAATCAAGCCAGCCGACCTGACGCTGGAACAGGTATACCGTGCCAAAGGCTATGCAGGCCAAGCCGCGCGCCATATACAATTCAGCAAGGATGGCCGTTACCTGGCTTATACCTGGAACCCATTCGGTGAAAATGGTTTTGATTTATATGTGCATGACACCCAGACTGGCGAAACCAAACGCATCACATCACCCGCATTGATGAAGACCTACGATGCGCCAGAAGACTGGGAACGCTTCGATAAAAAAGCCAAACAAAAAGAAAAAGAAGAAGCCGAGCGCCAAGCCAAGGCTGAAGCACAGGCCGCCTACCTGCGCGGTGAAAAAGTTAACCTGATGCAGTGGGAAGAAGCGGCACTGGAAGAAGTGAAACGTGAAGTGGCCGAGAAAAAAGCCAAGGACGCTGCCAAGAAAGCTGAAGTAGATGCTGAAGCCGCCAGGGAAAAAGCCGCTGCAGCTGCTGCGAAAACCGGTACTGCCAGTGTAGCTAAAAACGACGGCGACAAGAAAGACGAAAAGAAAGATGCAAAAGACGACAACAAGGCCAAGGAAATCTGGGAACTGCGTGACGAGCTGAAAAAGAAACTGGAAAAAGAAAAGCTCAAACCCAGCGACCTCTACCCTGGTGTAGATGCTCTGGTCTGGGCGAACAAAAAGAATGAACTGATCTTCCAGTACCGTGGTGACCTGTTCCGCCTGAACGCTGCCGATGGCAAGATAGAACGCCTGACCCAGACCGACAAACCTGAACGCATCGTCGCCTACCAGGCAGACGACAATGGCTATATCTACATGGACGAAAAGCGTCTGTTCAACGCCAGCTTTAGCAGCAGCGCGATACGCCAGTTGAACCGTGAACTGATACACCCTGACGACGCCGATAAAAAATACCGCATCGCCAATACCGTACTGAGCGAAGACAAGCAATGGATGGCGATTTCTGCCGAAGCACCTGATGCCAAGCCAGAAAATGGCAAACCAACTCCACCAGCCGAGCGCCAGGTCGAGATCATGAATTACAGCGAACGCTTTGCCACGGCTAAAAAAGTATCACGCGAAGTATCTGATGACAAACGCAAAATACTCGCCACTGCGCTGTACATACGTCGCGTTGGCGATGCCTCTGCACGCCAGCCACAACCGGTCTTCACCAATGATGGTGGTGACGTCTGGTTTGAAATGAGTCCAGTCAGTTGGGCCAAGGATGGCAGCCGCTACACCTTCTCTACCTGGGAACGTGAAAAAGACTTGCTGCGCATTTATGTAGGCAAGGCAGAAGAAGGTGTCAAGCCACAAATGGTTTTGGAGAGACGGGGCAATGTCGGTCATGAAGTTGTCAACGTGCTGGCTCCCCGCTTTACACCGGACAGCCAGCAATTGATCGCCGTGCTGGATGAACAGGGTTATCGCCAGCCCTACGTCATTGACGTCAGCAATGGCAGCGCCAGACAAATATTGAAAGGTGATTTTGAAGCGCACAACATCATAGGCTTCAGTGAAGACAGCAAATCCATGTTTGTACTCGCCAACAAGGATGATTTTGCAGCCATGAATGCTTATAAGGTTGACCTGGCAACCGGTGACATGAAGGCGATAGGCCAGGCTGGTGACTTCCATCGGAGCAGCACTGTGACAGAAAGCGGCGACAAGCTGGCTAGCATGGCCGGACAATGGGCCAGCCGGCCTGAATTGAAACTGGTGGATATCAGCAAAGCCAAATCCACTACGTTGACGCAAAGCCATGACCCGCAATGGAGTGCAATAGACCTGCAACGTCCTGAACGCTTCAGCTACACCAATCGCCATGGCGACAAGATACAGGCCTATGTTTTCAAGCCAGCAGGTCTGAGCTCATCTGACCATCGCCCGGCCATTGTCTACACCTATGGCGGGCCTTTGAATGACAGGCATATCGTCGAGACTGACAGCTTCCAGCAGACCGCCTATATGTTTGGCATGTATATGGCAGCCAAACATGGCTACGTCACCGTGGCGGTTGACCCTCGTGGTCACTCCAACTATGGCCGCAAGTTTGGCGATGCCAACTGGGAACAGGTAGGTAAACCACAGACAGAAGACCTCGAAGACCTGGCAAAATACATGCAAAAAAACCTGGGCGTTGATGGCAAGCGTATAGGCCTTACAGGCTGGAGCTTTGGTGGTTTCCAGACCCAGTACACCATGTACACCAGCCCGGATATCTTCGCTGCGGGTATCGCCGGTGCCGGGCCAACAGAGTGGGAAAACTACAATAGCTGGTACAGTGGCCGCACTATAGGCAAGACCGAGCGCAGCAAACCCAACTTGCGCAAATATTCACTGCTGCCTCTGACAGCAGGCCTGAAAAAACCATTGATGCTCGTACACGGCATGCAAGATCCTAACGTTTTGTACCAGGATACGGTGAATGTGTATCGCGCCTTATTGGAAAACGGCAAGGAATCCCTGGTTGATCTCTTCCTTGACCCAGATGGCGAACATGGTCTGGGTGGTACAGTCAAGCCCAAAGCCCTACACAAGAAATATGAAGCCTTCTTCCTGCAGCATTTGGGTAAGGTCAGATAAGAGATAAGTAGATAGTAAACGCCTGAAATAAGAGAGCGATTATGCATAATGCTGGTCGCTCTTTTTGCTTGCATCAAAGAAATAAGTTGCTGAATTGGTCTTGAAAAACAGCTAGCGGCAATTTCGCATTAAAATTACCGTAGATTATTTGCGCAAGCATGCTGATAATGCCCGCATCGCTTGATTTTCATATCGAGCAAGCCCCCTCAGGAGTTACCCATGAAAAATAGCATCAGCCAATACTTATACTCTGTCTGTCGACAGGCAGCACAAGAGTTTCGTCAGATAGGACAAAAGGTCGGAGAACGCCTGTTGCGCACGCCCTTGCCAAAAATCCTGGTGGTCGTTCTTGCGATTGCACTGTTGATCACCATTATTCCTCTGATCATTACCTTGTTTGTTGCCTTTGTCCTCGTCAGGGTTTTACTGAAAATCATCTCAGTGAACGTGCGGCAAAACCGTGGAAAAGATAGCAGCGTGCCGTATGAAAGACGGATCAAAGATATACATTGATTGCATGGCTGAAGAAGCCGCCTGACTACTTCCCCACCGTCAGATTCCAACACTGAAATTCAAGCCAGGGAAATCTTGCATCAAGTTTTCTTTCAAGCTGCTGGGCGTCAGCCCGGTCCAGCGCTTGAAAGAACGCCGGAAATTATTCGCATCATGAAAACCCAGGTGCATGGCAACCGCCTCATTGTCGTAATGGCGGCTCTGGAATAAATAAAGGGCAACATGGGTGCGTACCTGATCCAGCTCAGCCTGGAAATGCGTGCCCTCCTTGGCCAGATAGCGCTTCATGCTGGCTGGGCTGACGGCAAATGCTGTTGCCAGTTGTTCCAGGCTGGGGTTGCCACGTATATGGGTCAGCAGATAATCATAAACAGCATTCAGCAAACTCTCCGTTTCATCGCTCAATACTGCTTCTTGCTGCGCCTGTCTCAGGGCAACGCTTGCTGCCAGAGCATTACCACGCGGCCAGGGTAAATCCAGATATTCTGTAGTGATCAGCATGGCGTCCAGGTGACAGTTAAAACGCAACTCACTACCGAGATGCACTTCATGCTGTTCGGTATGACGGGCAACGCTGCGGTTAAAACAGAAACGCCATGGCAGGCGTACTCCGCTGAGCCAGCGGCACATGGCAACCACGGCTGTCATGTGCATCTCGACTATTGCCGGACGCAGGCTGGGAGCACCGTAGCTATCCATCCAGTACAAAACCGACATATCCTTCCCTTCACTCAACCTGGGTCTGAGCAAGGGGCACAAACGACTGAAATGAACGCATAAAATCTCCAGTGCCTGCCGCAGGTCCTGAGCCTGCAACAAGGCATGGCTGACACTGCCAAAATGCCCGGGCAACATTTGCTGCCCCAGCATGAAACTGCTGTCGGCACTGCGCAAGGCCTGTAACGCATTATCCAGTAATTGCAGATATTGCCGGGGGCTGATAAGGCATTGCCCTCGCGTGACTCGCGCTGCATCAACGCCTACGCTACGCAAAATGAGGTCATCATCCAGCTCGCGACTGCGCGTATAAGCCAATATCTGGGCTGCATGGTATGCGGCTGGCAGGCAGGCGTCTGCCGCCTGATGAAAGCGCATTACGGGGCTCCCGTTGCCAACTGCGGCTCAGTACATACGTATGCACTGGCCTCCACCGCACGGCTGAGCCTGCTCAGCAAGGCATCAGGCGCATCGTCCGCCATGGTACAGGCATGCCGCATGCTGATTTCCAGCATCACCTCTTTAGCACAATAACGCATCTGCCTGACCATCTTGCACAGATGCACGGCCAGTGCCTGCGCCTCTTCCAGGCTGGTGTCATGCAAGACCACGGCAAACCTGTCTCCCGCATAACGACATAGCAAATCTTCATTACGCAGGTTCAGCAAGAGCATGTGGCTGACGGCCTGCAAGACACGGTCACCCTCATGTTGCCCATGCTCACGGTTGATCAGATGGAACTGGTCTATGTCCAGCAATACCAGCGCACAAGGCACACCTGGATGGCTTTCCAGTTCCAGCTTGATCTGCAGACGTAAATAATCAGCATTGCTTAGCTGCGTGACACGGTCAAAGGCACGGTGATCGCGGAACAGGCGTTCACGCTTTTGCAAGTGTTCATTCAGGGTGAACTGTTCTTCGCGCCAGTAATACATGCCAGCCGTAACGATCAACATGCCAGCGAAGACCAGCATGGATTCCAGCCAGTTGTCCCAGACATCTTCCTTGGGTATCGCGAAAAACTCGTCCAGGCAATCTGCCCATGAACCCAGCATGATCGCCGCGAGGCCAAATGCAAACAAGCGCGTCACCAGCCCCTTGGGACGGCTGCTAAGCATGATCAGCAACCACAGGCCAGACATGAGCGATGTACCTCCCTCACCGACAATGTCCATCCACTTCCATTTGATGAAGGGCTTGGGTGAGCCCATATAGGCATACAGAAAAATAAAGGCGATCAATGCCACACAGGCAGTGATGATGAAGTTTCTATGCAGGCGCAGCATGGAATTTTTAAGCATCGCATTCACATCCAAAGGTCAGGTCGCGCGAGGGTAATTGAGGTGCATGACAGGACGATGACATGCGTGTTTTTTGATATGAGCTATGGATGGAAAACAACGGGGGTGCAAACGGCTCAGGTCTTTATTAATCCCCCGTGAAGGAGAAGTAGTTAAAAACGATCATGCCGTATACCGGCCGTCTGATGGCGAGGTCATTTCAGCTCACATCTTCGCAATTTATCGTGCGATTTCCCCGCAACGGCAAACCCGGCTCCCACCTGTCACAAACCCGACATATACAACTCCTAGAATCCGCCCACTCTTTTGCCATTCACTACCTGCGGAAATCCTGTCCATGAAAACCCTGAAGAAAAAACCTGCCCCTCAACTATCCATCATCATGCTGGGCATCTCGGCCATGCTGAACGCCCATGCCCAGGGGCCGAATGTGACTGTCAGCGATGCCAGCAGCGTCATCATCAGCGGCCAGCGTGCAAGTATGCGCAAGGCGCTGGAGATGCAGGAGAAAGCCGACAATATCGTCAGCGTAGTCAGCAGCGATGATATCGGCGGCCTGCCGGATAAAAATGCCGCGGAAGCACTGGCACGCCTGCCTGGTATCTCTGTCCAGCGTGACCAGGGTGAAGGCCGCTATATCGTTGTACGTGGTCTGGGTGCCGACCTGAATGGTGTGACCATCAACGGTGCTCTGGTGCCATCGCCAGAAGCTAGCCGCCGTGCAGTGGCGCTGGATGTCTTGCCAGCCGGGATGATACGCTCACTGGAAGTGACCAAGACCTTGCGCCCTGAACAGGATGCTGGCTCACTAGGCGGTGCAGTTGAAGTCAAGAGCCTGACTGCTTTTGATTTGCCAGGAAAATTTCTGACCTTGAATACCGGTGCCAGTTATGACCAGGTGACTGGTAAAACCAGCCCGAATGCTGGCCTCTTGTGGGCTGACCGTTTTGCTAATGGCAAGCTGGGTGTCGCCGCCGGCATCAGCGCAGAGAAACGCAGCTTTGGTTCAGACAATGTGGAAACCGGCGGCGCCTGGGAGAGTGGCAAGCTGGGTGGATTTGAATTGCGTGATTACCTGCCAGTGCGTGAGCGTCACGCCTATGCCTTGAACCTGGATTACAAGCCGACAACATCACAAACTTACTTCATGCACGGCTTTTTGAGTGACTTCAGCGATGATGAAGTACGCGACCGTATCACCATAGGCAGCTTTGCCAGCGGCACCCTGGCTGAAGGCGCAACGACTACAGCAAGAGCAGAACGCCGCATACGCCAGCGCAAATACACCCAGACTATCAGTTCTGTCGTGCTAGGCACAGAACAAAAATTCCGGGACTGGAAACTGGATCTGGCTGCAGGCTCCAGCCGCGCCAGCGAAGATACGCCGGAAGCGTTGAACGATGGCCGCTTCCGTGGCAATGCCAATTTTGCGGGCGTTGGTTTTAGCGATGGCGAAATACCTAAAATCATTGGTCCGGCCAGCCTCTACGATGCAGCGAACTACAGCCTGAATGCCATCAGCCTGCAACAGCGTTTTTCCAAGGATACTGAACAGCATCTGAAATTTGATCTGGCCCGTAAGTTCCATTTCGAGCAGTTCGAATCAAATCTGAAATTCGGCGCCAAGACCAGCCGCCGTGAAAAAACCAATGACACCAATCAATGGACTTATAACAGCAGCAAAACCAGCAGTGGCAATTACTGGGGACCTGGTTCCACGTCCATGAGTGCCTTTGTACAAAACCAGGCTCTCGATTACCCGCTGGGTAATATCGGCACTGCCATCAGTGCTGACCTGATACGCGCCCGCGTGGCTGGCCTGGACAGAAATGCTGCCCGCCTGGTGCTGGAATCTGCCATCAATGATTACAAGATCAATGAAAATATCGATGCTGCCTATCTGCAAAACAGTTTCGACAGGGATAACCTGCACATACTGGCCGGTGCCCGCGTGGAACGCACGCAGTTTGATGCCGCTGGCACGCAAGTGACTGGAGGCACCAGCCTGCAAGCCATCAACCGCCAACGTAGTTATTCAAACTGGCTGCCATCGCTGCACCTGCGTTACGACCTGGACCAGAAAACCAGTGTACGCGCAGCCTGGACTAATGCCGTTGTACGTGCCAACTTCAGTCAACTGGCACCCGGCATCAACCTCACCAGCACTACCGAAGCAGTGATTGGCAACCCTGATTTGAAACCATTGAAAGCCAACAATCTTGATCTGGGTGTAGAAAAAATATTGGCGCATGATGGCAGCGTATCAGCCTATCTGTTCAACAAGGATATCAAGAACTTCACTTACACCACCAACCTGGCCGGTTCAGGTGCATGGCAGGGCTATACCAGTGCGGTCTCTTATGCGAACGGTGACACCGCCAACGTAAAAGGCATAGAACTGTCTTACTCACAGCCTTTGCGCATGTTGTCAGCCCCCTGGAAATACCTGATCGTTGGCGCAAATGCCAGCTTGACACGCTCCAGTGCTGACATTGCCCGTTTTGATACTGCGCTGGGTAAATCCCGTAGCCGCACTATCAGCCTGCCAGGTCAGTCTGACCGTGTCATGAACCTGATGCTGGGTTATGAACATGGCCGCGTCAGCAGCCGCCTTGCGCTCAATTACAAGTCCCCTTACCTGCTGGAACTGGGTACGGATATTTTGCGCGCAGATCAGGACCGCATTGTTGATACCCAAAAGCAGCTCGATTTTTCGCTGGCCTATCAACTCAGCAAGAATTTCCAGCTGGTCTTTGAAGCAGCAAACCTGAACAATGAAAAATACTATGTATATCAGGGTGCGCATCAATATAACTCGCAATATGAACAATATGGCCGCACTTATAAAATCAGCCTGAAAGCCAGCGTATTCTGATGAACATAAAAATGATGAAAACCAAATATCTGATATCCGGTCTGGCCTCAGGTCTAACATTAATGACAGCCTTGTCCTGCGGATCAGCATTCGCAACCAGCTTACCACCTGCTGCTGCCGGTCGCGCCCAGGACATTGTCGCTCTGCCGGATGGCGGCTGGCTCTTGCTCGACAAACAAGGTCTACGCTTGCTGGATGCGCAAGGCAAAGAACACAGCAAAGTCAGCCTGCGGGCAAAGCATCTGGATGCGCGCCCACATGCAGACGGCATGCTGGCGGTATTCACCGATGCAGATACGCAAAAAACCTATGTTTATGTAGCAGATCAGAAAACCGGACAACTACGTTTGCAGACCAGCATGGCATCGCCGGATTTTTCGCTGGAAAGCATGTGCCTGTATCGCGATGCGCAACAGTTTGATCATGTCTTCCTGATCGGCAAGGAAGGCTTGAGCGAGCAATGGGTCATACGCAATGGCAGCGCGCAACTGGTACGCAAGCTTGCGCTGCCACCACACAGCAAGCATTGCCGTGTTGATGACCAGAGCCAGACTCTGTACCTGAGCGTGCCGGATAGTGGTGTCTGGGCATTTACGGCAGGAGCAGAAACCGCAGCCAGACTGAAGCCTGTTGCCATGGCTACCCCATTTGGCAAGTTGCAAGGCAGTGCCGCCGCCATCAGCGCGCTGCCAGGTGGGGTTGCTGTACTGAATGCCAATGGTAAGAAACTGCATCTGTATCGCCAGAAGGATGGACAGCATTTCCAGCCTGAGCAAGTCATGAACCTGCCATACAGTGCAGCGAATATCCATGTGCAATCATCCAGCAATAAACTGGACATCCTGCTGCATGACGAACAGGCAAAAACCTGGCGCGTCAGCAGTGCCGCGTGGAAGCAGCCGGCAACATCAGAAATAGCCGTCATAGAACCCACAGTGCAAACAGATACTGTCGCCCGTCATGGTGACGCTGCCGATGACCCGGCTATCTGGGTGCATCCACAGGATGCAAAACTTTCCCGTGTTCTGGGCACTAACAAGAAGCAGGGGTTGCTGGTGTATGACATGCAGGGCAAGCAAACCCAGTTGCTGGAAAGCGGACGCCTGAACAATGTGGATGTGCGCCAGAACATCAAATGGGGCCAGCAAAGTTTTGATATCGCCATGGCGACCCAGCGCGATGAAAACAGCCTGGTGCTATACGTCATCAATGGCCAGGGCCAAGTGACAGAGGCAGCCCGCTTCCCCACCAAGCTGGACAAGATCTACGGTTTCTGCCTGTATCAGCCACGCACTGGTGGCCTGGAAGCTTTTGTGAATGACAAGGACGGCACTTACCAGCAGTTTCGCATTATCCACAATGAACAAGGTTTCAGCAGCAGTCTGGTGCGCAGCTTCAAGTTGGCCAGCCAGCCAGAGGGCTGCGTGGCTGATGACAAGACTGACCGCCTGTTCATGGGGGAAGAAAAACGCGGTATCTGGATCATCTCTGCCAAGGCAGATCAACCAGCCGATTTGCAAATGGTGATGCCTGTTGGCAAGCAACTGGTGGCTGATGTCGAGGGTCTGGCAATCTACTTTGGTGAACAGAAAAATTACCTGCTGGTATCGAGCCAGGGAGACAGCAGTTATTTGGTGCTGGAAGCGCAAGCCCCTTATCGATTGCGCGGCAAGTTTCGCGTAGGTATGAATCTGGCCAGGGGCATTGATGGCACTTCAGAGACTGATGGACTTGATGTCAGCGCCGTCAACTTTGGCGGTGATTTTGCGCAAGGCATGCTGGTAGTGCAAGATGGTTACAAGCGCCTGCCGGATGGAACGCAAAACTTCAAGTACATACCCTGGTCTGCCATAGCAAAGGCTTTCAAGCTGGAATGAAGGAATAATTGAATGACCGCACCAGATCAATGCTGGCAACACAACTGGTGCGGTACAAATTGATGACAATTTGCCGACACTTTTCCAAAAGTATGCTTAGCCTCAGCGTCTATGATGATAGAACGATAAAATAAACAATGGGGCAGCAAATTGAACGCTCGACATATATTACTGGCAGGTAGCTTGTGCCTGATCACCGGCCTGCTGACAGCCTGCGGAGGCGGCAGTTCGACTGCCAGTAACCCGGTGGTAACGCCACAGGTCGCCAGCCTCAGCTTGCGTGGCACGGCGGCAACAGGCAGGGCCATCGCTGACTCGGCTGTCAATTACAAATGCCGCACGGGTACGGGAGCAACAAAAACTGCGGTTGATGGTTCGTTTGAAATCATCTTGCCTGCGGGCAGTGCACTGCCCTGCATACTGGAAACTGCAAATCCTGCGAATAGCAAAAAACTGCATGCGCTTGCTGTCACTACCGGCGTCATCAACCTGACACCTTTGACTGAGATGCTGTCAACTCGCCTCATGCGTACCGATATGGCTGCGTTTTTTACCAATCCTGATTTTGATGCAATTGCAAGAACCCTCACCAGCGCCAATATCACACTTGCGCAAACTGAGATTCGCAATGTACTCAGTGGCTTACTGGACACCAGCACTTTAAGCGGCTTTTACAGCACACCGCTGAAAGCGGCCACCAGTGCCAGCCCGGCCAGTGGCGACGCACAGGACAAAATACTCGATACACTGAACCTGGCATTGGCGGCAAATTTATATGAACCGCTACTCAATATGCTGGCAAAAACAAACCCACCCACCGGTCTTCCGGTATTTGGTCGCCCAGGTTGTCTGATACAGTTAGGCGACAAGCAATTCATGTCTTGCAGTGGCCCCGGCCTTTGGGAGACTGCCCCCCGCATTGATATTACCCCTGGCGCGCTGATCATGACACCCGGTAGCAACCGCGTATTTAGCGCGACGTTGAATTATCCGCCACTTATTGATTACATACGGCAGCCAGTTACCTGGCAGGTAGTAGAAGCCGATGGTGGAGCTATCAGCATCAATGGTGAATACACTGCACCAAGCAAACCCGGGACTTATCACATCAGGGCACGGCGCGAAGATTATCCATCATTGAGCGCCACAGCTTTAGTGGTAGTGGATAACAGCACACCAGACTTTGTGCCAACGCTGAGCGTGGATAAGCACATAGTCAATGTCATGCCGGGTGCTACCATGAACTTGCAGGCAAGCATTAATTATCCGCCAAATGTCAACTACATACGCCAGCCAGTCACCTGGAGTGTCATTGAAGCCGATGGTGGCAGCATTAACTTGTCAGGTAGCTACCTTGCACCTGCAAAAATTGGCACTTATCACGTCAAAGTGCAGAGAGATGACTTTCCGTCTATATACGTAGTACTGGATATTTTGGTAAATTACCCCCCTGATTAAAACTTGCATGATTTCCCTGAGCGCGTATGCTATCGACAGGCGCTGGATGATTGCAAAATAAAGTTAAATTAGAAGTTGCTTTTGAGAATTTATTGACTATCATACAGACAGTCGATCATTCCTCAAGGCAACTTTTAATATTCTGCACAAGCCGCAACATGCAAGCTCATGTAGCAACAGGCCAATGAGTGGAGGAATCGCCAGATGTTTACCGGGAGAAAGTCATGGACAGGTTGGAAATTTTCAAAAGCATAGCCGCAGAAGTCAATCGTGGGGACATCGTCTTCCCTACCAATGTGGAAGCTTCATTAAAACTACAACGTACCCTGGACGATCCTGATTGCCATATTGACACGGCAGCCAAACTCATCATGGCCGACCCTTTGTTGTCTGCCCGTACAGTTGCCATTGCCAACTCCGCAGCCTATCGCCGCTCGACGAATGAAATCACCCATGTCAGGCTGGCGGTCAACCGCCTCGGTTTTCGTACCCTGAAAGCCATGCTGGCCGCAGTCATCGTGCGCCAACTGAATAGCAAGGTTACAGACCCGGTTTTGAAGCATAAGGCCGACAGATTATGGGAGCATTCTGCCCACGTGTCGTCGCTGGCACAGGTCATTGCCAAACAGGTTACCAGGGTTGATCCTGAAACTGCCATGTTTGCTGGCATCGTCCATGAAATTGGTGGTTTCTATCTCATCTCACGTGCGGAAGAGTTCCCTGGCCTGCTTGATGGCGAACCAGAAATCTGGATCGAATATGGCGAACGCATGATAGGTCGTGGCATCATGCGCCAGCTCGGCGTACCTGACAGTGTCATGCAAGCTGTAGAAGCCATGTGGCATGGCGTCTGCGCATTCCCGCCAGAGTCCCTGGGTGATACCCTGATTTTGGCCAACGACATCGCACCGGTGCTGTCGCCCCTGCATGATGTGGACAGGGAATACAACAAGCGCTTTGCCCGCCGCCTCAACTTTGATACTGAAGACAGCAATTTCCAGATCATCATGGAAGAGCAGGAAGAGCAAATCGATACACTTGCCACGGCTCTCATGATGTAAATAAGTTGATGTAAATAAGTTGATGTAAATTATTTGACACTTCAAATAGTAATCCGCCAGCCCTTTTTGTTCATGACAAATGCCAGGGCCGCAAACACCAAAGTGAAACACCCTGCATAGGCGAAGGATGAAAATTCTTCGCCTGTTTGATTTGCCAGCACAGGTACAAATACTTGCTGGTAAATCGCAGTAGCCCAACCAGTCCATGCCAAGACACAAGTTGCCAGCCAGGCACCAGCGTAAGCGGCTATAGCATTCACACCAAAACTTTTACCGATTGCTGGCCAGCCATGCTTGTCTATCAGCAGATGCATGCCAAGCAAGAACAATATCGCCCAGGCACTGCTCCAGCAAACAAAGGATGGTGTCCAGAGTTGTTTGTTGAAAGGCAGATATGCTGACCAGATCAGGGCCAGCAATATCAAACCAGCCGCGCCAGCCAGCATCTGCATCAGTTGAGCGTCGCGCATGGCCCTGCCCGCCCAGACGCCCATCAAGACACTTGCCATTGCCATCAAAGTCGACAGCAAACCTTCCGGGTCTTGTGCCAGGCCTGTTTGCGCGTCATAACTATAGGCCAGCTTGCCCAGTATCGCGCTATCTATCTTGTCCACCAGGTTCAGATGCGGTTCATACGAACCGCCCCAGAACAGCAAAGCCCAATACGCCAGCATGGCACCCAGACATAGCAATACCTGACTGGACAATTGACGCACATAGGTAATCAGACAGGCAATCACTGCATAGCAAATTCCTATGCGCTGCAAGACACCAGGCAATCTGAAATTACGGCCATCAATCAAGGCCCAGGCAACGAGATGCAGGACTATCCCCAACGTGAACAGACGCAAACTGCGCCAGAGTATCTTCTTGCGGATATAAGCCACATCCATGCCCTTGCTGACTTGTGCATCCAGAGACATGGCTAAAGACGCACCGAGTATGAACAGAAAAAATGGGAAGATAAAATCCGCAGGCGTGCAGCCATGCCATGCTGCATGCTCCAGCCAGGGATACACATGTGACCAGTCACCTGCATTATTCACAAAAAGCATGGCGGCAACAGTCAGGCCACGCATGGCATCCAGCGCTGCGTAACGTTTTACTGTAGACATATCAAACTCCAAAGCGTACTGAGACCAGTGCAGAAATACCAATTCCTGTTGGCCATAGCATCGCATCGTCATAAAAAGCACATCGTCGATCAACATGCGGGATAATACCAGTGCTAAAATCTGACAAAGTGGTATTGAATCTGGCCTCTTCTATTAAAACAAGACATAAAAACTTCCCTTCATAGGAAAAAAATGAAATTTTCCTCAAAACGAAAAGCATTAATCGAGACCAATTTAAAGCACGCCACATCTTACTGGCACTTAAGTGGCATTGCAAACATAAAACCAGTTGACCGACAATTTTGTGACTAGTATGTTTGCAGTGCTGGCAAGAAAACACAAAAAAATACATAGCGCAAACACACTAGGTTTTAAGAAAATTAAATAGTAGAGACATGTCCATGAGCATAGAAAAAACCAAGACTCCCCACCCCATGCGCTGGGTGCCCACCTTGTATCTTGCCGAAGGGCTGCCATTTTATGCAGTCGCCCTGGTTGCCAGCCTCATGTATAAAAGCATGGGGGTAGCAAATGACAATATCGCCCGCTGGACAGGATTGATAGGCCTGGCCTGGGTCTTTAAACCTTTATGGAGTCCCTTCCTCGAAGCTGCCAGCAGTAAAAAGGCCGTGGTTGTGGCATTTCAGTTGATAGGTGGCGTATCGCTGGGCCTGGTGGCCGTGTCGCTGCAATTGCCCATGTATTTCGCTATCAGCATTGCCTTGCTTGGGGTCGTGGCAATTGCCTCGGCCACCCACGATATTGCAGCCGATGGCCTGTATATCGCCAGCCTCAGCAACAAGCAACAGGCTGAATATGCAGGCTGGCAAGGTGCTTTCTATAATGCAGCCAAATTCATCACTCTGGGTGGGCTGGTTTACCTGGCTGGCTATCTTGAAAAACGCCTGGAACCGGCACAGGCCTGGACTGTCATTTTCGCCATCATGGGTGTCATGCTGGTCGTGCTTGGGCTGTATCACAGCTGGGCTTTGCCTGGCACAAAAAACACCAATACCGAAGCTTCCATGCGCAGCGTTTTCCTGACACTGCAAGATGTGATTATTGATTTCTTCAAGAAGCCTGGCATCTGGCTGGCCATCACCTTCATCATTCTGTTCCGTGCTGCCGAAGGGCAGATACAAACCATAGGCCCTTTGTTTTTGCGCGAAGCTAAAAACCTGGGCGGCCTGGGCCTGACGACCGAGCAAGTCGGCCTTGCCTATGGCACGGCTGGCACCGTTGCCTTTTTGGGTGGTAGCGTGCTTGGTGGGTATTTTGCGTCCTGGCTGGGTCTAAAGCGCGCCCTGCCCTGGCTGATACTGGCAATGAATGTGCCCAACCTGGTGTTCTTTTTCCTCAGCACCACACTACCTGACAATATCAGCATCATCACTACCGCCCTGGCGCTGGAAATGTTTGGTTACGGCTTTGGCTTCGTTGGTTTGATCCTGTTCATCATGCAGGTTGTAGCTGTCGGCAAGTACCAGACTGCCCACTATGCATTAGGCACCGGGGTCATGCAGCTCGGTTTTGTCTTGTTCAAGACCATCAGCGGCGACATACAGTTGGCACTCGGCTACAAGAATTTTTTTATCTGGGTCTTGCTCAGTGCTATCCCCGTATTGGTAATGACGCGCTTTGTCTCTTTTGGCGACAGCGCAACGTATGGCAAAGAAGGCAACAGTAACGAAGTGGCTGAAGGCATGGCAAAAACTGCCGATGCCTGACAGTCCTTCTGTCAATGATGCGGGCCGTGGTCCGCATCATTTCAAAACAGCAGCAAACACCCAGGAAACAACATCTGTCGAAGACAAATTCATTTTCCCTTTACTCTCTTATCAAAAAGGATTGTAATTATAACCATGCGCAAACATGTACAACAGCGCATGTCTATTCAACCGGGAGATTTATCTTGCATTCGACCAAAACCAGCATCTTGCGCCACTTGACTGCCATCTGCTTATTATTGATCAGCACCAACCTGCTGGCACAAAACTCAGGTGTTACCCGCACCCCCGTGATACAGGCCGATTCATCGATTCCCGGCAAGGAAGATTACATCTTCCGCATTGATATAGCCGCTGGTGGCAAGGTCGACTGGCATACCCATCCTGGTGATGAAATCAGCTATGTTATGCATGGAGAGGTGGAGTTACTGATCGCCAATCAGCCGCCACGTAAAGTAAAACCGGGAGAAGGATTTGTCATACCTGCCGGTGTCGTCCATAGTGCAAAAAATCATGGCAAAGACCCCATCAAACTGGTTGGTGTATATGTAGTCGAAAAAGGTCAACCACTGGCATCACCAGCATCGCCGCCAGCGCCCTGAGTCTGTCAATTAATCACATCAATCCGTATAGCGCCTGAAGATTGCATCGAGTTCACCACTCTTTTTCAGGGTGGCGATAGCAGCGTTCAGGCGTGGCAAAGCGTCGGCTTTGGAGGGGTGCACCCTCAGCATCATTTCGCTTTCATCTATCATGCGGCCTTCATCGCAGCCATAGCGCTGTGCATCGACCTTGGTCCAGTATTGCCGTACATAGTTGCTGATGATGATCTGGTCAAAGCGTTTTGCCCGCAAGGTCAGCAAAAGATTGGGGGAGTTGAAAATGTCTTCCCTTTGTATTTTGCCACTGGCAAAGGCAGCTTCAAATTCGGGATAGGAATAGCCAGAAATCACACCCACCTTCTGGCCATAAAAATCTGTGACTGCCTGTGCCCTGGGTGTTTCGCCGGGACGAAAACATAGTACTGCCCTGGGCAAACCAAAGGCTATGCTGTACACGCCGGGCACTGGCGAATTACTGCGCCATTTTGGATTTGCCCCGACTTCCATGTCGAGTTGCCCATCCTCAAATGACTTGAGCAGACGGCGCATGGGTAGAAACTTTTGCTCCAGCTTGTCGCCACTCAGCTTGACGATAGCTGCCATCAGGTCAGGGAAAATACCTCTGGGGCCGCGCTTGTCCAGCAAGACAAAGGGCGCATCGCCACCCTCGTAATAAGCAATGCGAAAAGTGTCTGCCATTGCTGGCGATGCTACCAGCACCGTCGCTGCAAACATCCATTTCTTCATCATTGCATTCTCATTCCTGAATTGGTTCAATACGGCCAAATCCAATATATCGCTGATACCACTCAGTTTACGTTAAAAAGGGACAGATACTTTCTGGAAGTGGTTCATATTTGCAAATTATAGTTAAGCCTTGGCAGTGGCATTTACCGGCATTTCCGTCATTCAAGCCCCGAAAACCGTCATTAGCCGCATATCCATACTGAGCTGCTTGTCGAAAATATCAGTTGCAGCTATCTTAGCTCCATGAAAACCGTCACTACCACAAGCCCACGCTGGCCTGCACTGCCAAGACCGCGACAAATTGCCGTGGTGCTGATCATCAGTGTATTGATCGCCTGGGTGACCACGCCCGTCTTCCAGTCGCCATTCTGGCTGGTGCTGAGGCGCACGACATTCATCGCCATGGTCATGCTGCTGGCGTTCACCGTCTCAGGTACCTGGCGTTTGCTGTGGCTGCCACGCTGGATACCACACTGGCTGGTACGAGTAGCGGCGGTCTGTTTGCTGGCCCCGTTTGCCAGTCTGACAGCCTATGTGGCGATAGCGGGCAATTTCATGAATTTCATCAAGGCGAATAATCTCTTGTCAGGTTTTGCCACGAGTACGATTTTTGCGCTGTTTTTTGGTTCCATCGTTGCCGTTGTCGCTATCAATCGCGAAGGCAAGCAACGTGAACGTGCAGACCGCCTGCAACTGGAACTGGAGAAGAACGCGCTGGAACGCGAAGTGCTGGATGCCCGCCTGCGGCTATTGCAAGCGCAGATAGAACCGCACTTCCTGTTCAATACCCTGGCGAATGTGCAAGCCCTGGTTGAAGCTGGTTCAGATAATGCAGCACCAGTCCTGCGTCATCTGATTGCCTATCTGCGCGCCGCGATACCTCGCCTGAATGATGCGGAGGCGACATTAGAAAATGAAATGCAATTGGTCAGCGCCTATCTCGAAATCATGCACATGCGCATGCCTGACCGCCTGCAATTTGAACTGAGGCTGGCACCTGAATTGAAGGGTCAGCGCTTCCCTGCCATGGCTTTGTTGACGCTGGTAGAAAATGCCGTGCGCCACGGCATAGACCCCAGCACAGAAGGTGGCAGCATCGAAGTCGGCGGCAAGCAGGACGCAAACAACATGGTAACGCTTTGGGTAGCTGACACAGGCACAGGCATGGCAGAAACTGCCGTGCCAGGCACCGGCCTGGCCAATGTAAAAGCGCGGCTGCAAGCCTGCTTTGGCAAGGATGCGCGTGTCGATTTGCATGAGCAGACACCACATGGTTTGCGCGTTGAGTTAATTTTTCATCCGGGAGCCAAAGTATGAAGCAGATTACTGCGCTGATCGCCGATGACGAACCTTTGCTAAGGGAACATCTGCGCACCAACCTGGCACGCCTGTGGCCAGAACTGCATATCATCGATGAAGCACGCAATGGCCGTGAAGCGGTGGAAATGTTCGACATCCATCAGCCCGACATCGTGTTCCTGGACGTGCACATGCCCGGCTTGAATGGCATAGAAGCTGCGCGGTCTATCGCACGCAGGGCGCATATCGTCTTCTTTACCGCCTATGAACAATATGCAGTGCAGGCGTTTGAGCAAGGTGCCCTTGATTACCTCGTCAAGCCCATCATAGAAGCGCGCCTGGCTGATACCATCACGCGCCTGCAACAACGGTTGACGCAAGCGAATGACATAGGCACAAGCTATGATGCCCTGCTTGACCGTATGGCCAGCGACATGCGCCAGCGCAACCCAAAACCAAACTACCTGCAATGGATAAAGGCATCAGTAGGCAATAGCGTGCGCCTGATACCGGTAGAACAAATCGCCTTCCTGCGCGCTGACGACAAATACACCCTGGTCGCCTGGGAAGGTGGCGATGCACTGATACGCAAGAGCATACGTGAACTCAGTGATGAACTCGACCCTGACCGTTTTGCGCAAACCCACCGCTCTGTCATCGTCAATCTGCACTATGTCAGCGAAGTCACACGCGGCATGAATGAAACTGCTGAACTGCATATACGCGGCCGCCCCGATGTATTGCCAGTCAGCCGCAGCTACCTCCATCTTTTCAGGCAGATGTAGCACCGCACTGATTTTCTTCAGCAACAAACCATAAAAGCAAAGCCGCCTTTGCAGGCACGCTTTGCAAGCACACCTACGCCTGTACGGCAGGATCAGGCACGACTAATCACTTCATTAAAAGGAGTTTTCAAATGACGCAAGATACTGTTTTCGAAACGAGTAATTTATATTCTGCACAAGCTGCACCACCATTGAAAAAATATGGAATAGAAAAAATCTCCCGTACCTGCCTGAAATATGCCGCAGTACTGTGGTTTTCAGTTGCCGTCATAGGCCAACTTTTATTCGTGTATTACATTCTGGGTTTTTACGTTCTGTCAGCAATGAAAGGCGATCTTGCTGCATGGAGCAAAGTACTGCCACACGGCTATATCAAAGGCGACAGCGCAGGCAATTTCGCCATCATTACACATATCTTTCTGGCGGCCAGTATTACCCTGGCGGGCATATTGCAGATGATCCCGCAAATCCGCGCACGAGCACCAAGATTCCATCGCTGGAACGGGCGCATCTATTTGTCCAGCCTCATCATTGCCGCTACGACTGGTTTATACATGGTCTGGTTACGCAATGGTGTTGGTGACTTTACCCAGCATCTGGGTGTCAGCCTGAATGCAGTATTAATCCTGGTTTGCGCAGGCATGGCCTTGCGCCATGCTCTCGCCCGCCAGTTCGCCCTTCACCGCCGCTGGGCACTGCGCCTGTTTCTTGTGGCGAATGGTGTCTGGTTCTTCCGCATAGGCCTGATGTTCTGGATAGCCATCAACCATGGCCCGGCAGGTTTTAATCCCAAGACTTTTGAAGGACCATTTCTGAGCTTCATTTCCTTTGCCAATTCCCTCATACCGTTGATCGTCTGTGAATTATATTTGCGTGCGCAAGACAGCAAAAACAAAGCAGTTCACTTCAGCATGGCGGGGATATTGCTGGTTTTAAGTGCAGCCAGCGGCATGGGTATCTTTGTGGCGTTTATGGGCATGTGGTTGCCACGCCTCTAGTCGTCGATTATTTATTGCTGGTCACAGGTGACAGATGGATATGCTTCAATAGCCAGGCATTATCCTTTTTAAACCACACCATCGTGATCAGCGATTTACCCTCAACAACTGCCGCACCCGGCCTGGTAATCGCACCAGTACGGGTGCCAGTGACTATCGCTGCATCAGCCGTGGCCTTGACCTGCACATCGACAAGACGCAAATCAATTTGCGCGCCGGATTTGAATAGTCCCGCAAAGGCATTCGCATTCAGTTGCAAGAGTTTGTCTGATTCAGGAACGAATTCTGTGAAACCTTCAGTGTCAAGATATCTGGCAACTGCTGCTAAATTACGCTGGCTGACGCTATTGAAAAAATCGACCGATGCGGCTTTTACGGCATCTGCCTCTCTGGTATTTTCTGCCCTAGCAACGGACATGTTAAGGGCGAGTAAAACCGTAGCCAGAATGTTGACGAATGAGCGGATAATGATAGCTGTCATGTTGTTTGATCTCTACAAGAAAGAGTGCATGACACGCATGCACTCTCAACAAATGGACTGGGCCTGGGTCTGAGCCTATGCCTTCACTTCAAAGCCCAGTGCAGCCAATGCAATTTCTGCCGCCTGCTGGTCTTGGAGTGCATTACCGCCTGATATGCCTATACCACCGATGACTTTGCCATTTTCAATAATGGGGCAGCCACCGCCAACCGCCACCAGGCGCGGCCTGTGGGCAAGCTGGGCCACCACGTCATTGCTGATGATGGCAGTCCAGGTATGGGTAGGCAAACCAAATGAAGCTGCAGTCCAGGCCTTGTCGATTGCCACATCCACAGTCAAAAATGCGGCGCTGTCTGCACGTTCAAATGCTTTCAAATGACCTGCATTGTCAGTGACTGCTATCGTGACATCGATACCGATGTCACGGGCGGCAGCACTGGCTGCGCTGATCAGGGCGTGCGCGGCATCGCAAGTGATGCTGGCAGCCGCAAATGATTTATTGATGTTCATCGTTTGCATAACAACTTTCCGGTTATTTCTGGTGAGATTAAATTAAAAGCCTTGCAGAACAACCTTGCCTTGCGCCTTGCCGCTTTCTATCAGCGCATGCGCCTTGCGCAAGTTTGCCGCATTGATCTTGCCAAAATTCGCATTCACAGTTGTACGCACTTTGCCTGCATCCACCAGTGCCGCCACTTCTGCCAGCAGCTTGCCTTGTTCGTCCATATCGACCGTCTTGAACATCGAGCGGGTGAACATCATTTCCCAGTGCAGGGAGATGGATTTGCCTTTCAACTGCATCAAGTCCAGTGCCACCATGTCGTCGATCACAGCCAGCTTGCCTTGTGGCTTCAGGCTGGCGATGATTTCTGCATAGTGCTGTGCTGTCTGCGTCAGGCCAGCAACGATATCAACTTCATTGATACCCATGGCTTTCAATTCAGCGCTCAGCGGATTGGAATGGTCGATCACTGCATGTGCACCCAGATCGAGGCACCACTGACGTGTCTCGGCACGTGAAGCAGTGGCAATCACACGCAATTGTGTCAGTTGGCGTGCCAGTTGTATGAGGATGGAACCAACGCCACCAGCACCACCTATCACCAGGAGGGTCTGGCCTGCACCACCGTTCTTGGCAACGCCCAGGCGTTCAAACAACAATTCGTATGCGGTGATGGTCGTCAGTGGCAAGGCAGCGGCTTGTGCATCATCCAGTGTAGTAGGTGCCTTGGCGACTATGCGTTCATCGACAGCATGCAACTCACTGTTTGCACCGAGGCGGTCTATCGCGCCAGCATAGTACACACGGTCGCCAGCTTTAAAGTTGCTGACTGCAGCGCCAACTTCTTCCACTATGCCTACCGCATCCCAGCCCAGCACATTCAACTGGCCTTCAGCAGGTGCGCGGCCCAGCCTGACCTTGGTATCCACAGGGTTGACTGAGATCGCATTCACACGCACCAGCAAGTCACGCGCTTCCAGCACTGGTTTTGGCAATTCCACATCTTCCAGCGATGCAGTGTTATCGATAGGTAAAGAATGGCGGTAAGCAATGGCTTTCATGTTAAGTCCTTGAGTATGTTGAGTATTTTTAGTATCGGTATGGTGTCCAGAAACATTTCCAGATCAGTGCAAGCATTGTAGAATCTGAAGCATGAATTGATAAGACCGATAAATAACTATCACTTTCAAATGAAAATTGAAAATCTCAGCGACCTGCATGTACTCGTGCAAACCGCACGCTGCGGCTCACTTTCAGGCGCAGCCAGCGTATTGGGCATGACACCCGCGGCCGCCAGCGCCACCCTCAAGCGCCTGGAAACCCAGTTGGGCACCCGCCTGTTCGAACGATCGACCCGCGCCCTGCGCATCACCGCCCAAGGGCAAATCCTGCTCGACTATGCACAAAGGGCATTTGATTTGCTCGATGAAGGCGAATCCCAGGTATCAGAAGCCCGCACCGCTCTGGTCGGCACGATACGCGTCGCCGCCCCGTCCGACCTGACCCGCACCACCCTGCTACCCTGGCTGGATGAATTCCTGGCACTGCATCCAGGCGTGCAACTGGCGCTGAATGTCGGTGACAGGCCACTGGACGTAGTACGTGATGAAGTCGACGTGGCAATAAGATATGGCACCCTGACAGACTCACGCCTGGTGGCCAGGGTACTGGCACAAAGCCGCCCCATACTCTGCGCCGCCCCTAGCTACCTGGCCCGCCACCCCGCCCCGCAAACACCGCAAGACCTTACCCAGCACAATTGCCTGCTGTTCGAACGCAGCAGCCGCCTGCACAAAACCTGGCGCTTTGGGCAAAACGGCAAATGGAAGGAAGTCAGAGTAAAAGGCGACCGCAGCGCCGACGACGCCTCACTGGCCCGCATGTGGGCGATAGCAGGCGCTGGCATCATTTTCAAATCATTGATCGATGTCAGGCAAGAGCTGGAAGATGGCAGCCTGGTGGCACTGCTGACGGACTGGGAGACTGAGGCTTATCCCTTGCATGCACTGCTGCCCAGTGGGCGTTTTATACCGAACCGGGTGCGGGCGCTGGTGGAGTTTTTGGCGGGGAAGTTTGCTTCATTGTGAAGCAACTGGTTTAAGAATACTCAATCAAAAGCAGCGGCTTTAGCTGCCTCAAAGCTAGCCTTATATTTTTCAATTTTTGCCTTGTCACAAACTTCGCATAAAACGCGTGCACCTTTTCCAGTAAGCATCAGTTTCGATCCCGTTTTGCATTTTTCACATGGCCCAGTTTCTAATGCAGAAAAATTTAGGTAAGGGAAGAACCATTTGCACTGTGTATTCGGTAATTTGGCAGAAAGCCAGGCATACTCTTCCATTGGAAGACGTCCTCCAACGCCCAAGTACTGCAGTCCTTTTAAGCTTGCTAAAGCTTTAATCGATGCAATATGTGAAGTATCAATACAAAGTGATTTGAGCCAGGTCATCTTGGCAAAAGGCTCTATCGAACCCAAATTTTGACGTGACCACATACTTCCGGTAACCGATAAAGACTCAAGCAAAGTCAAATCAAGCAGCGGAGAAAAATCTGAAATCGATTTGAAATTTTCAATCTCCAAAACCTTTAATTGACTCAGTTTTCGCAATGGATCTAAAGAGTCAATTTTCGTGGAGCTTCCTATATTCAATCGTCGCAAATTTTGAAGCTGCTCAATACCCTGTAAAGATTTTAGATTGCTCCACTTAATTTGCAAATGCTCCAGAGCAGGCATTTTGCATGCAGCATCAAATACTGGTTGAGTTACATGAGTCCAAAGGCTTAATCTGCGCACATTAGTAAGTTCGGGAAGTTTAGCGCTCCAAAGTTGTATCACTTTCTTCTTTTCATTGTCAGGAACGGCACCAAGATCCCAGCTTAGTGCCAATGTTTCCCCTCCATCGTAAGCATCTGGATAAATAATTGACTTGGGCCAGTTAGTAACAGCCTGCCAGTCTTCCAATTCAGATAAATTACTTTGCATGTTCATGTTGCTCTTTAGATTACAATATATACAATCAGAATGCGCTCGCTTATGTAAGAACTATACCTTATGCAGATTGCCGCTTACGTCCCCCGCCTCACTAAACCAGAGAAAGGAAGTATCACATGTCTGAAGAAGAAAAAGTCAAAGGCCCAGCCTCTTATCTCCCATCGATAGAAAAGAAGTACGGCAAGCCCATCCAGCACTGGCTGGATCTGGTTCAGCAGAACAAGGGGTTGAAGCACATGGAGATTGTTAACAAGCTCAAGGCTGAACATGAGATGGGGCATGGTCACGCCAATGCCATCGTTGCCTATGCTTTGAGTGACGGCAAGAAATAATTTGTCGGTTGTGCTGACAGGCTTATTATCATTATCCTGAGAGTTATTCTACTAGAATAACTCTCATCGTCAGCCCGGTGTTACCGACCTAATGCGACACCCTTGCCATCAAACACATGACACCTATGCCCCGGCAGTTGTATACAAAGATCAGCTCCCGCATACAGGTCTGAAGTATCCGCTGGCAGCTTGATAGCAAACAGGTTTTCTTCACCCGCCAGTGTCGCATAGACGATGGAAGCATCGCCCAGATGTTCAACAAAGCTGATGCAGACTTCAAGCTGATTGCTGTGCTCCGTGGTTTGTGATGCCAGCAGGATGTGTTCTGCCCTGATGCCGAGGCTGACTTCGTCGCCTGTCTGTAAATTACTGGCATCAAGCTGAACGCTGATATGAGTGCCTGCTGCCAGTTGCAGTTCTACCTCATTACCGAGATTGCGCAATACCCTGGCCTTGACGATGTTCATCTTCGGTGAACCAAGGAAGCCTGCGACGAAGAGGTTGGCGGGTTTGTCGTAGAGTTCCAGCGGTGCGCCTATTTGTTCTATCTTGCCGCCGTTGAATACAGCTATGCGCTGGCCCAGGGTCATGGCTTCTACCTGGTCGTGCGTCACGTAGATCATGGTGGCGGCAAGTTCCCTGTGGAGTTTGCTGAGCTCTATGCGCATTTGTACGCGCAGGCTGGCGTCGAGGTTCGATAGCGGTTCATCGAACAGGAACAGGCCGGGCTTGCGCACGATGGCGCGGCCTATGGCGACGCGCTGGCGCTGGCCACCGGACAGGTCACGCGGCTTGCGTTGCAGCAGATGAGTCATTTGCAGAATGCTGGCGGCGTGTTGTACGGCTGTGTCTATCTCGGCCTTGCTCATGCTGGTGAGGCTAAGGCTGAAGGCCATGTTTTCATACACGGTCATGTGCGGGTACAGGGCATATGACTGGAACACCATGGCCAGGCCGCGCTTGGCGGGCGGAATATCGTTGGCCAGCTGATTATCTATATGCAGTTCACCAGCGCTGATCTCTTCCAGACCCGCAATCATGCGCAAGAGCGTGGATTTGCCGCAGCCTGAGGGGCCGACAAAGACCATGAATTCACCATTGCGCACATGCAGGTCTATGCCTTGCAAAACCTGGTTGTTGCCATAGGATTTGCTGATCTGCTGCAGTCTGACTTCGGCCATCCCTGATTCCCTTATGCAGCAGCGCTGGAAAAACCCACAACCGGTATCTGGCCGCTGGCGACCACTTCTGCGGCAAACCATGCGCGTGCTGCATCTATGGCTGGTGGTGCAAAGCCGTAGGTGATGAGTGCAGGTGCCTGAATATCGAGCATTTGAAACGGGTTCCACAAGACCAGGTGCAGGTCTGGCTTCCAGGTGTCGCGCACCTGCTTGCTGTAGCGTATGCGCACAGTGGATGCCAGTACGACGAAGCGGCCATCATCTGGCAAGGCGCTCCAGTCAAAGCTGTCGGCATTGTCAAAGGTGACGGTATCAACATCATACAAACTGGCGAGCATGGCGCTGACTTTTGCTGCGGGTATGCCTGCTTCTGAAACGCCATCGCTGACGACATCGGCGCTGATGACGAGGCGCAGCTTGCTGCTCTTCGCAGGCGGTTGTGCATTGCCCTGGGTAGTCAGGCCACGCTTCCAGGCGGTGGACATGAGGATGCGGTCTGCCATGTCGGTCTGGTAGGCAGTGTCTATGCAGGGATAGGCCCTGGTCAGGTCTGCCATGCGTTGCAGTTTTTGCTGTACTTCTGCGAGTGAAATCTGGCCAGAAAAAATTACTTCGGTCAAGGCATTCAGGGTTTCCAGTTGCGTCTCTGTGGTGCCCAGTGCCATGACCATGTCGGCACCGGCCAGCAAGGCGCGTACAGCGGCATTGCCTACACCATAACGGCCTGCTATGGCATGCATGTCCATGCCGTCCGTAATCACCACGCCCTGGTAATTCCATTGATCGCGCAACAGGCCGGTCAGGATGGGCTTGGACATGGTGGCAGGGTTTTCTGCATCCAGTGCGGGGTAAACGATATGCGCGGTCATCATCGCTGGTGCATTGCGGCTGACTGCGGTCTGGAAAGGTGCCAGTTCCAGCGCCTGCAATTCTGCCAGGCTCTTGTTCACGGTTGGCAGGTCACGATGGGAATCAACATTGGTGTCGCCATGACCGGGAAAATGTTTGACGCAGCAAGCCACGCCTTCAGCCAGGCTGCCGTCCATCCAGGCCAGGGCCAGTTCACTGGCACGCTTGGGATCAGAGCCAAACGAACGTTCAGAGATAACGGGATTATCGACGTTATTATTCAAATCCAGCACAGGCGCAAAGTTCCAGTTGAAGCCCAGCGCCTTGACACCGCGCGCGACAGCAGCACCCACCTGGCGGCATAGCTCAGTATCATCGCTGGCCCCCAGCGACATTGCCGCCGGGGGCTGCGGTACCCAGGTGGAACGCACGACTGCGCCCCCTTCCTGATCGATACCGATCAGCGCCCCCTCCCCCAAGATAAGGCGCAGATCAGCCGTCAGTTTTTTCAGCTGGATTTCGTCAACCATGTTTTGCCTGAACAGGCAAATGCCACGGATATGATTGTCTTTTAAAAATTGCGCCGATGTCGCATCCAGGCTGGTGATGGGCATGCGTATCATCACCAGTTGCCCGGCCAGGCGGCGTGCTTCTTCGCGTGTCAGGGTTTGTTGCTTATTGTTGTCTTGCTTATTGTCTTGCGTCATTTCACTGCTCCATCCATGCCGCGCATAAAAAAGCGCTGGGTAAATAAAAAAGCGACCAATATAGGTGCAACTGTCAAAATGGTTCCTGCCGCAATCACGCGGGTGCTGCTGCCGTATGTACCACGCAGATACAGCACGCCGGCAGATAAGGGAAAATCTTCTGGCTTGCTGATGACTATCGATGGCCAGATGTATTCATTCCATGCCTCCACCGCAGTCAGGATCCCCACCGTGGCCAGCCAGGGTGTAATCAATGGCAGGACGATGCGATAAAAGATGATCCATTCGCTGGCACCATCGACGCGAGCGGCATCAAGCAAGTCTTGCGGCACTTCATCAAAAGCCTGTTTCAGCAAGAGTATCGAGACTGCCGTCACGATATTTGGCAAGACTACGGCGGTATAAGTATTCACCAGGGATATTTTGGTCATGGTGATGAAGTTGACCAGGAAATTGACTTCAGAAGGCAAAATCATGGTCGCCAGTATCACACCCATGATGAGCTTGCTGCCGCTGAATTGCATGCGTGATAAGGGGTAAGCAGCGAGTGCGCAAACAACGAGCTTGCCCAGTACTGTCGCCAAAGTGATCAGCAATGAATTCTTGTAGAAGGCGATGATAGGGATGACGCGGAAAGCCTCTATAAAATTATCCAGCGAAATACCACGCGGCCAAAATGTGGGGGGGAATTCAAACAGATTACCCTCGGTGGACATTGCTACCACCAGCGTCCACCAGAAGGGGAAAATACAGATGATGGCAATCAGACTCAGCAAGCCATATTGAGAAGCCGTGCGCAGGACTTTTTTGATATGCATGCTCATTCCCTGTGCCCAGGTTTAAGCCAGCGCAGGCAGACGAAAGCGATCGCCATGCAGCAGAGGGAGACAACGAAACTCGCAGCCAAACCGCGCGGCAGTTTCAAGTGCTTCAAACCCTGGTCATAAGCGTAATACAGGGCCGTGAAGGTGGAATTCATGGGGCCACCCTGGGTCAGCACATCGACTTCCTGATAGGCTTTGAGAGCAGCAAGCACCGACATGATGCTGCAGACCAGTATCGTCGGCTTCAGCATGGGCACGGTGATGCGCCAGAAGCGTTGCCAGCGATTGGCACCATCGAGTGTTGCAGCTTCCTGCATCTCGGCGGGCAGTGACTGCAAGGCAGCCAGGTACATCACCATATACCAACCCAGGCCACGCCAGAACGAGACAAACATCACGGCAAACAGAGCGAGCGCATCGTCCGATAACCAGCCCAGCGGTGCAGCAATCAGATGTAATTGCAGCAGCACATAATTCAGTGTGCCCTGCTCATGGAACATGAAGCCCCACATGATGCCGACCACAGAAACCGTAGTCACTACCGGCACATAATAGGCAGCGCGAAACCAGCGTATACCGGGCAATTGATTATTCACCAGCACTGCCAGCGAGATCGCCCCCAATTGCGTAAAGGGCACGACCAGCAAAAACAGCAGGGAATTTTTAAGCCCCGTCAAAAACATGTCATTCGCAAACAGGGCGCGATAATTGGCAAAGCCTACCCAATGCACTTCGCGTATCAGACTGAAATCAGTAAAACTCAGGTAAGAGCCATACATGACGGGCCAGAAAGAAAACATCATCAGCAACAGCAATGCCGGTGTCAGAAAGGCATAAGCCAGCAGATTGCGCCGCTTGCTGGTTGCGGATACAGGTGTGGACGCAGGTAAGGATGTAAGCAACTTGCTCATGGCAACTTTGGCCCTTGCAATTTACGGTTCCATATGCCTACAGCTTCATCCAGCGCTTCCTGTATATCACGGCGACCGGTAACGCCTGCCTCGACGGCCTTGACCAGGAAACGGCGCAATTCGTCATAATCATCTATGCCGCTGACATACAGACTGCGGGCAGAATTCATGGAGTTTGCTGCAACCGCCAATGCCTGCTCCGACGCGCCCGCGTTGGGTAATATCTTCTTGAAGTAGGGATTTATCAATGCCTGTTTGGTGGTCGGCATGACACCAGCCTGGCGGGAAAACGTCAACTGGTTGGCATCGCTGGTCAGATAGCGGGCGAAGGCTGCCACTTCGGGTATATCCTTTTTCTTTACACCTTTAGGTATGGCGAAATGAAACATCCAGCCACCGTCATTAATGCCGGTTGGCCCTGGCGGCACGGGGAAGATACCGGTCTGCGCATAAATTTCTGGTGCATCAGTCTGTATGCGTTTGATGGCAGTCGGTGCGCTGACCATGACGCCAAGACGACCACCGAGATAGGCATCTACCACGGCAGGGAAATTGTCTTCAGCAAATAATTTATCTTTTAAAAAACCGCCTGCCTTGTAAGTGGCAGCCAGTTTTTTGATCAATGTCACATGGGCTGGAGAATTGAAGACTGCCTTGCCATCACGCATCAAATCCAGCCCCTGCTGCATGAAAAAACCATCGATCTTTCCGAGTGCCGGTGCATAGCCAGGCTTGCCAGTTTTGAGGGAAATCATGACGGCCTGGGTCAGCAATTCATCCATGCTGCGTGGTGCCTGGAAGATGCCAGCCGCTGCCAGTATCTTGCGGTTATAGGCAATCACATTGACGTTGCTGTAATGCGGAAAGCCATAGACCTTGCCATTGAAACGCAGATCAGCCAATGCTGCATCCGTGTAGTCATTGGTAGCACCTGGCGCTGCCAGCAAGGCATCAACAGGTTCAAGCAAACCATCGCGCGCCATTTCTTCAGCCCAGGGCACGCTCAAATTTACGAGTGCTGGTGGCGTACCTGCAGCGATGGCGGTGATCAGTTTTAATTGCAGAATATCCCAGGGAAAATCCACCCATTCGAGCTTGATGCCGGGGTGTTGGGCTTCGTAATTTTTGACGAGTTCCTGAAAATAGGGAATGAATTTTGGCTTCAGGCTCATGGTCCAGAATTCGATTTTCTGCACGGCAAAGGCATTGCCGTGCAAGCCGAAACTCAATAGCAGCACGCTCAAGGCCAAGCGTAATTTCGACTTCGAAATCAGTCTTTTACACATACTCCCCAATATTTTTAAGCAATTTTGCATTTTAACCATACCAATCTTGCCATTAATAAAAATACTGGGGGCAGTATCTATTTTTAAAGTTTTTAAAAAATAGCCTGCTGCTTCAGCTGTGTCAATTTGTCTTTGTGACTTTGCTCAAGTGCCTTGGCTTGTCCGGGTCCAGGCCACGGGCAATCGACAGGTTGGCTGCCATCATGTAGAAGGCTTGTATTGCAACCACAGGATCAAGATCAGGTGTTGCCGCAACTGGCAAAGTCAGGTTACGTTCCTTGACATCTTCTGGTGCTGCCAGCAAGACATTCGCGCCACGTCCACGCATCTCTTCTGCCAGGGCAATCAGGCCAGCTTGTGCCGGACCGCGGGTTGCGAATATCAATAATGGATAACCATCATGTATCAGTGCCATAGGGCCATGCTTGATTTCTGCACCGCTGAAAGCTTCTGCCTGGATGACGGAAGTCTCTTTGAATTTAAGTGCAGACTCCAGCGCTACCGGGAAACTAATACCACGGCCCACTACCATGATGCGTGATGCGGGCTGCAAAACTTCTATTGCAGGTGACCAGTCGAGCTTGGTGGCAGCGTGCAAGGATTCTGGCAACTGCTCTATCGCTGCCAAAAATTCTGCATCGTTTTGCCAGTGACCTGCCAGGCGTGCGCCTGCAACCAGGGAAGTGATAAAACTCTTTGTCGCAGCCACACTCAATTCCGGGCCTGCATGCAATGGCATGGTCCATTCTGCGCTTTGTGCCAGTGGTGATGCTGCGTCGTTGACGAGGGCCACGGTAGTAGCGCCACCTTCGCGGAAATAGCGGATAGGCTCAACCACGTCAGGGCTTTGACCAGACTGAGAAATTGCAATTGCCAGAGCGTCTTTGGCTGCCAGTGGTGCCTTGTTCAAGGTCACCAGAGACATGGGCAAAGAAGCGACGATGCGCCCTACCCTGGCCATGATCAGATAGGCTGCATAATTGGCGGCATGGTCTGAGCTGCCACGGGCAACGGTAACGACGGATGTTGGTGGTTTGGCGCGCAAGTGTGCGCCAAGTTCGGCATAGCGCTCACCTTCATGTTTGAGTTGTTCGGCTACAAAATCAGCGGAAGAGCTGGCTTCCTTAAGCATCTGCGAGGTCAATCTTTTCTCCTTCTACATAAACAGCGATAAGGTTGAGCTGACGGTCCAGCACAACCAGGTCTGCGTAACTGCCTGCCTGCAGGCGGCCACGCTCATTCAGTCCCAGATAATCGGCTGCGTAGGTAGAAACACGCTTCGACGCATCTTCCAGGTCCAGGCCTATGCTGACCAGATTGCGCAAAGCCTGATCCATGGTCAGGGTGCTGCCTGCCAGCGTGCCATCTTCAAGACGCACACCACCAAGGCATTTATGCACTACTTGGCGGCCCAGCATGTATTGCCCATCCGGCATGCCGGAAGCTGCGGTGGAATCAGTGACGCAATACAGATGCGGAATCGCACGCATGGCGGCTTTGATGGCGCCAGGGTGGACGTGCAACAAGTCGGGAATAATTTCAGAAAACTGCGCATGCGCTAAAGCTGCACCGACCATACCAGGTGCGCGGTGATCAAGGCGTGACATGGCGTTATACAAATGGGTAAAACCGGTAGCACCGTTTTCCAGTGCTGCCTTGCCCTCTTCATAAGTCCCGAGGGTATGGCCTATCTGCACCTGCATGCCTATGGCTGTCAGCTCGCGCACCAGTTGCAAATGACCATCCATTTCAGGTGCTACGGTAATCAGGCGGATTGGCGCTATTGCATCGAGGTGACGTACCTGTTCCAGCGAACCGGTGTGAGCAAAATCTGGCTGCGCACCAAGCTTACCGGGATTGATATATGGCCCTTCCAGATGCACACCCAATATGCGGGCAGAACCGCTGCTGCGCTTATCTACCAGCGGCCTGATCGCCTTCAAGGCCAGTTCCAGATCAGACAACGGCGCTGTCATGGTGGTGGCCAGCATGCTGGTGGTGCCGTGTTTGGCATGCTTGCGGGCGATGATTTCGACGGCATCGCCAGCCTCCATGGTGTCTTTGCCACCGGCTCCATGCACGTGCAAATCGACAAAGCCAGGCAGGATGTAATGCAGGGATTCTGCATCGGCAGTACTCTCTGCATCAGCAGTGATGGTCTGCACTCTTTCATCGAATACCAGAGAGCCATGCACCCAGCCTTGCGGTGTCAGTATTTGTCCCTGCACTTGTTGTTGCAAGCTCATCTGAACAACTCCGCCACAAAGTCATAGTAGTCACTACGGCAATAAGAATGCGACAGTTCTATCGCTGCACCGTTAGGGAGGTAGGCAACACGGGTGATGAACAACATCGCTGCGCCCTGTTTGATGTCCGCCAGGCGCGCCTGTTCAGCAGTCGCATTGACGGCACGTATATGCTGCAAGGCGCGTGTCGGTGACAAATTATGCGACTCCAGATAACCGTACAGGCTGTCGCTCACCAGTTTAGGATTTGGCATATAGATTGCCGGAATGGTCGAGCTTTCTATCGCCATCACGACATTGTCGGCGGTACGCAAACGCTTGAGGCGCGATACCACGGTATTAGGCGATAAACCCAAAGATAAGATTTCTTCTGGCGAAGCGATACCAGTTTCGCGTGACAACCAGCGTGAACCCGGAACAAAACCACGGTTGCGCAATTCTTCACTGAAGTTGGTCAGACGCGACAGCGGCTGCTCCAGCTTCGGTGTGATGTAAGTGCCAGAGCCATGTTTGCGCGTCAGCATGCCACGCTCGCACAACATGTCTATGGCCTTGCGCGCTGTGACGCGTGAGATTTCCAGAGTATCAGATAACATGCGCTCGGAGGGCAAGGCTTCGTCCGGCTGCCACAATCCGCTATGTATACCGTTCGCGAGCTTGTTCGCCAATTGCAGATACAAGGGGGTAGAACTTTCTGCATCAGGTTTAAAGTCTATCAATTGTGCCAGCATGTCTTTCTCTCTTTTTATGTATTTATTTGGCTTGCAAATGCTGCTGTATCAGGATGAGAGCACCAATTGCTGAATCGGCTTTGGGCATTTGTATTCTCTCTTTTAAAGCGGCTGGCAAATAGCTGGCTACTGGCGCTGCCAAACCGCCACACAGTGCGATGGGCAGAGCAGATTCGGGGTCCAGGGCTTGCGCCATGATGGCGACTTCTTTACCGGCTTCGAGCATGATCTCGCGTGCAACCTCAACCTCTGAAGCGAAACGTATCACCAGGGGGGCCAGTTCGGCATAACGTGTTTGATTGGCCAGGGCCAGCCAGGCGAATACGGCATCTTTATCACCGCCACAATGTGCCAGCACTGCACTGGCAAATGGATTGGAGGCAGCACGGCCATCCAGCACACGTTGCAAATGATTGACGGCACGCATGCCGAGCCAGGCACCACTGGCCTCATCACTGACTGGGAAACCCCAGCCACCTACTTCACGCCGCTGACCATCAGGTAACAAAACTTCACCGACGCTACCAGTTCCTAAAGCAATGATAGAGCCAGGTTTGCCATCAAGTGCGCCCAGCAAAGTGGTATAGGCATCGGTTTCTGCACAGACAGCACCGAAGCCAGGATTGAGCGCAACAAACTCCCTGGCCCAGTGAATATTATGGACACCGGCCAGACCGCAGCCCACAGCCATATCAGCCAGGGCTGGCACGTCCAGGTTTGCTGCCGCAAAAGCTTGCTGGGTCGCCAGCAAAATTGATTGCCAGGCTTTATCCCGGCCATGCGCCAGGCCAGAAGGGCCGGCACTACCACGACCCAGTTCTTTACCACTGGCATCGGCCAACACCACTCGCGTGCCAGTACCACCACCATCGGCACCAATCAAATATGTACAAGCAGGTTTTGTTGAGGACTGTAATGCAGTCGCTGACAAATCAGATGTAGAAAGATGTTCTGCTTGTTTGTTCATTGATAAGTAAATGGTGGTAAGTTTTATCAGGTCGAATCAGAATCTGTACTTCTGCTACTATTTTAAGCCTCACTGTAAGTTTTTTTACTAGTGGATGTCAATAGGTATTTAAGTGGTATCGTTAAATTTAATTTTGCCTCTTTTGTTTCCACCACACTATTGCCATCCAGCACAATGAAACAGGCCTGGTACTTGCCCCATTCACTACAAGTACCATCGCAACTTGTATTAGCGCCTGTAGTGACTTTTTTTACTTCAAGAACTGCTCATTCCCGACCATACCGATCTTGGTGACACCAAGACGCTGAGCCGCCGCCATGACCGCA
>NZ_JBWKQH010000010.1:0-220072 GCF_059418665.1 Undibacterium sp. GW821-FHT07F11
GCCTGTTAGGATAATTTAACGCCCCTCAGGCATCGGTGGCGGGTCATCGAGCATACAAAGCCAGGATTGAGCATATCGCGCATCTCCATCCACGGTTTTAACCATCTCAAATCCAGTTAACATAAACCGCTGCTCATTCATCCATAGTACATGGCAATCAAGCAAAACTTGATTGCTGACCATTTGTCCCTCAGGGATGAAATAAGCGCGAATTGAATTTCTATGGGTGCCATTATCCGTGGAATCACCAATCTGCAACGTACCGAACGGCGGGCGATTGAATCGATCATAGAGCATGCTCTTTTTGAGTTCGATTCCATTCCGCATCATTCTTACCAAGTGAACTTTCATTGCTGCCTGCCTACTAATGATCTGTCAGTTCTCGAAGCAACTTTGCGTTGCGTCGCTGTCGAGCCATCGCCAGAGCCTTGAACTCCGCAATATCGTCTGTTCCCAGCCCATCCATAAGCGACAACCACTCACTTTCATCGTCTGAAAGTACCCTTGGCACTTCTGCATCGGGATTGAGCAAGTCTGTCTCACGAAGATCACTCACTGACATACCAAAAAAATCAGCAATGGGCTTTAACGTGCTGCAGCGCGGCTCAGCCGTATCACCTTTCATCAGTCTATGTATGGAAGGTTGAGGTATTCCAGTGGCAATTGCCAGGGCATTCCTGGTCATATTGCGTTTATCAATTAAATATTGAATGTTTGTACGGGTATGCATAACTCACCTCAAAAATACTGTATATGCAATCAGTATAATTTAAGATTTTCAGCATAGACAACCACTTTATCGCTAGGCGCGCTTGTCCAATCAATTATTTAAACAAAAATGTTTAAATAATGCTTGATTGTTTAAACATTTTTGTTTAAACTGTATTCATCGTCAACAACACAAGGAGGTGCGGTGAAACAGAGCGAGTTTGTAAGATGGTTGAAAAACCAAGGTGTAGTAGTTAAGAATGGCACGAAGCATTTAAAACTGTACGCAAATGGAACCCAATCAACCTTAAACAGACATCCATCGGAAGAATTAAAAACTGGAACGGTGGAAGCGATTAAGAAACAACTCAAACTGAAATAGGAGGCAACCCCGAAAGGGGTTGTACTCAACCGCACCTCCATAGATAAGGAATTTTTTATGCAATATCCAGCTACTTTTGCGCCCGATCCATCTGGCGGATTTGTCGTTACTTTTAGAGATATACCGGAAGCGATTACGCAGGGTGAAACAGTTGAAGAGGCACGCCAGGCGGCGCAGGACGCGTTAGTTACAGCGATGGAGTTCTACTTCGAGGACAAGCGCCCTGTTCCGCATCCGTCTGCCGTGGATCCTGGGGACGTTGGTATAGACTTACCACTTTCAATTACTGCCAAAGTGCATTTATTGAATGAAATGTTGGCACAGAAGGTATCCGCATCGGAACTGGCTCGCCGGTTAAACACGTCCCCCCAGGCAGTAAATCGCCTGGTGGACTTGAAGCACGCAACGAAGATTGATGCAATTCAAAGTGCGATGCAAACACTTGGCAGAAAGCTATCTGTGCAAGTACTATAGGACAAACAAGCAAACTGCCAGAAAACCAAATAGATGACTGTCGAAATTGATAAAAGGTTGCTCCCACCACATGAAGTAGAGCAAATGTTGAGTATGTTCTCAGCTGGTCGCCATGAGGAACTGGAAGCGATTTCAAGGACGCGAATCAATGCGTTCCCAAAGTCCGGCTTTTTGTGGAAGATATTAGGTGCAAGCTTGCAACTTCAGGGCAAGGAGTCCTTGTCCGCTCTGCTGAAGGCTGTTGAACTGTCGCCTGGTGATTCCAATGCACATAGTACGCTTGGGAATACCTGGCAGAATCTGGGAGAGTATGCGAAGGCGGCAGCAAGTCACCGGCAAGCGCTCGCGCTCAATCCTGTCGATGCGGGAGCATATTGCAACTTAGGGAATGCACTGAAGGCTCTTGGTCAGCATGACCAGGCCTTGAATGCTTATATGCAAGCTCTGGGAATTAACCCGAACCTGTCACAAGCGCACCAGAATTTAGGAGCAATTTTTCTTGACGCTGGAATGTATAAGGACGCTGCTCTGGCGGCATCCAACGCGATCAAGATCAATCCGAATTATGCAGAGGCGTATGATTGTCTGGCGATTGCATTGGTAGAGGTTGGACAAGTCCAGGAGGCTCTAGACGCTTTAGAGCGTGCACTATGTATCAATCCGGCTTTTGCTGATGCACATTATCATCGAGCATTCACAGCCCTTTATGCCGGCGACCATGCGACTGCTATTGCTGAGTTTATTTGGGTGATTACGAACGGCCCGGACAATCTAAAGTTAGAAGCTTCTGTTTATGCTGCTGTGCTTCGCTATACTGCAGGCGATTTACAAAGCTGCAATCACTTGTTGAATCTGTCGGCATCGATTTTGAATCTGGAAAGCGAACATAAGAATGCCTGCGTCTACTGGCGATATTTGACGCTCTTGCTTTCAGAATTTCCAGGCATCCCAGCTCCAAGTCTCCCGACACTGCATGTTATTGGTGACAGCCACAGCCTCAGCGCTGCGCATACGATTCTCAATTACGAGGGCAAGCAACTCAGAAGCCAAACAGAATGGATAATCGGCTGTAAGGCCTGGCACCTTGGAAATGAGCATGCGAACAGATACAAGTTTCAGTTTGAAGATGCTATGGCTCGTCTGCCTAAAGGCTCAACCGTCTTGCTGATGTTTGGAGAGATCGATTGTAGAGTGGACGAGGGCATTCTTAACACTTGGAGGAAGAATCGTGACCAAGATATCAGTGCCTTAGTCTCCAATACAGTGACCAGGTATTTCGAATACGTGTCATCGGTTGGCGGCAAACATGGGCACAGCCTTATTTTTGCTGGAGTTCCCTGCCCAGCAATTGACCTCGCAACTATACCGCAAGAGGAAGCTGACAAATTGATTTTGACAATTCGTAAATATAACCAGCAATTAAAACATAGGTGCCTAGTCCGTGATTCTACATTTCTTGACTTCCACGGAATGACTGATGCAGGCAATGGCATGTCAAACGGCAAGTGGCACCTTGACCTGTATCATTTAACCCCAGGCATGTTCACATCCATAAAAATTTAAGTAAGAACGGAGAATTAAAATTGAGCAAATCACACTTTTCTTTCGACGCCCCATTCACTGAAGCGATGCATGGTTACATGCGAAACGCAAAAATATCTTTTGCGATAGCAGTCATTGCCTGTCTTGCAGCTATTGCAATTCGCTTTTTGGGATCAGAACATCGTGGCATTTATGGGCCACTTATCGAGCAATTCCAGTCCTTTGTCTCGGTCGGCCTAATGGGAATAACTGCAATATGCACTTTTATCGCGGCGTTTTTTCTTGCATGTATTAAGTACTACCAAACATGGCCAGCTCGATTCTAAATGGACATATCTCACTCAATTTATTAAACCTCTGGCAAGGCTGATGGGCGGTCATTATCCTGTACTGCTGCCCGTGCCATATCATCGGCCACAAAGATTAACTTGCTAAAATTACTGTCGAAATTTGCGTTGAACTTTATGGGATCCCAAATTTCTACGTTGAGCTCCGGGTCTTCAGTGCCATATTCAATACTCACACTAGCGCATTTCGCACCCACTGCTCGGGCTTTCTCAATTGGGCGTTCTGCCGCCTCCAAGACCTTGTAACGAACGACTTTCTTGATGCTATTGATGACATCATTTACTGCCACATCGCTGCCAATAAAATGTTGAATTGAGATAAATACCTTTGCTTGCCGTATCGAAACTATAGGTTTCGACTCGACACACCTGTCCCTTACCACCAAGTTAGTGATAATATTCTTCACGTTACGTCCTTTTTTTGAAATTTAGGATTCGACAGGCCCCGTCCTTGCCGCCACAGCTGTTCGGGGTTTTTTATTGTCCAATACTTTATATTGCCATCTCGGTTTTCTTCTATAAACCACAACTTTTTCAAGAAGTTGTGAATGCCAGTTGACGCCCTGATAAAACTATACAGCAGTTTTTTCGCCGGTCCATATGCAATAAATAGCGAAAAATGGGCTATTTAGTGCAATTTTCAATGTTTTTGTCAGAAAACTTAAACGACACGGATTTGTCGCAAAAAAACATTAGCTTTCGCATCTTCGCAAACCGTCCACAACGCACGTAAATTGTTGATTTCCAAGGAAACACTGATTTGCGTACTTCAAAACTTACAAAACAGTTTCCATAAAAATTTATGTAATGATTTATGGAAACAATTAACGAGTTTCCACAAAACGCAATCGCAATTTCTCGAAATCGTGACATCGATTTTAGGTATTTCGCAATTGCGTTTTGATGCAAAAATTTTTAATTCTTTTTGATTTTTCGTTGCGCTCCTGCCACAAACGCATAAAAATTGTACCAACTCCGCCAGTGAGCCTCGCATCAAAACCTATTCGATTTTTGCTGCGTTTCATTTGTGCCGCCGTACCAAGAACACACTCCTACAGCGCAAGCACTTGTTCTTAAATACAAAAGCAATCGAGGTCTCATTTTCACGCCAAGGGAAAAAGCAATTATTCAGGATTGCAGAATCGGTCTCTACCGCACGCGCAGCACTTGCCTGCGAAACCTCGGTAACAAATCTACTGCTTTATTCAATGGCTACTTAGGCCAGGCTTGCACTACCTTGCGGTGCCTGGCTGCACATTCCCCATACGCCAGCAAGACGCTATTCTGTAGCCAAAGCTGCCAGGCATCGTAATCTGCTACGTCCGGCACGATCAATACTTTGCAGGGTTCCGCGAGGCTACTGTCCAGCAGCGGCACTGTTTGTAGCACTAATGGCGGCTTCGAGACTGCGCACCCGCAGATCATCAGGCTTGCAATCGTGAGGCAGAGGGTTTTTAGTTTGTGCATTTTTTAAGTCCTTTGAGATTCCGTCCAACTTCCCAGACAGGTTGAGTTTGATACCGGTCAACTCAGTGGCAGCCTCGTGCATCTTCTGGCTGCCCTCCTTCATATCCTTGACGGCCTTTTCTGCGACTGCTACCTGGTCGTTAGATTGCTTCAATTCGATAGCAGCAATATCTGCATCTTTACGCCAGCCCTGAACAGTCCACCCCGTGCCGAAACATGCGGCGGCCACGGCCAGGGCAATCCCCCATTTTAAAAAGTCCGTCATGCTGGTCCATTCAGGCAAAGTTGTTGCTCTGCGCCGCGCCTAGTAGTCAGGCCAGGCAATTCCACCAATACGCCAAGAATCGTTGACTTGTTCCAGCGCGGCAGCTGGTTGCAGGCCTCGATCAACTTACCAGCATGCAGGTATCGCGCTGCAGTTGAGTTTTTCAGGTCACAGGCCACCTTTGGCCCGATATTGAATGCTGCGTCACTGAATGCCACAAGGACATTCACCGGCAGACCTGGCTGGCAAGCTTCCACCTGGTTGATTGCTTTGAGCATGTCCTTGCTAAGTAGCCCTTTGCACTCTGGCAGTGAGTACAACCTGCCTTTTTGCACGTCGGGTCCAGTATGGCCGTAGCACACTGTCAAAATGCCTGGCGGGTCGTAATACGCATACTGTCTCAGCCCTTCTGCTGGCACAGCAAGAGCCGTTGCAAGTGCCAAGGCCATTTTCATCCTGTTATCGTCTGCCATTTTTTCGTCCTTTCAACCAACCTTGCACTGTCTTGGTTTCATAAATCCTGATCACTGTCCAGATCAGCGATGCCGCAGCGGCCATAGCAGGTAACCAGCCAGCCAACGTGGCCAGTACTGTACCTATTGAGATTGCATCTACCCATGCTGGCAGGTGATTTTCCGGCATCGCTTTTCCTTTTCTTAAGACGTAAAAAAATCCGCATTTGCGGATCTGTGGTTAATACTGATTTCTTACTTCAAATAGTGACTTAATTAATCTGTTAGACGTGCGCAAATACCGATATCGTTGCCGCTGGCAGTGAAAGCGCCACCACTTTTCAGTGTGATTGTCGCTGTCCAGAAACCACCGCCAAAAGTCGTGTAATCACACTTTGCCTTGCGAATCGCCTTGTAAGATACTTTGCGCTGCGCATTGCTGCCGTATTGCGGTGCCCAATACCAATCAGCACCCTGCGCACGACTGCCAGTAACAAAGTTGTCAAAAACAGCGCTGGCATCGGCCAATACTGTGAAAGTCCAATTTTCCACAGTCACACCATCAGCGTATGTGATAGAAACCGTTTTTGTAGATGGACTGAAGTCTATCAAGGCCACTTCGATAGGATTTACAGAATTGGCTTGTGCCAGGGTGAGATTGTTATAAACAGGTTGATCTGTGACGAACTTGCCATTTTGCGCAAATGCTGATGCGGTCAAAAAGCAGAGTGAAGCCAAAACAAGTTTGATGATTTTCATGGTATTTCCTTTATTAAAATGTGCACAGTTAAATGTATCCAGTTTTGCACACGACTGAATTGATTTGATCGACGCCGCAGCGGCCATAATTAGCTAGTAATTTCCTGGCATCGCTCTTCCTATTCTCAGGACGAGAAAAAAATCCGCACTGCCGGACTTATTTTGAATTTTTACGGTACTACTGTTTTCTTACTTCAAACTTCAATTCCAGCATCTCTGCCATCTCACCTGGCGAAATGATGCGACTGCATCGAGGCCAGCCAGCCTCTTCATAGATTGCGACACACAAACCCGAACAAACCAGGATATTTCTCCAGTTGATTTGCTGCTTGATCTGGAAGAAGTTTCGCAGGCCAATGACTATGAACGCCAGGTAGCCGTAATCGATAGGCAACCGAACCCATTTGATGATTGCCGCCCGGATGTCGACCAGTCCATCTGGCTTGGCGTACACATCAAAGTCCAGGCCTTGAAGTTGTGAGAGCGGAGTGTAATGATTGCGGCCACCATTAAGCTCAGCGATGCAGAGCATGTCACCAATCCAGATCGCGGTACCGGTGTGAATGTATTTTTTACGAGTGAAGAACTTGGTCAAATGACCTAAAAAGCTATGCGGTGTAATAACGTCGATAAGATCGCCGTCGTTGATTTGATTCCGTGCTATTTCGTAGGTCAATGCCATGTCTACTCCTCAATTATGAAAAGTACAGCTTCCTTAAAGCCAGGTTTTCTTCAGGGGCTACAGGTGTCGTCAAGATGCTTGTCTTAAGCAAATTTGTCAGCAATGGGACTTTAGTCATGATGTAGTCGATAGCTGTCGGCACGCTAGGATTCTGAAGGTCAATCCATTTTCTGACCTTTGTATCCTCAATAATGGCTCGCACACCTACATCGGAAGATGTCAGCACTGCCATCTTCGCTGAGCCAAACCGATCAAAGAATGGGCCGACGTCGATGTACCAGTCATGCGCCGCAGGCTGGGAAACCAGTGCGGCGGGCTGAGCAAAAGTACTGCCGTTATACAGCCAACCAGCTGACACTTGCGAGCCATCAGGCAAAGCAACTGGTGTCAGATCCTCTAAGCCTGCGACGAACTCTGCATCTGCGATGATTACATTCTCAACTACGCCATTTTTTACTACTGCATACTTAGTCATTAAATTATCTCCGTAACTATGCAAACGCCATTCCCACCGACACCACCTGCCCCAGATGTCCCTGTAGACACGGCACCACCACCACCGCCGCCAGCCCCCAGTCCTCCGGCACCACCTGAGCCACCAGTCCCCGATGTTACTGACCCTCCACCTCCACCACCGTGACCAGCAATAGAATCCGTCGGCTGCGTCCCGGCAGATCCAGCGACTCCAGACGCGCCGCCAGCACCACCACCACCAGTGTTGTTTGTGAGTGCGGATGCGTTGCGGCCGGTAGCCCCACCAGCTCCTCCAGCATAGGGATTCAGTGCACCGTCAATTGCGCCACCACTACCACCACCACCGCCACCGCGAAGCGATCTATAGCCGGGAATGCCTGTGGTAGAAGAAAGATTGCCACCGAAAGCTCCTGCAGCGTCTGTGCCCACATCAAAATTTGACGATATCGTGCCGTGACCAGTCAGCCAAATTGCGCCCGTTGGTTTCGCACTGGCAATCGTCAGACCTCCACCAAGACCAGGGCTACTGCTTCCTCCGCCGCCTCCTGCCGCAGCTTTAACCAAAGTACCAAAGGTAGTTTGCCCACCGTTAGATCCTGGTGCTGGAGAATTGCTAGATGTTCGTGCAGGCCCGCCTGCGCCACCGGCGCCAATCGTTACCGTGGTTACTGTCCCAGCAGATACCCCTTTGATCCACCCCTCCAAATACTCTCCCCCGCCACCTCCTGGCCCGCCCTGGCCATTTGATCCTGATGTGTAATAACCGCTCGCACCACCACCAGCCCCGCCCAAAGCCTGCACAAAACAGGTCGCAATGCCAGGTGGCCAGGTATGAAAACCTGAACTGGAGAATGTTCTGGCACCCGCGCGCAGTGGAATAGATGTCAGGTTCGTGCCATCACATTGGAACAAACGAACTGCTCCTGGGTACATTACCCAGTTCGATACTCCATCACTTGCGGCGATCGTGATGTCACCAGTACCGTTGTTTGCGTACCAGACGAACCAGCCCGCGCCAAGATTTGCAGCGGAGTCAAATGTCTGCGTGAACGTAGTTGACGCAGTGACATATTTGCCGCTGTCTGCGGCAGCCAGCATCGTATTGGACGTTCGTGTGAGCTTATTCAGAGCTGCCGAGCTCATCAGCAGCGCAATACCTCGCTTATCAGTGAAAGAAGTAATTGCGCCTCCAGAGGTAACCGCTACTCCGATAGGGAAATACCCAGGGGTAAAACCTGTCGTGTTGGCGGAGACGCCAGAAGCATTTACCTGCACATAGTTGGTAGCATTATTCGTTAGCGCCGTTGTCGTCGCGTTGATATGCGTAGTCGTTGCATCTGCACGAAGATCACCAGCCTTGGTACCAATGTTCAGGCCAGATGAAGTTGCTGGGTCATAGGCAAAGTCAGAGACCGTTTGTAACGCGCCAACGGAACCTGTGGGGCCGACCAGCCCACGTGGTCCGCCGACGCTGATCACCCAGCTTGAGCACGAACCACTACCATTGGCGTCCGTAGCGTTGGCTACAGTCATTGACAGCGTAGTGCCTGAATAAGTGCAGTATCCAAATACCCACCGGTTGGCATCGCCACTGTCTGTGGCTTGTACCCAAGTGTTATTGAACTGCTTTCCTGACTGGGTAGTGAACGTCTTTGTACCGGTGCCTATGGTCACCGCAGTAGTGCTTGTGCCCTGTAACCCGCCTGCTGCACTGGCCGCGGCAACAGCTGAAGCGAGGGCTGCACCAGCATAGTTACTTGCATTGTTTTCACTAGTGGCTGCTGCTTGCTGACTACTGTAAGCCGCATTCTTGTATCCCAGAACCGTCGCCACAGTTGCAGCAAGATCTGTGAACAGATTGCCCATCGCCGGAATGTACTCGTAGCCTGCGAATTTATAGCCGTATGGCAGGCCACTTGTCGGATCGTTCGTATAAGTATTGCCATTGATCGTGAAGTTGAAATATGCCATGGCGTCCTAAAATGTTTGAGAAATTTCAAAGTCCATTGAATTGAGGTCAATGCGTGTCTGTGATGGTGGGGTGATGTTTTCGAGTGTGCACATGAACGATTGCTTCATCAGAATCGCAGCATGAGCGTCCGAGTCATAGATAAAAAACAATGGCTTGCTAACGCCGTATTGCCTCATCATTTCGTAAATCTGCCCATACGTCTCAGCGTCACTCAAGTAATCAAGCCGCATCCTGGTCGCCAGATATTTTTTTTGTTTGTCCGAGAATTGCACCCCACCCTTTGAGCGCTGCTTTGTACTTGGGTCTTTCAGGTACGGAACGGCGACACCAAAAGACACGTTATAAACAGGAGAGACGGCAGGAGAAACGACGATCTGCCCTATATCTACAAATCCATCTGTGTTGGTGGAAAAGTTGAGTGATACTTCGACATATCTGCCAAGAACCTCGCCAGGTGCTAGGTACATCCAAGCTGGCACTTGACCAGCGATCTGCTCACTTGTTGGATGACCGTCAACCCAGCACGGGTGACCCCAAAGCAAAGAACCGTATGGGTAGATTTCGCCCCAGAACTCTTTCCAGCCGCTGTCGGCCACAACATCCGTAAAGCCTGAATCAGTCGCAAAGCGGATGCGGCCCATGTCACCGAGTTGGGCATTGTTAAACGGAATTGCAAAGACGCTTGCCCCGCGTATGGTGCCCAGATCGATCACAAATTTAGTGTTGGTCGGATTGACGCCTGGGTACCGTGCCATTTCCGACAGTACATCACCTGACAAGTTGGTAAGACTTAACCAACCTGATCCAGTAACGACTGGGGTAATGGTGGCAGTTGGCAGAGTATGGTTCGGGAAACAAAATTTCGGATTCGCCACACTACCCCCATAATGTTAATTCGGTCTTACCGGTGTATCGATCCACCTGCACACCAGCAACCCGCATCAACTTCCCATTCGCATAATCCCAACGGTCATCTTTTACCGACACTACGGTTCCGCTCCTGACCACATTGATGAGATCTGGCGAAAGCCACTGTGATAATTTCGTCATATCTCTCTGTACTTTAAAAAGCGCCAACTGCATGTCAGCAAAGTTCTGCGCCTGCGTTTGGTCTGCCAGCATTGACCTTAATTTGATTTCTACAGCATTCGGATGCGGTGTTTTGACTGAGGCGTCAGTTGATGATGCCTTGCGGTACTCGCTTGCAAGCCATGCACGCGCCACAACCCAGGCGCGGCCACCAGGAGCTCGGACAGTATCTGTATTTACTGTTTTATCACCGGCAAGAGCACTGTCATCCTGGCGCGTCCAATTGCGCCCCCATTCCAATGTCACCAAGTATGCGGGAGCTACTTCACCATTACCCACAGGGTCTGCAATCTCAATACTGTCTGTACGCAAGTTCGTCAGAGTGGCAACTGGCGAACCTGTCGGTGCGGTCCATTGCAGTATCCTGTGCACACCGCTGGCATCGCCATACCACGCGCAACCCGCGCTTTCAGCTACTTCGCGGATGGCATCAATGGCGGTGACCTCGTCCATGTACACGCATTCGATTTCGCCAGGCATCGCTGTATCAAGAGTGGTAATGTCGCTTGACGATACCGAGCCTCCTGAAACTCCTGCGTAGGCAAGAAGGCGCTGCCAAACCTGAGCATGAGTGCGATGTGCAGTGGTTGTGCCATATACGGCATCGCAGGTAATCTGACCTGCAGGTGGTATGTTCAGCCTGAAAAAGCAGCCATCAGTTGTATTTGACAAAACTCTGTAAGTGCCAGCTCCAGGTGCATTGGCGATCATATCGGCCATGTTCGTGTAAGCAGCGCCCGCAGTAATCGGGACACCTTTATCCCGGACAGCCGATATCGTTACTGCCTGACTGCCGACTGGGATTGAAGCCTGGTAGATCTGCTTGCTGGTATTGACTTGAACCGGCGACATATTCGAGCCCAACGCCAGCACGATTGGCTTCACCTGGCCTTTGATGTCATCGACACCTTCAATACCCAGAGGCAGGGCATTACTTCCAGCATACCGAACCGACTGCAGTGGCTTATCCAGTGATTCTGTCAGGTCAGATGGATGAAAGGTAATCTCTGTCCTGCCGAATACCGGCGAGCCGGCCATGGTGCCATTCAATGTCACCACATATCCGGACGGATAGGCCGCACCACGGTCACCGATACGCTGGATGATGCTACGTCCGTCAAACGCATATCCCTTAAGCAAAGTGCCAAGTGCGCCGCTCTGGTCAAACAGCACTACCTCGCCTGGCGTGTTGTGCCCGTATTGCCCAGGCCTGCTATAGACATCTACCCTCGACCAGCCAGGATCTTTAAGGAATGGTCGATACAAGGTGTTCGCCGGGGATTCAGATGGCCTGGTACGGTAGGCAAGACCATCACAAAACCGCAGAACCTCGACCGTGGATGTAGCGAGGTTGTATGCAGTGATTTCAGTAAGTACGATTTGATCAGGCATTTGCCACCGCCTTTTGACTAATCGCCTTACCCAAGTACTGCTTCAATGACCTTCTTTCTTCAGTGTTCAGATCTTGGCCAGTTAACGTTGCAGCCAGCAAGTCAGCCAAGGCTTTATTCTGCTCCTCTAGAAGCCGATTATTTCGTTCGGCTTCTTGGAGTTGCCGTTTTTGAATTTCGATTTGCTCCTTGTCCTTACCAGCGCTACCGCCATAACTGCGAATTCCAAGGCCTTTAGGTCCTTGTGCCAGAGGCATAATTCCTTCGGGGCCAGCTTCTCCCATCTCGCCAATATCGAAGCGAGTTGGTTGAGACACGATCCCGTTGGTGAACACGCCACCCATCGCGAACTTTGGCAAGCGGGATGCGGTCGGCAAATCCGGATTCGCAAACAAACCCAACTCACGGGCAAATTTTTCAAACGCTGCCTGCGTGTAGTATTTGTCATTGAGACCCATGTAATACTGATTATCCACACCACCACTCTGCGCGGCCTTCAAATCCACTTGAAGCAATTGATCCATGTAGGCTTGGACCTTTGCAGTATTTGCAGCTTCGTCCTGGAGCGCCTTCATCCGTTTTTGCTGATTGTCGCCCTCACCTGCCAAGCCACCATAAATCTGATCTGGAGTAAGACCAGCTTTTGTGCTGATGGTGCCATTCTTTGCAGCGTTCGCTGCATTGGCGGCATTGACATTGCCCAGTGTGACCTGAGTAAGGGCGTTGATCGCGTCCACCACCGCCTGAGCACTGTCAGTTGTAGCGTCTTTGATATCGATCAATCCAGATACAGACTGATTCAGCGCTGTCAACTGTGCTTTTGCTACATCAGCCTGAGACATCGCTGTCTTGTCAGCTTTCTCCAAAATGGACTGGACAGTATCAAACTCCTCAACAAATACGCCATTGCTGGCGTTATATGCTCTGGACAATTCAATAAACTGCTGTAGCTCCGGCAATGCTGAAGAATCTTGCGCATTTGCCCGCGCTGTCAGGTCGCCCAGGCTGCTCTTTGCGCGCAAGTACTTGGCTTCAGTGCCCAATGTGGAGTTGGCACCATAGATAAGGCTGTCGCGCATGTCCAAGGCAGCCTTGCCGAATGCCCCCATTTTATCAATCAGCGATTGGAGCTCGCCAGCGCGCCTCTGATAGGCAGACGAAAGGTTGCTTTGCGCTTTGGACAAGGCAGACTCGTACTCCTGCCTGGCTTTTTCTTGCGCTTGCTGTACTCTTTGCGCTTCAGCCTCGGCGCTCGCCTTGGCTTTGGCAATGGCTTCCTGAGCAGCGTTTGCCGCCCATATTTGCTGCTTCATACCCTTACTGAAATCATCCAAACCGACAAGTGATTCCGCACGCTCGGCAGCAAGTGCACCTTCCTCATTACCCAAAGCACGCATCAATTCAATCTCAAGAGCTCGATGTTGCTTTGCCACTTCCAACGCTGCATTTTCAAGTCCGAGCTGGTAGATGCGCTCTGCCTGTGGCTTGAGGCCATCTTCCGTCGCTGCCATTTCCAACTTGTGTTTCAACGCGGCCGCTTCAGAAGCTTTACCTTCCAGTTGCAAAATCTGAACCATCATTTCAGATTGGCGGGTAGCCAGTTCACGCTCAGCCTTTTCACGCAATGCAACGTCGAGTTTTTCAGACAATGCGCGAGTCTCAGCATCCATCAGCATGAGTTCGGTTTGACGCTTCAGATTCAACGCCTGCTGGCCAAGCCCCTGCGCCTCCATAATCTGCAGCATGATGTCTGACTTTTGAGCGACTTTGTCATCAGCAGGCTTCTTGATATCTTGCAAAGCTGAGAAAGCTCCAGAGAGCTGCATCAACGCTACATACGTTTTATCACCCGCCTCTGTGCCGAGATCCTTTGCAGCCTCGATCCACTTCCGTAATTGCGCCAAGGATTCCGGCAAAACGTAACCAACAGACTTGAATTCGTCTGTCAGATTGCCAGTGACTATGGCTGCTTTCTCCGTGTCGCTGTAATAGTCCTGGTAGTACGCAGCGGACACGGATTTCATATTGTCCAGACCACCGTAGAGGTTCACCAGGCTGTCTGATGCCTTAATACCTGCCTTTGTCAATTCGAGGGAAGTCAGGCCAAGGCTTTTCAGAATCCCATTCACACTCGTGAAATTCAGCGACAGGCGCGCTAACGTGTCAGATGCCGATTCTTCATCTTTTGCCAGGCTGCTTAAGGCTAGGCCTGAGCTGTCACCCAGATTAAGAATCTCTTTGCTGATGTCCCGCATGATGTCGGAAAACAGTTTCTCAACATTCGCCTTGTTTTCCGCATCGTCTTTACCCAGATCAAAACTGATATTTTGGGTGCGGGTCTTCAAATAGTCGGCATTGACACCCAAGGACGTGGCAAATATAGACGTGGCGGCTGTAATAGCTTCGTACTGTTTGGTCAGAGACTTTGTGAAGTCTTTGTCCAGTGCGGCACTTTGTGTGCCTGTTTTGTCGCTTGAGAACCAGCCACCTTTAGACAGCCAATCCGCGTTGTTTTGACCTGAGAATCCGTCGCCACCAAAAGTGCCGGTGACATATCGGCGCGTTACCTCTGGATTCTTGTTGCCGAAGAGGGACGAAATCAACGAGGATCCAGTCAGCAAGGATGCCAACTGCGAACCCATGCCCAGTTTTTGTAACAAGGCATCGGAATTCTTAACCATGCCTATTGGTCCAAGCCAAGAGGCCAGGCCATTCATAGGCATACCCATGTTCACCAGGCGAGATGCAGAGTTATCCTGTAACCCGTTTTTAATATCCCAGCCCTTCTGATACAAGCTGTTGTTGTATGACATGGCCGCTAAGACTGCTGCAGCAATACCACCAGCAAAGGCGTAGTTACCGACCGATCCACCTGCTTGCGCGCTAGTGGTCAAGTTGCCAGCTGTTTCCGCAGATTTGTACATCGCTGCCAGACCGGAATCCATGCCACTCGTCGCGGCGAAACCGCTTGAAAAGCCAGACCAAAGGGTTTTACCCGCTGAGAACAAGTTGCCCATGCTTCCCAGCAAAGAGCTTCCCCCTCCCGAAGCGCCTCCTGCAACAGCATTTACAGCGCCGCCCAAGATGCTGTCACCTGTAGACGTACCAATATTGATAATCCACTTCTTGGCAGTCATCTGCCACAACCACTCGAAGAATCCATTTCTAAAAGTGTCGCGCAAACGTGATACAAAATCCTTGCTGCCGTTGGTGATACTTATAAATGTATCGTGTGCAGTGCTGCCAAATGATTCCCAAAACTTCTTGTTTTCATCCAGTTGCGGCTTCCGGCTCTGGTTCTGGTACCAGATATCGAATTCTTCTTGCAGCTTTTTCTGGGCGTCAGTGCCCTCGCCTGCAAGTTGAATGCGTTGTCGCCACGATTCAGAGTCAATTTCAAGAGTTGCCCTGGCGCGCTCTTTCTCGTCCAGGATGTATTCCAAGCCGAAACGTTTGTTCTGCTCATGCAACTCAGCGGCACCTGACAAAGCCTGACTCTCACCCATGATCGCTGCAATGTTTGCCTTGCGAGCATTCGCCTCGAGTATGAGCAATGCAATCTCATCGGGCATGAGAGTGTGTTTCTTTTTCTTTTCTTCGACGAGGAACGCCTCGAGTTCAGCCTCAATTTTGATTTGTGCAGCGGCGATCTTCCTGGCTTCTCCGACTTTGCCAAACAGCTTGTACTCTTCGTCAAGTAGATCCTGTGCTGATCGCGTAGCAATCTGCCACTTCTCTATCTCGGCAGTAACGTCTGCAGTAGCTGCCGCACGCAGTTTTTCTGCTTTCTCGATTTCCTCGTGCGCCTTCTTGATCGCTGGCTGTTGATTCAGGAGGCGCGCTTGTGCCTCGATCAATCCATCGAGAGTTACAGTTCCAGACTTATACGCACCATTGAGCATGGCCCAGTCGTCAGAAAACGAACGTGTCAGCCCTGACGTTTTCAGCAACAGTTCTGCCAGGCGCTCTTCTTCATTGCCAGCTTCTTTGGAAGATTTGGCAGCCTCCTTACCAGCCTTCGACTTGTTGTAAGTCTCTGTCGCAAGTTGCGATGTGAGCTTGATATACTCCTGTTCGCCTATTGCCCCTTTTTCACGCGCTGCGTTCAGCTTGGTCAGGTCGTCAAGATATTGCTTATTAACACCCAGCAGGCGCTCACGAACTTCAACCAGGTCAGTTGCAACTTTACCGGTTGCATCAAATTTCTTTTGCTCTTCATTTACGCTTTGGATCTTGGCATACAAGGTTCCGTATTGAGCGCCGATTTTTTGCAGCAGTTCCGTGCGGATATCAAGTTGCACATCCTTGTAACTGCCCGTGCCTTTTTCCAAATCGGTCATTTCGGCACGTAGGCGCGCCAGCTCTTTAACCGATTCAGTTTCTTGCTTAGCCATACCACCAAGCTGCGCTGCCAGAGCATTGCGCTCCTTCAACTTTGCAATCTGCTTATCGAGATCAGCGATAATTTCGACGGTACTCTTCCCCACGACGGAAGTGGCCGCTTTCTCAGACTCACGAGAGGCATTGCTCCAAGCCATCCAGGCGGTGACGCCGACACCCAATAGAAGAGATATCGCGCCGATAGGTCCACCAAGCAGGCCCAATGCCTTGCTGGCAAGCCCACCGGCAACGCCGCCTGCAGTCATTGCGCCATTCAATGCGACCTGGGACGCAGTCTGTGCAGCATTGGCTGCGGCAATTTCAGCCGACACCCTCACCTGCTGCTGTCCGAGTATGGCAAGTTCGGCAAGGGCTACGCTGCGAGCCTGTGTGGCCGCAGTCAATGCGACCTCGCCCTGGGTGAGACTTGCCATTGCGAACGATAGTGCGCCTGCCGCGCGGGATGCAGCAATTTGCGCCTCTGCCGAAACCAAAGATGCATTTGCGGACGCGAGTTGCGCCACTGCCTCCTCTCTTGAAACCACAACTGCGGCCTGGGTCATTGCCAGCCGTTCGCCAGTAGCGACTGCCGCTGCGGCTTCTGCTTGTGCAGATGCCAAAGCTGCCGCCCTTTGCGCTGTTTGTGCTTCGGCGTACTGAATAGTGCTGGCAGTACTTTGAATGACCGACGCACCTATACCTGCAACTATTTCCGCAATCTTTGCTGCAGCCATGCCGGAGGCCGCAGCGGCGACCAATCCAAGATTGTCCGCAAGCAGGCCAATACCGCCAGCGATAAGCTTTACTGTTCCATTAGCCTCTGCTTGAGTACCAATGAATTCAAGCACATTGTTCTTCAGAACTGTGAACGCACCACCAATAGTCTGGACAGATTCGGCTTCTTTGCGCAGATCGCCAAGTGCTTTAGGCAGGACATTGGCCATTACTTCAGAGGTGATCTTTCCCTCAGAGGCCATGTTCTTCAGTGCGCCAACCGGCACGCCAATGCCATCGGCCAATGCTTTCATCAGGCGTGGTGCTGCCTCATTGACAGCATTGAACTCTTCACCGCGCAGCGTGCCAGATGCAAAAGACTGCGAAAGTTGCAGTTGTGCAGATGCAGCCTCGGCAGTGGTTGCCCCACTTACCTTCAATGCCAGATTCACTACTTCTGTGATATCTGCGACCTTTTTCTGCGAGATACCAAGTTCACGGGTACCGTTGGCGATACGGGCGTATAAAACACCAGTACCAGCCAGGTCAGCCTGGGCATCCTTGGAAATGCGCCGAACGTCGTTCAAGGCATTCCCCAATTCGGTCTGACTGGTAGTTGCCAGTTTCAGTTGTGCTGTGTACTTCGTGTATTGATCAATCTGGCTAATCAGTTGAGCACCACCAAAAGCAGCAGTGGCCATCCCCATGACCTTGTTCAAGGTCGACGTTGTTTCCGACAGCAACTTTGCCTGGCGCTCGGCAGTTGATGCTGAGTCTCCAAACTGTTTGAAGTTCCGAGACCCGGCGGCACCTACTTTATCCGCAGCGTCGGCTGTTCTATTGGCGGATTGTTCGGTTTCTTTGAGCGCACGCTGGCCTGCCAACATGCCAGAGGTGTCAAACCCGATACCAATCGTTTCAATATCAACAGTCATTTATTTTCTCGTGTGCTTTCAAGCGCGATGATGTCAAGTGCTCTGATGACATCGATTTGCCATAATTCAGGGCGTATTCTTCGGTTTTGAAAGAAACAACCGATTTCACTTTCAGTGATGGGAGACGGTTCCATACCCGTTTGACGACTGGCGTTCAGTGACAGGAACCAGCTCCACTCTTCGGCCAGTACAAGAGGAAACTCAACGGGATTGATGCCTTCTGCTGGCATCCTTCCCGTCATGCGCTCGACTACTTCGAGCGTTTCTCTCAGGCTTTTGCCGTCGCTGTCTCGCTTTGAGAGTCGGTACTCGTGTCTTGCAAATTCGGCGAGTTCGGCAACGGCTTCTTGGTAAAATTTCCAACGTTTTCCGAGAAATTATTGATTTGACTGATCCAATGCGGATTACGTGTCAAAGCACGCTTCAGCGTGTCCTGGGAAAAGTCTTGTTTGACACCTTTCCAGCCAGTGACGCGCACTGCAGCGCCATCGACTTCACTGGCAGTGCTGTTTTCAATCAAGTTTTGAGCAAACTCGATTTCCTTCTTCTGTTTCTTGGCGATTTCGCTGCCTGCAACATATTTCTTTGTCTTGCCCTTAAAGAATGTGACCACCCTTTCGGCATGCGCACCCAGCACCAGGACGCGGATGCCCGTAGAGACAACCATGTCAGCGCTCATCAGCTCCAGTTCTTGTGGGACTTCACAATCAGCAACTGTGTCCAGTGCATCTAAATCAACCAGATTGTTTTGTGTTTGAGTTGTCATAATTTACTTTCGCAGAGAATAAAAAGCCCGTGCTCGCCCGATGCTCCCTGCGAAGGAAGACATCGAACGAGTCGGTGCAAGTGAATGGCTTTCGCCAAAGAGGATTTAGGCGTTATGCCTGGGAGTCTTGAACCATCAGGGTGGTAGCGTGGTTCGCGGTACCGGCGCCGCCGACCCTGTTGCGCTGTGCTGTGTAGTTGTAGGTGCGTTTCAAGCCGGTCTGATTATCGTCAGGCGTGCTGGAAGTGAGCTTTACAGCTGTCAGCGTCAATGTCATTACGTCAGCACTGGCATCGGCACCCGCAGTCAGCGCAGACACGATACTTGTCAGCGTTTCGTTGCGATACAGATCAGGAACGGTGCCGCCTTCGAAATATGCAGTGAACGAACCAGATACCATGACGATGCCCCGGAAAACATCAGGACGGACATCTGAACCAACCACGCCATCGGCGACTGCACCTTTACCGTCAATATTGATGGAAAGGTCAGTGACAGTTGCGATCGCGGTACCATCGACCAGAAGGGCGCCGTTCGCCGCAGCAAGTGCGTCGGTAGTTGTTTCTGCCGTTGGTGCGGTGAAATAAGCAGTCGTATCAGATGTTTGATCCAGCCCCAACGCCGTGAATTTGATCTTAGCGTTGCCAGAACCTGGCAGAGATAAATCTGCTTTGGTATATTTGACATCGAGGTTGCGCTCAGAGACGCCAGCTGTCGGGTACCATTCTTCAACTGTGTAATAAACATCGGTGTGCCCAGAAACAGGCACATAGGTCACTTTACCCGGCACGGAAATAGTTGCCGAAGCAATTGGGCCTTCCGCCGTCAACGAAAGTTTGTTCAGCACAATGCCTGTCAGTACCAGGGCCGTAACTCCCGTCACCAGGATATTCTTGTTCAGATTGCCAGCGGCGAATGCACCGGCAGTCAGTCGAACGACCATACCGATTTTGATACCATCTGTAAGATAGGAACCGGCAGCACGGGTAAGCGTGTAACCAGAGCCACTACTTGCAATAGTAATTGATGCGCCAGTGATCGCAGACACAGCAGCAAAGTCTTTGCGCATGACAGCAGACAGCAAATCGCTGTATGTGCCCGGCGACAAAATGCCATCAATATTTGCATTGATAGTTTTTGGCCCGTGACGGACGCTTGTCAATTGTTGCGAACTGGTTATTTCACTTTCAGTGGTGTACGTTTCCTTGGCCATTTCAGTCTTGGAATTTTCACGGCGCATAATCTGGCCGCCTGAAGGACCTGCCAGAGCACCTTTTGCGGTTTGACGTTTAACTCGCGTTTGTTTAAAGACACCTTGTTCGATTGCCATTTTTTACACCTCAATTAAAAATAGCCCGCAAGGCGAGCCAATAAAAAAGCCCGCTGATTAGGCGGGCTGCTTGTCCGGGTAAGCCGGTTATCCTTTGACGTACACTGACCAGGGTATTGAGACGGGGATTACCCACCTGTCACCATCTGTAAAGCCAGTGGCAATCGTCGCGGTGTTGACAACATCCACTCGAGTGCCACCCTCAGTAATACTCAGCGGTGGTTTGAATAGCGCCTTGATACGCTCTGCGTACAATTCAGCGTCAGCAGTTCCGTCTCCCTGGGGGTAAAAAAGCGACACCTGGCAGATGCCTTGCAGTTGCGTAAGCGTCCGCCCCATCACCAGGTCGGCGGGAGCTGCACGAAGGATGGCTATCCGTTGATAAGGCACTCCAGCCTCTGGCGTGAAAGCGACGTTCTCATATGCAGTAGCCAGTGGCGAAACCATGGCCGCCAGTGTTTTCTCGAACGCTCGCCTTATGTTGATATCGTCGCTCATGTAATCTGCTCTGCAACTTTTTTGATAATTTGTTGATATTCAAGGACGGTCAGTCTGACGACGCCAGCGCTTGCCTGGCGCGACCACGAGTTGTATTCAATTCTTCTGGAGTACGGCAGCGAGTTCGTCAGAAATACCTGCGCGCCCATGGGGAAACCGTTTATTGTTCCCGCGCCTCGAGTCATCGCACTGGCTCCAGACTTATCCGGAGCTGCGCCGGTACCATAATTAATGGAGCCAACGGCCACTTGCCAATTAGCCTTGAACCTGCCGCCAACATATCCCTTTGGCGCTGGCCCTTTCCACATTGACGGATCACCGACTGGTGAGCGCTCAATTACTCGTTTGAGCAGTTCCATGGCGGCAGCGCGCACAACAGTTTCTGACTTTGCACCAGCGCGCTCAAGTACTTTGGCAAAGTTGCGCTTGAATTCCGCGTTGCTCATTTGCGCAGTAAAACTTCATACAGGACTGGAATGCCTGCCGGTGCAAGCGTCTTGGTCGCCACGACATGCCATGTGATTGTCCCGATCACGACGAAAGAACCAGGCTGCGGCTCCGTTATACCGACTGGTGAAAGTAATAGCTGCTTGTCACCGGCAACGATTAGCGTTCCCGGTTGAAACGCGGTACCAGACAGATGCAGAGCAAAATCAAAAACCGCGCCTGTGCCCGGCTGGTCTTGACTGCTGCTACTTGCCTTGCCGGTCGCGGGGTTGTACGTCGGAGCGGTTACCGTTCGTAATGTTACCGGGCCACCAAACTCTTTCAGCGTAGCATCGACATCTTGGGCTGTGCCTGCGTAATCAAATGTCATACAAACACAATTTCCACTGTGCCCTGGACTGTCTCGACAGTGACACCACCAGCACCATCAGGAACTATTCCACCATTGACATCTATTGCGTACCGCACCACTTCCCCCTTCTCATCATCAGCAACAATCGCGTTCTTTTGCACAATTCCATCCAATAGAATCTGAACCGATGCATAGCCCGTGTGGAAAGCGGCATCATTTTTATTGGCTGATATTCTCATTTTCAAGCTCCAAAGTATCAATGCCCATACCGCAATAAACATCCAAAATACAGGCCACTTCAACCGCCTCACGTGCACTCTTGCCTAAGTGCAGTGCAGCTAATGCATAGTCACGACCTGAGCCGCGCGCAAAGTACTTAGATGCAACCTTTTCAGGGAAGGCAATTTTGCTGTCGTAAAGGAGCAATTCGCCGGCATTAGTCACCAGCAGTGAACCGGCACCATCGTCATACGTCGCCTCTGTTGGATAGCTCCTTGGGTCCATATCGCCTTGGAACCAATTCAGCAACGCAGCCGCATGTGTTGAATTCCCACTAAACGCGACGATCCCGCTTGGGACGCGGTGAATTTTAGTTACGGCATATGCATATCCTGCTGCAGTACTTTGCTTATCCGCAGCAAGCGTCTTTCCATCCCATGCTATGACTGTCATGCTCTACTCACCCTCAATGTACTGCTGCCGCCACCATTCAAATACGGTGCCAGCATCCGGTCAACGGCTAGATATTGCGTATGCCGTGGCGATTTGTCGTCATAGACAGTCTCGATAGGGCCGACCTTCTTGCTTTTGACACCTTGGGTAAGATCAGTCACCAGTGGGCCGTTGATTGCTTTCAAGGCCAGTTCAGCGCAAGCATTCTTGACATCGACCGGGACGATATTGCTCGCAAGCCAGTAGTCATTGACCTCAACGTCATAGCGCGGCCAGTCAAGTGCCTGGGTGGATTTGGTCGGCTTCCCCTGCCATGCCATGCGATACAACTGGCGCATGAAATTTGTGGCCTTGCGTAGATTCTGTTCACGCAGCGTGTCACTGGCCAGGCTTGCCCATGCTTGGTTACCTAGAGCCGCGTGATACGCGTTGGCTTCAGCCACAGAGCAATAGCTCTCTGCATCAGCCAGGCCTGTGCCATCTTCGACGATCAGAGACATAGTTATACAGCCGGATTCAGCAATGCCAGCAATTCAGCCTTGTTTGCGCCAGCAGGTATTTCAATGCCTTTGGCTGTCAAAGCATCTTTGATCTGCGGAACAGTCATGTGTGCAGTGACATCGTTACCCTTGGCTTCCAGGCTTGCAGCCAATGCTTCCAAGCGCTGACGCTCTGCCACTTGTTCAATCTGGATGCCATTCTGTTTTTCAGCCTGGTCATTCAGTTCTGCAGCACGGGCATCAAGACGATCGCGTTCTTCAGCAAACGTGATACGCACGCGCTCAACTTCTGCATCGAATTCTGCGCGCATCTGTTCGATCGATAGCACGCCGCCCGGGACCATGTCGATAGCAATTCTGGGCGCGTCCTGTAACGCGGCAATATCTTCTTCTGAAAATGGCTCATGCAGGCCAATGACGAAGTCGGCAACGTCAATAGTGACAAACGGGCCTTGCGAGGCTTGGTCACTTGACACTATTCGGAGAGTTTTCATGTTGTTCCTTGAATGGCCCGGCAACGCCGTAGCGGGCCGGGCTGGTTGCAGGATTAGCCGCCGATCAGATGCCCACCGAGGTGCGGGTTCGGCGCGGCAGTGCCCCATGCGAGATTGACCTCGTAGCGGTTTTGACGCTTTTGGCGATAGATACAGAACTCGTAGGTAATGCCCGAGATCGGATCTGTCACCATCATCACGTCGTCCGCAGAATCGCCGCCTTCTGGCATAGCGGGTGCGCGGGTTGCGAGCTGGATCGCTGCACGCTGGAAGAAAGCATTGCGCACAGTTGCTGCAATCAGTGTGATACCGGTTGCTGCAGCCGGAATGGCTTGGCGCAGTCCTGGCGCTTGCAACGTGATCGAACCGCCGTTGGACGTGTCGCTGTCGCCCGTTGCCAAAACGTATTGGTTCGGGTCAGCGGCAAATTTAACGATGTCACCTGCAATGAACGTGCCGGTACCTGCTGAAGCGAGGTTGATGACAGTCGCGCCTTTTGCGTAACCAGCATTATTGGTAGTCGCGCCTGCAGCTGTACCCGCAGTAATCAGATCGCCAATCGCACCGGAATTGTGCAGATCGAATCCTTGGACCACACTAACTGCGCCGCGACGCAGCAGATCATCGGTACCAGCTTCGTTCACACGGAACAGGCCAGCTTGCTTCCCTTCTACATTCGCCATCGCACCGGAACCCAAGACCATATGCAAGTCAGACAACGGTGCCCCATTGTCTTTCAATATCTTCTTCGGTTGCGCGAAGTCAGACAGGTCGCCAGAAGTGCCGAATGGGACGGTACCGACAGTTCCATAGGCACGGCTCAAATTGCGACTGGTCGTTGCCAGGTCCGATTCGACTTCATTAGTCAGGGTGCGCAAGGCTTGCGCGATGCGTTGCTGATTGATATTAGCGTATGTGCCAGCGTTTTGCAGGCGCATAGTGTCGTCGCCATTAATGCCGAACGGCACCGAGCGCTGCTTCGAGATCGTCATGTCCACGTAGTTGATGGTCTGATTGCCAGGATCAGCAGCATATGCGCCTTGAGTCAGGTCTTCGGCAGCCATCGCGCCGACTACTGGCGAACGAACCGTCTGGTTCAAGGCGGCGCGCTCTGCAGTCGAGTCGCGCGATACAGCAGGAATGAACCCAACCTGTTCGCGTGCGATAACGTTCATCGCGGCATAGATGTCAGGAATGAGCCCGGTGAGGGTAAGAGTAGTCATAGAACAATGCCTTTCAGGAATAAAAAAGCTCGCATTAAGCGAGCCAGTAGGATGATTTGAGTTTTCAGAACGGATAGGCTATCCAGCCCAAAGCACCCTGCCGACATCCATCAGCAAGGCATTAAAATGGCTCATCGAAATAAGCCGGCGAATACGTTACGGGCGCGCTCAGTCTGTAACGACGGCGCCGCCCTTGATGGCCTCGGCCTGGGCTTGCGGTGCCATAGCAAAGAACTGCGAGCGAGGAATTTCCTTTGCGCCGCCGGTACCGCCTTTATTGTTTCCTGCCCCACCACCCGAGGCTCCAGAACCTTTGAGAATCATATTTTTGTTTGGATACTGACCAACCATCACCTGTAGCGCTTCTTCAAAGTCGGCATGTTCTCCATGACGCGTAGCAGAGAAAATTGGGTTGCCCGCCGGGTCCAGAGGAACCAGCTTGCCATCGTCGACCTTAAAGCGATCACCGAATACTTTTTGCGCAATATCAGCTGGGATAGCCAACTTGTCGGCAATGAATTTGGAGCTGCTGAAACTGCCGCCAATGATGTGGTTATTCAGATTTTGGGTGAGTTTTTCGTTTTTTTCTGTCAGTTCGCGTTGCTTTTCTTCGGCGGCACGAGTGGCATTTGCCACTTGCTCCTGCGCTGTACGAGTCGCGGCGTCCTTGATTTCCTGGACTTTACCGGCAGTAACCAAATCACCATCCTTGATGTTTTTTGCCAGCTTGATGGCATCAGCGGCGGCGACAGGATCTTCGATACCTGCGTCCTTGAACGGTTTCAGGGCTGCTTCAGCTGCTTCCTTGGCAATACGATGGGACTTAGCCTCACTATTCAGGCGACTAATTGTCGCAACCGTGGAATCTGCGTCGAACGGTGCCTCTGCACCATCCGTATTGATATAAATCGGTTTTTTGTCGGCATCCAAGACGATATTGCCGTCAGCATTGTATTTGAATGGCATGGTAGTTCTTTCCGGGCATCCGCCCATTGATGAGCCGCCTGGCTCGTTCCGCCCTCTGCAATCCTGCTTTGGGCAATAAAAAAGGCCGTAGCTCGAAAGAGCTACGACCTCAAAACGACTGGGCTGTCACGGGCGGATAAACACCTGGAGTTTCGATCCTTTTGACCTTACCCAAAAAAACAAAAAGCCCGCAATTGGCGGGCCGTAAAATTTTTTTAGCTGTTTCGTTTCCAGTCTATATATGCCCACAAGCATACCAAAACAAGGCTAACGAATATTGTCGAGAGAATCCAATTAGGCAAAGGATCTCCAAACGTACTCCGCAAGAAGTGATTTGTAGCAAGTGCTAATTTACCCATTTCAAGCGTCCTTTACATTTTTCAGTTCAGGCAGCATAGAGACTGATATTCCTCGCCGCCAGCACTCTGCGCACACATCCTTGTCAATGACGGTACCACCCTGCTTTCTGCCATTCTGAACAAAAGCCCCGTTCACCGTGGTTAAACTCGTCTGGCATCCGCAGTTTGGACACCTCAGCCCGCCGTCAGGCCGTACCATTTTACGCACGCGCTGACGTACCCCGGCTTTGCCGACTGGTGGCTGAGAATGGACAAGTTTGATTGGCATCCAGCGATTTTAGCCTAGATGCCGTACTTTTCCTTCAGTTGGGAGAGGTCAAGAAACTCACCCTTTGCAGAGTACATCTGGTCAGCAGAGAGTTTGCCAGCACGTAACAACTTGCCCCTGGTTGGCCCCAGTACTTCGTCCTGCCTGTCAGCAGATTGCTTCCCCAGCCACTCGTTATAGCTTTGATTAGCAGGTATTGCACCATCAAGGCTTGCCCGCGCACCAGGCGGAAACTCGTTCTCGTCGATTCCGATGTCCAGCAGTTCTTTGAAACTCTTCACCATCGGAGCCGCAGAACTGCGGCAGTTCCAATGAAAAGCCCCGGGCCCTGCTCCCCATGGTAACTTGTGCCCAACTGGTTTATGGTCGGTAGTCCATAACTTGTGGTCACGAATCCGGCATGCTGATGTTGTGCGCAAGTCCAGTTTTGCTGACCAGAGCAGCCCCTGCAGCACGTCGGCATTCGCCTCATGAATCTGCCGCTGGGTGAACGCTGCAATATGGCCTATGGCCGTTTGCACGATCGTTTGCAGGCTCCTGCGATCAATCTCAAGCAGTCCATCAGCATACTTCAGCGCCCGGGTACCGCGAATCTGCCGCGTAATCTCTGAATTCGTCTTGCCATCTACAAAACCCTGCGCAATCGTCTGCCTGATTCGTTTGGCTTTGGTCGCTTCCAGATCTTCAAGCGCACCTTTCAGAATTATTCCCTGGAACGGTCTAGCCAGGGCCGCTGCGTACACCTGGTCAGGCGATACATCTGCGACATTAAACTGGGCTGGCAACACATCCTGCAGGGTCATCTGCTGATAAGAGACCTCAAACCTGACGAAATCACGAAGCTCATCCTTCAGCTCGGCTTGCACCTGTGCGTATGCCTGGGCATTAATGCCGCGCACACTGCCGAGCATAGCTTCAAGCCGCTGGATCGTAAATGCTTCAGGATCGAGGCGGTCCAGCACCGCCGAAAGTTCCTTGAACAGTGCGTCGTCAGAGCGATTCAACACCTTCATCATCCGGCGTACGACGCTGTTTGTGTACTTCTGCAGCTCTATCTGGTGCCTGATCGCCGCGTCGAGCAGATCGTCATTGGCTGCCATTACTCAGCGCCCAGGGCTGGTGCCTGTGCATCAATGAGACTCTCTTCTGTTGCGCTGTCGAATTCTGGCGACAGAATGCCGCGACGCTTGCATTCAGCATGTAGTGTCTGCCTGGATAAATCGCCAGATTGTTTCATCTTCAGCAGCAGTTCTGCACTTGCCTCTGCCAGCGTGGCCGCGCCGAAGTCTTTGTATATCTCAACATGCCCGCCTTGCGGTTCCCCAACCCAGTCGGCCATGAACTGCAATGCTTGGTCGATACCGTCTTCCAGATCGCCAGCAATACGCTGCAATGTGCAAGAACCCTGTTCATTGTCAGCAACTGTCTGCACCTCGGTAACGTTCCCGGGCTTGATAACGAGCAGCTCTGCCCCGGCCTGGCGCATCTGGTCTTCCAAGTCCAGAAGGGACTTGCGGCCCGCTTCAATGGCAGCACCTGTGTGTTCGACGTATTTCATTTCGGAATCCAAAGGCAACTTAACAGCCGCCGATGCCCCGACCGTCAACGTCCATTTTTCATCCTCGACACCTGTAACGGAGAGTATGGGCACCCTGGCCACGTGCAGGATATTGTCCTGGTCGCTCTGGCTCTGCCAGTGCTTGACGTTCATGTGCGCCATTTCCATCAAAGGCGGCACTGAGTGCATGAAGCCCTTACGCTTGCCGTAAATCGGCACAAAAGGAATGGCTTGCAGAGATGTAGTGCCAGCCTCGTGCAATATCCATTCGTCCTTAGCGTCTTGTGCCGTGGACTTGCGCCATGTCTGCCAAGCACCTGGCGAGAGTACCCTTACCTGCTCAATCTGCTTCTCACCAAAATCCCCGTCATCTTCAACGATGCACTCCAGCAAGCGCAATTGCGTCAGCGTTTCTACACCATTGATCCGCTTGGAGCGCCAGCCAAGAATGTTGGTTGGATGGATGTGCACAAAGTACGGCCTGACACCTGCGGCAGTTTCCGCAGCCTGGGTCGGATAAAGCAAGTTGCCTTCTTTGTCCTTGGTGACAGGATACTCAACCAGAATTCCGCTCAAACCGAAACCCAGTGCCTCTTCGCAAACAGCAGCGGCAAACGAATGCAGGTTCCTGCCCTGCAGATCTATATTCTCAGTCCAGGCCTTGATTCGCACTGGAGTGTCTTCGCCGATTGAAACCGGTTTAGAGAATGGCTTGCCTGTCAGGACTTCTATCGTTCGCGAGAATGCAGGGAATAGCGTCGCCACCTTCAATTTGGCTTGGTAGCTCTTCTCATCCTCACTTGGCCAGCGTGGCATCAAGTCCGGCTTCTTACGCATTGCTGTGGTGCCACCAATCAAAGCGGCAATCAGCGGCCAGTTCTCGGCCATGGCTGAAACTGCGCTTGATTGGGATCTTACTGTCATATTCTTACATTCTCAATGGTTCAACAGAAGCAATGCGCTTCGTAATTGGATAGCGCTTGACGATGAAGTAACCGCCGCTATCGTTGGTGTGATCGAATCCGCCCTTCTTGTCCGGCTCTCCCTTGTCGTCATATATCTGCCGCTCAAGGCAAAGCGTGAACTTAGGGCACTTGTTCGTATTGACAAGTAATCGCCGCTCTCCGTAGGTGTTACAGAGCATCGCATTCATGCTATTGATGCGGTCTTTTACAGCTGGATTAGTTGAATCAACTACAACTGTGAATCCAGCTTTTTTCAACAACGACAAGTCAGATTCACTTGCATTGCTGGTCTTGCGGTTCTGACCAGATGCATCCGGGTAGACCGTGATTGCATGGCCAGGGTACCGCTCTTTGATTTTTTCAATCATCGCTGGCGTGTCAAAAACTTCCACAAACTCGTCCACTGCGCGAGGCAAGTCAGAGCGCACAACGAAAACAACCGCGGCCATTTTGCCGACGTTAAAGTCCATACCTAAATGCAAAGCATCAGCAGCAATGCCTGGCTTAGCTGGCTGCACCGTGTCATCGGTATGGTTCAGCCTGCGGTCAAAGCAGTAATAAATTACCCCTTGGTAGTTCTCGAAGCTGGCCAGGTATTCCTGCCGGAACGTGCGCGGGTCCATCTTCCGCCGCGCTGCTTCGATCTCTTCCGCTGGGACATTGCCACCGTCAACTGACGTGTATAGCCAGCTTTTATGGTCTGGCTCCTTGCCCTGTCCGTCTAAATAGCTGTCGTAGCAGTGGTTGAAACCCTTTGGCGTTCCAATCCGAAGCGCATGGCCACCAACCCTTTGCTCACCGTTGACAATGAACTTGCACGTCGAGAGCATGGGACGCAAAACTTCTTCCCAAGCCTCATACGGACAGTCTGCCCATTCATCCACAAGGGCGAAGAACAAACCAGAGCCACGTAGATTATCGTAGGCGTCCAAGCCGACAATGCGCACCACATGACCAGCCTTGGTGGTAATGGAGCATTCAGTTTCATTTGGCTTTGTCGCACGCCAACTCGCAGGTATAGCCTGCTTCAGGCGTCGCCAGAAAACGCGCTTTGCCTGCTTAAACGTCGGCGCGCAGTACCATATTTCATCTTCAACACTGACATTCCATAGCGCTGCATACCGCACTGCACGCCGTATCTCGGCTTTACCCAGGAAGGTCTTGCCGAAGCGTCGGCCACACACTGCGTCGCGGAAGCGTGCCTTTTTCTGCCAGCCCCAGACATAAATGTTCGCCTGCTTTGGCGTCAGCGCGACCGGCGGTTCAGAGTATGGGATTGTCTGGGACATCTTCGTCAGGTTTCAGAACATATTCCGGCGCAGCTGGAATGCCGGGAGCGTCTACACCTGGAGTTTTGTTCGAGTCGAGGCGTCGGTTCACATACACGTCACCGACTTCCTTTGCAGCCTGTTCAATAACCTGAACAGCAAGGGCAATATTGCGCATGCCTTCAGCCTGCTGTGCCATTCGCGCCAATGCACGCAAGCGATATGCCCTACTTGCGATGGGGATTTCTGCGACCTCTTCACGAAACTTCTTGCGCGTATCCTCGAAAACCGTTCGCCACTTTTGGCTCAAACGCCTCCCGACAAAGCAATTTGGGTCGTAAGCTGCCACTTGCTGGCGCAGCACATCAAGCCCAAATTCCTCTTTTACTGCTTTCGCCACCTGTGTTGGCGTATCGAAACATGCCAGCGCTTGGACGATGAACAGCTTCACCTCGTCACGTAGTGCTGCCATATGTTGCTATCCTGTAAAAGCCGCGTAAAGCTTATGCGGCTCTAAGCAAACACGTTCCGCATGCCCTCGCAATGTTGGTTTTCGCCACTTCAGGCGATGTCTTGGCGGCATCAATCATCTTTGCCACATCCTTTGAAGGGCCGTAACGCCTAACCACCCCTATGAACTCCTCTACGTCATGTGCACGCATTGAAAGCTTCGGCTGCCCATCCTTGGAGAATGCAGGCTGGCCGAAGTCGTCCAGTGTCTGCCCTATGTGATAAAGCTCATGGTCGACCAATGCACAGAAATCAATGTCTGAACATTGCGCGCAGTGGCTTGCGTCCAAGGTGATCAAGAAGTCCGGCACCAGGCCGAACCAGTCGCGCATCTGCTGCTCTTGCCTTCCCTTCTGCCATGGCCCACAGCGAAAGGTTACGTCTTCGCACTGACCAAGAACTGTTCGCCCATGTTTGTTGAAGCCCTCAACAGCCCATAAGAACACTACCTCGGCAAACTGAAGGTGTGCGTGGTCAGTGTTAAACAGCGCGCCGCCTTCATTGATGATTTGCTCAAAGGCCCATGCTTTGACTTCAGGTGCTGGAACAAACTGGTGCGGCGCCATTGGTTCAAATAGAGAACCCGGCGGTATTGGCCTGTTGAGTGCAGTAGTTGCCTTTGATGTGCGGCCCATGGTACCTACTCTGCCTACACAGCGTCGTAAGTTGCATTGAAGATATCAATCTTGCACGGGTAGATTTCACCCTTCACGCCAGTGATCAACATATCAGCAGGCGTCATGTCCATTGAGCCTTCCAACGTTAGAATAATGTAGCGCTGGTCATTTTCGTGCGTGATCGGGTGACCTGCGTAATTGAACGACCACGGAAAACCCCTGACGATGTTGCTCTCACGGCCTTCTGCTTTACAGACGGCAATGCCATGCTGAACCAACTGATCAAAAGTGATGGCTTCAACTACAACCGGCTTTTTACGATACTGTGCCATTCTATTTCCCCTAATGATTATTGTTCGACTGTCAGCGACACCGGCGGCATGGTGCCACCAATCACCCACAGCGCTACAGGCTGTCCTTGGTTCAAAAGTGCGAGTTCTTCTGCAGTAGGCTTCCAGAAGCTCACAACTGCAGCCTGACCGTCCACCTCAGTGCGAGTAATCGGCAACGCTGAGCACGGCAGTACTTTCTGGTCCCAGCCTGCAGGCGCACCCAGCACTGCGTTATTTGATGGATGTTGAATTTTGTTCATACGAGTACTGGCACTCCCCGCGCCTGGTAAAGTTCCCTTGCGGGCGGAGACACCTGGCTTTTGCTCGTGAGTGTCCGTGCCTGCAACGCGCCACTAAGAGGCACTCTGGCGTCCAGCGAGCATTCTGCTTGATGATATGGAGCATCCTGAGAGTACCGATCTCTCGTCCTTGTGCGTGGAAGGCACTCGCTCCACCATTGAGCTAAGGATGCAATGAAGGTTGTTGGTGCTGTTTGTCAGCAAGTGGGATTCGAACCCACGGCGCCTCGTCTGTAGGCTACAGAGCCAGGCTCAGCACTTATCTGTGTCACTGTTAAACCAGCTCCAGCATTGCTGAGCTACTAGCACCAACACGAATATTCGATACAACGATCAACATTCGTCTTGGAGCTAATGTTTGGGCTTCTTAGGCAACCACATGCGCCACCAGATCAACCACATAGACATGGAGCTCATCGTGATTGTCTTGACCAGTATGGGCCAAGCATACGGCGCACTTGTTCGTTGGTAAGCGGGTCCATTGGTAGCTCCTAAAAACGAAAAAGCCCCGAATTCTCAGTCTTAAGGCCTCAGCTTCACGCTCGTGGTGTGTTACGATAAACGAAACACTTTTTCTCGCGATATAAACTTGATCTCATCTAGAGCGTCGCCACTGTGCATTCCCTTCTTGTCTCAAAATCGAAATCGCTTAACCAAAATGAGTAATGCTATTCTCCTCAATTCACGCCTCGTCAATTCACGGCCAAACCAAGCACTGTTTCGTTTTCAGGCAAAGCTTGGAATTGAGGTAGTTGCCTTAATAGTTTTTATTTTTATAGTTATATTTTGTATTGTGTTCATGAAATTATTCGGTCCGGCTGCATGGTATTTTGCGCCACCGATTCTAATGCTTTTTTCATATCCACTTTTTGCAACAAAATTTAAAGTATTGAACATAGAAAAACAAATTCTATGCAATCTTGCATGCGGTCGGTCTCTCAAATTGCATATAGAAGAAAAAATTCCAAAGCCTGAAGAGGGATTAATACCGCTTTGTGAAGCAGCAACAGAAATCGGGTATCGAATTGTTAGGCTTGAATCACCGCTGCTAGCAATCCTAAAATATGACGACAAATTGGCAAAACTCTGGGTAAGCAAGATAAAGAAAGACCTAGTGCAGGATTTCCCAGGAGTTAAGGTTGAATTTGTACCAGAAAAATTAAGTGACTGGCTTTTGAAACCTGCTTACTTCATTTCGACGCTTCTTTATCTTCCAAAATTTTTTGGGATTCCTTATCTTTTTCATCGCTTAGCGCATACCGGCTCTTTTATGTTTCAGCCTCTTTCTAAGCTTTTCAATGGACGCGAAAAATATGAAAGAAAGGACAGAATATGGAATCGTCTAAGGTTCAAATTCTTGTGTTTGGAGTATGGATATATTTATATACGTCTGTGAAATGAAACTGATTAATTGGGCCGGCTTTGCCGACGTGCAAATATTAATTTTACTAATCTAGAAAGCAAAAAGCCCCGGCTTTTGAGGCTCGGAGCTTTTGTGCGTAATTATCGAACTTATCGAATTAGCCTCTATATTCGACATGTTTCGTCGGTTTGTCAAGAAGGCTCTAAATTATTTTAGTTGGAGAGTTAATCGTTCACATCATCAGGATGAAAGAATCGCCACCCATCAGTTTTCCATTTCCCACCGATCGGCAAAATATTCACAAATGTCATGCTAAGACGTATTAGTACAGCGACCTGTATCGAGTGAACATACACGTTGATATTTTCTGTATAGGCAATCACAAAGAACAAGAACACCGCCATTACGATCTCAGCAAATACCCCTCCTAAAATTACAATCCTCCGTTTAAAAATCGACATTTTCAGCAACGCACCAGGTTGAAATTCAATTGCCATTGCCGGATAGCTCAACCTCTTATTTAAAGGAACCCATTTTGTAACAAGTCTCATTTTTCGTGCGCCAAAACACAAAGACGGCAAACAATGGCCTCCCTCATGAATCAAAGTCCAGGCAATAAAAACAGAAGCAAATATCGGGAAGACGGCAAAGGAGAGAAAGCCATGCCCCAAGAGCATATAGTGCATAATTAAAAATTTGTTCAATATCCAGTCCACGGCACCCTCACATTTTTTTATTAATTTTAACTCAACGCCCCTATTTTTTAAGATCCAACCAAATTGAGTTCTCGTAACTGATCTTCCATCGCACAAAGAGCGTGATGCTCAAGCTCCTTAAGTTCCTTGGCGACTTTGCTGGCATAGGCCCCTATGGTTTGCCTGTTCAGCCCCAATTCTTTCGCCAATGCATCCAGGCTGGCGCGTCGGTTCTTCGTCTCAAAATAGCGTGCAACACATGCCAGCCGAGCCTGGCCATTTGCAGTTGTACCGGCAAGAGCTGTGCTTCTCATGTAGTCTGCAAGCACAGAGATGGCTACAGCCCATTCTTTGTTTTTCTGCCAGCCGGAACAGCAAGACGCCCGGCAGGAACAGGGATTCGCATGCGGTGCAGTCCTGGCGATCATGACTGCCTCGCCAATTTTCCCGAGCTGCGACAGTTCGTTGCGAATCATACCGGCTTGTCCCGCGCCGTCCAGCCCGCCCAGTCCTTTGCCTGGTCCACTTGGTGATGATGCCAGCCTGGCCATCGCTGATTTATCAAATTGCTGCCCCGAATAATTGAACGCAAAAGTAAGCGCTGCGTGTGCGCATGAAAAGAGGGATTCGTTTTGATCTGTCATTTGCACAACTCCAATGCTTGTTGTTCTGTAAAACCCTCGTTGACCAGGCTGAGATATTTTTTTCGTTTTACCTTGGCCTGCAACTCTTCATATTCTATAAATGCAGGCAGGTTTTCCCGCATGCGAACTACTATCTGCGCCAATTCCAGTTGATGATTTTCTGATTTCATTCTCGTTCCTTATAGTTGGTACATTTCTTACCGTGCCGCCTGCCCTTGGCACAAATCTTGATTTTTATATCGAAAACGCGTTCTGTCTTTTCAAACGCGCAGCCCTTGCAAGTCCGCTCTTCACGCTCGATCAGTATTGCCAGTGGGTCCCTTCCGTACTCTCTTTGACTGGTCACCTGGCCTCCCGCAGTTTCTCTGCAGCTTCTTGAATTTGGGTGTCCCGGATCAGTTCGCGAGCATAGCCCAGAGTCATCGTCATCGATGCGCGCCGCATCCGGTCAAAGCATGCCCTGACCTCGTGGGTGTCACTGGCAAAGATTGGCATGTCAACTTCCAGCTTCTTGGCCAGTTTACGCAAAGGATCCAAACCGATCTTGATACCTGATCGCTTTTCGTGGATTTCATAGGCATCAACTACGCCCATAATTGCCACCGAACTGTCATACCAATGACCGTCTACCACGTCCTTAAAAATAGCTATCCCGTTGCTGGCAACATCCTTGGTACCGTCGCGCTCCAATTGGTCCACAATCGCCAGCGACGGGTCAAAAACCGCGTTCAAACGCCATGGCTGGGTTTTGATAAGGCACTTCGCCGGGTCGCGCGGAACATGCCGCATCTTTTCACGTCTTTTGGTTGCCACTGGCATTTCCTTTCTGTATGTTCTTTTGGTGCCACTCTTCGCGCTTTTCAATGACATCCTGGGCGGCGGTAGCAAAACGCATGCAGTTATGCTGCATTCCGTTAAAGCGTCCCGCCACATGGTCATGAGCACATCGCCCAAGACCGACCTTTGCATGCTCCGGATGCCGTTGTAGATTGAGGTGGGTGCAGTGCAGGCATGTCATGCGGCCAACCTCTTCGGCAACGGTGCAGAGAGCGAATCACTGGCTGACTGCATGGCAATCAACGGTTTATCAGTGCCGCCGAGATACACTTGCTTTGCCACTCCGGCATCGCCGATAAAGATCGGCTCTTGCCCTATGTGACCAGAATGAATGTTTTGCGCATTGGCAATACCAATCAGCAGTGGTGGGTATTCCGGACGTTCTGCACGAATGCGGTACCCGCGATAACGGTTCTCGAATTCCTTTGCCACGAACGGCCACTCGTCTTCTGTTTTTGAGCCCAGGCCGATCCAGCCGCCCATATCAGCGATTACGCGATGAATGGTCGCATCGTCGAAAGCCACATCACGGTACGTACCGACCTTACGGATAGCGCTGTCAACCTTCGACCAGGCAAGCGAAGCCTGATCCTGCGTTCGCCCTTGCAAAACCCGCGTAGCATCAGCAATCTTTGGCATGTACTGCCCGGTGTCTGGATTCTGTGTGTGTTCCCAGAGTGCCTTTTCGACTGCAGCAAAGTCGTAATGCTTCAATCCCTCCCAGTACAAGCCAATAGTTCCAGTGGAAAGCGTTCTACCGTAGTAGTCTGCAATACCAGTCAGCAGTGCCACAAACTTTGTTTTCTCGTCATTTCTCATTCGATTCCTCTAACCACCTTTTTGCAGCTTCAGCAGTAGCCATCCCATGTACTCCCAGTCTGCCTGCATGAGGCGAAGCCCTGGCCTCGATCGACCAGTCGGCCTTGTAGTGCTCGCCTGGTCCAAAGAAAGTTGCCGGTTGTTTGATGAACTGTGGTTCGGTTCGCTGATGGCGAACGTAGTTTGCGTACCGAAGCACGCCTGCATGCAGATCTTCTGGACTTACCCCTTCCTTGCATCTTGCAGCCCAAGCCTTGTGCGAATCTTTCTTGCTGGCACCTGGCCGGGATGGGTATGCCCTCCATGCTTCCTCGAATTTTTCGGGATACGCATCGGGAGGCGAAGCCGACAATGTTTTTTTCTGCTCTTGTTCCTGTTCCTGCTCTTGTTCCTGTTCTTGGCTTCGTAGGGGCTTGCAAGGGGCTTCTAAGGGGCTTGCATAAATTCTTTGCGAAATACGCTTTTTTGACATGCAAAAACAAACCCCATATGCCTCGAAGAATGGCTCCAGATAAGGGTTTTCAGGGAGTGAGTCGTATTCATTTTGGACCCCTTTTATACGTAGGTCTTTACCGCTCAATTCTTCGGCAATCTGGTATTTAGCCATTTCAGTGACCCATACCATCTCGGTTGCTTCGTCGTAATGGCAAAATCCGGCTTCAATTGCACTTCGAAGCCCCTTCGAAGCCCCTTCCAAGCCCAATCCAGTCTCGTGTGCAATGGTCACAATCGGTAGGTAATACAGCCCCAGCATGTTGGCGTTTGGTGCTGTCATCAAATACATACCGACAACAAGAGCCTCAAGCCCCTTTTTACGTAGCGACTTACCAGTTTGTCCAAACCAGAACTGAGGGCTGACTTTGGAGTAATCGCGCATCAGCTCTTCCTAAATTCTATTAATTTGGCTTTGTACAAAGCCTTAATTTGTTTCAATTCTTCAACCGTCCATTTATGAATTGCGTTGTTTGCTTCAAGCGCTTCCACACGTTCAAGGCCGATCCTGGCGATAAGGCCGATCCGAAAATCAACGGCACGGCCAGCACCATGGCGATTGCACTGTTTTAATTGCGCATGGCAATTGTCTTCATGAAATCTCAAATGTCCGGCGCTGCCCCGGCTACGGTAGTGGCCAGCGTCCCAAATCCCTCCACTGGAATATGTAGTGCTGGACTTATCGCAGCAGATGCATGGCTTGCCAGCATCTCTGGCACGGATATACGCATTAAATGCGGTCTGAGCCTCTGCAATCCACTTAGCAAGGGGTTTCATCGCTTCTTTGCGTACCGCTATGTCACGGCGCTCCAGAGCCTCTTTGCGCTTGCGCTCCATGCGCTCCTGTTTCGCGCGCTGTGACACTGCCAGAGCACCTGCACAATCTGGACCGCAGACTTTTTGACCTGGTCGTGAACGCTCATACGGTTGTTTGCAGTTTTTGCACTTCGGCGGTTTTTTGCTAATCCCTGTCTTCATTGGGGTGCGCTTCATTTATCACCCCACACCCAGATCCATTTATTTCTGCCAACTCTGCCACTTCGCGAATCAAAACCGGAATGTGAGAAAGCCTGGCGTTGCCAGCCGTCGAATCTGTATGTGTTGCCGTTATGGATGTCAGCGTCCTGGTAACTGATTGCGAACTGGTAACCAGTATTCGGGAACACGAACTCACGCCAAAGCCGCAGCGCTACCCGGCAAAGATGCGGGCGTACAGCGCATAACCGGGAGAGTTCGCATGTGTTATCCCTGGTCAAATGGGTCAACCCACCGCCTACACGTTCGCGGATCAGGGTTGACATCATGGTCAAAGCAACTGGTTCACTATTTTGATACAGGGCGTAATGGCAACCGGCTTGATTCCCGCGTAACAATGGGCCCATTTTATGACCCCATGCTGTGAGCAAGCTATTGGCCGCAGCCAACGGAATTTCATCAAAAGAGGCAATTGGAAACATCGTCACCTCTCAAAGCGCGTCAAAATGGCTTCCACGCCCAGCTCTGCATCCAGAGCAGTTGCATGAGGCCAGAGGTACTTTTGCGCGTGCTGCGTGCGCAAAAACTCTATGACGCCATCGCAATAAATCTGGAAATCGCCCTCGTCGCATTTTGCGAAGCTGATGGACTTCGGCACCGGAAACACGCCCCCCTTTGGTCCAGGGCACCAAGTCACCCAGCCAGAGCCGACCTTCAACCACAAGCGGAAGGCCTCGCGGTCTTTGAATCGCTCTTGATTTTTGAATATCTCGCCTTCCATTTTCATCTGCTTGCGGTGAACGGGGCCCAAGCGCGGCAAAAGCGTGATGATGGAGAACATCTCACCAGAGCCAAGGCGAAGAACGCCATTCCAAAATCTACGCCAAGCCTTCTTGTCCTCGTCAGCATGGCCATCGATCAAGCCAAAAAGATGATTTCGCAGGACTGACTTTTGATCTTCTGTCAGCTCCTGGTCAGACTGTTTTGTCAGTACGATGTCGGTCATAATTCGGCCTCCGAAAACAATCTCGGCTGCACAGCGCCGTTCTGATAGACGACATCCATGACGGTTGTAGCCAGCGGCTCATCGCCATCCCAACCATCCGGCCAGGTCTGCAATTCAATCAATTCGCGAATGCGGGCTTCTTCCTCGGCATTGATCAAGTCAACCAGCGGGCGACCATTAATGGCCGCTGCCGCATTGATTTCAGCCTGAATGCCAAGAATCCGATCAAGCGCCATCAGTCTAGCTTCGAATGTCAGTGGCCCTTTCCTTTGCGGGTTTTTGCCAATGGAGCCGTCCTTGAGGCGTTCAATACCAGCTTTACGCAACCGGTACCGATCTTCTCGGAGCTCACGCCACAATCGCTTAATCCCTTTGAGGGGGGCTAAGTAGGCCCATTGTGGGTTTAAAAGGATGTTATCCAAGGCAGTATCGGTATCCACCAGCGGGCAACCTGTGCAGCCGGTGCGGGCATTAATCTCCTCAGCCTCGTCACCGCCGTATGCATCGGCAATGGCCCGCGTACTCCAGTCCCCGAACTCGGCAGCCGGTGCCCAGTGTTTCAGCCACTCCCAGACGTGGCAGACCCGCCAATGCAGCAATGGCGCCAGCGTAGCAATACGACCGCGCAAGCCTTTGGCATTCGGTAGTACTTCTTGGTACCAGCCTTGACCACACTCGGCACCGTCTTTCCCGCAGCTCATTTCGATGCGCTGATCACGTATGGCGCTTTCACCCTGGCGCACGCCGGTGATCATCAGAATGCCGCCTTGCAGCTGGTCGAGCCGCGCCTCTAAGGCATGCTGCATGGGGTCTATCTTGATTTGCCTGGTGCACCAACGCAGCGTATTGTTATTTGGCGGTGGAACGCCACGGCCAAGGATGTACACCATAAACCGCTTGTCCATAGGAGCCATGACGATCTCAACTGCAATTCCGCGATCGCGCAGCTCATCCATGATCTGGTGTGCAGCGGCCGCCAGCGGAATAAGCTCTTGGCGCGTGTCTGCATAGAAAACCGTAAGTGTCTTTGGTTTGGCAATCTTGCCGGTGTCAATGAGCCAAATAATGAGCGTAAGGGTTGCGCTCGAGTCTTTGCCACCTGACCAGGCAATTCCCCAATGATCATGCTGCGGGCCATAGGCCTGCATAGAGCGGATGGTCAAATCAATTGAGTCAGTCATTTGCAGGCGCTTGGCACCGGCTGCAAACAAGTCAACTTGGTTAATCATGTAGGAGCCTCCTCAGTGGAAACAGGATCAACCGCATCACGAATCGTGGCAGAAGCCTTCGTCAATTGTTCAGCCAAGTTGATTAAATGCCCATAGGCACCCTTGTTGTACCAGCCATTCAGAGATTCAAGTTTGCGCGCAAGCGCTATCATCTCGACTGATGGCCCGGTATATCGGTCGAATTCAATCCCGGTCTCTTGAGCGAATTTCTTTATCTGCTCTTCGCGTTCGCGATATCGACGAGTAACGCTCTCCACTTCCGAGGCCACGCGTTTATCGATGTCATCCCGTGCCAGCTGTACGGCATGGCGCTGTTTGCGCTCTGCGATCTTGTCAATCTGCTCGTGTGCGCGGCGCATAAGCGAAGCAAAGAATTCTCTTGTGACCGGGATCGGGTCGAGTTTTGGGGCCTTCACAACCTGGACAATCCCAGTTTCGCGCAGTTCAAGCAATCCCCACGATGGTGGTAGTTCGCCGTCTTTGACGATGCCTTTCGGTGCCAAAATCCACCAAAAATCGCAGAATCGAAAGACATCTTCCGCTTTCTCTGGTTGTTTCAGCTCGCGAAGCCAGTCAGACCGGCTTACCTTGATTTCAAATCCATGGATGGCGTGGCCACGGCTACTCCAAAGATTGATCGCTACTGCATCTGCATAACGTGTACCGCCACCTGTGGCTGGCGCAACCTCTTCCATCAGCGCCCATTCTGGCGCAGGGTAACGTTTATGGAGCATTTGACGGGCGTGCGCGGTGTTGAGCACAACTGGCGCCGTTGGTACTTCAGCATTGAGTAGGTCAGCTTGTGTCATGCTGCCACCTCGAGCTCTTCGAAGTCGAACAACGACGGCATACTGATTTCACGTTCTGCTGCCTTGCAATACGCCGCACCGTCCAGGAAGTACTGGCCGCTCAACTCAATGCCGTAACCCTTACGACCTTTCATGATCGCGCGGTAAGGCACTGTCATCAAGCCGCCAAACGGGTCCAGGACGATGTCGCCTTTGTTTGACCACTGCTCAATAGCGCGATCAACCAAATCGAACTGAAGAGGACAGAGATGCATTTCCTTGCCCTTCGCTGACTGAGCGCTGTTCAGCGTCAGCATACGCGTCACATCAGACCAGACCTCGCTGGACCAGGACTGCGGCTGCAGCAGCATGAAAGTCACCGGCAACTTGCCTTCAGCATCCAGGGTCTCACCGATTTTGACGTGATGCTCGAAGTTATAGACTGTGGTCAGGCTGTTTGCCTTGAACGCCTTGAAAATCTGATCATGTGGCAAAGACTGCAGCTCTTCCGGTGCCAGCAAACGGTTACCAGACGACCTGGTGAAACCATGGGCATCGATCTGCCAACGTGAGCGGCTGTAACCGTCTTTGCTCTTGACTACTGGTTCATCCGCGTAGCTGTTGCTGGTATCAGTCGGCGGCTTCCTGAAAATCAGCAAGTACTCAGGCATGCCGCAGCTCATCTTGCTGCCGTCCTTGCATTGCTCGGACCAGCCCAGGCGGTAGGTCTGATTGTTTTCTCGGACCACATCGGTGACGATGGTTTTCATGCCCATATACGCGAAACCGTGTTTTACGTAGTGCTCAATGCAGCGGGCGTGGAATGGATAGACTGTCTGGAAGCCCAAGCCAGTGAGCCCGCCAGGAACGATCCTGTCTTTGACATGGATAGCCGCCAGTCGCCCAGGCTTCAAAACGCGCAACAGGTTTGGCGTCAGGAAGTCCATTTGCTTGAAAAAGTGCTCGTTATTGTCCGTGTGCCCAAAGTCTGCATAATTGGGGCTGTACTCATATTGTGTGGAAAAAGGAATCGACGTGACGATCAAGCCGACACTGTTTTCTTCCATGCGTGCCGTTTCCAGGACGCTGTCACTGTTCACGCATGTATAGTTCTCACCAGTGACCTCGATACGCTCTACACCCATGGCGCGGGTCAAGGCCTCGGCCATGGCATCTTCAGACAAGCCATATTCTTTGATTAGTTCTGACATCTTTGCCACCGTTTCATTATGTTGTTTCCACTTGCGTTCCAACTGCCGGCGCACTTCCCGCTCGGCTTCTGTGTAGATCAAGTCTATTCGGACGGTCTTCGTCTGTAAGAATCGCTGGATGCGGTGAATGGCCTGGATCATGTCTTTGAACTTGAAGCCAATACCAAGGAATATCGCCCAGGAGCAGTGCCGCTGAAAGTTGCAACCACTGCCAGCAATGACTGGCTTGGCTGCCAGCTCCTGAATTTTCCCGTCAGAAAAGGCGATGATCGCTTCCTCACGCTCGTCCAGGTCTTGATTGCCATAGACGCTAACTGACGTCGGGATCGCCTTCTCGATCGCGTGACGTTCTGACTCCAGGTCATGCCAGAGCAACCGGTGCGCGTCCGGATCTTCGTCCCGCAGTTCCATCATTTTTTCAATTCGGGCCGTCAATGACTCGCGTTTTTCCCGCGCTGAATCCACCACGCCGATCGCCTGGTTCTTGAACATGCGTGCCTGGCCAGACATCTCATGGCCCGCATTTGTGTGATTTGCCGGGATTTCATGCCAGCGGATATCCATCTCTGGTAAAGAGTAGCCTTCGTCAGAGAATCCCAAGTCAGAGGGGCGCTGCACAAACAGGCCCCAGCTCGCTACCCACATCCAAAATTCACGCTCCTTATGGGCATGAATGGTCAGCTGGTCAGCCTTTTCAGAGTTGCGCTTGAAGAAGCGCGTCTTGGCAGCTGATACATCCATCACGCCCAAAAATGCTGAGTAAGCCAGCAGTTCGATGTATTCATTTGGAGATGGCGTAGCTGTGGCAACAAACCTGTATGGCACGCCACCGGAACGCACCCGGCTATCCATGGTCTTGCGATCACCAGCGAATATGGCCATGAACTCGCGAAATGTTTTAGTGCCACCGAACCCGCGCAGGCAGTCTGCCTCGTCCAGGCAAGCCACGCTGAACAGCTGCGGATCAAGCTTGCCATCCCTCACCGTTTCGTAATTGGTCAGGTATATACCTTCGGGGTCTGTAGCTTCCTCGATGCGACGAATGAACGTGACAGTGATACCCAGCATGGCCGCATCACGCATGAATTCCTGACGAACGCCCAGCGGTAGAACGATCAATGCCATCCCGCCAACATGCTGGCGTACGATTCTGACGATCTCCAGTTCCATGACAGTCTTGCCCAGGCCGAACGCGGCAAAGATCGCTCGGCGACCGCCACGAACTGCCCAGCGCACTATTGCGCGCTGGTGTGGTTTCAAGATCGGATTGATATCTGAATCAAGGATATCAAAGCCAAAGGACTCGGCCTTGACTACTTTCTGTTGCAGAAATTTTGTGTAATCGCTTAAAATATTAGCAGTCACTTCTCATAACCCTATTTGTGTTAATTGACCAGAAGCCTGAGCGGGTGCAACCGCTTGGGCTTTGTTTTTTGTATTTCCGGGTCTGACGTTGAAGTACGTCGCGTGTTGAACCAGGTCACGGATCGTGCTCGCACCTACGTTATAAATGCGCGCAAGAGCACCGTAGCCAGAGCCGCGCTTGTATGGAGAGTACTTGGCTCGTATTTCGAGAACCTGTTCCGGGGTGAACTTGCGGCGCCTGGTCATGCTCTCACCAGATAAGCAAATTTCCACTCTGCAGGATCGCCAGCCAGGCCTGCCCTTGATGGATGCGGGTCAAACTCGATCCGGCCATTTTTTCCGACGACAGCGTGAAAAACACCGTTACCACGTGGCGACGGTCCGCTTATTTCGTGGTACACGTCCCCATCATCGCCCCAGGCATAGGCCGGCGCATCGGTGGACAGGTACACATACCCCTGCGACCGGCAAAATTTCTGTAATTCTTCCCAGAACACAGCCGGGTCATTGTCGGCAACTTGTATGAAGTGCGGAACATCAGACATTGGCAGGTCAAGCAGTGATGCGATGACTGCGCGTTGGCAGTCGCCGTATTGGCCAATTTCTGGCTTATGGAGAAACTCCTGCGTTTGCGGTGTCATGCCGCACCCCTGCACTGTTTACAGAACTTGAAGACGGGCTCATTTTTTGCGTTGCAAAATTGACGAATTGAACGCCATTGGCCGCTGCCTTTGCGGCAGCGACTTCCTTTACAGAACCTGCGGGCGGTTACCGTATTGATAGGCGATTTTGATTGATTGCGGATGTGTTGCTCATCCGTTTTTGCGGGGGATTGATATGTCATCGTTTCCCCTTGAAGATGTCGCGAACTGCACGAAGGCGGCGAATGACCAGGATCTTTGTCCAGATCAATTCAAGCCGCAAGCGCTCAAGAAAAGTTGGTCCGGTCATGGTTCCGCCTTTACCAACGTATCAATTGCTTCGCGCAAGTGACGGGTAGCAATCACCAACCGGCTGTTGCACTCTTCAGCTCGCTGCGTACCACGCGCACCTATTTTTTCCATATCTGCTTCTCGCCAGTTTTTAGCCATTACAAGCACCCTTTCTTTTTTCTGGTCGTTTTGTTCGCTCATTACTGTCCTTCTTGTGTCGCATCGTTATTTGCCCCTGCCGTCAAAGACGCATGTTCCGATTTGGAAACATGGCCTTGTTCAGTGCCAGTCCGGGCCTTTCCGAATGCCTGCGAGCTCGCATAACATTTGCTCCGCGGGCCCAGTGATTGGCCAGGTTGCGCAGAATGCGAGATTGGGGTACATCAGAGGCTTTGCAGCGATTCTGAAAATCGAGGAATTCGTCTGCGTTCAACAATGTTTTGACGACAATGGTGCGAGAGTTCATTTTGTGGTCCTAGTAGTAGTGTTTCAGGATGGGTACTGCAAAAATTAGAAGCACGATCAAATGTCACATCGGGGATGCCTCATGCAACTTGTACAAATCAGCGCAGTCGTTTTGCGTAACTGCTTGCGCGGAGAGCGCGCAGATCTGATTTGCATAATCCAAGGTGATGCGGGTGCGCCCGCTTTCCCATTGACTAATAAGACCTTGAGAAACAGGGGGAATCAAAGCGGCCCCCAGCTCGGCTTGGGACATGCTTTGGCTTTGTCGCCAAGTAGACAGGTTCATTTTTCGCTCTTTTTTATTAGCATTGCTCCTATCATACATTATTAGCAGTGCTTTTCAAGATTTTTTTATCTTTATTAGTAACTCTAATAGAATGGCGGAATGAAACGACGAGAATTGACACTGGAAGAGAACGGGGAAGCTGCACGACTGCAGGCGGCCTGGCTTTCGTATAAACAAGCGAATCCCGGTACGACACAAGAATGGCTTGCAAAAGAAGCAGGGCTTGGAAGCCAAAGCGCCGTTGGTCAATATTTGCGCGCCATCATTCCCCTAAACATGGATGCCCTCTTGGGTATGTGCAGAGCAATTGGCGCAGATCCGATGAAGATTAGCCCACGGTTGGCAGGTAAAATTTCTGGAGTTGTGGCCAATATGGAAGTAACGCCACAAGACCAGGATCTTCGGGAAACACGAAATGTGTTTTCTTCAGAAGATGCTCAAACCGTTGAAATTAAAAGGGTGAAATTAAAGTTGTCTGCCGGCATAAATAAAATACAAATCGATCACTGCATCGAAATTGGCGAGCCTGTTTCATACACGAAAGAATGGTTGCAACGTCGTGGGCTATTTGCCGAGGATCTTCTTGCCTTGGAAGTTACGGGAGAAAGCATGAGCCCAGGCATGCAGGCTGGGGACGTTGTTGTTATAAACATGTCGGAGAAAGTACCAAAGCACAATAAGATCTTTGCTGTGAATTTCGACGGCCAGGCCGTTATCAAAAGAATGATGTTTCAGAACAAGAACTGGTTTCTATATTCTGACAATCCTGACCAGGAGCAATTTTCCCCACATCACTGTAAGAGTGGGGAATGCATACCTATTGGTCTAGTTGTCGATTTACGTAGGGAATTTTAACTGGCGGCAACTAATCATGAAAAACACTACAATTGCATTGACCGCCGCATCAATAAGCGTAGTGGCAGCAGCGGTGCTTTTCGTAAAATATGATGATTGGTTTGTAATTCCAAAGTATCGAGCCGTGATCAGTGCGGACCTCAAGGATCCAGCCAGTGCGCAGTATCGCAATGAAAAGCTTATCCCTGAGGGATGGCTATGTGGCGAATTGAACTCCAAAAATAGTTTGGGCGCCTTTGTCGGTTTCAAGAAATTTGTTGCAAGTACGAACGGCGAAGCTTATCTCGAAGACCAAGGGTATGTCGGCAAAAAAGAGCTTTCGACTGAAAAAATCATTGCCGGTCTGGACGAGAAAGTAAAATTTCTCAATGAGATGAATAGCCTCAATGAGTCAACTGGCCTGACTCTGAAAATCTCTGATTCCGAGATCGATGCGGCAGTAAATCAACGGAAATTCAAAAAGTTATGGGCAGATATCTGTGGCGCTTGACCAGTTTTGGAATGATTTTTCTGGTGCTGACAGCAAATGTCGAGGCCAAGATCCCTCGATCAAAGGCTGCAGTCTCCGAGTTCAAGCGCCAGAACCCCTGCCCGTCCACTGGCTTGCGCAAAGGTAAGTGCCCAGGCTACCAAGTTGATCACATTGTTCCACTCAAATGTGCGGGACCGGACAGACCAGACAATATGCAATGGCTTAGCATTCAAGAACATAAAGCTAAGACAAAGCGTGAGGCACGATTGTGTATGATTGAAAAATAATGCCAATATATCAAAAATACAACACTCCGAATATGTAAGCAGAAGTAAAATCATTTACCCATTCTCATAGCGACTGGCTGATGTAATTGATTGGAAACTGACTTTATTGGAGTCTTTGATGGCGACATTGCCCCCTGAGTTGCAAAAATGTGCAGAATATTTTTTGGAAGCTGATACAGATGTAATTATCTACTCTGGTGAAATAAGTCGAATCGGATATGAGAGATTTTGTAAAACAATTCCCAAGAAAAAGCAAAAGAACTTAGTTCTGGTGCTAACAACGTTCGGCGGGGATGCCAGTGCTGGGTATCGCATTGCAAGAGCTGCGATTCATCATTACACATGTGAAAATTTCAGAATACTGATTCCATCATTCTGCAAAAGTGCTGGCACACTTATTTGCATCGGCGCTAAATCGTTGACTATGGCTGATCAAGCTGAACTCGGTCCACTTGATGTCCAATTGAGGAAACAGGATGAAATGTTTCAACACAATTCCGGACTGGATATTCTTCGTGGCGTAACGTATCTTCAAGATGAAGCTCTTCAGTCATTCAAGGCTTATTTGCTTGATATTAATGTTGGTAGCGGACTAAGCACAAAGATTGCGTCAGAGATTTCCAGTAAGCTCGTTATTGGCCTGTACGAACCATTACTGGCGCAAGTGGATCCTTTAAAATTAGGCGAAATGAATGCGGCACTGCAGATTGCCCATGAATATGGAACACGTTTAAATGAAAAATCAAAGTCGTTAAAGCCAGGCTCACTCAAGCAACTAATTATGGATTACCCGACTCACGGTTTTGTAATCGACAGAGCGGAAGCAAGAACTTTGTTTCAAACTGTAAATCCGCCGAACGAACAAGAGTTAGTATTATCAAAATTCGCAACAGAACAAGTTTGGAGCAAAGTCCAACAAGACAAAGTCGTTGTGTTAGACTTCACCGGCTTTTTTAAACCTCAGCTTACTCAGGAGCAACAAAATGAATCTTCAGACCCTATTCGAAACGACCAGGACGTTAAATCCGACGATAGCGCGCCCGATGGAAGCGACAGTGGAACAGAAGAGCATCATGCAGGATCTGAGGGAGACGCTGTCGCAGAACAATCACCTCTCTGATGTAGGGCAGTCGATCCGAAACCAAATGCAAAAGGTTCGAAACAGTTAATTTGTTGTTAAAAAACCCGCTCAGGCGGGTTTTTTATTGCCTATTGCAAGCGATGCGCAGGATTGATAAAGCGAATACCCACCCCTACTCCAGCTGCCCTGCAAGCCGGCCCTTCCCTCGCAAATCTACCAAACATATAGAGTAGTGCCGCCAACACTGCCACTGCCACTAGCACTTGCACTTGCAAAGCCACAAAACCCCATTTAACATAAAGTTCGCATTTTGTTCCTTTCGTTTGTCCTTACGAGTGAATTCTCGCAGGTCAATTATCGGCTGCAAGCGCCAGCTTGGGGTTCGCGATAAACAGGCAAAAATGGGCTATTTAATACATTTCCTTGTGTTTTTGCATAGTGAGCTCAAGATCGCCGCGTCAAACTCTCCCGCCAGTCCCCACTGAAACCAAAGGTAGGAGCTGGCACGGGCTCTGAAAACCAAAAATCCGTGTGTGGCTTGATGTCCGGCCCCAGGAACCAATTGGCCTGGCCATTCTTGTCCACCGCCCACCACATTGCACCGCGCGGCGCATTGCCCCAGTCCACTTTATCGTGCATGACTGCCACTCCCAATAGTTCAACACTGTCACAAGCGACATATTCTCGCTTATGTCGCACCACCCTATTTTTGTTCCTCTTAACGCGTTTTGCAAAAAATTTTAATGGCGTTGCTAAATGCATCTTCACAGGTCATTGCAAACCTATCTTCACCATTTCACAACACCAAAAAAATAACTTACTTCTTTTTGCTTCTTTTTATTAGCATTACTCTTGACTATATTAAAAGCATAGCTAATAATAGAGTCATCAAGAGCAAACAGCAATTTAGGAGCAACGATGAACACCCAGACCCCTTTCAACTTGCCAGTAGGCCAATTTGCCCAACCAGCAATGGCAACGAAAGCCATGGTCATCAACGGCCAAAACCTGATTGACGCCTTTGCCGAATGCAGCTTGGAACAGTGCGAAAAAATGGCCGCAATGCTCGATCAAGGCAAATACGAAACCTTTGGCCGAATGATGTTCAACACCATACGTGACTGGTCTGAATCCACTTAATACGAATTGGTTGCCGCCACCAAGTATCAAGGCGGTGAGGAAACTCGGATGCCTGAATCTTCTGACCTCGGTAGCGGGTGCTGCCTCTTAAGCTGAGTTGGCTTCGACAGGCCGGAAAGACGGTCAAAGAATTGAAGTAGAGAAGATTGCGAGACTGGCTGAATCGTGACGTCAAGTAGCGCTGTACTGCGCGAAAACCTATGAACGAAACACGCCATGAGCAAGCCGAGGACGGAAGGCACTGCCGTGACAGCCTGGAGAGACAGGCATCAAAACAAAACCGGCTTCACCCGCCTTAGCCAGCGGTGCTCCTGATGTACGAGGCCGGTTCTGTTTTGAGCTTGTCTCGCCTGCAGGGTGACTCTCGCCCACCCTGCCGCCTTCCGTGGTCGATAAATCGGACTGGTAACTCTCTGCCAGCGCAACTTTAAATGAGAGCCAACAGGAAAGAGGGGGTCATTGCAAAACGGACGCCAGGCCTGTCGATGTACCGAGTCGACCGAGAGGGACAAGCTAACAAACTGGGGTATTCCTCTTTTTTCCTGTTGGTGAATAAAAGAGCCAAGCGTGAAGTGCACAAATTGCCGGGTGGTGCCGGTTGCCGCAAACAGAAGCGCCCTTGGTGATTGTTCACCAACATCCAATTTAACCAGGAGATCAGCAGCATGAATACAGCAGATCAGTTTCAAGTAGCGGCGCACACGCCGGGACCGTGGGAAGCGATAGATAGATTGATTCGCTCTCCTATGGTTCAGCCAGAGGGCTCAGGGAGACTTCGCGGCGCAATGTTGGCCGAATGCTTTGATGGCTTCGGGGTGCGATTTGGCAGTGAAACTTACGCCAACGCAAAACTGATCGCTGCAGCTCCTGAACTGCTTGCCGCCCTGCAAGAATTGGTCAATGAAGCCCAACCACTTGGCATTGATCGTCCTACATATCAAGCAGCTCTGGCAGCAATCAGCAAAGCGCTCGGAGAGCCGACATGACCCGCGCCCGCCCAATTCGCGCATTCCGCCACTGGCGCAGGGCAGGCTTCAGTATCAGGAACGCGCTGTACCTGACAGTGAAATGGGGTTGCCCGGCATGGTACTGATCAGAAACATTCTGTTTTACCGCCGCTTTGGATATAGCTGGCGGACAGCCTGGCGCAAAGCCAGAAACACAATTTAGCTTTGAAATTAGCAACTATCGGAGAATCACATGGGTTCAGCATTAGCAAGTATTCGCCAAGATCATGATTTGAACGTCGTGATGCCAACATCAAATGCACTTGTATTTGACGCTGCCAACATGGACAGCATGATGCGCCTGGCTGACATCATGGCGACTGGAAAGGTCACTGTACCTCGGGCGTTTGCAAACTCTCCTGGCGATTGCTTGGCAGTTGTCATGCAAGCGATGCAATGGCAGATGAACCCCTTTGCAGTTGCTCAAAAAACGTACATCGTAAATAACACGCTTGGTTATGAAGCGCAACTGGTTCACGCCGCAATCGTGTCATCACGAGTGATCACCAGCGATGATTTTGATTATGAATTTTACGGCCCATGGGAAAACGTGGTTGGCAAATTCGACATCAAAAAAGGCGATAAGGGCGAGTACCGCGTGCCTGGTTGGTTTCTATCTGATGAAATTGGCTTAGGCGTACGCATCAGAGCAACCATACGTGCAACAGGTAAAGTCAAAGAACTGGATTTGTTACTTGCGCAAGCGAGAACGCGCAATTCAACGATGTGGGCTGACGACCCCAAGCAGCAGCTTGGTTACCTGGCTGTCAAGAAGTGGGCACGCCGCCATGCACCTGGAGTGATCTTAGGAGTTTATACACCCGACGAACTGCAAGAGCAGTCACCAATGCGGGACATGGGCGCAGCAGACGTGATGCCTCCGGCGAAACCTGAAATCACCTATCTCAGCGATGAAAAATTCCAAGCCAATAAGGCGTCTTGGAAGGACTTCGTTCTATCAGGGAAGAAGACCGCCGAAAGCATGATCATCTTCCTCGATTCCAAGGCCACATTGACAGACTCTCAACGGGCAGAAATCCGTAGTTGGGTGGTTATCGAAAATCCTGCTGACACTGACAATAGCGACTTTCTTGCTGGCCTGGACGCCACCTAACTATTGACGAAAGACAGAACCATCATGATTACGCACACACTCACTCAAGGTACCGACGAATGGTGCCAATTTCGATTGTCACATTTTGGTGCCAGTGAAGCTGCTGCCATGCTCGGCCTGTCGAACAAGGTCAAGCGCACCGAGTTGTTACGCATGAAGCAGACCGGCATGGCACGGGAATTCAGCGACTGGTTGCAAAAAAATGTATTGGACTATGGGCATGAAGTCGAAGCCAAAGCCCGTCCAATTATTGAGCGCATCATTGGCGCAGATCTATATCCTGTCACATGCTCATCAGGCAAGCAATCCGCATCATGCGATGGCTTGACCATGTTTGAAGATATCGCCATGGAACACAAGCAGTGGAATGACGCGCTTGCTGAAAGCGTAGCTGCAGGAATTGTTCCGGATGAACACATGCCACAGTGTCAGCAAATATTGATGGTCACAGGCGCAAAGAAGGTTGTTTTCACCGTTTCAGACGGTACAGAGGAAAACTTGGTCTATGTGGATGTGTATCCAAGCCAAGAATGGTTTGACCGCATCCGTGCAGGTTGGGATCAGTTTGCCAAGGATCTGGAAACCTACGTCCCAGCAATAAGCCAACCAAAGCCAACAGGTCACACGCCAGAAACACTCCCTGCCCTTCATCTTGAAGTCACTGGCATGGTCAAGGCTAGCAACCTGGCTGAGTTCAAAACCCACGCAATGACCGTGTTCGCCAATATCAATCGCGAACTCACAACAGACCAACATTTCGCTGACGCTGAGAAAACTGTCAAGTGGTGCGAAGTCGTGGAAGGTCGTCTGGAGGCCGCGAAAGAACATGCACTCAGCCAGACTCAGAGCATCGATCAACTGTTCAAAACAATTGATGACATCAAGGAAGAAGCTCGCAATGTTCGCCTGGAGTTGGACAAACTTGTCACCAGGCGCAAAAGCGAAATCAGAACTGACATCGTGTTAGGTGCGAAAACTAAGTATGACGCACACATTGCTGCGCTCAAGCTCGAAACAGACGGTTGCTGGATTTCGTTGCCGCAGCCAGATTTTGCCAATGCTATCAAGGGCAAACGCAACTTCGACAGCATGCAAGACGCAGTAGACACATTGCTGGCGAATGCAAAGATTGAAGCAGATGCTTCGGCCAAATCCATTCGCGCAAACTTGGCGTACATCAAAGATCACGCCACTGGCTTTGAATTCTTGTTTGCAGACAAAGGACCATTAATCGCCAAGAAGTTAGAAGATTTGCAGTTGGTCGTCAGTACCCGCATTGCTGCACACAAACAAGCAGAAGCAGCTCGTCTTGAGGCGCAACGTGCCAAGATCGCAGGCGAAGAGCAGGCAAAGGCTGAAGCTAAAGTCAGGGCTGAGCAAGTTGCCCTGGCGCTGGCCGCCACGCCTGTGCCTGCGCCCTCGCAGCAGCAAGAAATCCTTGTATTGGGCGCTGGCACGACTTCTATCGGCATAGAGCCCTTACTTGCGGAAGTGAGGCAAGTATCAACTGCCCTGCCCTCATCAGTGCCAACACTCACCCTGGGCAAGATCGGTACCCGGCTCGGATTCGCTCTGACCGCCGACTTCCTGCGCAAATTGGGTTTTGAACCGGCAGCCAAGGAACGCTCTGCGGTTCTGTATCACGAAAGCGACTGGGAGTCGATATGCGCGGCCTTGATACGCCACATCAACCAGGCACGCATCCCACAGCAGCAAGCAGCATAAACACCAACTAACCCAGCAACTATTGGAGTCACGAAATGAACACAGAAACACAGGAATTGCCGGAAATTACTCTGTCCCCAGTTGTTTCATCCCAACTGGCCGCGATCGGCCACTGCCCTTCAACAAACCGCCTGGCCATCCAGTTCAAAGGGAAAGGCGATCAGCCTGGCAGTGTCTATCACTACAGAGATTTTGACGCTGCAGCGTTCGAGGCTTTCCGTAGTGCTGAATCCCAGGGCTCTTATTTTAAGAAGTTCATCAAGCCATTCGATGACCGTTTTCCATTCGTAAAAATCAGCTAAGCCAACTCGACGAACAGATCAATTAGGGCAGACCAAAATGAGCAGACATACATCCGCAAGCCTGGCAAAGGCAAGCGCACAACTCCAAGCAGCATGTGACAAGTTCAATCAAGCACATCCAGTAGGCACGAATGTCAACGTGCTGCTGGATGGCGGTGAGCTCCGTCAGACAGTAACGACTAGCGAGGCACAGGTGCTCAGTGGCCATAGTGCAGTCATCTGGCTGGAAGGCGTAAGGGGTTGCTACATGTTGGACCGCGTTACCCCAATGACAGGAGCAGTAGCATGAGCGCTGCATGCACCAAAGAGCGGTTCTTACGAGACATCGCCTTACATGCAATGAATGTGATTCGTGATGACGGGGTGAACCGGCATGTCCGCTTCAAGCAGCCTGACAGTACCAACATGTATTTCGATCTGGTCACCTGGCCGGGCTTCCTGTGCTACAGCGGCGATATGGGTACATTTGTGTTCCAACGCACGCACGACATGTTTGGATTCTTCCGCAACGGCGGGCGTTTAGACGCCATCGATCACACCTACTGGGCGGAAAAGGTCGAGGCTGCCGATCGCGATGGAGTGCGCAAGTTCAGTCATGCAAAGTTTCAGGCGATGGTGCGCTCTTGGGTAGATGAGATCGAAGAGAGCGAAAAGCCGGACACCGAGGACGCAGACGCAGTTACCAAGCACGCCGCTGCCTATGCTGAGTTGCGAGCTGCGGTCGAGTCCGAAGTTGCTAGCGCGGATGATAACTCGACGCGCTGCTACGACGCGGCGACCGACTTCCGCCACAACGGCGATGCTTGGCAAGAATTCCACGGCCTAAATGCTGAGTTCGAATTTTCCGACGTGTGGGACGGGTTCGACTTCGCGACCAAGGAATACACATTCCGCTTCCTATGGTGCTGCTTTGCGCTGGCGTGGGGAATTCAACAATACGATGCTGCAAAAGAGGCGTCAAAACGTGACGAACCGGTGACGATATGAACGCACTGCAACGGAACTTAAACAGGGCAACAGCTCGCCAACTGGCCGAAGAAATATATGAGGCAAGCCTCCCGAGAGGGCTGTCTCTGCGCAGCGGCACGCTGTACTACAAGTGCCCAAGTTGTGGAGGTGATAGTGAGTGGTACGGCACGCCAGAGGACTTCGAACACCCTGATGCTCCCAAGGCTTGTGGCGGAACGCAATGGTGCATCCCATGAACGGTCCGAGAATCGTTTGCTGCGCATGCGGTAAAGAGTGCGGGATTTTCAGCCCGTTCTGCAAGGCATGCCAAAAGGAATTGCAGGGCAACGATGCTCCCGTGCCTGACACCAAGAAACCAACACCGGCAGAACTTGAGAATGCCGGTCAAACAAGACTGATCCCATAAGGAAATTGCACCATGCCTTGTTATGTCGAACGTATCAAGCCAGCCAGCCGCGAGGAATACGAGCAATGGCAGAAGTTTGGCTATATCGGTACGTGGGAGCAGTACAGCGCAACCAAGAGCAGCAAAGTCGGTGGTGCGATGTTTATTTGCGGTGATCTTGGCGACCACTGTGCAGATTGCATGGGTTTTGGCGAGTTTCTTTGCGATTACCCGGTTGGCGATGGCAAAACTTGCGACCGCCCAATATGCAGGGATCACTCGCATGAAATCGGCCATGAAATTCATTACTGCAACGGACATTACGAGATGTGGCTGGAGTTCAAGAACAAGGGTGGCGTGGATGCGACCTTGCGAAATGTCATAGCGTTCAAATCAGAAAAATAACTTCAAGGAAAATGATATGTGGTTCAAAAACATACAGGTATTTAGACTAACGCAACCGTGGACGGTCAATGCCGACGAGCTGCACGCTCAACTGGCCAAGATTCAGTTTTCAGCCGTGGCATCCAATGAAATGCAAAGCCAGGGCTGGGACTCGCCGCGAAGCAATGATCAGCTTGTGCATGCCGTCAATAAACAAATGCTGATTTGCCTGGCGACTGAGAAGAAACTGTTGCCCTCTTCCGTCATCAACCAGGTGACCACGGCACGCGCACTGGAAATAAAAGAAGAACAAGGTTTCGCACCAGGTCGCAAGGCCATCAAAGACCTGAAAGAACGCATCACTGAAGAACTGCTGCCACGCGCCTTTGGCGTCAAGTCTCGCACTATGGTCTGGATTGACACGGTGAATCGCTGGCTGGTGATCGACTCATCCAGCCCGACCAAGGCTGACGAGGTGGTGAAATTCTTGCTGAAGTGCTGCGACAAGTTGCCGCTGGAAGGTTTACGCACGCAAGTGTCGCCACAATCCGCGATGACAGGCTGGCTGGCCGCCAATGAAGCCCCCAAAGGCTTCACGATTGACCAGGACACAGAGCTCAAGTCTTCGGCTGAAGACAAGGCCACCGTGCGCTACGTCCGCTACACGCTGGAAGCCGAAGATACGCAGAAGCACATCAGCGCGGGCAAGCAGTGTACCAAGCTGGCGCTCACCTGGGCCGACAAAGTCAGCTTTGTACTGACAGACACCCTGCAAATCAAGCGTATTAAGCCTTTGGACATCCTCAGTGAAGGCAAAGAAACCGCCAGCAACCAAGACGAGCGCTTTGATGGTGACTTTACGCTGATGGCGGCTGAGCTGGCGCAAATGTTGGATGACATTGTGTTTGCCCTGGGTGGTGAAGGAGTCGCAGCATGAAAATGGCAAAAGCATCAGAAAGGGATATCGAGGCGGCGGGCAACTTCATGTCGATTCTCAACCAAATAGACCGGGACGATTATCCGGTCATTGATGACGATGAGGTCGGGCAGGACTATTTCGATCCCGACAACTATGACCACCTGCGCCACTTCTACGATCTCGTTAAATCGAGTCTGGACAGTTCGCCAAACTGGCATGGGCGGGTAATTGGCGGAATGTGCTACGTGATTCTTTACGACAAGAATGAAATTGTTGATCCGGCATCTGACGTTCTGGACTTGCATCCACGGTTTCAGAAAATGTCGAATGAACGTGACGGTGCCCTGGCATTTCTCAAGGAAGTATTGGACGCATGCGAGCAAGGCAATTTGTCTCCGACACTTGGTCATGGCACTGATTTGATCGACCGCATCCGCGCTTTTGTACCAGGAGATTCAACTTGATCATAAGCAAAGAGCGCATCAAGCGCGAATACGACCACCTTGCCCAACATGAGCAGCCAGACCAGGCGGTGACATGGGTAGCTGAAAAGCTCGGCATCCCAGTGGCAACAGCAAAACAAACCATACAAGAACAGGAGCAAAAAGTATGAGAGCAATTGCAAATACTGAAACCGATGCAAGTCCCGTCATTTCTGAAACATTGAAGTTTATCTTGCCCACAAACGCCATGTCCCTTGCTCACAATAAATTTGCTTTAGCATCCCAAGGGGCCACGGTTGAGGCGCGCAACAAGTTGCTCAATGCCGTAATGAAATCAGCACGCATCCGCAACGATGCTGGCCTGTCCCGTTTGTTGAGCGTGGCGCCACCAGTGATTAGCAAAATCCGTCATGGCCGCTTACCTGTTGGTGCGACATTGGCGATCGCAATCACGGAAGTCGCGCCGCTGTCTATTGCTGATATCACAGCCATTCTGGCTGGCCAGGTGGTTGCATGATCATCGAGAAAGATATCAGGCACTTTCATTTCTGCTGTGGCCTCGGTGGCGGCAAGAAGGGTTTTAATAAAGCCAAGCCTCGCGTGGGCAACATGGTAGGCAAGCTGCGCTGCATCGGAGGTGTGGACGTGGACCCGGCAGCCATTCGTGACTTTGACAAAATGGCCGATGGCCGACCAGGCACAGTTATGGACCTGTTCACGCGTGGCCAGTATACGGCATTCCATAGCAAGCAACCACCTGCAGACTGGAAAGAAGTCACGCCGGCAGATATCCGCCGCGCGGCTGGCAATGAAAGCCCGAACATCGTTTTCATCAGTAGCCCTTGTAAAGGCGCATCTGGTCTGTTGAGCGAAAAGCTCAGCCAAACCGCAAAGTACCAGGCATTGAACGAGTTGACGCTCCGTTGCATCTGGTTGATGGCTGAGGCCTGGTCAGATGACCCTGTCGAACTGATCGTGTTTGAAAACGTGCCCCGCCTAGCTACGCGTGGCCGTCACTTGCTTGACCAGATCAATCAGTTGCTGCAACGGTATGGCTACGCTGTGAACGAGACTACGCACGACTGTGGTGAACTTGGCGGCCTAGCGCAATCCCGCAAGCGCTTTCTCCTGGTAGCCCGACATATTGAGAAAGTGCCATCGTTCTTGTACGAACCAGAGAAAAAGCGCCTGGCAGCCGTTGGCGATGTTCTTGGCCGCATGCCCATGCCAGGTGATTTGGCTGGTGGACCAATGCACCGCATACCTCGTCTGCAGTGGAAAACGTGGGTACGCCTGGCGTTTGTGGAAGCCGGTAGCGACTGGCGCAGCTTGAACAAACTTGCAGTCAATGATGGGCACCTGAGCGATTACCTGATTGTGCCTGAGTATCGCTCTGGATACCTTGGCGTACAAAACTGGTCTGATACTTCGGGCACGGTCTGCGGGAAATCAAATGCGACAAATGGCGCGTTCTCAATTGCTGACCCTCGGATGGTGACCACTGCCGAATACAGCCAGTACGGTGTGCTGCCATGGACAGACTCAACAGGCGTTATCAGCGCTCAATCCGCCCCTGGTGGCGGCAAGTACTCTGTTGCCGATCCGCGCATGCCTCAGAAAGCCAATCGCCAAAACGGCATGTACAGGGTTGTGAAGTGGGACGGCCAGTCTGGATCGGTTACAGGCGCTTGCCACGTCGCAGGCGCAGCAATGTCAGTAGCAGACCCGCGTCGCGCCGGGCCATCGTTCGGCAAGTATGCGGTTACAAAGTTTGATGGGCCTGCCGGTACCGTGATCGCTGGCAGCACAACTGGCCAAGGTGCATTTGCCGTGGCAGACCCGCGCACAAGCATGAATCGCAGGAGCGGCGATGCATATCTGACAGGTGGACATTATGGCGTTGTGCCTTGGGATGCACAGACCGGTGCGGTTAGCGCATCGGCCAATTTGGACAATGGCCGCTGGTCGGTTGCTGACCCTCGCATTGCCACCCTGCCCGCCATGGATGAAAAGACGATCGCCATTATTCAATCGCTTGATGGCACTTGGCACCGGCCATTTACGACCCTGGAATTGGCCGCACTGCAGAGCCTGGTCGAGCCAGAGGAATACTTGGAGCTGGACGGACTGTCTGACAGCGCCTGGCGCGAACGTATCGGCAATGCCGTTCCACCAGCAGCGGCGGAAGCTATTGCCGAAGTCATGGGTACAACCCTGCTCCTGGCCTGGTCTGGTGAAACGTTCGTGCTTTCGGCTATGCCAATTTGGGTTCAGCCTGTGGCGGTTGCTTTGTCCGTCTCTGGACAGCAGATTTAAGGAACGCCGTATGACCAAATCTCGCGGAATTCTTGGGCCTCGGCATAAATGGACAGATCAGGAAATCAAAATTCTCCGGACGCATTATCCGAATAGGAAAACTGTGGATATTGCTGATGAACTGGGCATAAAGCTGCAATCTGTATATCAGAGGGCGAAAGCGCTGGGCCTGAAGAAGTCTGAGGAATTTATGAAAAGTCCGGCATCAGGAAGGACAAACGGCAGGCAAGGCGTTGGCTCAAGGTTTTCTACGGGTCATCTTCCATGGAACGCTGGACTGAAAGGTTTGCAGATTGGCGGAGAGCGAACGCAGTTCAAAGCAGGGCAATCGCCATACAACACCGCTGAGATTGGAAGATACAGGATAACGAAGGACGGGACGTTGCAGCGCAAGATCAGTAATGCACCAGGCAATAACAGCCAGCGGTGGCGCAGCGTGCATGAGTTGGTGTGGATCGAAGCGAACGGCCCAAAGCCTCCAGGTTCAATAGTTGTGTTCAAACCAGGCCAACGCACTGCGGAACTCGCAGAAATTACCTTGGACAAGGTCGAGTGCATCACCCTGGCAGAGAACATGAAACGTAATACGTTGCACAACATGCCAAAGGAACTTGCTGAATTGGTTCAACTGCGCGGAGCCATTACCCGGCAAATAAACAAGAGGAAAGAGAATGTCTAAGACTATAGAAGATTTGCGAAAACACCTGTTTGCCACTCTTGAAGGCTTGCAAGATAAAGAAAACCCATTGGACATCGAGCGAGCCAAGGCTGTGTCTGATGTGGCGCAAGTCATTATCAACAGCGCAAAGGTAGAAGTTGATTTTGCCAAGGTAACGGGAGCATCAATAGGCGGCGGTTTCTTGACGCCCAATGAAGTTGCCACGCCTGGAACTTTGCCAAATGGAATCACTGGCATCCGTCAGCACAGGATTAAAGGCTAATGATGAGCCACGACAAAACGCCATGGAACCCATCAAAAACGGCTACAGCCAGGGTTAAGAATCCGCTGTCAGCGCCAACCATGTGCCCGTTCTGTGATCAATGCACTGTAAAAATCGTTCATCACAACGAGGTTTATGGTCGCGTTTATGGCGAATGGCCGTGGGTCTACATGTGCAAGGCCTGCTGGGCATACGTTGGAATGCACCCGTTCACAAATATTCCGCTCGGCACGCTTGCGGACGGCGCGCTCAGAAAGGCCAGGAAGACCTGCAAAGATCCATTTGAGCAGATCTACCTATCGAAACAGATGACGCGTGACGAAGCGTATGAGGGTTTGGCTGCGCACTTCGGCATACCCAAGGAGGAATGCCATTTCGGCTGGTTCGATATCGCCCAGTGCGAAAAAGCGAAGGTATGGGCTGTTCAACAGTTGAGAGGCAAAACAGTATGAACCAAGTAAAAGAACGCCCTATTCTGTTTTCCGGTGCAATGGTACGCGCTCAACTGGACGGCAGCAAGACTCAGACGAGGCGCGTGTTGAAACCTCAACCTAAGAAAGAGGAAAACGGGTTCTGGAGTGCGTTTGACGCAATGTGGACTGATGGAATGAAGTCAGTTCCAGCTGTAGCTGGCCACTCGCTTGCTTTCAACTGTCCGTATGGCATTACTGGAGAACAGATCTGGGTGCGCGAGACTTTCTATGCATATGGCCGGTGGGTGACGCGTTTCAGCGAGAAAAAGAAGCGTGATGAATGGCATTTTGTGGACATGACAGTCGAGTGCGATCGCGCCTATCAGTATGCTGCCGACAATCCCGAAGTGCCACTGGCAACTAGCCGCGGTGGCGCACTGCCTGGCTGGTACAAACGCCCTGCCATCTTCATGCCGCGCGCGGTTAGCCGCCTGCAGCTTGAAATCATCAAAGTGCGAGTTGAGCGTCTGAACGACATCAGCGAAGAGGATGCAAAGGCAGAAGGTGCGCCTGGTTACGAGGAAGGCATAGACCCGCCCCCACCAGATGAACATTGCGAATGGTCATATCAGGCGTCGTTCCGTAGGCTTTGGGAATCAATCAATGGCGCTGGCAGTTGGGCAAAGAATCCCTGGGTTTGGGTCGTGGAATTTCGGAAGGTCAAGCCATGACCTATCACCTGTTTGAACTCAAAACAGTCATTGCCAAGAAAAAGCACAAATGCATCTGGTGCGGCCAGTCGATACAACCTGGTGAAGCGTACGAACGCGAAAAGTCAGTTTATGACGGCAATTTCCAGAATCACAATTGGCACCCAGAGTGCCAAGAAGACGCGCAGCAGTGCTGGAAAGACGGCGGCGACCAGGAATTCATGGCGTATAGCGCAGACCGACCTGAGAAGAAAGAAGAAATAACGACATGATTACAGCATACCCACTAACCTGGCCAACTGGCTGGCCACGCACACAGCCCACGTTCCAAAAAGAAGGCCGGTTCGGTACCCGCAAGGTGCGTTCAGGTTCATCTTACGCAAGGTCTGAAGACATCACAGTCAGCGAGGCTGTCTCTCGCGTATTGGCCGAACTGGAACGCATGGGTATCCATCGCGATGACATCGTCATCAGTACAAATATCAAACTTCGCCTGGATGGCCTTCCGCGCGGCAACGAGCGGGAGCCTTACGACAATGGCGCAGCCGTGTATTGGGAAACCCGTGCCGGTGCCCGACGGGTTATGGCAATCGACCAGTACACCTCGGTGGCAAACAACCTGGCAGCGATCGCGGCCACTCTGGATGCTATGAGAGCAATTGAGCGACACGGTGGTGCCCAGATCCTTGACCGGGCTTTCACTGGCTTTACTGCTCTGCCTGCTCCTGGCGCAAAGCGAACGTGGCGCGAGGTATTTCAAGTTCCAGCCGATTGGAAAGGATATCCGGTTGAACTTAAAGCTGAGTTTCGTAAATTGGCCAGTCAGTTTCATCCAGACAAGGGAGGTAGCAACATCTCCATGGCTGAATTGAACGTTGCATACCAACAAGCGAAAAAGGAGTTCGGCTATGAGTGAGAACACAAACATAGAATGGTGTGACCACACGTTCAACCCCTGGGAGGGTTGCCAGAAGGTCGGCCCAGGCTGTGACCATTGCTATGCCGAGACGCGCAATGCACGGTTCTCCGGTGGTAAAGCGATCAACTGGGGACCAGGTGCGCCACGTCGCCGCACCAGTCCCGCCAACTGGCACAAACCACTGGTATGGAACGCAAACCATGCTGCATTCTTTGCTGAGCATGGCCGACGCCAGCGCGTGTTTTGCGCCAGCTTGGCCGATGTGTTCGACAACCAGGTAGATCCACAGTGGCGTGCTGACCTCTTTGCGTTGATCGCTGCCACACCGAATCTTGACTGGTTGCTGTTGACAAAGCGTATTGGGAACGTAGGAAGCATGGTGCCGTTGAATTGGCTGGCTTCGACACTCTACGGAAGACATGCAAATGTTGTACATCCAGCAGGTTGGCCTAAAAATGTCTGGATCGGCGCAACGATCGTGAACCAGGAAGAAGCCGACCGGGATATCCCGAAGCTCCTTGCTGTCCCAGCAAGAGTTCGCTTCTTGAGCATGGAGCCACTATTGGGACCGGTAGATTTGCGATTACAACGCCAAGCGACTGAAGACGATCGTCAAGATATGGACGGTTACTGCTACCACATCACGACAAAAGCAGGCGCTGGCATCAAATGGGTAATCGCCGGCGGCGAGTCTGGCCGAGAAACTGACCGGCCATTACATCCGGATTGGGCGCGCAGCTTGCGCGATCAGTGCGCCAATGCTGGCGTGCCTTATCACTTTAAACAATGGGGTGAATTTCATCCCGCGCACGATCCAAAATCGCATCCAAACACTATCGGATGCGCACATATTCATGTTGACGGACGCAGAGAATACCGATCCGCGGAGGCCTTGGCGCTAATTGGCATACCAGGTTGGGTAACTCTTTGCCGGGTTGGCAAGAAAGCCGCTGGCCGCAAGCTTGATGGCGTTGAGCACAACGGCTTTCCCAAATAAGAAAGGAATATTAATGACAACAACTATCGACACACCGCAGTTCCCAAGTACCGGCAATCCCTTTCTGGACGAGATACTGGCAATCGTATACGCAGAGCGCTTCGAGCCGCGTGATCGCCTGCAGCGCATTGCCTCAAAGATCAATATGCGGCCAGAGCAACAACCGGTGGCTTGGGTTCGCAAGCATCCGGATGGCGAACTGACGCGTGAATATCTCAGCGACGACACGATCGAAGACTTGCGTAAGCGGTCTGGCGCTTGGTTACCGCTACACCTTTCCTCATGGAAAACCGTCACCATGACCGAGGTGAAAGCGCAAATGCTGATTGCTGCCGGTGCTGACCAAGTCGGCGTGGTACTGCGTAAAGGTGACGAGCATGCGGTGATTATGGGCGGCATGGTGAACTGGTACCCAGTCAATAAAGACAGCCCAAGCAAGTTGGATCAGCAACGGCCAATTGTTCCGTTTGAAATGTCGGACAGTTTGGCCAATGCTATCACCGAGGCCAAAGAGCAAGGCCAGCGTATTGCAATCCACGAAGGCAATGCAGTGTTTTTCTCATGCGACGGAGATTCCGAGCTACCAGGTCATGACGTTGATTTGAATTGCCCGTACTGCGGTGGCAGTGGCCACAAAGACGATATCCCGCATGCTGACGGAGTGGTCAGACTTCCAGAACACCGATATGACTGGGTCGCCAGGAGCATAGATAACGCTGAATTTGCGTATAACCGGCTGCTATCAGGCGACACCCGAGAGCAACTCGACGCCAGCATTGACGCAGAAATTTCGAAGGATAAATGATGTCTGATCAATCAGCTACTGATTCACCGGGATTCAAGCACAGGATCTGGCCAGAGGGAAAAACTAAGACCACCTACATGTGCATGAGTATCGATGGGTTCATACGAAACAACAAGTTTCCAAAGGGTTGGGACTGCTTCGAAAAGCCCGACGGCTCCCCTATGAGTCCCGGCCAGGCTTTTACGCTGCTGAGCTCGCATCAAGCCAAGGGCCACAAAGTAATCTCGATCAGTCATGAGTGCGACAACCCGTGCAAGCATGCTCATCAGGGCTGCACCGGATTTGATTACGAACATGGCTGCCCTGGATTTTTCAAGGATGATCAAGAGGGAAAGGATGGCCCATGAGACGAGAACTTGCAGAGCGATACAGCCAGGTCGCCCAAGTACTGACTGACAAGTGGCTCTACATTGAAGACATCATGACGGAGCTGCAGACATCACAGAACTACACTCGCAAGCTGATAGGCGACCTTGTGTTTTCAGGCCACGTGTTGCAGCGCCCTATCCCGAATGGCCGTGGCAGGTTCAAAACACAGTTTAGCTGGCACAGTGGCAAGCCAGCGCCGACGATGTACACCAGGCAGTTCACACCGCCGCAGGTAGATATTCGCCGCACAGATCCGCTGATGATCGCGCTGTACGGGCAAGGACCAGGCAATCGGAATCTTGGCAATAAGTTGGCAGGAGGTTGAATATGTTGACAGCAGAAGAAGCAGCCCAACAGCTAGGCATATCAAAGCGCACAATGTACGATCTCGCAGCACCGAAAGGCCCTATCCCATGCGTGAGATACACGGCCAGATGCGTCAGATTCAGAGAACAAGATTTAGAGGAGTACAAAAAGGCATGTCTGTATCATTCAATAAAGCTCGAAGTCGTTGGGTCTTTGACTTCAACAAAGTTATCAACGGGCAAAGAGTCAGGGCTACTAAAACGCTTCCAGCAGGCTGGAGTAAAACCGAGGCTGAAACATTTAGCCGGGAAGAAACTGCAAGGCTCTATGGCATAGCAACTGGCACAATCAAAGAGCGAGTCAAGATTGAAACTGCAGTAGATCTGTACATACAACACAGATGCCCAGAACTTAAAACGGGCGACAATATGATCCGGGAACTTGGCCTGATCTACTGGTTATATCAGGGCAAGTACATGGACGAAATGCCCGAACTTGCAAGACTGTACATTGCAGAAAGTTCAGGAGAGTTAAAGCCAGCATCAATCAGAAATCGACTATCGTACTTGAGGTCTGCTTGCAGGTACGCTCAGAAGCACCATGGAATCGGAGTCGGGATAGCCTTTGATATCGTTCTGCCAAAGGTAAAAAACGAGCGCCAGGTGTACGCTGATCGCCTGCAGATGCTCACGATCGCGAAGCGCTGCGTCAGCCGCGAGGGCCGTGCTATTGTAAGAATTGCATTTTATTCTGGAATGCGTCTGAGCGAAATATTCGGCCTGGGCAAAAAGAACAAAATCAGCAAAGGAGTGTTTGCCCTGCCAGACACTAAGAACGGCTCAATAAGGCACGTTCCAATTCACCCTCGGCTGAATGTTCTGTTGAAATACTTACCGTTCCAACTGGGGAAACGTGGATTGCAGGACTCAGTGAGGAAAGCCATGGATCGCTCAGGTTTTGAGAAAATGACTTTTCACGATCTACGGCATTCAGCAGCATCGATGCTAATCAACAACAATGTTGATTTATACACTGTTGGAGCGATATTGGGGCACAAGGACCAACGCAGTACAAAGCGTTACAGCCACCTGTCAGTAGACAGCCTTGCAAAAGCCATACGTAAAATCAAATGACATATTTCTTACAGAGGCCAATAAAAAAGACCAGATTAATCTGGTCTTTTTTATCAAGCTAAGTACTTGATTATATTGGCGGAGAAGGGGGGATTCGAACCCCCGATAGTATTGCTACTACGCCTGATTTCGAGTCAGGTACATTCAACCACTCTGCCACCTCTCCGGCTTGGTTATTCGTCATAAACGAAGCCTTCGATTATAGCAAAGAACTTGCTCAAATCAAAATTAGCAATGTGACATAGTCAGGTGAATTAAAAACCTGGCTATACATCGCGACATGAAGATGTCATAAAGCAAGACTATATTCTGATGCAATGCGGCAAGCTGTAGCTTGTAACTGTGACTGCATTTGGCATTTCAATATTGGGATTAGCTTCAATGGAAAGTTGTATAGCGGGAGATACTGTGGATTATCTGTCTCAGCAAAACCTGGTATCAGAGCAAGACATCGGCCAGATCGGCGTACAGTCTGCCGCGCTGATGCTGGCGCATTTGCAACGCATCATTGAGCAGCGCCTATTGACTGCACGCTTCCAGCCCATCGTGCAGATGCAGAATGGCGACATACTGGGTTATGAGGGCCTGATACGCGGCCCATCTGACAGCCCCTTGCACTCCCCTGTCAATTTGTTTAAAGCAGCATGGGACAATAATCTGACGGTGACGGTAGAACACCTGTGCCGCCGTATCGTGCTGGAACAATTCGCTGCACAGAAATTGCCTGGCAAGTTGTTTTTGAATGTCAGCCCCGAATGTCTGCTGCAGAGAGATGTGCGCTATGGTGAGACGCTGGATTATATCCATGAACTGGGCATCAACCCTGAGCGCGTCATCATAGAACTGACGGAGTATCAACCCACGCATGACTATGCCTTGCTGTGTGAGGCAGTCATCCACTATCGCGAGATGGGTTTTGAGATTGCGATTGATGATCTGGGTGAAGGTTTTTCCAGTTTGCGTTTGTGGTCAGAACTAAAGCCTGACTACGTCAAGATCGACATGCATTTTATCCAGGGCATAGATCATGATCCGGTCAAGGCGCAGTTTGTACGCTCGATACAAAGCATCGCCGAGAAATCTGGCACGCGCGTCGTTGCGGAGGGTATAGAAACCCAGGCCGAGTTACTGGCTGTGCGGGACCTTGGTGTGGCCTGTGGCCAGGGTTACCATATCGCCCGCCCCCACCCTACCCCTGCGCGTGCGGTATCAGCTGAAGTGGCGCGGATTTTAACCCCAAATCAGTATCAGGCAGCACGACGTACATCAGGCAGTTTTGAACAGGCTGTCACGGTAGAAAAGATTTTAAAGACGCCACCGACCATTTCTTCGCGTATGCTGAATAACCAGGTCGATGACATCTTCTTGCAACATCCAAAATTGCAAATCATCCCAGTGGTGGATGATGGCATGCCTGTAGGCCTGATCAACCGTTACCACATGATAGATCGCTTCGCCCGCCCTTATCAGCGCGAATTGTATGGCAAAAAACCTTGCACGGTCTTCATGGAAGCGCATCCTGTCATCGTCGATAAAAATACCAGCATGCAGGATGTCAGCCACATTATTGTGGAAGCCAATCCCGAGCAGTTAATCAATGGCATTATCATCACCGATCAGGGGCGTTACATCGGTCTGGGTAGCGGGCCGGATTTGATGCGCGAGATCACGCAAATGCAAATCAATGCGGCGCGTTATGCCAATCCACTGACACAATTGCCGGGCAATGTTCCTATCAATGAACATATTGATGTATTGCTGCAGAAAGAGCAGTCTTTTTGCGCCTGCTATTGCGACCTTGACCATTTCAAACCCTTTAACGATGTCTATGGCTACCGCCGTGGCGACGACATCATACAAATGACCAGCGATGTATTGAAACAGCACTGCGATCCGCAACTGGATTTCATTGGCCACATCGGTGGCGATGATTTCATTATCCTGTTCCGCAGCGAGGATTGGGAAGTACGCTGTCAGGCCATACTTGCGAGTTTTTCTGCTGCCATTCATGACTTTTACAGTAATGAAGACCGTGAAAGAGGTGGTTACCTCAGTGAAGACAGGCAGGGTAAGAAAGTCTTTTACCCACTCGTGAGCTTGTCTCTTGGTGTGGTTAAGTCAAGGGCGAACCGCTATTACTCACATCATCAGATATCCATCGCTGCATCCGATGCGAAGAAGCAGGCCAAGAAAATTCATGGCAATAGCCTGTTTGTAGATCGACGTTCTGAAATGGATTTACTCGTAGGCTAAGCCGTAATCTGTCAACAAAAAACGCGCTTCACTTTATGTCGTGAAGCGCGTTTTTTATAGAGCCAGGCCTAATTAAGCTGTTGGCGCCAGTTTTTCCAGACCACCCATGTATGGGCGTAAAGCTGTAGGGATGACGACAGAGCCATCAGCCTGCTGATAATTTTCCAGCACGGCGACCAGAGTGCGGCCAACTGCCAATGCAGAGCCGTTCAGGGTATGTACCAGTTCTGGCTTGCCTTGCGCATTGCGGAAGCGGGCTTGCATACGGCGCGCCTGGAAGTCGAACATATTCGAGATTGAAGAAATCTCACGGTAAGTGTTTTGTGCTGGCAGCCACACTTCCAGATCGAAAGTCTTGCAGGCACCAAAGCCCATATCGCCAGTGCACAAACTCATGACGCGATAAGGCAACTCCAGCTTGGCCAGAACAGCTTCAGCATGACCTACCATTTCGTCCAGGGCTTCCATGGACTTTTCTGGATGAACGATTTGTACCATTTCGACTTTGTCGAATTGATGCTGACGTATCATGCCGCGCGTATCACGGCCCGCACTGCCCGCTTCAGAACGGAAGCATGGTGTGTGTGCCGTCATTTTGATAGGCAATGCATCGGCAGCCAGTATCTCGTCGCGCACGGTGTTGGTCAGTGTGACTTCTGAAGTCGGGATCAGATAAAACGTTTCGCCTGCGCCCTCTTGCCCACCTTTTTTCACTGCGAATAAGTCTTCTTCAAATTTGGGCAACTGACCTGTGCCACGCATGGAATCTGCATTGACCATGTATGGCGTATACATTTCGGTATAGCCATGTTCCAGTGTTTGCATGTCGAGCATGAACTGGGCCAGTGCACGATGCAGGCGAGCCATGCCACCCTTCATGACGGAGAAACGGGAGCCTGTCAGTTTGACTGCAGTTTCAAAATCCAGACCCAGGGCAGAGCCAATGTCTACATGATCCTTGACTTCAAAATCAAAGGCACGTGGTGCGCCGACTTTGCGCACTTCCACATTACCGGTTTCGTCCTCACCGACAGCAACAGATTCATGTGGCAGGTTCGGAATGGTTTGCAGGAATGCACTCATCCGCACTTGCACATCGCTCAAATGCGCTTCGGATGCTCTCAACTCTTCTGGAATACTGGCCGCTTCAGCCATCAATGCGGAAGTATCTTCACCTTTGCTTCTGAGATTACCGATCTGTTTGGAGATGGTATTTTTCTTGCCTTGCAATTCTTCAGTGCGGGACTGGATTTGCTTGCGTTCGGCTTCGAGGGCATTAAAGGTTTCTACATCCAGCTGGAACTTGCGGGTAGCCAGGCGCGCTGCCACATTGGCAATATCTTTGCGCAAAAGTTGAATATCTATCATGATTTTAAGTGCAGTGAACTAAGCTAATTGACTATTGTATCAAGGGATGGGCATTTCCCCTATTTTCAGATAGAAGGAAATGCCGTTTTTATATCAATACCTGACCAGGCTACGATAAGTCAGCTTGGTATTACCTTCGGCAGGTACGCTGATTTTCCACACTGCGGTATTGCTGGCGCCCTTGGTATAAGGATGACTGCTGTTCAAGACTTGCCAGTCACCTGGCACGGGTTCTTGCACGGTAACGACAACAGCTTCTTTCTTTGCATTCTTCAATACCAGCTCATAGGCGCTCTCAAATACATAATTGTATTTGCCTGTTCCTGCGAGTTTTTTAAAGTCTGTCTGCTTTTTGTCTGCTGTCACATCAAAGGCTTCGCCCAGTTTAAGGCGGACTTTTTCATTCTTTGGTGTGTGATCCACGTTATCTTCACCGATGAATTGCGCATTGCCTGCACCATCTTTTTTGTAAACGCGCACGACACCTTTTGGTAAAGGCATGCCCAGATGCGAGGCTTCTTTATTATCGAATTCGACAAAGACGCCTATCTTCATTTTTTGACCAAGATCACCGTAACTGCTTTGGTAGTAATAATCACTGCCTGTCAGCAGCAACTCTTTACGGGCGGGAACTCCGGAAGCCGTCAACAAAGCTACTTGCTTGGTCTGATTTTCTGCAATGGTGGTTGGCCTGTCCAGTGTGTAGAGGTGATATTCAAACAGAGATTCTTCCGCCATGGCTTTTTTGGCCATCATGGCTTGCGGGGCATCCAGTCTTTTAACTGCACTACCGCTAACCTCTATCCTTTGCAAAACCTGATGCACATCACCTGCCACCAGTTGCAGCTTGGCATTGCGGTAGGTCGTGCCACTGGTATTGCCCAGCGTGACCCAGCCTGAAATATCAAGCTTGTCATCAGCAGCATTCAGTTCAACGACATAATCTGCCTTCCAGGACAAGCCACCAGTCAGATAACTGAGCTCCACATCCTGTTGTTGTGCGCCATTGTTATCGAGTGCCATCACCAGGGTAGGACGATCACGCAAATTTGCTGGTACATCGGGATAAACAATACGGCCTGGCATACCGGTTTCTATGCGGTCACCTATCTTCAACACGACGCCATTGTTGGCAGACAAGACTTCTGCCGATTCTTTGGTCTCGATGCCAGTTGCCGGGTTCATGCGGACAATGCTGACTTGACGCCCTACATATTTTTCCAGCAGTTTTTGCGGCGTCAGCAAATCGAAATTAAAATTTTGTTCGACAACAGACAAGCTGCCTGGCGCTGACAAGCTGCGCAGCAAGGCAGTTTCAGCGCGCATCTTGGCACTGACATCGCGGAAAGCCAGTGCGCTTGCACCGCGTTTCAAAGGCAGCTTACGCTGATCCTTGATCAGGGCCAGATTTTCATTGTAGATAGTGACAGCAACTTCTTTCTGGTCGGCCAGGGTACTGCGTTGCTCTTCTGTCTGGGCATAGACAGAACCTGCCAGTGACAATAACAATAGGCCTGCACTTGCGGTAAATGTTTTATTCATGAAAGTCCTTGTTATGATTATTGGTTTGCAATGAGATATAAAAGAATGAAACTCAGACGATTGAAATCTAAACGAATGAAGCTTAAACAATTGAAATTCAGACGAAACTGAAATTACTTGGCCTGATCATCCAGGCTGCGCAAATATGCGAGTTTTTCTGCTATCTTGATTTCCAGCCCACGCGGCACAGGGTGATACCAGGATTCATTCTCCAAACCTTCAGGCAGATAGGTTTCACCTGCGGCGTAGGCATCTGGCTCATCATGGGCATAGCGATACAATTTACCATAGCCCAGTTCTTTCATGAGCTTGGTTGGTGCGTTGCGTAAATGCTCTGGTACGACACGGGACTTGTCTTTGGCGATCATGGCGCGCACGGCGTTATATGCTTTGTAGACTGCATTTGATTTGGCAGCACAAGCCAGATAGATTACTGCTTCTGCCAAGGCCAGTTCCCCCTCAGGCGACCCCAGTCTTTCATAGGTTTCTGCCGCGTCGAGGCAAATGCGCAAGGCGCGCGGGTCAGCCAGGCCTATATCTTCTGAGGCCATGCGTACTATGCGCCTGGCCATGTAGCGCGGGTCGGCACCGCCGTCAAGCATGCGTACCAACCAGTACAAGGCCGCATCAGGGTTGGAGCCACGCACCGATTTATGCAAGGCAGAAATCTGGTCATAAAAAGCATCACCACCTTTATCAAAGCGGCGCAAGGCATCACCCAGGCATTCGCCCAGCAAACCCTGGTCTACAGTATCGAGATGCTTGGCCAGCGCTGCATGGGCAACGATGTCGAGATTATTCAGTAATTTACGGCCATCACCATCAGCGCTGGAAACCAGGCTGGCCATGGCTTCTGGCGTCAGCGTCAAGCCATCCAGCTCACGCTCACAGGCGCGCACTACCATGGCTTCGAGGTCTTCATCTGTCAGTGACTTAAGTACATACACTGAGGCACGTGACAACAAGGCGCTATTGACTTCAAATGAAGGATTTTCCGTGGTCGCACCGATGAAAGTAAACAAGCCACTTTCCACATGCGGCAAGAAAGCATCTTGCTGGCTCTTGTTGAAGCGATGGACTTCATCGACAAACAGTATGGTCCTGCGATGGGAAGTTGCCTGCAATATCTGGGCACGTTCTACCGCTTCGCGTATGTCCTTGATGCCTGACAGGACTGCCGACAAGGCAATGAATTCACATAGAAAAGCATCTGCCATGAGACGCGCCAGCGTGGTCTTGCCTACGCCTGGCGGGCCCCACAAGATCATCGAATGTGGTTCACCTGATTGGAAAGCAACGCGCAAAGGCTTGCCTTCGCCCAGGATATGCTGCTGGCCAATGACATCATCCAGCGTAGCCGGGCGCATGCGCTCAGCCAGTGGGGCAGGCTTTTTGCGCGGATTATTGTGCAACATATTCATTAAATGCTATTACTGGCGAAATACATCCGCACCGGCAGGCACGACAAACTTGAATTGCTCGGGCTTCAGCACAGGATTTTTTTCCAGATTCTTGAGGGTCAGGGTAGAAAATTGACCGAAATTGTCGTGCAGTTCCAAAGCAACAGGAACGCCATCTTTCATACCTATGCCTATGGTCTCAAACTGTGAATCCTTGGCTTTGGGCGTGGCTTCCAGCCACTCCAGGCCTTGCTTGGCACCGACCTCCTTGAAATTGAAATTCTTGTCCAGATCAGCCGCGCCAGCACTGCCAAACAAAATGGCTGCGGGACTGGAGCCCAGGGAATTGCCTAGCGGTCGAATCGTGACCTGATTCAAGTCTTTATCGTAGATGTACAGCTTTTCACCATCTGCCTGCAAAAGTTGTTCATACGGCTTCACATATGACCAGATAAACTTGCCTGGGCGGGCGAACACAAAATTGCCTGTCGCCGTCTTGCTGATCTTGGGATTGCCATCAACCATTTTGATTTGCTGTTGCGTAAATTCACCCTTGGCGCTTTTATTGTTGGTAACGAAGGATTTGAATTGTTCAACTGCAGCAGCGGACGCCCATGCCGGTATCATGGCAAGTGCAAACGCACCTGCTGCCAGTTTTGCCATCATGTTTGCTTGTTTCTTCACTGATTTATCCTATTCTGTCGCTGCTATTTTGCGGCAATTATTCTGTCGCTTTATTCTGCCGCTTTATTCTGTATTCCCGGCGGGAACCAGGATTTCACGGTTGCCGTTAGACTGCATGGTAGATACGACACCACTTTGTTCCATTTGTTCCAGCAAACGGGCGGCGCGGTTGTAACCTATGCGTAAATGCCTTTGCACCAGCGAGATCGAGGCGCGGCGGTTCTTGAGTACGATGGCAACCGCCTGGTCATACAAAGCATCGGCTTCACCACCACCTGCGCCAGCACTCTCGCCACCTGCTTCACCTCCCTCTTCCAGCGTACCGCCTTCGAGTATACCTTCTATGTAATTTGGCTCACCCTGTGATTTTAAGTATTCAACGACACGATGTACTTCTTCATCGGAGACAAAAGCGCCGTGAACGCGGATAGGCAAACCTGTGCCAGGTGGCATATAAAGCATGTCACCCATACCCAGCAGAGCCTCGGCGCCCATCTGGTCAAGAATTGTGCGCGAATCTATCTTGCTGCTGACCTGAAAAGCAATACGGGTAGGGATATTCGCCTTGATCAGGCCAGTGATCACATCTACCGATGGTCTTTGTGTCGCCAGTATCAGATGCAAGCCTGCAGCACGGGCTTTTTGCGCAATACGGGCAATCAATTCCTCTACCTTTTTACCGACCACCATCATCAAATCAGCCAGTTCATCAATAATAATGACGATGGTTGGCAGTTTTTCAAGGGGCTCTGGCGCATCTGGCGTCAGGCTGAAGGGATTGGGGATATGCACTTCCTTGCGTGTTGCCTCGGCAATCTTGGTGTTATAGCCAGCCAGATTACGCACACCAAGTTTGGACATCAGCTTGTAACGGCGCTCCATCTCTGCCACAGCCCAGTTCAGGGCATGGCCTGCCTGGCGCATGTCGGTGACCACCGGTGCCAGCAAATGCGGTATGCCTTCATACACTGACATCTCCAGCATTTTTGGATCAATCAGTATCATGCGCACATCGTTAGGGTCTGACTTGTACAGCAGTGAAAGGATAGTGGCATTGATACCCACAGACTTACCAGAACCTGTAGTACCCGCTACCAGCAAATGTGGCATCTTGGCCAAATCTGCACAGATAGGAAGACCGCCAATATCTTTGCCCAATGCCACAGTCAGACTCGATGAGCTGTCGTTATAGACCTTGGAACCCAAAATCTCGGTCAGGCGCACAATCTGACGTTTGGGATTAGGCAATTCCAGACCCATGTAATTTTTACCTGGTATGGTTTCAACCACGCGTATGGATGTCAACGACAATGAGCGCGCCAGATCACGTGCCAGGTTAACGATCTGACTACCCTTGACGCCGGTAGCTGGTTCAATTTCATAGCGGGTAACCACAGGGCCGGGATAAGCAGCCACGACCTTGGCATCGACACCAAAGTCTGAGAGTTTTTTCTCTATCAGGCGACTGGTGAATTCCAGAGTTTGCACACTGACAGTTTCCTGCACTGGTGGCGGTTCATCCAGCAAAGACAAAGGTGGCAGATTCGTGTCCGGTAGTTCATTGAACAGCGACACCTGCTTTTCTTTTTCTACGCGTTCTGAGCGCTGCACGGCAACTACTTGCGGCTCTATGCGTATTGGTGTCGCCTCGACGATTTTGGCTCTTTCCTGCACTACGACTTCTTCACGCTTGACGGCGGCAGTCTGACCAACGCGCCGGTCTTCTGCATCAGCATGTTTGCTTTGCACGAAAACAAAAGCCCATTCTATGCCCCCACCTATACGCTCTGCTATCGTCAGCCAGGATACGTGAAAGTAGAGGCTGATACCCAAGGCAATCATCAGCAACAAGGCCAGTGTCGCGCCAGTGAAGCCCAGCGCTGCAAAGCCGGCATTGCCTATCAATTCACCCAGCACCCCACCCGGCCCTAATGGCAAAGCCACTTTGAGACTGTGCATGCGCAAGTATTCCAGGCCCATGCTGCCAGCCAATAGCAAGCCAAACCCGACATTACGCACCAGAATTTCAGGAAAACCAACATCAGGCTCAGGTTCAGGATTCAGCTTTACCCTTTGCGACAAACTGCTATAAGAAATCCAAACCTGGCGGCAGGCAAATACACACCACCACCACGCTGACATGCCGAATACATAAAACAGCACGTCAGATAGCCAGGCCCCAAATTTGCCAGCAATGTTGTGTATGCGTGGGATATCTACCGACCTTGACCAGCCCGGGTCTTGTGTGGAGTAGCTTGCCATGATCAGTATCAGGCAAATGCAAAATGCCGCCAGGGCTATCCATTTCGCTTCCATCAACAGAACCAGAAAGCGGTTTGGTGGCGCTGCAGGTGCTGCAGTTTTCTTGCTTCGAGTATAAGCTTCGTTACCAGTAGTCATAAAACAGAGAGCAACCTCATTCGGACAGCTATCAAAAGCTGACAAGATAGCATGAAGCCGTGTATGCGCCAAACAAGTGCACTGTAACAGTTGAAACAGATACCCTGGCCCGGCACCCTACGGCGGGAAGACGACCACTATGAGGATAGTCTATAATTCATGCTTATCTCAGGATAGCGATGCAAAATCAGCAAAAAACTTGAAATTTGCATGAAAAACGCCATCTATTATCTGCAATTCAGCTAATCATCCACTTTTTATCAGGTCTGCTATGTCCACACCCAAACATGCCCGCGTATTAATTCTTGGCTCTGGCCCCGCAGGTTATTCCGCAGCTGTGTACGCTGCCCGCGCCAATCTGAAACCTGTACTGATCACCGGTGTAGAACAAGGCGGCCAGTTGATGACCACAACAGATGTAGAAAACTGGCCAGCTGACCCTATGGGCGTACAAGGCCCGGAACTGATGCAACGCTTTTTGCAGCATGCAGAACGCTTTAATACAGAAATCATTTTTGATTACATTCACACTGCCAAGCTGGACGAAAAACCGATACGCCTGATCGGCGACCAGGCGCAATACACTTGTGATTCCCTGATTATCGCTACTGGTGCATCTGCACAATACCTGGGCCTGCCGTCTGAGCAAGCCTTCATGGGCAAAGGGGTCTCTGCCTGCGCCACTTGCGATGGATTCTTTTACCGTGGCAAGGAAGTGGCTGTGGTTGGTGGTGGCAACACCGCTGTGGAAGAAGCCCTGTACCTGTCAAATATCGCCAGCAAGGTCACGGTCATCCACCGTCGTGACAAGTTCCGCGCAGAGGCAATCTTGATAGACCGCCTGATGGCCAAGGTTGCTGAAGGCAAGATCGAAGTCAAATGGAACCATACGCTCGACGAAGTCATCGGTGATGAATCTGGTGTAACCGGCATCAATGTCAAAGCGGCTGATGGAACAATTACCCCTATTACGCTGCATGGCGTATTCATTGCGATTGGTCACAAACCGAATACCAGCATTTTTGATGGTCAACTGGACATGAAAAACGGTTATATCAAAACCCGTACCGGTACTGAAGGCATGGCAACAGCCACCAATGTACCGGGCGTGTTTGCTGCTGGCGACGTACAGGATCATATCTATCGCCAGGCCATCACCAGCGCAGGTACAGGTTGTATGGCAGCACTGGATGCACAACGCTTCCTGGAAGAATAAGTTTTAATCAAGGATGCAAAGCATGTCGTCTTTTAAAAACCTTGCTGACCTGAAGTCACTGAGTCAGCAATTAAAGCAGCAGGAAGAAAGCCGACTACGTGCCGAAGCAGAACGCCTGGAGCGGGAAAAGAAAGCCAGGGAGGAGGCGAATATTTTTCGTTCCAGCGTAGGCAAGGTGGAAGTGTTGAAGGCCGCAGTAAAACACCAGCCTGTACCTGCACGCCTGGAACCCCTGCCCTTTCAGCACATTGCAGATGAGCAGGCGGCATTGCAGGAATCTTTATCAGACGAGTTCGATGCCGACTCACTGCTGGAAACTGATGAAAACCTGAGCTACACCAGATCAGGTGTTGGGCAGGATGTCGTCAGGAAGCTCAGGAAAGGCCATTGGGTCATACAGGCGCAACTTGACCTGCATGGCTTGCGCCGCGATGAAGCCAGGGACAGTCTGGGAGAATTCCTGCGCAAATGCATGCGCAATGGCACGCGTTGCGTACGCATCATCCATGGTAAAGGACTGGGATCCATCAACAAGGAACCGGTACTGAAGCAAAAAGTCAGGAACTGGTTGATACAGAAAGATGAAGTATTGGCCTTTAGCCAGGCGACCGCTGCCGATGGTGGTGCTGGTGCCTTGATCGTGCTGCTAAAAGCCTGACAGCGGGCTTTAATGTTGCAGGCTTTGCATTCCTGCATTTACACTTCGTACTGCGCAATATAAGCATGGAGCATGACTAGCGACGCACTCTGCATCGCGTCGCTTAGTTTAGCTTAACTTAGGCAGTACTTAATTAAACCGCGTCTGGGCCAGTCTCCCCTGTCCTTATGCGTATTACCTGCTCCACATTCTGCACGAATATCTTGCCGTCACCTATCTTGCCTGTATGGGCAGCCTTGATGATGGCATCCACGACGTTATCGGTAATTTTGTCGTCTACCACGACTTCCACCTTGATCTTGGGCAAAAAATCGACGACATATTCTGCGCCACGATATAGCTCAGTGTGTCCTTTTTGACGGCCAAAGCCTTTGACCTCAACCACGGTAAGACCGGTAACGCCAACGTCAGCCAGAGCTTCACGTACTTCGTCAAGTTTGAATGGCTTGATAATAGCGGTAATTTGTTTCATTTCCCTCTCCTTAATATTACAAATTGAGTACACATTGAGCACGAATATTTGCGGATTAGTGCGAATTAATTTACTAGTCTCTGAATTTCGAAGTAATAGGATAACGCCAGTCGCGCCCGAATGCGCGATGTGTAATCCTGATACCTATAGGCGCCTGACGCCGTTTGTATTCATTGATTTTAATCAGGCGCGTGATACGCTCCACATCTTCTGTCTTATAGCCAGCCGCAACGATATCAGCGCGCGCCTTGTTTTCTTCCATGTACATGGACATGATGCCATCCAGAATGTCATAGGGCGGCAAAGAGTCCTGATCTTTTTGATCAGGCCGCAATTCAGCAGATGGTGCCCTGGTCAGTATCCGCTCGGGTATCACGGCTGACAGGGTATTGCGATAAGCACATAGGCGATATACCAGGGTTTTGGCAATATCCTTGATGACAGCAAAACCGCCTGCCATATCACCATATAGAGTACAGTAACCGACTGCCATTTCACTCTTGTTACCCGTCGTCAAAACAATGGAGCCATATTTGTTCGACAGGGCCATCAACAGTGTGCCACGTATGCGTGCCTGTATATTTTCTTCGGTAGTATCTTCCTTCAATCCGGCGAATTCCTCGCTCAGGGTGGAACGGAATGCGCTGAAGCAATCGCTGATGGATATCTCATCATAGCGCACACCTATGCGTGCCACCATATCACGCGAATCCAGCCAGGATATATCTGCCGTATAAGGTGAAGGCATCATGATGGCCCTGACCTTGTCGGCGCCCAGGGCATCCACAGCTATAGCCAGGACCAGGGCAGAATCAACACCGCCAGACAGACCGAGCAAGACACTGGGGAAACCGTTCTTGCCTACATAGTCACGCACACCCATGACGAGCGCCTGATAGACCTCAGCCTCCAGCGACAAAGCTGCTTCCACGCGACCACTCAAAGGCTGAGCACCGTTAAATTCCACCAATTGCAAATCAGCTTCGCAGTGCTTCAGTTGGGCGCAAACCTGGCCTTGAGCATCCATGACAAAAGAATTGCCATCAAAAATCAATTCATCCTGACCGCCAACAAGATTGGCATACACCAGTGACAGACCTTGTGAAATAACATTGGCACGCATCACGTCGTAGCGCTGATGCTGCTTGCCCATATGGTAGGGCGAACCGTTTGGCACCAGCAGCACTTCTGCGCCCGCCTGTCTGGCCTGGGCAGGTGCATCTGGTTGCCAGGTATCCTCACAGATATTGACACCAAAATTCACACCCTTGATAGTGAATACACAAGCCTGGTTACCAGATGAAAAATAGCGTTTTTCATCAAACACCATATCATTTGGCAGGTCTCGCTTAAAATAACTGGCTAGTATTGCGCCATCCTGCAAAACAGAAACAGCGTTATAGCGCTTGCCATCCACCTCACTCGGGTGACCGACCAAAACCGCAAGACCAGGAAATAGCGTAAGCTGTTTCTTTAAGGTATCGAGTGCAATAGCAGTTTCAAGATAAAACGCCTGACGCAGCAATAAGTCTTCTGGCGGGTAACCCACCAGTGACAATTCTGGCGTGACGAGTATGTCTGCCCCCTGTTCAGCAGCGCGACGGGCATATTCTGTAATCTGTGCAGCATTACCGGCAAGATCACCGACAACACTATTCATCTGGGCAATGGCAACTTTGACTGTCATATTGGCAAATCTGTATTAAATCGAAAATGAAATCTGAATCTCCAGCCCCACATTATCGCATGCGCATCGTGACTTCACTGAGCGAGATAGCGCAATCATCATGGGATAGCCTGATTACGGATCAGACGCATGCCAATCCTTTTTTGTCTTATGCCTTTTTGAGCGCAATGGAGGAGTCAGGCTCAGCTACTGAAGAAACCGGCTGGCAAAGTTGTTTCATCACTATCTGGGATGGTGAACAATTGGAAGCCGCCCTGCCACTATATGAAAAAACACATTCTTATGGTGAATATGTCTTTGACTGGGCATGGGCCAGGGCTTTCGAGCGACATGGTCATGATTACTATCCCAAACTGCTGTCTGCCATCCCATTTACCCCGGTCACGGGCAGCCGTCTGCTGGCGCGTAATGAAGCAGCGCAACGTGCCCTGATCGCTGCCCTGCAAGAATTACAGCAAGTGGGCGAATACTCTTCCAGTCATTTACTTTTCCTGCCTGAAAACCAGGCTCGCCTGTTAAGTGAAGAAGGCTATCTGTTACGCAAAGCAGTGCAGTTTCATTGGGAAAATAAAGACTATCAATGCTTCGATGATTTTCTGGATACCCTGGATAAAAAGAAACGTAAAAATATCCGTGCCGAGCGCAGGAAAGTACATGATGCTGGCATACAGTTCCAGCACTTTTGCGGCAAGGAATTACAGGAAGAGGACTGGCGCTTCTTCAAGAGCTGCTACGACCAGACTTATGAAGAGCACCATTCAACGCCATATCTGAATCTGGATTTTTTCTTGCGCATAGGCAATACCATGCCTGAAAATATCCACCTTATTGTTGCATTGCGCAATGGCAATAAAATTGCTGCTTCCCTGCTTATCCATGATGAACAACGTGTTTATGGCAGATATTGGGGCTGCCTGGAAACACATCCCTGCCTGCACTTCGAAACAGCCTATTACCAATCCATAGACTTTTGCATAAAGGAAAGAATCGCTATTTTCGAAGGTGGTGCGCAAGGTGAACACAAAATGGCGCGTGGCTTTCTGCCAACGACGACCTGGTCAGCCCATCATTTGAGTCACCCAGAATTTGCTGATGCCGTTTCCAATTTTCTTGAGCGTGAATCCGGCGATATTGAACTATATTTAAATGACTTACTCGAACACTCACCTTACAAATTGTTGAAACACAATGAAGTAAGCGCTACTTGAAATTTTGCTTCGTTCAAGGCATCCTGTCGCCATGCAAAATAACTTTCTCTCGACACCAAATGCACCACCTGCTGCATTACCAAGCAAACGCGTAGGACGCTTTTATCTGAGCGAACGTCTGGGCATGGGCTCAAATGGTGCCGTGTATCTGGGGCACGACCCTGTCATAGACCGCGATGTCGCCATCAAAATATTTAGTGCGGGCAACAATGCTGCCGACAAAAAACAACGCGAACAGCAATTTATTAATGAAGCGCGTGCAGCTGGCAGATTATCCCATCCAAATATTGTGACAATATTTGACGCTTCCAGTGAAGGTGGTACGACATTTATCGCCATGGAATTTCTGCAGGGCAAGGATTTGCGGCACTTATTGGCCGAGGGCAAGCAATTCGACATTATTGAGACGGCCAATATCATACAAAAGATAGCTGATGCGCTCGCCTATGCCCATACCAATGGCGTGATACACCGCGACATCAAGCCTGCCAATATCTTTGTTTTACCTAACCAGCAACCCAAGGTTGTGGATTTTGGTATCGCCCGCGCACCTAATCGTGTGCTCGATGAAACCAGGGAACAGGCACACACCCTGTTCAACAATAATATTCTGGGCACACCCAATTACATGTCGCCTGAACAAGCCAATGGCAAACCAGTCAATGCATTAACAGATGTGTATTCACTTGGGACTGTCATGTATGAAATGCTGACGGGCCAAAAGCCATTTCAGTCGCAAGATGTAGACAAATTATTGCAACAGATTGTAAATAAAGTAGCGAAATATCCTTCAGAAATTCGCCCTAGCATACCGGACTCCCTCTCCAAAATTGTCATGAAGGCGATGCAAAAAGACCCGGCAGCACGTTATGAAAGTGCGGCTGAAATGTCCCTGGCATTGGAAAAATTCCTGGAACGCGACAGGAAACTCAAGCGCAAACGTCAAAAGCAAGGCAGTGATACGAGTGACTACAAGAGTGATGACACGCACAAAGTATCATGGTTGAGCTGGGCGGCATTTATCGCCGCGATCGTTGGCGTAGCTGCATATCTGATGCACAGGATATAGGTCAGGCAGCCAGATGCTGCTCATCAGTCTGCAAAAACAAAAAAGGTGCGATGTAATCGCACCTTTTTTGTTTTAAAAACCGTTCAGTTTTTATGCTTCAGCTTTTTTGAAATTCTCTACGCCAGACAGAATTTCTGCTCTTGCATCATCAGGACCGCCCCAACCTTCGATCTTGACCCATTTACCTTGCTCCAGATCTTTATAGTGCTCAAAGAAATGCTGGATCTGGCGCAGACGCAATTCGTTCAAATCTTCTGGTTTTTGCCAGTGTGTGTAGATAGGCAAAATCTTGTCTACAGGTACCGCCAATACTTTGGCATCAACACCGGCTTCGTCAGTCATCTTCAGGATACCGATAGGACGGCAGCGCACGACTACGCCTGGGATCAGCGGGAAAGGCGTGATAACCAAAACGTCTACCGGGTCACCATCACCAGCCAATGTCTGTGGAACATAGCCATAGTTGCAAGGATAATGCATTGCAGTACCCATGAAACGATCAACAAAAATAGCGCCACTGTCTTTGTCAACTTCGTATTTGATCGGGTCCCCGTTCATAGGGATCTCGATAATAACGTTGAAATCATTTGGCAGATCACGACCTGCTGGTACTTTATTCAAGCTCATCTTGCACTTTCTGTATAAGTATCAATAGAAGAAATGGTTTGAGCGGGATTATATAGTTTTTCAAGGCAAAATTGTGCGACGCAACAGGCATCAACACAATTTAACCTGCACCTATCTCTATACAAGCCACTACTTCATAACATGGTTGCCATGGCACATTGACGATAATGGCTGGCAGCTTCCTCTGCCTGCCCCAATGCCTCATGCAATTGAGCCAGCTTGAGGTTGCCTTCGCGCACTGTGCGCGGATCAACTGCGTCTGACAAGGCTTGCTCCATATGTCTTTGTGCCTTACCCCATAATTTCTGGCGCAGGCATAGTGTACCAAGCGTCAGCGCCAGTTCAGGGTCTGTAGGATGCTGCTCTGACCATTTTTCACAATGTTCAATTTGCGACAACAAGGCAGCCGAACCTTCAGAGGCAGCTGCATCGCGATAGGCGCGCATGAGACGCTCGTCCCACTCTTCTGACAATGCCTTTTCGACTACGCCACGGGCATCATCAAATAAGCCGTGCGAATTGAAAGCTGTCGCTGCAGTGAAGGCAATAAAGGCAGATTTGCGGTCAGCCTGAGGAATTTCATACCAGACCCGACGTATGGATTCGGCATCATGTCCCTGATTCTTCAGCAAATCCTCATATGCCAGTTCACGCAAGCGCTGTGACAGTGCAGGATGCAGCGCACGATGCTTGTCCAGCGTGCGCACGAGTTTCAGCACTTCCTGCCATTTCTGTGCCTGCTGATTGGCTTTCAGAGCCCAGCGCAAGACCTGAATATGACGAGTACCATTGGCATTCAATTCACGCACAGCCTCAAGAGCCTTACCAGCCTGATGCTGATCGACCAGCAATTCAGTCATACTGACCAGTCGCGCTACCTTATACACATTGTCTTGCTCAAGGCCGGCAAACCAGGAATCGCGACGTTCATACTGACTCATATGATGAGCAGCACGCGCCCCTATGAGAGAGGCAACACCGGCATTGTCCGGCAAATCGGTAGCACGCATGGCGGCTTTTTCAGCATGGCCAAAGCGACCTTCAAACAAGGCTTTCAAAGCTTCGCGCAATGCTTTGTTACTGTCTTTTTCACGTTTGTTCTGACGATACATGGCCACTTTGCGTGGCATTTTTCTGGTGGTGACGATGGCACGTATCACCAGATAAATCACGACAAAAACGACCAATAGCAGGAACAGGAAGAAATTCAGTGACAAATCTATCCGGTACGGCGGAAAGAACAGAACCACATTTCCAGGGTTATAACGAGCGCCTACGGCAAGACCAACAGCAAGCGCAAACAGAATCAGAAGCCGGATAAAGATACGCATACTTTATGGCTTCACTTTATAGTTACGCACCGCATTCAGGCTTTCACCCAAAGTCGGCATTTCTATCGACAAATTACTCCCCTGCACCTGGCGCAACAGAGCCTGCACGGTCTGCGTCTGCTTGGCACGGGTATCAAAATACTTGCCTATGGCATCTTGCGCAGCAATCATATCGCTTCTGAAGATGCTTTCATTTCTGGACAACAGCGCCAGTCTGGCATTCAACAAGCGCAATTTCAGATTTTCACGGGCGAAATAAGATTGTGAGGGTGTCAGCAACAGCACATCCGGTGTTTCGACATTGCGCACGCGTATTAACTGCTTGACCTCATTCCACATCTCACTGGAAAAACTCTGCCAGCCATCTTGCAGGCGCATGCTCCAGGTAATTTCTTCGACATCTTCCACGGTTTTCTTGTCTGCTTTCGCAGTAACTGAAGATTTTGGCAAAACGCGCAACGGTGCCTTTGGCGGCGTGGCGGATACCACAGATTTTTCATCTGACCACAATGGGATATGGTCAATTTGGGCAATCACACTATCCAGACGCAGAGCCACGCCGGGCAAATCGAGGGCAGGCAAAGACTTCAATCTTTCTATGTCTTTGGCAATGGCGCGGCGTATGGAAATAAATTGTGGCTTGTCCGATTTCGCCAGGCGGCCGTCGGCATTTTGCAAAGCAATCAGGGCACCTTGTACGTTACCTGCCAATTGCAATTGCTGGCTGGCGGTTGCCAGTACCTGTTCAATCTCGGCCAGTGCCCAGTCGTCACGGTTCTTGGATAAGTCCTGATACAGCTGCTCCAAAGCCAGTTGCTGACTTTGTGCTTCAGATTGCTTGCCTTCCAACAGAATGACCTTGGACTGGATTTCTTTGGCAGTCTCTTGCACGTTGCGCGCCAGCACCTTGGTTTCGCTGCTATTGGTGTCGGCTGACAAAAGGCGCTTGGCAACTTCTTCACGCAAACCACTAATCTGGTTTTGTGAAGACCACCAGTTAGCTGCCAATAAAACTGCCAGCACGCCGGATACCAGATAGGCAGGATTGGCCCAACCTGGTTCCTTTGCAGCTTCTGCAGGTAAAGTTGGGGCTGGCTGTCGTACCTGGGCATCGACAGGATTTGCCGTCACGACGGCATCGGGATTTGATTGCTGTTCACTCATAGACGAGATTGTAACGCGACAAGCAGTTGTTCGTCGCCAGAAGCTGTTAAGGTTATGTGCAGAAACCCCAGAGATTGTGCGGTTTCTTCAATACGGCTGTGTGGCACCAGCAAATGTTGTCGTTGCATTTTTGCCACGCTACTATTTAAATTCAGAGTCTCTACATAATCACACAAATTGCGCAAGGCCTCAGAACTGGTAATGACCCAGTCATTATCGTCTTCAAGCAGTTGTGCTAAATGCTTTTCATTTTCATCATTCAAGGCAGGTTTAACCCTGCGATAAGCCGCCACCTGCACCACTTCCACATCCTGTGCGCGCAATGCTTCGGCCAATAATTCCCGGCCTGATTCACCACGCACTATCAATACTTTCTGGCCACGCAGCGCATCCAGGTCAAGTTCGGCAAGCAGGGTTTCAGAATCTGTCTTGAGCAGATTACGCGGACGTAAAATCGTCGCTGTCTGATCATTCACGCCATATTCAGCCAGTTTTGCCCGGCTGCCTTCCCCCATGACAGCAAAAGTCAGATTTTCGGGCAAGCTTGTCAAATGCCGGAAAAAAGCTTCTATCGCATTCGGGCTGACGAAGGCTATCAGGGCATAGTCTTGCAACTGCCCTAATTGCTTGATCAGGGCAGTATTGTCTTCCAGTGCCACTATCTCCAGCAACGGGAAATACACCACCTCACGCCCCATGGCCCTTACTTGCCTGGCAAAATCTTGCGCCTGGGCGACAGGCCGGGTGAGTATCACCCTATTGGCGAGCTTATTTGTTTGCATGCCGGGGCTATGTCACTCAGTGATCTCTGCTTTACACACCGCCAAAATGGCTTCCGCATCCTGCGCTGACAGGGCCTGTGCCAGTTTTAGTCCCAGCTCTTGTGGCTTATCAGCATCACCAACAGCTTCTGCCCTGGCGATGCGCGTGCCATCAGGGGTCGCCACCATGGCCCTGATCTGCATTTGCCCCTGGCTGACTGTGGCAAATGCTGCCAGCGGGATTTGGCAACTGCCGCCAAAGGCTTTGGACACTGTACGCTCCGCCATTACAGCTTGCGCCGTCTCGGTATGATTCAAGGCCGCCAGCATAGCTTGCAACTCTGGCCTGTTATCCGGTATTTCTATTGCCATCGCCCCCTGCCCTGCGGCTGGCAAGCTTTCTTCAGGATCCAGGCAGGCACGTATGCGCTCAGGTACACCGAGGCGTTTGAGACCAGCCGCAGCCAGGATGATGGCTGCATATTCGCCATTATCAAGCTTGCGCAAACGGGTATCCAGATTACCGCGCAGCGGACGTATCACCAGCTGCGGGTAACGTGCGGAAATCAGGGCCTGACGGCGCAAGCTGCTGGTACCCACCACGGCACCAGCAGGCAAGCTATCCAGACCTGCGTAGTCGTTGGAAACAAAGGCATCACGCGGATCTTCACGCTCCAGAATAGCCGCCAGGGTAAAGCCCTCCGGCAAATCCATAGGCACGTCCTTGAGAGAATGCACGGCCAGGTCAGCGCGGCCTTCTGCCATGGCGACCTCGAGTTCCTTGACGAACAAGCCTTTGCCGCCGACTTTGGAGAGCGCGCGGTCAAGTATCTGGTCACCACGGGTAGTCATACCCAAAATCTCTATCTGCCAATCAGGGTACAGCGCTGCCAGACGGTCACGCACATGTTCTGCCTGCCACATTGCCAGACGGCTTTCGCGTGAGGCAATAATCAATTTTTTAGAACTTGAAGATGTCAAAATAAGGCTACTTTCAACTGTAAAAGCTGGATACAAAAACCAGACACGATTTTATCATTGCAGGAAATGACTTTATAAGTAATTCAGATGACAAGATGATAGTTTTGCGTGAATTAAATTAAATGCAGGGACAGAATGGGGATAGAAGCACATCAAATCTGGTCAAACTTGACATAGTCAGCCTGAAAACGGCATCATAGCCTCAGAACACGCCTTGATATACGTCATGCCGCTCATGATTCAGCGGCTTTTTTTACGTATACTAGCTATTTTTCACCGCATCACCCAACTGGATTTAGCATGCTCCCTGGTACCGAAAATAAAAAACACCTGATACTGACGGGCGACCGCCCTACCGGCCCTCTGCACCTTGGCCATTTTGTAGGCAGCCTGCGCAACCGCGTCAAATTCCAGAACCAGTATGAGCAATACATCATGCTGGCTGATGCCCAGGCCCTGACTGACAATATGGAAAACCCTGCCAAGGTACATGACAATGTCATGGAAGTGGCGCTTGATTACCTGGCCGTTGGCATAGACCCGGCCAAATCAACTATCCTTATCCAGTCACAAATCCCTGAACTGACAGAATTAACTTTCTACTACCTCAATCTGGTCACGGTAGCGCGACTGGAACGCAATCCGACGATCAAACAAGAGATCGCACTGCGCAATTTTGAGCGCGACATCCCTGCCGGCTTCCTGACGTACCCGGTCAGCCAGGCGGCAGACATCAGCGCCTTCAAGGCCAGTCTGGTACCGGTCGGCGAAGACCAGATACCAATGATAGAACAGACCAATGAAATCGTCCGTCGTTTCAACCGCCTGGCAAATAAAGAGATTTTGGTGGAATGCCAGGCACTAGTGCCTGAAATTGGCCGTCTGCCAGGTGTGGATGGTAAAGCCAAGATGAGTAAATCTTTGGGCAATGTCATCAACCTTGGCTTTACACCTGCCGAGATCAAGGCAGCGGTGCGCAATGTCTATACAGACCCGCTGCATCTGCGCGTGGCTGACCCTGGTCATCTGGAAGGCAATGTCGCCTTTATCTACCTTGATGCCTTTGATGAAGACAAAGTCGGCTTACAAGAAATGAAAGATCATTATGTCCGTGGTGGCCTGGGCGACAGTATCGTCAAGGCGCGCCTGGAAGGCATCTTGCAGGATTTATTGAAACCGATACGCGAACGCCGTGAAGAATTTGCCAAAGACCGTGGTCAGGTTTTGCAAATACTGAAAGAAGGTACACGTAAGGCACGTGAAATCGCTGCGCAGACTACCGATGAAGTCAGGGCAGCAATCGGCTTAAAACACTTCTGATCTGCGGGGGGATTAAAACCCCCGGTTCTCTCCGTTATCCTGGGCGAAAATTTTATGAGCGCAACTGATTTCCATCTGACACTCAGTTCCGCTCGCGCCCTGCATCTGGCTGCACAAGGTTTATTAAATCCTTCGCCACGCAAAGCTGGCAAACAAGATGTGCTAGCCTGCATACGCAATATGTCGGCACTGCAGATTGACACCATCAGCGTGGTTGCGCGCAGCCCTTATCTGGTGCTATGGAGCCGCCTTGGTAATTATCCGCATGCGTGGCTGCATGAATTGCTGGAGGAAGGACATCTGTTTGAATACTGGTCGCATGAAGCCTGCTTCTTGCCGATAGAAGACTATGGTCTGTACCGGCATCAAATGGTGTCGCCACGGGGGCTGGGCTGGAAATACAACCACAAATGGTTCAAGGAAAATGCAGCCCAAGTAGAAACCGTCCGTCAACATATCCATGCAAATGGTGCCAGCCGTTCGGCAGACTTTGAACGCACCGATGGCAAAAGTGGTGGCTGGTGGGAATGGAAGCCAGAAAAACGTTCACTTGAAGTCTTGTTCACGACCGGCGAACTGATGGTTGCCAAACGCCATAATTTCCAGCGCATTTACGACTTGCGCGAGCGTGTGCATCCCAAGTGGAATGACAAAAAACACCTGAAACCCATCCTGCATTGCGAGCGCGCACAGATATTGCAATCCGTCCGCGCATTGGGTATTTGCAAGGCAAACTGGATCAGTGATTATTTCCGCATGGGGAAACCCGATATCAGTAACCAGGCAGCGCAGCTGGTCAAAGAAAGTTTGTTGATACCCGTCACGGTCGATCAGCACGACACCCTGTTTTATGTGCATCCAGATCGGATCGATTTGCTGGAACAGGCAAGCGAGAACAAACTGAAAGCTACGGCAACCCGCATCCTGTCTCCTTTCGACCCGGTGGTATGGGACAGAAAACGCGCCATAGAATTATTTGATTTTGATTACAAACTGGAATGCTATACGCCCGCTCCGAAACGGCGTTATGGCTATTTCACCCTGCCTGTCTTGCGCAAGGGTGCCCTGATTGGACGCATGGATGCCAAAGCCCATCGCAAGGAAGGCATACTGGAAATCAAGGCCCTGCATCTGGAACCAGGCATACGCGTTTCTCAAGCCCTGGCGGCGGACCTGGCAAAAACCTTGCGTGAATTCGCCCTCTGGCACGAATGCCAGGATCTCCAACTGACATGGAGCAATTCACCAGAGTTGACTCCCTTATTACAGGCACTGATTTAAATGTACCCACGGGTCGTATTTTTAATTGGTCTGCTGCTGACGTACAGCATGGCAATGGCCGTGGATGCACCAGAAATAGTCAGCTTCCCCAGTTTGGACCTGCAAAATGGGCAGGCAGTTCAGCTTGACGCCTTCTGGTTCCGTGCCGGCGGCAATGCCGCCACAGCACCAACCGTCATTGCCCTGCATGGCTGTGGTGGCCTTTACAGTACCCGTAAGGGACATGAACAGGACCTTAATGCCAGGCATCATAATATGGCCAGGCTATTGCAGGAAAATGGCTACCATGTGTTGATGCCAGACAGTTTTCGCCCGCGTGGTGTGAACAGCATCTGCAGCAGTGCCTACAAAAATCGTGACATCAGCACCAACAACCGCCGTCTGGATGTACAGGCCGCTTTGCAATGGCTGGGCAGGCAAGCTACCGTTGATGTAAAAAACATTGCTCTTCTGGGCTGGTCGAATGGTGGCTCTACCACACTGAATGCCTTGAATACTGCCCATAAAGCAGCAGGCAAGAATGATCTTTACCCCAAGGCAGCCGTTGCTTTTTATCCTGGCTGCCAAGCTTACCTGAAAGCTCGTCCCACTTATCGTCTCGCCTCACCCTTGTTGATATTGATCGGTGCAGAAGATGACTGGACACCTGCTGCCCCTTGCGTGAGTTTTGAAAAAATGCTCGCCCCCTCTCCAGTCAAGGTCAGCGTCTTTGCCGATAGTTATCATGATTTTGATGCCCCGGACCTGCCAGTGCGCAAACGCATGGATGTGCCGAATGGCGTACATCCGGGACAAGGCGTAACGACAGGCAGTAACCCTGCCGCCAAGGAACTTGCCTACAAGGAAATGCTGCTATTTCTTCAGCAGCAACTGCGTATGCAATAGTGATGCGCCGCCAAAAATTGCTGAATAATTCATCAAATCCCTTGTTTGAAATCAAAGCCGGTGCAACAATCAGAATACATACTAGAGGACTGCAACTGTTTCAAGTTCAATGATGAAAGGCTCAGGATATGTACTCCAGAATCTTGTTACCCACCGACGGCTCTGAACTGTCACATGCCTGTGTTGCAGCAGGACTGGAATTTGCCCAACAATTGCAGGCAGAAGTTGTCGCCGTTTTTGTTGCTGGCAATTATCAATATCCACTGTATGTGGACATTCTGCCCCCAAATGGACCGACTGAAGAAGAATATCAGGCAGCCATGCAAACCCTGGCGGAAAGCTATCTGCAGCCAGTCAGGGAAGCGGCAGCGGCAGCTGGCCTGGCCTATCAGGAAGTCATACAATTCAATGACTCCACTGCCAAAGAAATCGTCCACACTGCACAGGAATATGCCTGCGACCTGATCTTCATGGGTTCTCACGGCAGAAGTGGCCTGGGGCAATTCATACTTGGCAGTGTCACGACCAAGGTATTGTCACTGTGCCTGATACCTGTACTGGTGCACAGGATCAAGCATCACTGAGTCAATCATAAGTCAGACACAGGCCACATCCCGCGTCAGGCTACAGTACAATGATGAAAATCCTTGCCCTGACACAAGCATGTGTCAGATGCATCAACTGAACATGTACTGTAGCCTCCTATGACCCGTATCTTGATCGCCGACGACCATACCATCATGCGTGAAGGACTAAAACGCATACTTGAAGGTATAGAAGATATACAAGTAGTTGGCGAGGCGGTAGATGGTTTCGATACTCTCGAAAAAGTACGCAATACCGAATTTGATGTCTTGCTGATGGACTTGTCCATGCCTGGCCGTAGCGGTGTAGACCTGATACGCCAGATCAAAGATGAATTCCCTAAGCTGCCGATCCTGATACTCACCATGCATGAAGAGGAACAGTATGCGGTACGTGCCATACGCGCCGGTGCACGTGGCTATCTGACCAAGGAAAGTGCTGGCACGCAACTGGTCACCGCCCTGCGCAAGGTAGCCTCTGGTCGCCCCTATATCAGCATAGAAGTGGCAGAGCAACTGGCCATGAGTGCCATGCCTGCGGATGACAGCCAACCGCATACCAGCTTGTCTGACCGTGAATTTGAAGTGTTTACACACTTGGTGAAAGGCAGATCCATCACTGAAATCGGCGAACTGTTGCATTTGAGCGTGAAAACGGTCAGCACGCACAAGACCCGCATCATGCAAAAGATGAATATGACAACCCTGTCTGATCTGGTGCAGTACGCCGTTGCCCACCACCTCTTGCAGCCTCAGGCCTGAGCCCCTCCTCTTCCGTACTCCTCAATAAAATATCTGATACAGCGCAGCCAGTCCATGCAGGATGGCTTGCGCAAGCTCGCCTCATACATTGCCCTCTAGGAATATTCCTACAAGCGCAGCGTCAAATCTGACACTTCAAATCAGCATCCCCTGATTTAAATCAACGCCCGTGCTCACGATAATAGAGCCTAAGCAAACACGCACAGCAAGCACAACATGAACCTGTACATCGTCGAAGATTCACTCCTGATCCAGAACCGCCTGATACGGTTCATTGAAGAAGTGCCTGGCATGCATGTGCTGGGAGTGGCAAGTGATATGGGCAGTGCCTATCAAGCCCTGCTTGCCAATGATGCCGATGCATTGATACTGGACATCCAGCTTGCAGACGGCAATGGCTTGCAACTGCTGAAAAACATAAAGCAAAGCAGACCAGGAATCAAAGTGGTGGTACTGACAAATCATGCAACTGAAGGCAACCGCATCCATGCCTTGCGCGCAGGTGCAGATGGATTCCTCGACAAATCCACTGATTTTGGCCTGCTACAAGATTACCTGCTGCGTTGGCAGCAACCAGATTCGAATCATCAAATCAATTAATAAATTAACTAACGTCGCTTACCTTTCAAGGGAAATATCATGACTACAATAGCCTTCACAACCAGCACCGGCAATCAGTCTTCCATTGCCAGCAAAAGTGTCTTTCCAGTCATTTCCAATGAAGCGGGCTGGCGTTGTCATGGCAATCTCTGGTCGAATCTGCGGGAAGTCTGTGAACTCTTGCGCATTCCTACACCTGCCGCTTCCGCTGATGAAGAAGCTCTGTTTCAGCATGTACGTTTTAAAGCTGGTCAAAGGGTGCATACCATAGGCCAGGATTTTGACACTCTGTATATCGTCAATTCCGGTTTTTTAAAAACCGTACTGCTTGATGAATATGGCAATGAACAGGTATTAAGTTTCCCCATGAAAGGTGATTTGCTTGGTATAGACGGCATACATAACCAGCATCATGCGTCTGAAGCCGTCGCCTTGTCTGATTGCGACATCATCCTGCTGCCTTACAAAACCTTTTCCGCATTGGGGCGCGTTTATGCCGAACTGGAACAGGCCATGTTCTGTGTCATGAGCCGCGAGCTGGTGCGTGAACAAATCATGATAGGCATGCTCAGTGCCCTGAGTGCTGAGGCCAAGGTCGCCCGCTTCCTGACCACCCTGGGTGAACGTTTCAGTCAACTCGGTTACTCTGGTAAAACCTTTAATCTGCGCATGACCCGCCATGAGATAGGCAGCTATCTGGGACTGACCCTGGAAACAGTCAGCCGTACCCTGTCTGCCTTCAATGAAATGGGCTTGATCAGTGTTGACCAACGCCAGATTGCCCTCAATGACGTGCCTGCGCTGAAGACCCTGCGTCGCCTGCCACCAGCCAAGGCACGCATCAAGGTCAGTGAAAAGGTATCTGCTTTAGTTGGTAAGAATTTATTGCCACAATGGGGCAAAGAAGTTGCCGTTGCCTTAAATTAGTGTAAGCTTTAGCAAGTAGTCATCAATTTTTGCCAGGTTCCCCTGGCAAAAATTCGGCCAAACTTGTTTTTTTTCCACGATTTCACATCAAGGAGCAAAACATGCCTTACAAAACCATACTGGTTCATGTTGATGAATCTGAGCGCTCAAATTTTCGCGTTCGCGTCGCAGCAGAAATTGCCAAAAGCGACGAAGCCCACCTGATAGGAACTGCCGTTACTGGTGTCTCGCGTTTTATCTATCAGGATGGCAATATCAGCGCGAATGACCCCAACCTGACCATACATCTGAATTATTTGCGTGAACGCGCAGAAAAAGCTGCCAGCAACTTCAATGAACAAGCCAAGTCACTGGGAGTCAATTCCTACGACAGCATGATTGCCAATGATGAAGCTGGCGGCGGCATAGGCCTGCAAGCCAGGTATAGCGATCTGGTAGTCATAGGGCAGACCAATCGCGATGAACCTTCACCGTCAGTGTTGCCTGACTTCCCTGAATACCTGATCATGAATTCAGGCCGGCCGATAATGATCATCCCTTATGTCGGCGACGTCACTACAGTGGCAAAGCGGCCATTGATCGCCTGGGATACCAGTCGCGAATCGACCCGCGCCATTACGGATGCCATCCCTCTGTTGCGCCGCGCAGAACTGGTACATGTGGCTATTTTCAATCCCAAAGCTGTACCCGACAGCCACGGTGAACAACCAGGTGCCGATATCGCCCTGTACCTGGCACGGCACGGCATCAAGGTAGAAGTTGGCGTGCATAAGACATCGACTGATATCGGCAATGCCCTGCTGTCGCTGGCACATGATCTGGACAATGATTTGCTGGTCATGGGTGGTTACGGCCACTCACGTTTCCGTGAAATGATCATGGGTGGCGTTACCAGAACTATTTTACAGAGCATGACCCTCCCCGTACTGATGTCACATTAAACTGTGTATTTTTACGCTATAGCAAATGACACTCCTTTTACAGGAGTGTCATTTTCATTTGTAGTGACCAGAATAGCGAACTGCAATCTGACATTTCCGAATTAAAATAACTACCTCTTCATAGAACAACAAAAAATACATGGCACATGATTATCCAAGACTGGTAAAAGCACGCTGGATAGCAGGTCTGCTTGCGCTGCTGTCCAGCATTTTATGGTTGAATCACGCCTCCCTGTCGGCAATCCAGATGCCTGCTCCTTTGCCCGTACATACAGTGCTTGAAACCATCACCATCGTGATATTTACTTCGGTATTTATCGTCTGCTGGAATGCCTTTGGTGGTGCGCGAAAGAAGAGTAGTGTCATTCTGGCAGTCGCGTTTCTGTGTACCGCCATCCTGGGCTTCATGCATGCGATAAGCTTTCAGGGCATGCCCGGTTTTCCAGATACCGAAGACATGCATAAATCCCTGTTGTTCTGGCTGCTGTCGCGCTCATTCATCGCCACTACCCTGCTGGGTCTGGCGCTGGCACCGGAGGATTCTGAGGTCAGTCCGGCACAAGCCTATTTTGTGCTGATTGCGGGCCTGATAGCGACAGCTGGATGGATGATGATGGTATTTGCGCTGCCACATCTGTTACCACTGACCTATATCCAGGGCGAAGGGCAAACTTCCTTCAAAATGGCTTGCGAAGTCGGTCTGATTGCTATCAACCTGTTTACTGCCTATCAATTGAACAAGCGGAACGAAGCCATCTCCGAACCGGGCGAGCAAGGCGAACGCCTGCAGATAGAGCGAGCCCCGCTGTTCCTTGCTGCCATCCTGTTGGCCATCTCTGAAGTGTATTTCGCCATTTATGTCGATGGCAATGATGTCTTTGTCGCTATCGGTCATGTGTTCCAGTTGCTGGCCGCAATCGCGATTTATCGCGGCATGGTGGCTGTGAATATCCATACACCCTACGCCAGTCTGGCGGAAACCAGTCAAAATCTGGCTAACTCAGCCCACGAACTGAGTATAGAGCGTGAACGCCTGAGCCGCATGATAGATACGGCGATAGACGGCATCATCACCATCGATGAAACGCAATCCATCATCCTCGTCAATCCTGCAGCCGCGACCGCTTTCGGCTACGAGGTGCAGGACCTGATGGGCGCATCGCTTGATCTTGTATTACCGGAGCGTCATCGTAAGGTGCACGGCAAACATGTGCAGCAATTCGGTGAGACTGGTGAGACCCGCAGGAAGATGGGTGGAAATTTTGATGACTTTTACGTCACTGGTGTCAAAGCCGATGGTGAAGAGTTCCCGATTGAAGCCTCAATTTCGAGCCAGATTGAAAACGGCAAACGTTTTTATACCGTCATCTTCCGCGACATCACAGAACGCAAGGTCGCCAAAGAAAAAATGGCGCTTTACCATGATGAACTGACACAGTTATCAGCTGCCCTGCAAAGCATACGTGAAGAAGAACGCAAGCATATTGCGCGTGAACTGCATGACGATCTCGGTCAATTACTGGCCGCCCTGCGCATGGATTTATCGCTACTGCAAAGAGATAGTGTATTGACAGGCAAAACCCAGCAAACCCTGAATAGCATGGACCAGTTGTTACTGACCTCCATCACCACTCTGAGGCGCATTGCCACCGACCTCAGGCCACGTGCTCTGGATGAAGGCGGCCTGTACTTTGCCCTGCAAACCCTGCAAAAAGATTTTTCCCAACGACATGGGATAGCTTGTGACCTGGAAGCAAATGAAGAACAACTGGCGCTCGACGACGCGCGCAGTACGGCCATCTTCCGCATCGTCCAGGAGTCACTGACGAATGTGGTCAGGCATGCACATGCCACGGAAGTGCAAATCGCGTTCGAACGCAGTCCAAGTACCCTCAGTTTCAGCATTACGGATAATGGCAAAGGCATAGAGGCCGATGAGATGCGCAAATCACGCTCTTTTGGTCTGGTCGGCATGCGCGAGCGCGTCAAGGCCATGCAGGGAGAGTTTCTGGTTGATAGCCAACCTGGCGAAGGAACCAGGCTGAAAATTAATTTGCCACTAAATTAAGTAAATAAATCAAGCAAATAAGTTAAGCAAATTGAATAGCCGTGCAAACTTATCCGTTCCGGTATAAGCTTTCATTAAATCACCTTGTAATCACATTGTATTTGGAGTACTTCATGTCAGTTTCAGCGCTTAACAGTGGCCTTTCAGGACTCAAGGCTTACACTCGTGCGCTGGACAGTTCTGGCCACAATGTGGCGAATGCCAGCACTTCAGGTTTCGTCCCTCAACAAGTCAGTTTTCAAGAACAGCCTGCAGGTGGTGTGATTGCCAATATCAGCCGGGAAGGCAGCAGCCTGGCTTCGCAAGAACTGAGCGGTACTGATCTGACCAGCGAAATCGTGCAATCCATACAATTTAAAGCAGGTTTTGATCTGTCTGCAAAAATCATCAAGACCGCAGATGAATTACTGGGTACGTTGATCGATATCAAGGCTTGATACCGCCCTTGTTACCTTACCTGCCGCCCTCTCAGGCAGTTGGCACCAGACATAAGAATGATGGCATATCCTTCATATCAAAATGCCAAAGCCCTAAAGCACCTAGCCCTATCAAGATTGCTGCCCCCAGATAACGCAGGCCACGCATGATTTTTTTATTCTGCGCCTGTTGCATGACTGCCTGAGTCAGTAATAAATGCGGCAATGCAAACACGCCAAACACCAGCATCAGCAAAGCACCTGACCAGGCATCACCCGACAGCAAGGCAAATGGCGCAACACCGTACAAAAGGCCGCAAGGCAGGCAACCCCAGCTCATCCCCAATAAAAATGGATATTTTGCTGCCTGTTGCAGCGATGGCAGTCTCCTGGTCAATCCCGCATGTAATTTCGCCAAAAAACTTTGCAGAAAAGGGATTTGCGGCGACAGACCCAATACGCGCAATCCAAGAAGTATCAACATCAGATTGCCAACAACGAACAGAATTTGCTGTACTGGCAAATAAGGTTTGAACAACATGCCTGCCGTTCCAAGGCCACCAAGAATAGCGCCAGCAATTACATAGGTAAAAATGCGACCGCTTTGTAATAGGCCTTGATATAACACTCTGGCTTGCAAATTGACGGCAATTTGTCCAGTCCCGCCCTGGGGTACAACGGCAATCGGAATGGTTTTACTGGCTGGACTATCGCGTTTCTGCCCCGCCTGCGTCAACAGCATGGAGATCCCACCGCACATTCCAACACAATGGACACCACCTATGGCACCGGCAGTCATCGCGGCAAATACCAAAGGGAGGGTCAGCATATCAAATCAATTTGGAATACCGGGCACCTGACTGCTGCGACAGGTAGCAATCAAAGACCATCGCCAGTGCGCGTACGAACAAACGCCCTTTGGCAGGAATGCTGATACTGGCATCATCAATAAGTACTATGCCTTCTTTGGCATAGTCTTGCAGCTTCAGCAATTCAGCAGCAAAGTAATCGGAGAAAGAGATGCCATATTGAATCTCAAGAAATTTGAAATTCAGGGTATTACTGCACATCAGGCTCATGATGATCTGCCTGCGCAAGATATCATCAACATCAAGATGGTATCCTTTCTCGACAGGCAATATTCCCTTGTCCAGACTGGCATAGTATTCATCCAGCGTGCGCAGATTCTGACCATAAGACGCGCCCACCTTGCCTATCGCCGACAAGCCCAGGGCAATAAGATCGCAATCTGCGCGCGTGGTGTAACCCTGAAAATTCCGATGCAGGCTACCATCCAGCGTTGCCAATGCCAGGCTGTCATCCGGTTTGGCGAAATGATCGAGACCTATGTAAATGTAACCCTCAGCCAGCAAGCGTTTGATCGACATCAAAAAAATCTGCAAGCGCTGTTCTGCAGAAGGCAAATCTGCTTCGGCAATACGGCGCTGTGGTTTAAACCTGGTCGGCAGGTGTGCGTAGTTATACAGCGCAATGCGTGCTGGCGAGAGTGCGATGACCTGATCCAGGGTTTGCGAAAAACTGTCCAGATTTTGCTTGGGCAAGCCATAGATCAAATCAAAATTGATGGATTGAAAACCACAGGCGCGGCTATCAGCGACAGTTTGTGCCACCATCTCATAAGGCTGGATACGGTGCACTGCCTTTTGCACATCAGCATTGAAGTCCTGCACACCCAGGCTGGTGCGGTTGAAACCCAGCTCCGCCAACAATTGCAAGGTCTCTGTCGTGACTGTGCGCGGATCTATTTCTATCGAGATTTCAGCATCATCAGAAAAATCAAAATGTTCGCGCAGCAAGTGCATCAACTGACGCAGTTCAGCATGACTGAGGAAGGTAGGCGTACCACCACCCAGATGCAACTGGCTCAGGGTTTCCCTGTGATGCAAATGCCCTGTGACCAGCTTCAACTCTTTGGCCAGATATTCCAGATATTTGGCTGAGCGTCCATGGTCTTTGGTAATGACCTTATTGCAGGCGCAGTAGTAACACAACGAAGCACAAAACGGAATGTGTATGTATAGCGATAAAGGCGGCTTGTTCAATAAACGGCTGCGCTCTTCCAGGTAGAGTATGTAAGATTCTGCAGTAAAACCTTCCATGAATCTGTCTGCCGTTGGGTAAGACGTGTATCTCGGCCCCAGACTGTCGAAACGACGTATCAAAGCTTCTGGGATTTCTATTGCTGGAAATGCAGCCAGTTCGTTCATTTTCATGATGATGTCTCAATGTGCTTTCTGCACAAGCAAGGCCGTTAAACCACTAGACAGAATTCCCAGCATCCAGAAGGCAAAAAAACCTACTGTGTAAACACCAGTTTCATGCATTTGCAGGCGCTGATCCAGCACAATCATTTCCATAGGATCAATAAGGCTGAAAAACAAGCCAGTTGCCGCACAAGCCATCAAAAATGCAGGCCACAAGACGATCATTAACATGGAGCGCAACTGTGGTTTGCGTGATGTGATAGTGCTATTTTCCAAATCCTGTCCCCTTCTAGTGGTTATCCAGCCTCAGGTCAGCAAGCTTTCAGGGATTACCTTCATTTTGCTGCATTCAGTTGCACCGATTTTTGTTCTGGATCAAACCAGTCACCTGTCAAACGCCAGTCTGTTGTCTCCAGTTTGATATGAAACAGCTTTACAGTTCCCTCACCCGCCTTGGGCATCAATTTCAAGTCACCTTCATACTGTCCAGGCGAGGTCTGTTTCATAGGTAGTCGGCGGATGACTTCACTGACAGAATTACTGCCAGCAGCGGCATTGGCCATACTGAGTTGTATGGTCTCTGGCAAATTGCTCTTGCCACTGAGTTGCAACATGATCTTGCCTTTGACAAAGTCAGCATTGATGTAGGCATTCAGTTGCAATTCCCTGGCCCTGGCGTCACGCTGTATATCTTTGTTGATCATCAAGCCTTGCTTGTAATAGTCTTCGGCGACGACCTTATCAGCGCCACGCATGGCAATGTAGCCAGTGTAAATACTTGCGCAAACCACAAATGCCGGACCACCAGCAACCAGCAGCAACCATGGTTCTTTGTACCAGGTATCACGCCTGGATTTTGGGGGCATCAAACTGGCTTCCATTTTCTTCTCCTATCGTGGAACGATGAACACGGCTTTTTCAGTCACAGTCACTTCTGGCGAGTCCAGATCCTTGACAATAAAGCGTATGCGATTGGAACCTTTGGCCAACACATTTGCTGGCACCCTGACCCTGATCGGGAAGGCTTTTGCTGTTGCAGATCCAACTTCAAGATTAGCTGAATTCACGATAACTGCACCACTTGCACCCTGCACTTCCACACTGTAATGCCGGGCGGACTCCTGGGTGTTCATCACTTGCAGGCGATAGACATTTTCTATCGCACCCGTTTCTGTGATCTTGGGCATGCCGCGGTCTTTAATGACATCAAGCTTTAAAGGCGTATGCAGGGCCAGAGAAACGGCTGCCAGTAAAATAATCAAACCCAGCAAACCACCGTAGATCAGGGTACGCATGCGGAACACCCGCCTCCACATGGCTTTGTCATCCAGTTTTCGTGTCAGCGCATGTTCGGTGGTATAGCGTATCAAACCCCGTTCATAGCCCATCTTGTCCATGACCTGGTCACAGCCATCAATACAGGCACCGCAGGCGATACACTCATATTGCAAGCCTTCACGGATATCAATTCCGGTAGGACAGACCTGCACGCAAATCCCGCAATCGACACAGTCACCCAGGCCTTGTGCCTTGTAGTCGACTTTCTTGTTCCTTGAACCGCGAGGATCGCCACGTGCGGTATCGTAAGTAACAATCAGTGTGTCCTTGTCAAACATGGCACTCTGGAAGCGTGCATAAGGACACATATATTTGCAGACCTGCTCACGCATCCAGCCCGCATTACCATAAGTGGCAAAGCCATAGAACAGGAACCAGAATGTTTCCCATGGGCCTAGCGTAAAATTGCCCACTTCTATCGCCAGTTCACGTATGGGTGTGAAATAACCGACAAAGGTAAAACCCGTCCACAGTGCCAGCGTTATCCAGATGAAATGCTTGATGAATTTGAGTGAAAACTTGCGTGCCGACATGGGCGCGGCATCCAGCTTGATCCTGGCATTACGCTCACCTTCTATCTTCTGTTCTATCCATAAAAAGATTTCCGTGTACACGGTTTGCGGACAGGCATAACCACAAAACACTCTGCCAGCAATGGCGGTAAACAAAAATAGACTCAGGGCAGAAATGACCAGCAAGACTGCCAGATAAATAAAATCCTGTGGCCATAGAACCAGGCCAAAAATATAAAATTTACGTGCTACCAGATCAAACAATACTGCCTGTCTGTCATTCCAGTTCAGCCAGGCTGTGCCATAAAACAAAGCCTGGGTAAAAAACACCAGCACCCAACGCCAGGAAGAAAACCAGCCTGTTTGCGTACGTGGATAGATCTTCCTGCGCTCTTCAAAAAGCGCCAATTCAGCTTCTTCTATCGGCACCTGGATGATGGGTATGTGCTTCATCGTGATTCTGTTTTTCTTAATAAGACAAGGTGGCAAGGCCAAACAATGCAGGCGGGACATGCTGTATGATCACTTTCCCTCCCTGCGTATGATTGGCGTTGTCATGGTTATCATTCACTTACTTGTTTGAGTTCGCCGCGCCCGATGCCGTTGCAGCGATCTGTTTGACTGCGCCAACGTCGGCATCGCCAATCTGTGCAGAAGCTGAATTATTTGACAGTCCCCAGACATAGGCAGCCAGCAGGTGCAGCTTGCCGTCCGTCAAAATGGTTTTATGCGCTGGCATCTGGTTATTGCGTCCCTTGTTGATGGTTTCCATGACGTTTTCAATACCGCCACCATATAGCCACACTTTATCCGTCAGGTTTGGTGCACCCAGTGCCTGATTACCCTTCCCATCACCACCATGACAGGCGGCGCAAGCAGCGAATTTGGATTTGCCTAATGCGGCCTTGATAGGGTCATACGCAGAATTGGACAGGCTCAATACATAATTGGCGACGTTACGAACATCATCATCAGTACCCAGCGCCACGCCCATGGGTGGCATCTGGCCATGGCGGCCTTCGCGTATGGTAGTCAGGATGGTTTGTGGGTCACCACCATACAGCCAGTCATTGTCGGCCAGATTAGGATAGCCCTTGCCGCCTTGCGCATCAGAGCCATGGCATTGTGCGCAGGTGTTCAGGAACAGACGCTGACCAATTTCACGGGCTTGCGGATCTTTGGCAACTGCCTTGATATCCATGGCAAGATATTTATTGAAGATAGGGCCATATTGCGCCTCACCATCTTTCATTTCTTTTTCATATTCACCTTTTTGACTCCAGCCAAATGTGCCCTGCCATTTGCCAAAACCAGGGTACACAATCAGGTAGCCAACGCTATACACCACGGTCAGATAAAACAGCCACATCCACCATTTAGGCAGGGGGTTGTTTTGTTCCATCAAGTCGCCGTCCCAGACGTGGCCAGTGGTTTCTGCAGGCAAGGGCTTGCCATCGCTGCCGACTTTGACCTTGACCTTGGATTGTGACCACAGCAGTAACACGCAGGCCAGCATGGACAAGGCCGTAGCGATGGCGATGCCGGTACTCCACCATTCATTAAAAAAGTCTGCCATGGCTATTTTCCATTCTCATTATCAATTGGCAAGCGCGCCATTTTTTCAAACCTTTCCTTGTTACCCGCACTAAATGCCCAGTAGATAATGCCAAGGAATACGATGAGGCTGATGACGGTAACGACGCTGCTGATTATTGTGAAATTCATTTTTAATTTCTCCCCGAATAGCCGGGCCACTCAAAAACAGGGCCAGGCCATTCCTCTGTCAATTCTTGTTCGTGATCGCAGTGCCCAACACTTGCAGATAAGCGATCACCGCATCCAGTTCAGTCTTGTTCGCCAACTCAGAAGCACCAGCCTTGATTTGCGCATCGGTGTAAGGCACTCCCAAGGCTTTCATGGCTTTGAGTTTGGGCGTGACCTCATCAGGCACGAGCTGTGTTTTAGCCAGCCATGGATAGGCAGGCATATTCGACTCCACCACGACCGAACGCGGATCATTCAGATGGTCTTTGTGCCAGGTATCGCTGTAGCGTCCGCCAACACGCGCCAGATCGGGGCCAGTGCGTTTGCTCCCCCATTGAAAGGGGTGGTCGTAGACAGATTCACCTGCCACAGAATAATGGCCATAGCGTTCAGTCTCGGCACGGAAAGGGCGTATCATCTGTGAATGACAGCCATAGCAGCCTTCTCTCAGATAAACGTCACGACCTGCCAGTTGCAGCGCCGAATAAGGCTGCATGCCCTGTACTGGCTGGGTCGTTGATTTTTGAAAAAACAAAGGAACGATTTCAACCAGGCCGCCGACACTGATGGTCAGGATCACCAGCACCAGCAGCAAGCCCACATTCCGCTCAATCAAGTCATGAGTAAAATTACGCATTCAATTTCTCCTTTGATTTATGCATGTGCTGCAGTTGCAGGCAAAGCCGGGATCGCATTATTGACAGGCTTGGCAGCCACGATCGTTTTTGTGACGTTGTAAGCCATTACCAGCATGCCACTCAGGTACAACAGACCACCCAGCATACGTATCACGTAATAGGGATAGGTTGCCTTGACGCTCTCAACAAAGGAGTAAGTCAGCGTGCCATCCTCATTCACTGCACGCCACATCAGGCCCTGCATGACACCGGCAATCCACATGGACGCGATGTACAAGACCACACCTATCGTCGCCACCCAGAAATGCACTTCAATGAGACGTTTGCTATACATCTGCGTCTGACCAAACAGGCGCGGGATCAGGTAATACAAGCTGCCGATGGTGATGAAGCCTACCCAACCCAGAGCACCGGAGTGAACGTGGCCAACAGTCCAGTCTGTATAGTGAGACAAGGCATTCACGGTCTTGATCGCCATCATCGGGCCTTCAAAGGTCGACATGCCATAGAAAGACAGGGACACGATGAGGAAACGCAGGATAGGGTCAGAACGCAACTTGCTCCAGGCACCGGACAAGGTCATGATGCCGTTGACCATACCACCCCAGGACGGAGCCAGCAAAATCAGCGAAAACAACATGCCTATGGATTGCGCCCAGTCAGGCAAGGCGGTGTAATGCAAGTGATGCGGGCCTGCCCACATATAAGTGAAGATCAATGCCCAGAAGTGAACGATGGACAAGCGATAGGAATAAACCGGGCGCTCAATTTGCTTGGGGATGAAGTAATACATCATGCCCAGAAAGCCAGCCGTCAAAAAGAAGCCGACAGCATTATGGCCGTACCACCACTGCACCATCGCATCCTGCACGCCAGAATAAGCAGAATAGGATTTCATGAACGACACCGGGATGGCAGCGCTATTGACGATATGCAAAACTGCTACCGCGATAATGAAGGCACCATAAAACCAGTTCGCCACATAAATGTGCTCCACCTTGCGCTTGACCAGTGTGCCAAAAAACACCACGGCATAGGATACCCAAACCACGGCGATCAGCAGGTCGATAGGCCATTCCAGCTCCGCATATTCTTTACCCTGGGTAAAGCCCATAGGCAAGCTGATGGCTGCAGCGACGATCACCAGTTGCCAGCCCCAGAATGTGAATTCAGCAAGGCCCTCAGAAAACAAGCGCACATTGGATGTGCGCTGGACGACGTAATAGGAAGTGGCAAACAAGGCGCAGCCACCAAAGGCAAAGATCACGGCATTGGTATGCAAGGGGCGCAAACGGCCATAACTCAACCACGGTATGCCCCCCAGAAATTCTGGCCAGGCAAGCTGGGTAGCAATCACCACGCCCACGAGCATGCCGACGATTCCCCAAACCACTGCCATGACAGAAAATTGCCGTACAACCCGATAGTTGTATGTGTTTTCTTTAGTTATTGTCATGATCTCACTCTGTTGTAAAAATACACCGCCAGAATAACAATCACCTTGCCCAGCTACATTGATGCAAATCAAATGCAGCCAGATTCAAAATCAATTACCGGCAAAAGACAACATGCGCATAAATCTGAAGAATCAGTTTTTAAAAAAAGCAAAAAAAAAGACATCCAGAGGATGTCTTTTTTAACAGCAAGATGATGCTGAATTATGGTGCGGCAGTTACTGGTGCTGTCACTGCTGCCTTATTGATAGTGACCTTGGCTTTGTGCTTCAACAATTCTATATATGAATACAGATTTTGAGCAGACTGCATGCTCGTCAATTGCTGTGCTTCTGAAGCACGGCGTGCCGCATCAGGTGTACCCGCGGTGACTTTACTTATACGGAAAATCACATAGCCAGCATTACCCAGGTGTGTGCCGACAAAGGCAGGCAATTTCTGTGTATCAGCGCGCATCACATCAACCAACGCAGCACTTGGGATATCCTGATTCTTCAAACGGGACACCATTTTTGCTTCTGTAAATCCAGCCGTTGAATCTGCAGCCTTCAACGCAGCCAGTTTGGCTATGCCTTCTTTTTCAGCCAGTGCTGCAGCTTCAGTTGCAGTCACCTGCGCCTGAATTGATGCCTTCACTTCTTCAAACGGGCGCTTGGATGCGGGTTTGTATTCAACAATACGGCCAGCAATCAAGGTATTCGGGGCAACTTCAACTGCTTCTGTATTATGCTTTTTCTTGACCACGTCGTCAGAGAAAATCGCCTTCAGGAATTTAGGGCTATTGGTTTCTACCGTTGCTGGCAGACCTGGTTTACTGTTACGTGACAAGCCATTCACCGTTTGTATTTTCAGCTTCAGCTTTTCTGCTGCAGGCTTCAAGCTATCGCCTTGCTCGTACAAGACATTGGTAAACGTTTCGGCAGCTTCAGTATATGCCTTGCCAGCTTTTTGCTTTTTGATATCGGCAGCAATTTGCGCTTTGACTTCATCCAGAGTTTTTACGCCAGCAGGTTTGATCCCTGTCACAGTGATGATGTGAAAGCCATAGTCAGACTGCACCAGCTCACTGATCTCACCTTGCTTGAGCTTGAATACACTTTCATCAAACTGTGGAACCATCGCACCTTTGCCAAAGAAATCCAGATCACCACCTTTTTCCTTGGAACCTGGGTCATCAGAATTCTCTTTCGCCAGTTTGGCGAAATCTTCTGGTTTCTTGCGCAGTTGAGCAAGAATATCCGCAGCTTTGGCTTTCGCCTTGGCTTTATCTGCATCGCTACTGTCTTTACCAGCCGCGATCAAAATATGGCTGGCACGACGCTGCTCTTCTGTCGTATAGGATTTTTCATTGGCCTTATAGTAAGCCTGGACATCAGCATCAGATACCGTTGTCTGCTCAGCCAGCACTTCACTGTTCAAGACTACGTACTCAGCATTAATTTGCTCGGGAATTTCAAACTGCGCCGTATTTTTTTCGTAATACGCTTTGAGCATTTCATCAGTAACTTTGACACGTGACGCAAAATCACCCGGCTTGTACATCAGCATCTGCACTTCGCGCTCTTGCTCATTGATGGCAGAAAGACGCTCGGTCACAGTTTTTGAAACGAAAGCACTTGCCTGAACTGGGCTCAGCAATTGTTGCAGCACCATGTCCTGGCGCAGACGCTGCTCAAACATCGGCGGCGTCATGCCTTGTTGTGCCAGCAGACGGGTATATTCAGCATTGTCGAAATGCCCGTCAGCCTTCACCAGGCCTGGCGTCTTGGTAATATTGTCTTGCAATGTTGCATCTGCAATTGCCAATTTTTTGACAGCAATCTCACCGGCCATCGCCTTGCGTGCAATTAACTCGTCCAAAATACTTTGCCTTGCTTCAGGAGTATTAAGCATTTTTGCATCAAACTGCGGGCCATACATCTGGCGCATACGGTCTAGTTGATCACGCAAGGCTTGATCAAACTCGCCCTGGGTAATGGGGGCACCCGCAACAGTTGCAATACCTGCCTCTTTGCCTATTGAACGCAAAGCGTCAGTGTTACCGAACAAAACAAATGACGGCAAAATAAGAACAGCTAGCAAAATTTGCATTAAGCGCTGATGGGTACGAATAAATTCAAACATGTTCAACCAATCACGTGGCTAAGTATCACAATAACAATTTGACGAATACAAAAAAAGGCGAACTTTCGTTCGCCTTTTCGATTTTCTGGCGGAGCGGACGGGGCTCGAACCCGCGACCCCCGGCGTGACAGGCCGGTATTCTAACCAACTGAACTACCACTCCTTTTGTTTCTTTTGTACTTCCTGGCACTACAATTTGCTTGCTACTGGTGGGCGCTGAGAGGCTCGAACTCCCGACCTAAGCCTTGTAAGGGCTCCGCTCTACCAACTGAGCTAAGCGCCCCACGCATACAAACAAATATCGCGACCCATGTCCTGAGCCACGAAAGTGCATTAGTTTACCGCATCTTTCAATGCTTTGCCAGGTTTAAATTTAGGTACCTTGGCAGATTTGATCTTGATTGGCTCACCAGTCTTAGGATTACGGCCTGCTCTGGCAGCACGTTTGGCAACAGAGAAGGTACCAAAACCAACCAGTGTTACCGTGCCATTTTTCTTCAATGTGGTTTTTACGGCGCCGATCACAGCATCCAGCGCACGCGACGAAGCCGCTTTGGAAATATCCGCTGTTTTCGCAATATGATCGATCAACTCAGTCTTATTCACTTATAGCCCCCTCACAAAAATTTGAATTTCGCGATGATGTATTCGATTATTTTATTGGTCGTGCATCTATCACGGCAAGCAGGAAATCTGCATCCGGTATTAGAGCAAGCCGCAAAGCCTTATGTCAAGCGGTTTGCAAGCTTTATGGCCAAGTTTGCTGATTTGTGATTTGCTTATTCGGTTTTTATGCTTGCTCAGGCTAAAGCCACTGTGCAAAAAATCAGGTGGCTGAGTGTTTTTGCTATATGGAAAAGCCACCCTCTTTTGTATCCTGAATTAGAATGTGACAAGCCCACATTAAAAATTGAGGCATCATGCTACCCGGCAGCAATTCAGGTAACTGCGTATTTCATGTAACTGCGCACACGGTCAAGCTATTCCTGATTCGTTACATGGTATGGCTTTAAGTTATAGGAAGCCCTGACAGTCTGCCTGAATCATGATCTGCAAAAAAGCAGCGGATATAGCAGTCCCCAAAAATCGGAATAGACTTAAAACAAATAAAGATACACACGGAAGACAATGAAGAATTTTGACGTAGCAATCGTAGGTAGTGGACTGGCCGGCTTGTCTGTCGCCCTGCATCTGGCACAAACTCGCAAAGTCGCCATCGTTTCCAAGCGTGAATTACTCGACGGTGCAAGTAACTGGGCACAAGGTGGCATCGCTGCCGTGCTGGATTCTCACGACAGTCATGAGCAGCACATTTCAGACACCCTGATTGCAGGCGGTGGCTTGTGCGACGAAGGTGCCACCCGCTACGTCATAGAACATGGCCGTGAAGCTATAGACTGGCTGATAGAACAAGGCGTCCCCTTCACCCGTGATGAAGAAGCTGAGCTGGGCTTTCACCTGACCCGCGAAGGTGGTCATAGCCAGCGCCGCATCATCCATGCTGCAGATGCTACCGGCCATGCCGTGCAAGTCACACTGGAACAAAAAGTACGCAATCATCCCAATATCACGCTGTTTGAGCATCACTATGCAATCGACGTGATTACCTCAGCCAAGATAGGTGACACGTCCCCTACCCCACGCTGCCTTGGTTTGTATGTGCAAGATGTAAAAACTGGCAAGGTCGATACTTTTGCCGCGCAGCACACCGTGATGGCAACTGGCGGTGCCGGCAAAGTCTATCTGTACACCACCAACCCTGACACTGCTACCGGAGATGGCATTGCCATGGCCTGGCGCGCTGGCTGCCGCATCGGCAACATGGAATTCATACAGTTCCATCCCACCTGCCTGTATCACCCTTTTGCCAAATCATTTTTGATTACTGAAGCAGTACGCGGCGAAGGCGGCATATTGAAGTTACCGGCTGAGGCTGGTGCTTCTGCCGGCAAACGCTTCATGACCAATCATGATGACCGCATGGAACTGGCACCACGCGATGTGGTCGCCCGTGCGATTGACTTTGAAATGAAAAAACGCGGCCTGGATTTTGTTGAACTTGACATCAGCCACCAGCCGCCAGAGTTCTTGAAAGAGCATTTCCCCACCATTTATGCACGCTGCCTGGAGTTGGGCATAGACATCACCAAACAAGCCATACCTGTGGTACCTGCTGTGCATTTCACTTGCGGTGGCATCGTCACCGATACAGATGGCCGGACTGACTTGCCTGGTCTGTATGCTGTTGGCGAAACAGCTTACACAGGCCTGCATGGTGCCAATCGCCTGGCCAGCAATTCGCTACTGGAATGCCTGGTTGTTGGCCGCGCCACAGCCAAGCACATAGAAGCCCAGGAACGCGCCAGCGTCATTGCCCTGCCAGACTGGGATGAAAGCCGCGTTTCAGATGCAGATGAAGAAGTCGTCATCGCCAATAACTGGGATGAGCTGCGCCGCTTCATGTGGAATTATGTGGGCATAGTCCGCACCACCAAACGCCTTGAGCGCGCCAAACACCGCATACGTTTACTGAAGGAAGAGATAGACGAATACTATGCCAACTTCCGCATCTCGAATAATTTACTGGAGCTGCGCAATCTGGTAGAAGTAGCTTCGCTGATCGTAAATAGCGCATTGTCACGTCGTGAAAGCCGTGGCCTGCATTTTAGCCGTGACTATCCAGATACTTTACCCAAAGCACTGCCCACGGTCTTGTCGCCAAAGCGAAAAAAATAAACCCGTCTGCCAGCATCTTGGACGATGCTGGCAGAACCTTGCGGGCGTTCAAATGCAGCTCAAATAATACGCAAGGAATAATCAGTCGCTTTAATATCCTTGGTAAGACTGCCTATCGATATTCTATCGATACCCGTCTCTGCTATTGCCCTCACGGATGCATGATCAATGCCACCAGATGCTTCCAGCAAGGCACGGCCAGCGGTGATGGCAACTGCTTCACGCATCATGTTGGTGTTGAAATTATCCAGCAAGATGGAAGTGGCACCAGCATTCAGTGCGGTCTGCAATTGTTCCAGTGTTTCCACTTCTATTTGTATGCTGACGCCCGCATTCAGGCTCAGGGCATTTTGCATGGCTTCGGCTACGCCACCTGCTGCTGCGATATGGTTTTCCTTGATGAGGATGCCATCATAAAGCGCCAGGCGCTGGTTCTTGCCGCCGCCCACACGCACGGCATATTTTTGCGCCAGACGCAGACCCGGCAAGGTTTTGCGGGTATCGAGTATCGCTGCTTTTGTGCCGGCGATGATGGCGACATATTTGCTGGTAGCGGTTGCTACTGCAGACAGTAATTGCAGGAAATTCAGCGCAGAACGTTCGGCTGTCAGCAAGGCTCTGGCAGGTGCCTTGATTTTACAGACAACGGTGTTTGCCTTCATCTGCTCGCCTTCGGCGTATTGCCAGTCTACTTCTATGCTTGCATCCAGTGCTGTCATGACGGCATCGAACCAGGGTGCACCACACAGAACAGCATCTTCACGCACGATGACTTGTGCCCGCACTACTTCATCGGCAGGCACGAGCAAACCAGTCAGATCAGCAGCGCCGACATCTTCAGCCAGCGCATCACTGATATTGCGTTCAAAAGCTTTTTGCAAATCTGCATCAAAAGGAAAATGCGTATTCTTTAAATTACCAGACATGTCCAGATAACCTCAGTTTAATAGTATTGAGCTTGCGCAGTATTCAGAACCTGTTTACGATCTGTAGCGAGCGTGCGTCAGCGGGTTGAAGAGCAGCGCATGAGGCCCCGCATTAATTCCTGTTGCGCTCGCGCTTAAGATCGTCAACAGGTTCTCAGGCCGGGCCTATGCCGGAGAACAATTTGGCTTCTTTTGCCAAATCACCTGAAGGACGTACATTGGCTTTTTTGGCAGCCGCAAAATCCAGCATGCGGTCTATGCAGACTTTGGCTTTTTGCCCGACGGCTGGGTCAACCTGGATTTCATTATTACCGTTTTCCAGCACCTGTACCAGATTGCGCAAGCCATTCATGGCCATCCATGGGCAATGTGCGCAGCTCTTGCAGGTCGCACTATTGCCCGCTGTTGGAGCAACGATGAAACGCTTGGTCGGCGCAGCCATTTGCATTTTATGCAGGATACCATTGTCAGTGGCGACGATGAATTCATCTGCATCCAGGGTCTTTGCAGCATGGATCATTTGCGAAGTCGAACCGACCACGTCAGCCAGTGCCACGACGGCAGCCGGTGATTCAGGATGGACCAGGACTTTGGCATTGGGATGCTCAGCCTTGAGCACATCCAGCTCCATGCCCTTGAACTCATCATGTACGAGACAGGAGCCCTGCCACAGCAACATGTCTGCACCGGTCTGCTTCTGGATATAGCCACCCAGATGTTTGTCCGGCGCCCAGAGTATTTTTTTGCCTTGCGCATGCAGGTGAGCAACGATGTCCAGGCCTATGCTGGATGTCACCATCCAGTCAGCGCGCGCCTTGACGGCAGCGCTGGTATTGGCATACACGACCACGGTGCGGTCAGGATGAGCGTCACAGAAAGCCGCAAATTCATCTGCCGGGCAACCCAGGTCCAGCGAGCAGGTCGCATCCAGGTCAGGCATTAAAATGGTTTTTTCGGGGCTGAGTATTTTAGCTGTTTCGCCCATGAACTTGACACCGGCGACAACCAGAGTTTTGGCGGGATGGTCACGGCCAAAGCGCGCCATTTCCAGTGAGTCAGAAACGCAGCCTCCGGTTTCTTCTGCCAGGTCCTGCAGTTCGGCATCGACATAATAATGCGCCACCAGTACAGCCTGCTTTTCTTTCAGCAATTGGCGTATTCTGGCTTTGAGCTCCAGCTTTTCTATTGCTGAAGGCGCATCAGGAATGCGCGCCCAGGCATTGGCAGTACAACTACTACCCACTTCCATCTGTGGGAGTTCAAATTCGACAACTTTGGTTTCCATATAGCCCTACAAATCTGGAGTGCACAGAGTACATGCTGGCACGCACCCTGATGACAAGAAATATTGGCAGGTTTTGAGATTGCCAGATTTGCATCCAGCGCCCCTTTAACCTGCATCCACTACTGCATTTCAAGCCATAGTATACGCTGTTACCAGATATTTACCCGCGTCGCTGTTGGGCGCAGGGGTGAACGATCGCCCTTGCACTGGAAAGCATCAGAAAATTCTGTCATGTTTGCCAATGGCGCAATGACACGGTATTTGTCTGGTGAATGCGGATCAGTTGCCAGTTTCATGCGCAACATCTCATCACGAATGAGGCTACGGAAGCTCTGTGCATTAGCGACAAAGAAGCGCTGGTCCACCGTCAAGCCATCAATTTCCTTTGCCTGGGGCTTGCGTTCCAGCGATTTGTGCAGCGCTTGCAGAGCAATCTTCATCCCACCCAGATCAGCAATATTTTCACCAGCAGTCAGTTTGCCATTGATGTGCAATTTATCGATGGGGTTAAATTCATCAAATTGCTTTTCTATGGCTTTGACACGAACCAGGAATTTCTTCTCGTCGTCCTTGGTCCACCAGCTTTTGAGATTACCCTGGGCATCATATTGGCGACCTTCATCATCAAAGGCATGCGTCAGTTCATGACCTATGGTAGCTCCCGTATTGCCATAGTTGGCCGCAGGATCAGCATTCACATGGTACAGCGGTGGTTGCAGTATGCCTGCCGGAAACACCATTTCATTCATGGTGGGGTTGTAGTAGGCATTCACCGTTTGTGGCGTCATGCCCCACTCATTCCTGTCTATGGGCTTACCCAGCTTGGCCAGATTGCGCTTGAATTCAAATTCAGCGGCGCGTGCCATATTCGCTGCATACGGGCCAGTATCGATTTGCAGGCTGCTGTAATCACGCCAGACATCGGGGTAACCTATTTTTACCAAAATAGTGTCGAGCTTCTTATACGCTTGCTGCTTGGTGGTATCTGACATCCATTCCAGCTTGCTGATGCTTTCACGCATGGCGAGTTTGATGTTATCAACCATTTCCAGCACACCAGCTTTGGCTTCAGGGCCAAAGAATTTTGCGACATACAACTCGCCCATGGCTTCGCCAGCCATGTTATCTATAGAACCCAGGACGCGCTTCCAGCGCGGTTGCAATTCCTTGGTGCCAGCCAGAGTCTTGCCGTAAAAATCAAAGTTGGCATTGACAAAGGCTGAACTCAAATCTCTGGCACGTGCATTCGCCAATTGCCAGCGTAAATAAGTCCTCCATTGATCGAGGCTGACGGTATTAACCATGCGCCCTGCTTCTGCAATGAATTTGGGATGGGCGAGATTGAATTGACCAGGCTGCGCCAGACCCAGCTCATTAAAATAAGTTGCCCAGGCTGTTTTCTTGTCTGTCTTTTGCAAGGCATTCAGGTCAGACAAGTGGTAACTGGCTTGCGGGTCGCGTAATTCGACCTTGGTCAAGGATGCCTTGGCCAGACGGGTTTCCAGTGTCAGTACAACGCCAGCATTTTTCTTTGCCTGGTCTGGTGTATCGCCGAGCAAGCTAAAAATCTGAGTCACATAAGCGACATACTTGTCGCGGATATCCTTGGTCTTGGTATCAGTTTTCAGATAATAATCACGGTCTGGCAAGCCCAGCCCACCCTGCATGATTTGCGGGATGTAGCGGGCCGTGTTTTTGGCGTCCTGATCTACAGTGAAGCCAAACAAAGGTGAGACACCTTGCTTGTGCAAACCAGCGATCACAGCCAGTAATTGCGTACTATCCTTGATGCCATTGATTTGCGTAAACTGCGGCTCCAGCGGTTTGATACCTTCTTTTTCTATCTGCGATTCATTCATGCCACTGGCATAAAAAGCACCGACCAGTTGCGCTGCCTTGCTCTTGCCCTCGCCTTTTGAGGCTGTTTCTGCAATGAGCTTCAGTGCTGCCAGATTCCGTTCAGTCACTTCATCATAAGCGCTGTAACGCGCACGATCAGAGGGAATGGGGTTAGCCTTCAGCCATTCGCCATTTGAATACTGGAAGAAATCTCTGCAAGGGTCAGCCTTTTTATCCATGGTCATGGATTCCAAGACCAATTGGTTTGAAGTCGCTGTCTGAGCAAATACTGCATTACCCATGCAAGCCACGCCAACCAGGCTGGCCATCACACTGCGTTTGAAGATATTTTTTGTTTTCATTTTTTTGTCCCTGTCTCTTAATTTTTACGGCATTACTTGCACGGCTATACCTGAGTATTGTCCCGGCGAACGATAAACTCTTTGCGTCGCTTTCTGGAAATCCTCAGGATTGGCTTTTGGGATATCCATGAATTTTTGAGGATTCAAATCCACCAGCGGGAACCAGCTGCTCTGCACCTGTACCATGATGCGGTGACCACGGCGGAAGGTGTGCTGGATATCCGGCATGCTATAGCTGATGGCAGCGACTTTGCCAGGCACAAAGGGCTCTGGCTTTTCAAAGCTGTTACGGAACTTGCCTCGCAAAGGCTCTCCCCGGACCAACTGCTGATAACCAGCCATGGCCACTGACGGTGGCGGCACGTCATTGGCACGATCGCGCATTACCTGTTTATCTGGATAAGTCGAGGGATACACATCAATGAGTTTGACGACCCAATCGGCATCCGTTCCTGAAGTTGAGACAAACAATTTTGGATTGACTGGCCCGACGATGGTTACATCTTCCTCCAGTGGCTCAGTCTGATAAACCAGCACATCTGGCCGTGTCGATGCAAAGCGCTGGTCAGAAACGACATATTCACGCGGTGCACCAGTGGCAGCGTAAGAGATGAAGGGTACTGGCTTTTTAGGGTCGCTGACATATTCGTCGAAGGTATTAAATTCTGTCTGCGGCTCTTTCCAGCTCAGGCTGCCGTCATTGCCAAAATACAGAGTACGTTTTTGTGCCTGTTGCGGTGGCCAGCCAGGATATTCGCGCCAGACATTGGTGCCGGTTTCAAATACAGTCACTTCCGGCAAGGCCTTACCAGTCGTGCCTTTCAAATGCTGCTCAAAGAAAGGAAAAACAATGTTCTTGCGATAGTAGTCACCTGTTTTGGTGTCGAAGCTGACATTGCCAATTGACTTGCCATCAGCACTCGCCCAGCCGCCGTGCGACCAAGGCCCCATGACCAGGCCATTGTAATAACCCTTGTTATTACTTTTGATGCTGTGATAAGTCGTGAATGGTCCTTGCGGGTCTTCAGCGTCATACCAACCGCCGACAGTCAACACCGCTGCCTTGATGTTTTTCAGATGAGACGCGATGTTTCTGCTCTTCCAGAAGTCATCATAGGTACTATGCTCTATCGTCGGCATCAGCAATTCGCGCTGCTTGGCTGACAGCTGGGAAGTAATATTTTTCAGGCTCATATGCTTGAGAAAGTATTGATAGCCATCCGAGGTACCAAAATCAAACTCTTCCCAGCGTTTGGGCAAGGTGGTGGGATTTTTTTCTACTGTGAAGTTGGAGAAAAAACCAAAATTTGCCGCCAGCATGAAGGCACCGCCATGGTAAGAATCATCACCCATGAACAAATCAGTCACTGGTGCCTGAGGTGATGCTGCCTTGATGGCTGGATGCGAATCTATAATACTGGCCGAAGCATAAAAGCCGGGGTAGGAAATACCCCAGATACCTACCTTGCCATTATTGCCCTTGACGTTTTTCAGCAGCCATTCAACGGTGTCATGCATATCCTGGCTTTCAACACCCTCGCCAGCCAGCCTGCCGGCTTTGATATGCGGTGTCATTTCTTGCCATACGCCCTCTGACATATAGCGACCGCGTACGTCCTGTTTAACGAAGATATACCCACTTTGATCAAATTCTTTAGAGGGTCCCAGCGATTGCGGGTAAAAATCCACGCCATAGTGCGATTGCCCGCCCTCATAGACACCGCTGCCATAAGGTGAGCGTGTCATCAGGAAGGGATAAGACTTGCTGCCATCTTTGGGAACATATACCACTGTAAAAAGCCGCGTACCATCACGCATGGGAATCTGGTACTCATATTTGGTGTATTGTTCACGTATGCCAGGTTTGGCAGCTTCAGGAGCATCAGCCATGGCAGCTTCAGCAGCATATACCGGCAAATTGGCCATCAAGGCTAGAGCACACAAGGCTGCACATTTTTTAATCACAAATTTCATAATTCCCTTTAAGATAAGGCGCTATTGTTTTATTTATTCTGGTCGACATCCCTGCAGACGAAGTCTGGCGCAGCGAACGATAAAGAGAGTGAATTTTGCCCAATAAGTTTCCTGATTCCGACCTAAACTGCTAAATAGTCACCAAACAAATATTTTATTGCGGAAATACCATGAAATCACTCAGAATATTTGCCCTTGCCCTGGGTTTCCTAACGCTTACAAACTCTGTATGGGCGCGCCCTGGCGGTCACCATTTCCACCCGAGGGTGAGCATAGGTATATCCATACCGCCGCTGTATTTTAATTATGGCAACCGTCATAGCTATGTATCTGCGTATTACCCTTATGATTATTCCTGGCGCTATTACCCCAGCCTGGTGATCTCGCCCACAGTCAGCTACGTTACGCCAGCAGTCAGCAATGGCAACGTGATTTATACGGATAGCTATGGCACATACAATACCTATAGTCAAAGTTATGCTGACGACAGCAACATCATCAGCCAGCCTGACCCGACACCTCAATCTACAGCAGGCAAGGATTGGTTATATTGCCACCAGCCAGATGGCTTTTATCCTGCCATCAAGTCTTGTCCAGGTGGCTGGCAGCGCGTACCAGCACAGACAAGATAAACGCTAAACACCAGATACAAAAAGGGTGCAATTATTTACTAATTGCACCCTTTTTCACTAATTGAAGGCGGGTATTTATTTTGCCAGTACGGCACGTATAGTCGCAGCCAATTCCTCAGCAACAAATTTGGCAACATAGGCATCTGCACCTACTGTCTTGATATGGTCTTCGTTGGTCGCACCAGACAAAGACGAATGTATTACCACAGGCAGGAACTTGAATCTGTCATCTTGCTTGATCTTGCGTGTCAGGGTAAAGCCATCCATCTCCGGCATTTCCAGGTCTGTCAGCACCATTGCCACCTTGTCGCGCACGCCCTTGCCTTCAGCCTGCGCTGCAGTAGCCAGGGATTGCAGTTTTTCCCAGGCCTCTTTACCAGTCTTGGTCATGATGTATTGCGCACCCATGGCGGTCAGTGCTTGCTCTATCAGGCCACGGGCCACTGCTGAATCATCCGCAGCCAGAATGGATGCCCCGGCTTGCATTTTCAGTTTGGCACCTATGGTTTCAGGGTCAACATCCTTGGTGTCAGACGGTGTGATCTGGCGCAGTATCTGTTCTACGTCCAGCACCTGGGCCAGACGAGTATCTTCAGTATCACCATCGAGCCGGGCGATACTGGTCACCATGCCGCCAACAGCACTATTTTCTGCAGACAAAACCTGATTCCAGTCGAGACGCACGATTTCTTCTACAGATTCAACCGCAAAGCCCTGGGTAGTTCGTGCATATTCAGTCACCAGCATGATATTCAGGCCAGTCTTGGGCTTGAGCCCGACGACGGAAGGCAAATCGATGACGGGGATAATCTGCCCGCGCAAATTCACTACACCCAGCATATGGGGCATTGCGCCAGCCATGCCGGTAATCGTGGGCATGGCAACAATCTCTCGCACCTTGAAGACATTAATGCCAAACAGTTCTGACCTGTCGCTATTGCCATCTGTCCCTAACCGGAACAGCAACAGCTCAAACTTGTTGGACGCAGTCAGGTTGGTACGTTCGTCGACTTCTTGCTGTACGGAACTCATGTCTGTTTTCCTCATATTGATGGAACAGGGTTGCACCATTATCCTACGGTTTTACTGCAACGCAATTACTTTATAACACGGTAGCAAGGGGTATAAGCCTTACCTGGTAATTTCATGCGACTTTGTGCAACAAAAGATGCCAGCAAGGTGTCCATTGATGCCATTATTTCACTATCGCCGCGAATTTCAAAATGTCCATGCTTTTCTATCGCACGTATACCCTGGTTTTTGACGTTACCAGCAACTACACCTGAAAAAGCACGGCGCAGATTTGCTGCCAGCAAATGGGTTTCCTGGTTTTTGTGCAAAGCCAGATTGCGCATATTTTCATGGGTAGGCTCAAAAGGCTTCTGGAATTCTGCATCTATTTTCAACAACCAGTTGAAATAATAAGCATCACCCTTGGCTTTGCGGAATTCACGCACTTCTTTGATGCCAGCCTGCACTTCTTGCGCTACCCTGACCGGATCATTGACGATGATCTTGTAACTCTGCTGCGCTTTAGGCCCCAGGGTTGCAGCAATAAACTGATCTATCTGACGGAAATAATCTGCTGCACTTTCTGGCCCGGTAAAAATCAGGGGGAAAGGCAAATCAGCATTATCAGGATGCAGCAAAATACCCAAGAGGTACAAAATTTCTTCCGCCGTACCCGCACCACCAGGGAAGACAATAACGGCATGCCCCATGCGTACAAAAGCCTCAAGGCGTTTTTCTATGTCCGGCAAAATCACCAGGTCATTGACGATGGGGTTGGGTGCCTCAGCGGCAATAATGCCCGGCTCGGTGACTCCCAGATAACGGCCAGTAGTAATCCTTTGCTTGGCATGGCCGATGGTGGCACCCTTCATCGGCCCTTTCATGGCTCCTGGGCCGCAACCTGTGCAAATATCCATGCCGCGCAAACCCAGTTGATAGCCTACATGTTTGGTGTAATCGTATTCATCACTGGAAATCGAATGTCCTCCCCAGCACACCACCATATTAGGGTTAACTTGCGGCTTGAGCAAATTGGCATTACGCATGACGTGGAAAACGGCATCACTGATACCTTCAGTCGTATTCAGATCAAACTTGCGGTCGTCTTCAATGGCTGCCTTGATGAACAGGATGTCGCGCAATACGGCAAACAAGTGTTCCTGTATGCCCTTGATCATGACGCCATCAACAAAAGCGCTGGCAGGCGCGCCCTTGACGTCAAGCTTGATGCCTCGTTCGCGCTGAATAATGCTGATATCAAAGCTCTTGTAACGCTCCAGCAGTTCCTTGCCATCATCCAGGCCACTACCGCAATTTAATACCGCCAATGCGCAACTGCGAAACACTTGGTACAAGCCACCATGACTATTGTCGAGCAACTGCGCGACCTCGGCCTTGGACAAAACTTCCATGCGGCCGCCGGGAGAAATTTGTGTGTCGATGACTTCGAATTCCATAACTGCTTTTTCGCTCCTGAAAATGATCTCTGGTTGATGCATGCGTGGCACCACACTGCACTTCCCTGTGTGTCCATTATGCATCCAATTTATTCTACGGGTTGCATCAGCAGCATTATTTTCCACAGTTGCATTGTGAAGAATGGCAAATTACGCCGGATTCAGATTGCTGATTTGACGCTCGTATAAAAATATTTCTATAAACGATTGTATATAGCGCCCGCGCCATGTACAATTCGCCTCCTTCAGACGCGGGGTGGAGCAGTCTGGCAGCTCGTCGGGCTCATAACCCGAAGGTCGTAGGTTCAAATCCTGCCCCCGCAACCAAGTTTTTTTGTTCTGGTGCATTCGCACAAATTTACCGAGCACTATTTATACTTCTGGCAAGCAATTGCCGGGGTCGGTTTATTTTGCTTTTTGCTCAAGCGTCACAAAATATCGCCAAACATCAACATTGATCAAGCTCAACTGATGAAAGACAATAAAGATCACGCTACTCTGGAGTTACCGGGCTTTGGCGAACCAGCATTTTTATTGCCAGAAGCCAGAAAACCTTTGCCAGCACAACGTCAGCGCGGTAAAAAACAAGAGCAGCTTGAACTTCTGGAAGTACTGGGGCCAACTGACCGCACTGGTCTGCCAGCCTGGGTACATGATGAAAACACTGACCTGACTGGCTTGCCGGTCTGGCGCTGAACGGTCTGGCGCTGGAGGCGCTGGATTTGCTCAGCGCGCAAAACAAGTCAAACCCGCACCAAAGCCTTGATTATGGGCCATTGTCTGCGTGAAATCGGCAGACGTTCAGTACAACCGCTGACGATGATTTGCCACGACTCTGATACCTTTTCCTGATTATTCTCCACATCCACTAATTGCACTGCCCGTTCAACACCATTAATGGCTGTACGTGCGACAAGAGCATTCCTGTGCACCCTGACCAGCAAATCACCCAGCTCCAGCTCTATCGACGTCAGCGATTCTTCCAGCAGATATTCGCGCTGCACAGTATGCAGGGTCACATATTTTTGTTCTGCCTTCAAAAACAGTACATCTGCCACTGGCACTAATAATATTCTCCCTCTTTCCAGCACAGAAAAATGCTTGCGCCTGGATCCGCTGACATCTGCTGCCATGGTTTCAGGCAGGCGGCGTGCCACCTTCATTTTTTCACCGGCGCGCACCAGGGCGTCTACCAGGCGGCTGGCCCGCACCGGCTTCATCAGATAGTCAAGCGCGTGAACTTCAAAAGCCTTGACGGCGAATTCATCGTAGGCAGTCACAAAAATAATCGCTGGCGAGCGCAGGTTGGCCTGATGCTGTGCGAGGTGCTGCGCCAACTCTATGCCATTCATGCCCGGCATCTGCACATCAAGCAAAACGATATCTGGTTGCAAACTACTGATTTTCTCCAGCGCCAGCATGGCATTTTCTGCTTCACCCACCACCGTCACCGGGCATTCGGCCTGAATATCCGACAACAATGTCATCAACCTTTGTCTTGCGGGTGCCTCATCATCAACAATCAGTATTCTTGGTGTCATCATCTTTTAGCCGGGAATTGCAATTTAACCTCAAAGTACGCATCTACTACTCCGTATTGAATTTGCGCTTCGATATCATAAAGCAAACTTAGTCGCTGTCGTATGTTTTCCAGTGCCATTTGGTTACCAGAAACCATATTCGCCTCTGCATGGTAAGGATTACGGATGCGAATTTCCACCTTATCCAGTTGACGTTTTATCTCCACAGTAATGGTGGCCTGCTCCACCGATGGCTCAATGCCATAATGAACCGCATTCTCCAGCAATGGTTGCAACAACAAGGAGGGAATTTGTATTTCACCCAGCTCTTTGGGTGAAATTTTTTCTTTATCCCAGATCACCTGCATGCGCTCCCCCAGACGTATTTTTTCTATCGCCAGATATTGCTCACATAAACGTATCTCATCCTGCAGACTGGTGACATTACGCGTATCACGCATCAATACCCTGAATAGATCAGCCAGGTCTTCCAGAACGATCTCGGCACGACGCGGCTCGGTACGTATCAGTGACAAGGCAGTATTGAGGCTATTGAATAAAAAGTGAGGGCGTATCCTGGCTTGCAAGGCTTGCAGCTTGGCCTCACCCAACGCCGGCGAAAAAGCCCTGGTACGCAGTTCAAAATACTGTTGAAATGCCAGCGCCAGCAAACCAGTTGCGGCGACGACGAAGATGGGATTAAATTTAGGAAAACCTGCCAATATCCAGTATTGCGTACGCAAATACAGCATCAGCATGGAAGCTATCGCTGTTGGCAAGGCGCAACACAACAAGCGCTGAAACCAGCCAGACATGTAATATCGCATCGCCAGTCTGCGCAAATTGCATAAAACCAGCAAAGACAGCAAGCATATGGTTTCCAGCAATGCTGCGCTTTCCAAAAAATTTTGCAATACCACACGCCACTCATCCCCCCGCGACCACAAAGCCAGTAAGGCCAGCAGATTCACACTGATCAAGATGCGGGAAAACACACCCAAATTGCAACAATCAGGGATCAAAGGCTCACTTACGGTGTTTTTCTTATCGCTAGTCATTGTTGTTTATCTTTATTTTTTATATGCGCAATAGCGTCTCGAATGCGCCTTGATTCTTAGCTGACCTGCAGTTTATAAGTGACCACACGGGCACCCGGGTAAGTAAATTAAATGACTAATTATCCACGACCAGACAGACATCTGGCATTTCCAAGGGTAATCATGCGCAAAATCTGGGATAATCAAGGGAAATTCTCTCGCAAATGCAGCCAATATGGCAACAATTCACTATGACATCACAATTCAATAAAAAAAGCGAGGCATGGTCTGCCCGTTTCTCTGAACCTGTTTCCGATCTGGTCAAACGCTATACTGCCTCAGTTTTCTTTGACAACCGCATGGCTGCCTTTGATATTGAAGGCTCATTGGCGCATGCTGAGATGCTGCAGGCACAAAATATCATCACTGCTCAGGATTATGCTGACATACAACGTGGCATGGCACAGATCAAATCTGAAATCGACAGCGGCAAATTTGAATGGTTGCTGGATCTGGAAGATGTGCATCTGAATATAGAAAAACGCCTGACCGAGCTGGTAGGTGATGCTGGCAAACGCCTGCACACCGGCCGCTCACGCAATGACCAGGTCGCCACTGATATCCGTCTGTACATGCGTAGTGCCATCGACAATATCCTCGGCTTGCTGCAAGACTTCCGTCTGGCTCTGCTGGATCTGGCAGAAAAAAATGCCGATACTATCCTGCCTGGCTTTACTCATATGCAGGTGGCCCAGCCCATCACTTTTGGTCACCACATCCTTGCCTATGTAGAAATGTTTGGCCGCGATGCCGAGCGCATGCAGGATTGCCGCAGACGCGTCAACCGCCTGCCACTGGGTGCTGCAGCCCTGGCTGGCACAACCTTCCCTATCGACCGCGAACGCGTCGCCAAAACCCTGGGCTTTGACGAAGTTTGCTACAACTCGCTGGACGCCGTCTCTGATCGCGACTTTGCCATAGAATTTTGCGCAGCCGCTGCATTGGTGATGACCCATATCTCGCGCATGTCAGAAGAACTGGTGATCTGGATGAGTCCGCGCATAGGCTTCATTGATATCGCTGACCGCTTTTGCACAGGCTCTTCCATCATGCCGCAAAAGAAAAACCCAGACGTACCAGAACTGGCACGTGGTAAAACCGGCCGTGTGAATGGTCATTTAATTGCCCTGTTGACCCTGATGAAAGGCCAGCCACTGGCCTACAACAAGGACAACCAGGAAGACAAAGAACCTTTGTTTGATACGGTAGACACGGTCATCGATACTCTGCGCATTTTTGCTGACATGGCAGGTGGCATTACAGTCAAGCCAGAAGCCATGCGTGCCGCTGCCCTGCAAGGCTATGCCACAGCAACCGACCTGGCTGACTACCTGGTCAAGAAAGGCCTGCCTTTCCGTGATGCCCATGAAGCCGTAGCACTGGCAGTGCGTACCTGCGTAGAGAAAGCCTGCGACCTCAGCGATATGTCACTGGAAGAATTGCGTGCCTTCTCCAGCCTGATCAATGACGATGTCTTTGAAGTCCTGACGCTGGAAGGCTCAGTTGCGGCCCGCAATCATATAGGCGGTACCGCACCACAACAAGTCAAACTGGCCATCGCCAGACTGCGCAGTCAGTTAAGTTAAGCCAAGGCTGGCCAAACCTAACCAAGCAAGTTGGCATATCTACATTAAACTGCTGGCCAGGGTGCGATTTATCACACAGAAATCGCACCCGCCCACCAAGCTTTAAATTCCCGCATTAAATATTCATCTAAGTAGAAATACTGGGAATGTCGTTTTCACTCCAAAAAAGCATTTTTTCAGCGCTTACAGGCTCTCGTGTATGTGAAAAAATGTCTTATACTCGTGACGGCTAATGGAATACCTGCACTAAGCTCATGGTAATTCCAGAAGCACCAAATAAGACACCAGGAAACCATGCTGCGCAGGATTTATGCTCCTCAGGCAGGATTAGTTTTCTTGGTAGTCTATAAAATAAAAACTCAGGAGATATGTATATGCAAGTATTTCTGCGTCTGTCTAAATGGATCGACGTAATGAATGAGCGTATCGGTAGTCTGGCAAACTTGTTAATTTTATTATCATGTATCGTCAGCGCTACGAATGCGTTAATACGTTATGGTTTCGACTGGAGCGACAACTGGCCATTGGAATTGCAATGGTATTTGTTCGGTGCCGCCGTCATGCTGGGTGCCTCCTACACCTTCCAGAAAAATGAACATGTCAGGGTAGATTTGATTTACGCCCACGTTTCTGAACGTGCTCAACTCTGGATCGATATTTTCGGTATCGTCTTTTTCCTTTTCCCTTCGTGCATATTGTTTTCCTGGCTGGCCTGGAAATCCTTGTTCCTGCCATCCTGGGCAATTCTGGAACAATCGAGCAATTCTGGTGGGCTGCCGCGCTACCCCATCAAACTCATCGTTCCTGTTGGCTTTGCATTACTGACTTTGCAAGGCGTATCTGAACTCATCAAGCGTATTGCATCTTTGCAGGGCAAGACACATCTGGAATCGAAATACGAAAGGCCTGTGCAATGATCCCTTTAGAGTATATGCCGCCACTGATGTTTGGCGGTCTGGTGTTGTTCATGCTGGTCGGCTTCCCCGTTGCATTTTCGTTGCTGGCGGTGGGCTTGTCCTTTGGTCTGCTGTCGATAGAACTGGGCTTTTTTAACGTCGCTTTCCTGCAAGCTGTTCCACAACGTATTTTTGGCAGCGTGCTTGCCAATGATCTTTTATTGGCCATTCCCTTCTTTACCTTCATGGGGGCGATACTGGAGAAGTGTGGCCTGGCAGAAGACATGCTCGACTCCATGGGGCAGTTGTTTGGCCCTATCCGTGGTGGCCTTGGTTACTCCGTCATTATCGTCGGTTTCATTCTTGGCGCCATCACAGGCACGGTTGCCGCCCAGGTGATTGCGATGGCGATGATCTCATTGCCGGTCATGATGCGTTATGGTTACAACATGCGCTATACCACTGGCGTATTGGCGGCCTCAGGTACGATTACCCAACTGGTACCACCTTCACTGGTACTGGTGGTATTGGCTGATCAATTGAAAACCCAGACTTCCAGCGCCGACGTAGGCAGCATGTATCTGGGCGCATGGGGACCATCGCTGGTACAGATTGCGCTGTTCATCCTGTACACCTTCATCCTGTCCCGCATCAAGCCAGAATGGCTGCCTGCCGTCCCGAAAGAAGCACGCACTTTACAAGGCTGGGCCCTGTGGAAGAAATGCCTGCAAGGGATTATTCCATCAGCCGTACTGATTTTCATGGTGTTAGGCACCATGATGCTGGGTATAGCCACACCGACAGAATCCGGTGCCATGGGTGCACTCGGTGCAATCATCCTGGCGGTGTTGCGCGACAAGGAATTCAACAAGAGGGATAAACTGGCTTTCCGCGCCGGCCTGGCTGGTCTGGGCATCGCCCTGATCATCGGCCTGTTTTTCTACTCCGACACCAAAGAGATCAGCAAACCAGCGAAGCTCGCATTGCAAATTGCCCTGGTCGTTGTATATGTTGCTCTCGTCTGGCTGGTGACACGTGCCTATCGCATTGCTGATTTGCGTGCACTGATTACACTGGGATACCAGTCCACCATGCGCATTACCGCCATGGTTGTCTTTATCCTGATAGGCTCGACCTGTTTCTCCGTGGTATTCCAGGGCGTTGATGGCGGTGTATGGGTAGAACATCTGTTCACTTCCTTGCCTGGTGGCTGGATAGGCTTTTTGCTGATCGTCAATCTGTTCATTTTCTTCCTGGCTTTCTTCCTGGATTTCTTTGAAATTGCCTTTATTGTGGTTCCCATGCTGGCACCGGTTGCAGAAAAAATCCTCGCCCCAGTTTTACTGGAAAGCATGGGTAGCCCGCAAGCCGCCTCTTCTGCTGCACTGGTATGGTTCGGTGTGATGTTGTGCGTGAATATGCAAACCTCATTCATGCATCCGCCATTTGGGTTTGCGTTGTTCTATCTGCGTGGCGTAGCCCCCAAAGAAGTCAAGAGCTCGGATATTTACTGGGGAGCCCTGCCCTGGGTGGGTCTGCAGATGATCATGGTCGTGCTGGTCATGTGCTTCCCTGTCATGGTCACTGCCCTGCTTGATAAAGGCTCCAGCAAACCTGTGTCAGACAATCTGGTGATAGAAAAAACTGTCAATGAACCGGATGCCGACGTCAAGCCCCCGGTATTTAGCGACAGCACCGAGAAGCCCGCCAGCGCGCCTGCTACACCTGAAACGCCGCCAGAAGAGGAGCAACCAAAGTTCCAATTCCAGGAGCCGCAGAAGTAAGTGGCGAATAAAAGATAAACAAGCAGTATTAGCAATAAGAAAAAACCTCTGACTAGTAATAGCAGAGGTTTTTTCATTGCTGCAGGTAAGACACAAAACAAAAATCCCCGCAAAATTCTGCGGGGATTTTTGTTTGTAAAACCTGAATTACAATTATTTCAAAGCCTTGCCAAAGTTAAAGCGTGCAAAGGCTTGCTCAGCAACCCCGAACCATTGCCCCTGGTTGTTGCGGAAGTTGATCCAGTCCGTATATACCTTGGCGAATTTTGGGTTCTTTGCCACTTCTTCTGTAAAGGTCTCCTGGGCCGCTTTAAAGCAGGCATCCATGACAGGCTGCGGGAAAGGCTTCAGATTGATTTTTTGCGCCAGCAAACGTCCCAGCGCTGCCGGGTTGCGTGCATCGTACTTGGCTTGCATGTCGTTATGTGCTTCATGCGTCGCAGCCTCAATTGCAGCCTGGTATTGCTTGGGCAGCTTGTCCCATTCTTTCTTGCTGACATAGAAGGACAATTGCGCGCCACCTTCCCACCAGCCTGGATAATAATAAAACTTGGCAATCTTGTTGAAGCCCAGTTTTTCATCATCATAAGGACCTACCCATTCAGCAGCATCTATCGTGCCTTTTTCCAGCGCAGGATAAATGTCACCACCGGCGATCTGTTGCGGCACTGTACCCAGCTTGGACAACACGCGACCAGCAAAACCACCGACGCGGAATTTCAGACCATTCAAGTCTGCGACCGTCTTGATTTCTTTACGGAACCAGCCACCCATTTGGGTGCCGGTATTCCCGCCCAGGAAATTGACCACATTGTATTCAGCGAAGAACTCACGCATGAGTTTCATGCCATTGCCATGCAACATCCAGGCAGTTTGTTGACGTGAAGTCAGGCCGAACGGTACTGCTGTATCAAATGCAAATGTTGGGTCTTTGCCAAAATAGTAATATGACGCAGTGTGTCCCATTTCTACAGTGCCATTTTGTACCGCGTCCAAAACCGCCGTACCAGGAACAATCTCACCAGCAGAAAACACCCGTATATTCAATTTCCCATCTGTCAGTTCTTTGACGCGTGCTGCAAAAACCTCGGATGCACCAAAGATGGTGTCCAGACTTTTAGGAAAACTGGATGTCAAACGCCAATTCAGGGTTGGCAAAGCATCCGCAGCCAGGGCTGGTGCGGCAACCGCAGCGCCAACTGATGCACCTGCTGCGGCTTTTTTAAGAAAGGAACGACGTTCCATACTATCTCCGATATTTTGAATAATGACCAGAATTGCTCCCGGACCAACTTTGATTTAATGATGGCAGCACCATTTGCTAAAACCGAAATCATTCTATGGGCGTAAGCAGGAGCTAGCAATAAATGATTATATTGCAATGCAACAATTGCCACCAATCCCCGCGAACGATCAAGCTTTATTGCAGCGACAAGTATCAATTTCGCACACATGCACTGCGCCAGCAATATAGAATCCGGGGTGGTTCAGACAGTAATTTAAGTAGTACTACTGAGGGCGAATAACAACAGGCATATTTCTGTCTATGCATTTTTTCGCGTCATACACCAGAATGTAGGCTATTCAAAAAACGACAACAACTCTGGAAAAATTAATTCATGGACATCAGTAATCCACAATTTTGGTTTGCCATCCTGCAAATCATGGCAATTGATATTTTGCTCGGGGGCGACAATGCCATCGTGATAGGAATGGCTTGTCGTCGCCTGCCCGATCATCAGCGCAAACTGGGTATTTTCTGGGGTATGGTGGGCGCCATAGGCTTGCGCATTGCGCTCATCCTGTTTGCCCTGAACCTTTTGGCTATCCCTTACCTCAAGATAGTCGGTGCCTTGCTGCTGGTGTGGATAGGCATCAAGCTTTTGATACCAGAAGACGAAGAAGCACATGAAATTGATGGTGGCTCTACCCTGTTCACGGCAATCAAAACCGTGATCGTGGCCGACGCTGTCATGAGCATGGATAATGTCATCGCCATTTCTGGTGCTGCGGGTGGTCACAACTGGCTGGTTATTTTTGGTATTTTGCTGAGCATCCCGATTATCGTCATGGGTAGCCAACTGGTTTTGAAATTAATAGATCGCTTCCCTCTGGTCGTTTATTTTGGTGGTGCCATGCTGGGCTGGATAGCTGGCGGCATGTTTGCTGAAGATGTCGCCATCCACGGCTGGCTTAAATCCAATGTCCCTGCCGTCATCAATTTAATACCGGCAATTGGTGCAGGCATTGTTTTACTGCTGGGCAAACTTCAGGCGGGCAAGAGCAAAACGAAAGAGTAATAAAAAACGCCGGACTACATCAAGTCCGGCGTTTTCGTTTTTACTATAAGGCTATCGACTATCAACTACCTGCGATAGTCATGTTCTCTATGAGAATGGAGCCAGTTTGCTTCGTGCCACGTATTAAAGCATCATTGCCAACAGCAGCGATTTGCTGGAACATTTCGCGCATATTGCCAGCGATCGTAATTTCTTCTACTGCATACTGGATTACACCGTTCTCTACCCAGTAACCGGATGCGCCACGTGAGTAATCACCGGTTACATAATTGACACCCTGCCCCATCAGCTCGGTGACCAGCAAACCTGTACCCATTTTTTTGAGCATGCCAACAAAATTGTCTGCGCGCTTGGTCAGGCTGGAAGTCAGCGACAGATTATGCGAGCCACCGGCATTACCGGTAGTTTGCATGCCCAGTTTGCGGGCAGAATAAGTGGACAGGAAATAGCCCTGCAATACGCCATCCGTAACGATATTGCGCTTCTGGGTTTTTACACCCTCATCATCAAATGGTGAAGAACCAACAGCACCGATAACATGCGGATCTTCCACCACTTGTATATGGGACGGAAAAATTTGCGTCCCTAAAGAATCCAGCAAGAAAGTGGATTTGCGATACAGGGCACCACCAGATGTAGCCTGCACCAGGGCACCCAGCAAACCGGCAGCCAACGGTGCCTCAAACAAGACCGGGCACTTGCGGGTATCGAGCTTGCGTGCATTCAACCTCGCCAGTGCACGTTCCGCGGCATAACGACCTATGGCTTCTGGCTCTGCCAGTTTTTTGGCATTGCGCTGCGAGGAATACCAGTCATCCCTTTGCATTTTTGAGCCCCTGCCCGCAATAGGTGCAACCGAAATGGTATGACGGGAAATGGGATATCCCCCCATGAAGCCACGTGAATTGGCTGCCACAAAATGCGATTGCTGGGCGTGTACGCTGGCACCTTCGCTATTGGTGATGCGCTTGTCGACTGCAAAAGCCGCAGCTTCTGTGCGTTTTGCCAGCTCTATGGCTTCTTCTGCAGTGACCAGCCACGGGTAGCACAATTTGAGGTCACGCGGCGCCATTTCCAGCAAGTCTGCCTCAGGCAAGCCAGCGCAATCATCTTCTGCCGTGAAACGGGCAATATTGTAGGCAGCATCGACAGAATCACGCAGGGCCTGTTCAGAAAAATCCGAGGTACTGGCGTTGCCACGGCGTTGACCGATATACACCGTAATACCTATGCCTTTGTCACGGTTCTGTTCTATGGTCTCGACTTTACCCTTGCGTACGCTGATGGACAGGCCACCGCCCTCACTGATCTCAACTGCCGCATCCGATGCCCCTTTTTCACGGGCGAAACGCAACATGTCCTGCGCGATTTGCTTTAACTGGTCCTGGGTATGGGTGAAAACTGGTTTGCTCATGGATGGGGTTCTATGTTTGTCAATGCTAAATGACCAAATGGCCAAACGGAAATATCCTAATTATTTACCTTGATTCACACCATATATGGGTCAATTATGGGTCAATCGCAGCTTGATTTTAGGTAATTCCAAGCTAAAAAGGGTATCATAGCAGCCGTTTCATTAAGTTAATAGTAAAGGCGCAGAATTATGCCAAATCCAAATCGTGGCTCATGTGGCTACCAGTCCAGTGAGTTCGAACCAGAATACGAGCGTCCTTCCAAGTCACAATTAAAGCGCGAGATGACCGCCTTGCAGAAATTGGGGCAGGAATTGGTCGAGCAGCCGCGTGAACGCGTCAAGCGCGTACCCATGCCAGAAGATGTGCGCGATGCCATCCTTGAATGTCAGCAAATCAAGGATCATGAAGGCCGCCGTCGCCAGATGCAGTATGTAGGCAAGAAAATGCGCACTCTGGATGAAGAAGAAATTGCCCTGATCCAGAAAACCATCGATAGCTGGAAAGGTGCATCCAAGGCCGAGACTGCGGCAATGCATGCGCTGGAGCGTCGCCGCGACAAATTGCTGGCAGACGACAATGCCCTGACAGAGCTGATGGCAGAACACCCTCACCTCGACGTACAGCAATTGCGCACCATGATACGCAATGCCCGCAAAGAACAGGCTGAAAACAAGCCACCGAAGGCTTATCGCGAAATCTTCCAGATTTTGAAAGATTTGCAAAAATCCAAAGCTGCAGCCAACGCTGACGAAGCGGATGACGCAGACCTGGATGAAGAAGACGATGGGTTTGATGACAAGTGAGCCTGAACAAATGACCTCAGCAGATGGTGAAAAACTCAAAATAGGTCTGGTATCAATCTCGGACCGCGCCTCTGTCGGCATTTATCAGGACCAGGGATTGCCTGCATTGCAGGAATGGTTTGGCAAAGCGCTCACCAGCCCATGGGAAATGGTGACGCGTCTGATCCCCGATGAGCGCCCAGCTATAGAAGCGGCTTTAATCGCCCTGGTGGATGAAGAACAATGCCATCTCGTTATTACCACGGGTGGTACCGGCCCATCGAGACGTGATGTCACACCCGAAGCGACACTGGCAGTCGCTAGCAAGGAAATGCCGGGTTTTGGTGAACAAATGCGCCAGATCAGCCTGCAATTTGTACCAACGGCCATCTTGTCACGCCAGGTTGCGGTGATACGCGAAACGCCAGACCATGCTGCCTTGATTTTGAACCTGCCAGGCCAGCCCAAATCCATCAAGGAGACGCTGGAAGGCTTGAAAGACGGCGAAGGCAAGCAAGTCGTTGCCGGTATTTTCGCAGCAGTACCATATTGCGTGGATTTGATAGGTGGCCCGTATATAGAAACGGATGACGGCGTCTGCAAAGCTTTCCGCCCTAAAAACGCCATACGCGCCAAAACCCCATCTGCCTGAACGGCAAAAAACCGATTGCGATGGCAACCATACTGACGCATCCCGTTGTACCACTGACTTTGGGCCTGATACTGGGGCAAAAACGCCTGCCCTGGCCTCTGGTAGTAACGGGCATGCTAGCCGCGATCTTGCCTGATCTTGATGTGATCGCCTTCAAACTCGGTATTGCCTACGAATCTGCCTTTGGTCACCGCGGCTTCAGCCATTCCATCGTGTTTGCCATGCTGGTTGCCAGCCTGACCAGCGTCTTTCATGCACGTTTGCGTAGTTCAGCTCTGGTTTGCTGGCTGTTTATCGCTTTTGCCACACTTTCACACGGCCTGCTCGATGCACTGACTACAGGCGGCCTGGGAGTGGAATTTTTTTGGCCATTGACTGAAGAGCGTTATTTCTTCCCCTGGCAATTCATCCAGGTATCACCTATAGGCGTGAGCCGCTTTCTGACAGCGCGCGGATGGCGTGTAATACAATCTGAACTACTGACCGTCTGGCTACCCTGTGGCCTGCTTTTGCTGTCGGTCAAACTGGCTGCTTATTTTTCATCTTCCCGAAAATCATCATGACACAAGATATTTTAGAAACCGTAGAACTGGAAAGCACACCTAATCCAACTGTTGCCATTATCTGGATGCACGGCCTAGGCGCGGATGCGAATGATTTTGTCCCTATCGTCAGGGAGCTGGATTTGCGCGGCAATCCTGGCATACGTTTTGTCTTCCCGAATGCACCCACCATGCCGGTGACTATCAATGGTGGCTATGTCATGCGTTCCTGGTACGACATCCTTGGTACAGATATCGCCAAGCGTGAAGATGAGGCTGGTTTGCGTCTGTCACAAAAACGCATAGAGCAATTGATCGCCCGCGAGAATGCGCGCGGCATCCCGTCTGAGCGCATCATCCTGGCTGGTTTCTCGCAAGGTTGTGCCATGACTTTGCAAACTGGTTTGCGTTATCATGAAAAACTGGCAGGCTTGCTATGCCTGTCTGGCTATGTACCCTTGCGTGATGTGATTACAGAAGAACGCCATGCGGCAAACCAAAATACTCCCATCTTCCAGGCCCATGGCCGTGGTGACAATGTCATCCAGATACAACGTGCAGAGCAATCGCGCGATCTGCTGAAAGATCTGGGCTATCAAGTGGAATGGCATGAATACATGATGCCGCATTCCGTTTGCCCTGAAGAAGTGGATGACATCAGCCTGTGGTTGAAAAAAGTCTTGCAGTCTTAATGCATTACATCAATCAAAGCATCGCAGAAACCCTGGCAAGCCAGGGTTTTGTCATCTTGCCGGGCTTTCTTGATGAATCTGAATTACAGCAATTGCGGCAGGCTTGCCAGCCCATCTCTGATCAATACGGTGTGCGCCAGGTAATGCAAAGTTACCCAGGCATACGCCAGGCTTTGAACTGGAACAAACTCCATGCGCTACTAGATGCTGCAGATATGACAGAAGCACAAACAGTGCGCAGCATCTTTTTCAATAAGAATGCCGATCATAATTGGCTGGTACCCTGGCATCAGGATATGACTATTTGCGTCAACCAGAAAACCAAGTTTGCTGGCTATGGCAAATGGACTTACAAGAAAAATGTGCATTATGTAGAGCCACCAGCAGCAGTGCTGGAAGCGATGCTGACTTGCCGCATTGCCCTTGATGATGCTGGCGCTGACAATGCTGCGCTCAAAGTTATTGCTGGCAGCCACACATCGGGCAAACTTGACGATACCCAGATACAAGACGTCAGCCAAACTACCAGTTCTCATACCTGCATCATGCAGGCAGGCGATATCTTGTTGATGAAACCCTTGTTACTGCACGCGTCCGACAAGGCAAAACTGATTAGCCAACGCAGGGTACTGCATCTGGAATTCAGTAACTACATACTTCCACCGCCACTATATTGGGCAGAGGCTGTTTCCAGTACGACCTAGACCAGTGAAGCTGTTTTGTCTGCTTTAAGCGGCAAATAGTTGCGCAGGCACTTAATTACCACTGATTTCCAGGTCAAGGCCGGTTTTTCTATTATGTGCCACGAACATACCGCCAGCAATAGTGTCGCAAAACCCGACACCATCACCATACTCCACACGGCAATCCCCGGGAATAAAGCAGCAATTGCCTGCTGTACCGGGAAGGCATAAATGTACACTCCATACGAATAATCACCCATGCGGTTATAACGCCTTACCCCACCTTCAGGCAAGTAAGCAATGCAGGCCACAAGATAAGCAATCGTCAGGTTATAGACGCTAAAGAATACAGGTTTGCTGATGAACGCAGTTGCCAGTACCAGTAACAGCAAGGAATAGAAAAAACGCCTGGTCAACACCAGTTTTTCTTTCAGCACAAACAGGCTGGCACCAGAGAAAAACATGAACAGCAAACGGGCAAACTGACTATCGTAAAAAGGATAAAAATGAAGAAGGAATTCGCTATCTTGATAAAGGTAAAAATAGCGCATGAACATCAACATGGCAGCCAGCAAAGTAACAGCCGGTATCAGGTATGTCAGAATCTGTATGCGCCATTTCTTCAGCAGGGCCAGGCAACACCAGAGCGCCAACAATAACAAATACATCTTGATTTCGTATGGCATGCTCCACAGTGAGCCATTGACTGCATACGGATAAGGATTATGTACAAACACGCCGGGCAATATATAGGCGACATCGGGTAACAGCCTCGCACATTTGAGCAGGTATTTCCACGTCTCCACAGCAGACAAATATCCTGTCAACGGCAAGCTGCTGAAATAAGGTCCCAACAAAAATACTGTCAGCAACAACATGCATATCAGCGCAGGGAAAATGCGTAATACCCGTGCGCATATATAGTCAACCATGCTTTGCTTGTTGAGCAGGCTTGCTGTCACCAGCATGCCACTGACGATGAAAAACACATCAACTGCAATTGAGCCCGGGGTCATGCCTGTCAGTGCACCCCAAGGTTCTGGTTGACTCAACAGAGCAAAGCTATGTCCAACCAATACTGCCAGCGCAGCGACTATGCGCAACAAGCTCAGGTTATTGTCCCTGCCGCCTATGCATTCAGACAAGCGCATTCAGGCAAACTCTTTAAGTACTTCCAGATCGATTTGTACGGAGGCATCTCCGGCAGACATCCAGATTTGGCCGTCCTGTATCGTGCATTGCAATTGCATATTGCGCTGGGCGAGTTTTTCCAGTGCCTGACTTTGCACTGAGGGCACATTCATGACGCGCAAATTCTTGGCTCGGTCGAGACGGCTATTCATTGCCTTCCACCAGATATCACTGGCGCTGGCAAAACTATAGACGATGACTTGCTCGGAACGACCACAAGCCTTCAGCAAACGTCTGTCATCTGGCTGGCCTACCTCTATCCATAGCTGTATGGCGTCGGTGTAATCCTTGAGCCAGATATCAGGTTCCTCCGTATCCGAGATACCTTTGCCAAATTCCAGACGCTCAGCGGCATGGATGGCGAAAGCCAGCACGCGTATCATCATGCGCTCATCGGTTTCGGATGGGTGACGGGCAATAGTCAGGCTATGGTCGGCATAATAGCCACGGTCCATGTCCGAGATGTTCAGGTCGGCTTTATAAATGATGGATTTGAGTGCCATTACTTGAATACCACCGTTTTGTGACCATTCAACAAAATGCGATGTTCAACAAAGCATTTGACTGCACGTGCCAATACCACGCATTCCACATCGCGACCTATGGCTGTCAGGGTTTCTGGCTCCATGGAGTGATCAACACGTTCCACGTCCTGTTCAATGATAGGACCTTCATCCAGATCACCCGTCACAAAATGCGCAGTAGCACCGATCAGTTTGACGCCACGTTCATGTGCCTGGTAGTAAGGCTTTGCTCCCTTGAAGCTGGGCAGGAAGGAATGATGAATATTGATGGCCTTGCCCTTCAAGGCATCACACATTTGTGGTGACAATATCTGCATATAACGCGCCAGCACCACCAGTTCAATATCATTGGCAGCAACAATATCCAGCACTTTTTGTTCCTGCGCCTGTTTGGCTTCTGCCGGTGCACCCGCTGCCAGTGGCAGATGATGGAAAGGAATATTGTAGCTGGCAGCGAGTTGATAAAAGTCTGTGTGATTCGAGACGATGGCCTTGATTTCTACTGGCAAGAGACCGCTCTTGTAGCGGAACAGCAAGTCATTCAGGCAATGGCCTATCTTGGATACCATCAGCATCACGCGCGGCTTGTGATGGGCATCATGCAACTGCCAGTTCATTTGCATATTCGCACCCAAAGCCGCAAATTCTTCGCGCAAGGCACCGTCGCTCACACTGAAATCTTCTACCGCAAAATGCACACGCATGAAGAAAGTTGCAGATTGGGCATCGCCAAACTGGGCAGAATCGATAATATTACAGCCGTGGTTGGCCAGGAAGCCCGATACGCTATGCACAATGCCGCGCTGGTCAGGACAGGATAAAGTCAGGATATATTCTGGTCGTATGCTCATGATGTCAGTGTATAGGCCAGGATTGCTGCTTTCCATGGCCAGAAACAAATTAAATTCGTTAAATTGATTGCAAAGCTTAAAGATTAACCGTCTATTGTCGCATGATCAGTCGCATAATTCATAGAATCCATCTTCAATTAAATAATCACAACAAAAAGCACGATCGTTCTAATTAGTGTATAGTCGTTCTTCTGGCAGCCCCCAATTGGTTCAGACAGCAGCAACCTAAGTACAACATTCTGGAGACAACATGAGCACACTCAGCAATCAGCAATACCGCCTCGCCGCCCGCCCTGTCGGCAACCCCAAGCATAGCGACTGGAACTTCACAACAGAAGAAGTACGCGATATCACAGATGGTGAAATCGTCGTGCAAACCATTTACATCTCGCTGGACCCTGCCATGCGTGGCTGGATGAACGAAGGTAAATCCTATATCCGTCCGGTTGCCATCAATGAAGTCATGCGCGCTGGCGGCATAGGCAAGGTGATTGCCTCTAAATCCCCCAAATTTGCGGTGGGTGATTATGTTTCGGGCGGCACTGGTGTCCAGCAATACTGGGTAGGTGCAGCCGATGACAAAACTGCTGGCTTTTACAAGGTCAGCCCCAAACTGGCACCTTTGCCAAAATTCATGAATGCTCTGGGCATGCCTGGCATGACGGCCTATTTTGGTCTGCTGGATGTAGGTCAGCCTAAAGCTGGTGAAACCGTCGTGGTATCTGGCGCTGCCGGTGCGGTCGGCCAGACTGTGGGCCAGGTCGCCAAACAAAAAGGCTGCCGCGTAGTCGGCATCGCCGGTGGCAAGGATAAATGCGATTTTGTGGTCAATGAACTGGGCTTTGATGCGTGCATAGATTATAAAACCGGCTCAGTCAAAGATGGCCTGAAAGAACACTGCCCGAATGGTGTTGATATTTACTTTGATAATGTCGGTGGCGATATCCTCGATACCGTGCTGACCCGTATCAATCTGAAGGCGCGCATCATCATCTGCGGTGCAATCTCACAGTACAACAACACTACGCCTGTCAAAGGCCCGGCCAACTACCTGTCGCTGCTGGTGAACCGTGCCCGCATGGAAGGCATAGTCGTGTTTGATTACGCTGCCCGCTATGGCGAGGCAGTGGCAGAAATGGGTAAATGGATGGCTGAAGGTAAATTCCAGACTCGTGAAGATATTGTCAAAGGCCTGGAAACTTTCCCTGATACCTTGATGATGCTATTTGAAGGTAAAAATTTTGGCAAGCTGATTTTGCAGGTAGCAGACGAATAAAACTTTGCTTGGAGTCGGTCAGAAATCGGCCTGATTTTGAATAGATCAGGCCGCAGCACTTCAGTTTGTTTTTGGGGTAATTGCAGGAAAACTGAAATACAGGCGCACGCCTTGATCGTCTTCACTCTCAAGCTTTACAGTTCCCTTGAATATACCCTGCACGAGGTTATGGACGATATACAGACCCAGACCTGACCCCCCCTGTCCCAGGCGGGTTGTATAAAAAGGTTCAAACACCTTGTGATGCAAGGCTGGCGCGATGCCTGAGCCGTCGTCCGTATAAACGAGTTCAATCATCCCGTCCCCGCTACGCGCATCAATGACGATATGCTTATCCGTTCTTCCCTCAAAGCCATGGGTAAGGGAATTAACGATAAGATTATTGATGATCTGCTCCAGATGGCCTGGAAAACTATCCATCATCAGCCCTTCAGGAATGCGGTTATCAACCGACACCACTGCGCGATTGATCATGCCACCAAGGGCATTGATGCTGTCTTGTACCGCAATGCGTACATCAAATGAGCGTCTGCGCTGGCTGGTCTGGTCTACTGACACACGCTTGAAACTGTCTATCAATTCACTGGCACGCCCGCCACTGCGTACAATCAATTGACCGACATCAGCACATTCATCCAGGGCTTGCACCAGACCTGAGCGCGTCACCTTGCCACTCTCGATCAGTTTGGCCACGTCCTTGAGTTTGTCTGCCAGAGATGAAGCGGCCAGCAACATATTTCCTATAGGTGTATTGAGTTCGTGCGAGACACCCGCCACCAGTACGCCCAGCGAAGCAAGTTTTTCTGATTCAATGATCTGCGTCATGGCGCGACGCAATTCGTGTGTGCGTTCTTCCACACGCAATTCCAGTTGCTCGTTCAGGATGCGCAATTCCTCTTCAGCCTGCTTGCGCTCGGAAATATCGACGTGGGTACAAATCATGCGAGTGGCAACTCCATGCTCGTCATGGCTGACGATCATGCCTCTGTCTATGACCCATTTCCAGCTACCATCCTTACCAAGAATTCTATGCTCACTGTGATAGCGCGGCATGGCACCAGCAAAATAAGCACGCAACGCGTCCCGGACCAACGGCAGCTCATCCGGGTGTACCAGGTCCATACCGCCATCGACGGTAGCCGGGATTTCATTACTGCCATAGCCATGCATACTGGCCCAACATGATGAGTACAGCACATGACCCGTTTTGATATTCCAGTCGGATACCCCATAGCCAGCGCCTTCCAGGGCAAAACTCCAGCGCTCTTCGCTCTCGCGCAACGCTTCCACGGCCTGCCTGTGGGCTCGTCTTTGCGCGGCTTCGCTCATTTCACGTTTGATGGCAGGCGGCAGTCGTGCCAGGCTATCTTTCATGACATAGTCATGTGCACCGGCCTTCATCAGGGCGACTGCAGCATTGTCACCAAGCTCGGCAGAGACAACGATAAAAGGCAGGTCCAGGCCAGATTCTTTTAACAGTGCCAGAGCTTCATTGGTATTGAAATGCGGCAGGTTGTAGTCTGAGAGTATGACATCCCAATCACACTCAGCCATGGCCTGGCGCATCTCTTCACTAGTTTCAACCCGTGTCATACTGACATCAAAATCGGCACGACGCAGGCACAGCAAGACCAGCTCTGCATCCATATCAGAGTCTTCAACCATCAGCAAAGCCAGTGGTGTTGCCATGTCAGCCCTGTTTCATCTTTATTTGCCTGATTATGATTGGTGCGGATTTTCGTTAATCACCAGCCAATACAAACCCAATTGCTTGATGACTTCGGCAAACTGTTGAAAATCCACTGGTTTGCGTATGTAACTGTTCACACCAAGATCATAACCAGCCGCCACATCCTGCTCTTCCCGCGAAGAAGTCAGGATCACCACCGGCACTCTGTGGGTACGCGGGTCATTGCGTATCTGCCTTAATACTTCCAGGCCATCTACTTTAGGCAACTTCAAATCCAGCAACACCAGCATGGGAGGATTTGCATCTTCTCTATTGGCATAATTCCCCTGGCAAAACAGGTAATCCAGTCCTTCCTGCCCATCCTGGGCAATCACGAGATTATTGGTGATATGGCTTTTCTTGAAGGCGCGTTCGGTCAAGCCTATGTCACTGGGATTATCCTCTACCAGCAAGATGGTTCCTGTACTCATTGAAACTCCTTCAAGGTAAAATAAAATGTCGCCCCTTCGCCTGATGTTGAGTCTGCCCAGATATGCCCACCATGGCGAAAAACAATACGCTGCACCGTCGCCAGACCTATGCCTGTACCGCTGAATTCACTGGCTTTATGGAGTCTTTGAAATACACCAAAAAGTTTGTGGGCATAGCGCATGTCAAAACCCGCGCCATTGTCTTTGACATAGAAGGCTCGCACCTCTGTCTGCGACAATGGTTCTGTTATGTGCACACTGCCAAATGTAATCTGAGGCAGTTCTTTCATTTTAGAAAATTTGGCCGCATTTTCGAGTAAATTAGTCAAAACGACTTCCAGCAAACGTTTATCACCCCAGGCGTGCAAGCCCGGAGCAATGACGAAGTTGTATAGACGCTGCTCATTTGCGCCCTGTTGCGCGTCCTGTATGCGTGCCGCGATGGTCGTCGCCAAATCACTGAGATCAACTTCGCGCATAGTCAGGGCTGCACGGCCTAAACGTGAGAACTGCAACATATCGTCTATCAGCTGCCCCATGCGCTGGCTTTCAGCACGCACCCTTCCCAGATACTCCTGGCCTGTTGCATCCAGTTGCGGGCCATAATCTTCTTGCAGGGCCAGACTCCAGCCATCAATACCACGCAAGGGGCTGCGCAAGTCATGCGATACTGAATATGAAAATGCCTCCAGTTCCTTATTGGCGGTTTCCAGCTGCGCAGTACGTTCCTGCACCTGTTTTTCCATACTGTCGTTGATCAGGCGTAGCTCAGCCCGTGCCAGTTCATTCTCGACCAGCAGCGTGCGCATATCTTCTGCAGCCTTCAATTGCTCACTGATATCAGTATGGGTGCCTATCATGCGCGTAGCTTTACCTTCGGCATTCTTTTCCACTACCATGCCACGCGACATCACCCATTTCCAGCTACCATCCTTGCATAACATTCTTTGTTCTATACTAAAAAAATCTGATTTACCCGATAAATTATTATCCAGTTGAGCAAACGCACGGGCAGCATCTTCTGGATGTGCAAGCCTGGTATAAGTATCAAGAATGCCGGGCAATTCATCTTCGCGATATCCAAGCATTTCTTTCCAGCGTCGCGAATAGACGACTTCATTGGTGACAAGATTAAAGTCCCAGACACCATCGCCAGCACCTTCCAATGCAAATTTCCAGCGAAATTCACTTTCCTGTAAATCTTCAACGAACTGATCAAGACGCTGCTGCATGGCATTGAGCGCACCAACAACTTGTTCAAGCTCGTCCCCTGCTACTCTGGGGCCTGGTTTACGCTCAAGCTGCAATTTTCCTGCCTTGCTGCCTGCAAACAGGCGATCTGAAAACAAAGCGATTTTTTTTAAATGCCGCCCCACCATGTATTGAAACAGCATGAGGATAAACAAGGACACCAGGAAAGTCTTGATGGTCTGGGTAATCAATATCACCACCACCTTGTCGCGCAAGCGTTGATAAACACCTTCCAGATTGGCGACGATCAGCACGCTACCTATATGAACCTGATTTTGCCTGTGGATGAAGTTAAGCGGGAATTCATGGCGTATGACGTGCGTGCTGATGGCTTGCCCTGCCCTGGCAACGAGTGCCCCGTGATCGGTACGCACTTCGGCATATTGCATGTCAGGTAATCTCAGGATGCCGTTCAGTTGCAGCTCCAGGTCACGTACACTGGTCACCCACAGGCTGGATGACAAACTTTCTTCATAGCTGGATTGTATCTGCGTCATCTGCGCTTCTATATCGCTGACTTCCCGCTTATAGTCTATTGCCAGCTGAAATACCGTAGACACCAGCGTCACCACAGAGCTGAACATGAGGATGGCAATCGCTATCCTGCGCCCCAGACTATTGGCGCCGCTTCCACCCAGATTGCGTATCAGTGAGCGCATTCAAGCACCGGCTATGGGCTGATAGCGTTTTAAAACTGAATCAAAAATCCGCTTATGAGTACCATCCTGTTTCATCTTGCGGATTTCTTCAGCCAGCCTGGGTACCAGTGCCTCATGTTTCTTGTGGAGGTATAAAAACCAGTCACCCTCAACAAAAGCCGGCTCCATGATCTTGATGTCCTTGAGTCCCAGGCTCTTGATGAAATGCAAACCTTCCAGTTTTTCTATCACCGCAACATCTATCCGTCCTTTATCCAGCATGGAAAACAATTGCGTACCCGTTTCCAGTTTGAGCAAGGACCGGGTATCAACGATATTCCGTTCAAGAACTTTCCAGCCTGTGAGTATGCCTACGTCAAAAGGCTTGAGACTATCAGCGCCTGTCACAGTAAAACTGGGTTTGCGGGTAAACACCACCATTTGATAAAACATGACGGATTCTGGCACGCGCACAAGATTCGGGTAAGTCTTATCTATACCCAGGACGCGCGAGACATCACCATCATCAATACCATTGTTAACATTGAGCAGACTGCGCTCAGCCGACATAGGCTGGATATCGACCTTGAACCCTACGCGCTTGAATAACTCAGCGTAGAACAGGTCAAGTACGCCATCGCGCCCAGGGGAAGTAATTGGTGCAAAAAAGGGGGTATTTAATACCAGCGTAGTTTCTGCATGAACGGAACTGGCCAGCATCAGCCCCAGCATGACTGACAGCCAGATTTTGATACGGATACTCATGATCGCCTCCAATGCACTTCAAGGAGTAAGAGAACCACAAAAGCTGCTTGCTTTGATCACTTTCCGCCGTTTTCATGCCACTGTCAATGCATCTTCAAATGACTGTGGCAAAGCTGATTTTCGCGGCAATTCAGCATATTAAATAAGCATATCAATTCGATATATTTATCCGCGTAACCAAGGAGCCAACCAGCCCAAGCCGGCACTGGTTCCTGCTTTAGGACGGTACTCACAGCCTATCCAGCCTGGATAGCCAAGCTCATCAATCAAATCAAACAGGTAGGGGTAATTCACTTCCCCTACATCAGGTTCATGCCGGTCCGGCACACCGGCTATCTGTATATGACCTATGCCGGCATGCTTGCGTGACATATCGCGGCGCAGCTTGGTGGCAACATCGCCTTCCACGATCTGACAATGATAGATGTCAAATTGCACACGCAAATTCTCTACACCAATTTCCTGGCAAATCTCTTGCGCCTCATCTTGCCGGTTCAAAAAATAACCCGGAATGTCCCGTGTATTGATGGGTTCAATGACGATGGTGATACCTTCCCGCGAGGCCAGCAAGGCAGCATAGGCCAGATTGCGTAAATAGACGGCACGGTGTCTTTCCCTGTCTTGCTCAGGCTGTATCAATCCAGCCATGACGTGCAAATGACGGTTACCCAGGATGCGCGCATAATCAAGTGCAGTATCAAAGGCTTGCTTGAACTCTTCTTCCCGGCCAGGCAGAGATGCGATACCACGTTCGCCCAACGCCCAGTTGCCTGGCGAGGTATTGAACAAGACTTGCTCCAGTTCATTTGCATTGAGCAAGCCTTTCAATTCAGTCGCGGCATAATCGTAAGGGAACAAATATTCGACCGCCCTGAAGCCATCTCTGGCAGCAGCGGCAAAGCGCTCAGTAAAAGCTAATTCGGTATACATCATGCTGAGGTTGGCAGCAAAACGTGGCATGTCTGACTCCTTATCTTTTAGCGTAATGTTGCGCCATGAAGGCACATACCATCAACTGTAGCTGATGAAACAGCATTAGTGGTAATAAGACCATACCAACCGCATGGCTGGCAAATAAAACTTTGGCCATGGGCACACCACTGGCAAGGCTTTTCTTTGAGCCACAAAACACGATCGTGATTTCATCTTCCTTGCTGAATCCAAGACGGCGGCTGATGATGGTTGTCAGACTCATGATGATCGTTAGCATCACGGCGCTGATACCCAACAAACTTGCCAGCATCAAAGGTGGTAACTGCTGCCACAATCCCTGCACTACTGCTTCGCTGAAAGCGACGTAGACCACCAGCAAAATTGAGCTTTGATCCACCATGGTCAGTGTGCTGGCATATTTTTCCAACCAGGCTTGCAACCAGGGCCGCGCCAACTGTCCTGCGATAAAGGGTAATAATAATTGATAAACAATTTTCAACATCGCATCCAGTGACGAATGACTCTCACCATGTGCGACGACAACCATGCCGACCAGTAATGGGGTCAGGAAAATTCCCAGCATATTACTCAATGAGGCACTGCAAATGGCAGCAGGCACATTGCCACGGGCTACGGATGTAAATGCAATTGACGATTGCACGGTCGAGGGCAGTACACATAGAAAGAGTATGCCTACATAAAGTTCTGGTGTAACCAGAGACAAGAGTAAGGGCTTTAATGTCACGCCCATAAGAGGGAAGATGGCAAAAGTAAATGCCATCACCAGCAAATGCAGACGCCAATGAGTAAGACCAGCCAGCACGGCCTGACGCGACAACTTGGCCCCATGCATAAAAAACAGCAAGGCAATCATGCCGACAGACAAATGATCAAAGCCTGATGCGACCACCCCGCGTGCAGGAAACAGGCTGGCCAGAGTGACCACGCCTAACAGCAGCAAAGTCATGTTGTCGGGTAAAAAACGCGGGCGTTTCATGTGGGGAAAGCAAGAAATAGAGGTAATTGATTGTACTTGAATAATGCACCTTACTTGCCAGCATGTAGATGCTGCCCTGTAAAGCGTAGTCTGAGTCCAACAAATGCCTGGCTTAATGCCACCTCCCCTGAATTGCCGCTTACAGAGATGGAACCACCGCCGGTAAATAGATATCGCAAAACTCTGCAGGCATGCGGCGTGCCCGGCCACTGCTAAGCTCTATGCAGACCAGATTCCAGCGCCCCCTGAGTACGGTGGCACTATCGCTATCGCGTATCAATTGAAATCGCCGGTCCATGGTGAGTTTGCCATCGCTGGCAAACAGCCATGTCGCCAGCGTCAGCGATTCGCCAAGCAAGGTTGGCAAGACATAATCATATTCACCACGCCTGATGGCCATGGCGCGGTCCAGGCGATGGTAGTCTGCGAGATTCAAGCCCAGCGCTTCAGAATGACCCCATGCGACTTCTTCACACCAGCGTACATAGACTGCGTTGTTAGTGTGATTCAAACCATCGATATTACTTTCTTGCGGCTTCACTGCTCGCGTGAACGGTTGCGGATAATCCCAAACCATGGAAATACCTGAAGTCTCTAAAGCCCCTGAAGCATTTAATTCAGTCATATATATACACGCAAAAATTTAATCGCTAAAACACAGTGTTTACAAACCAATCACAAGCCCAGTTCTTGCCAGATCTGGTCTACCTTGGTTTTGACTTCCGGCGTCATCTCTATGGTCGTACCCCACTCACGGCTGGTCTCACCTGGCCATTTATTGGTGGCATCTATACCCATCTTGCTGCCGAGGCCGCTGATGGGCGAAGCAAAATCCAGGTAATCAATCGGCGTATTATCCACCAGCGTGGTATCGCGCAAGGGATCAACGCGGGTAGTGATCGCCCAGATGACTTCTTTCCAGTCACGGATATTGACATCTTCATCCACGACGATGATGAACTTGGTATACATGAACTGGCGTAAAAAACTCCAGACCCCGAACATGACGCGCTTGGCATGACCCGCATAAGCCTTCTTCATTTGCACCACTGCCATACGATAACTGCAACCTTCTGGCGGCAAATAAAAGTCCGTGATTTCACTGAACTGTTTTTGCAACAGAGGGATGAAGACTTCATTCAGCGCCACCCCCAGTACCGCAGGTTCATCTGGCGGTTTACCTGTATACGTAGAGTGATAAATAGGATCACGACGCATGGTGATGCGGTCTATGGTAAAGACCGGGAACCAGTCTTTCTCATTGTAATAACCGGTGTGGTCACCATACGGTCCCTCCAGCGCATGCTCATAGCCGCTAGGGTGATTTTCATCAGGATAAATATGCCCCTCCAGCACAATTTCGGCTGATGCTGGCACGCGCAATTCACTGCCGATTGCTTTTACCAATTCGGTACGGCTGCCACGCAAGAGACCGGCGAACTGGTATTCAGACAAACTGTCTGGCACCGGCGTCACTGCGCCTAATATAGTCGCCGGATCTGCACCCAGGGCAACGGCGATGGGATAAGGTTTGCCTTTATTGACGATGCCATGTTCACGGAAATCCAGCGCACCACCGCGATGTGCCAGCCAGCGCATGATGACTTTATTGTGGCTCAAAACCTGCTGTCTATATATACCCAGATTCTGACGCTTTTTATTGGGGCCTTTGGTAATCACCAGACCCCAGGTGATCAATGGCGCAACGTCGCCAGGCCAGCAATGCTGTATGGGTAAACGGGCGAGATCAACGTCATTGCCTTCCCAGACTATTTCCTGGCATTTGGCGCCGCGCAGTTCTTTTGGTGACATATCCCAGACGGCTTTGACCAAAGAACCCATGCCCATGATTTCTTTAAAACCCTTGGGAGGTTCCGGTTCTTTCAATGCCGATAAAACATGGCCTATCTGGCGCAATTCGCTCAGGTTTTCTGCCCCCATACCAAGTGCTACGCGACGTGTCGTTCCAAATAAATTACCCAGTACTGGTATGGTATGACCAACAGGTTTGGTGAATAAAAGAGCCGGACCTTCGGTACGCAAAGTGCGGTCACAAATCTCGGTCATTTCCAAATGTGGTGAAACAGGCAAGTCCACCTGTTTAAGTTCGCCTTTTTCTTGCAATTGGGAAATAAAATCTCTCAAGTCAGAATATTTCATCATTTTTCGCTTTTTCGTATCTCTGCACTAGTCGCACTAGCAATTTCTGCCAAGTGCTTGATTTTATTGAATTTTGCTGCATTGCAGCACAAATCATAAGACATAAAAGTAATTACTTTCCTGTTTGATAGTGTTGACTTGATATAAAACCGCCCCTACAATTCGCCCAACTTGATGAAGAGGTTAATGACTTCCGCCACTTTCGACACAAAGAGAGTTTCGCCAAACGGTAACATCATTCACGGGGATCGGGCCCCAACATAACATTGTAAGGATTGTTTTCAAAAGGCGTCTGCCTTATCCCGAAAAAAGTTGTTTGTCACTGGACACACCATGAACAGGTTCGACGGACCTGATTTGACAAACGGCTCCGGCGTCTCACGATCACACTTGTGACGGGGACGATGTTTCTGATTCGCGGAAGTACGCACTGTGTTTGGCTTTTAAGTAAGTTGAATGACGCATCGCGAAGATTCAGGAGGTAAGAATGTTTCAACGTTTTATTTTAGCTGTACAACAAAGTAGTTTTTCTTCAATGGACATGCGCAAAGCGCTCTCCATGGTAGCGCGTGATACAACCAGTGGCTTATTCACCACCCTGCGCAACCTGCTGACACTCGCTGGCATCATTGCAATGACCGTTTTGGTCACGATGTATGTCAAACCTGAACTTACCGACAAATTCAAAGGTTTGTCACCCTATGCTGAAGCAGGCGAAGAGCCCGCGGAAGCCGTAGCAGCTATACCAGCACCTAATCTTGCCCATTTGATGCAAGCACCAGGCCAGGCTGATTCTGACAGCAATTTGCAAAAAACAAGCACATCTGAAGAAGAAGCAAAAATGATGGGCAACACACGCCAGCAACAATGGGTAACCACCTGGCTGGCCAAACGCTACCGCGTGGCTACCGATGCTACCAACATGCTGGTATCTGCAGCTTATCTGACCGCCAAGGAAATCAAGATTGATCCTTTGCTGATTCTGTCTGTTATGGCGATAGAATCCGGCTTGAATCCTTTTGCTGAAAGCCCGGTAGGAGCGCAAGGCTTGATGCAAGTTATGTCAAAAGTACATCACGACAAGTTTCAGGATCTTGGTGGCGTTAAAGCCGCCCTGAACCCTGTTGCCAATATCCGAGTTGGTGCTTTGATATTGAAAGACTATGTCACCCGTGGTGGCTCTGTTGAAGCTGGCCTGAAGATGTATGTAGGTGCAGCCGATGCCGACAATGATTCTGGTTATGGCGCCCGTGTATTGAATGAATACAAGCGCCTGAAAGATGTATCAGCAGGTAAAAATGTGCCTACCTTCTTTAGTGCCCCTGCACCAGCACCTGTGCAAGCCCGTCCTATCGAAGCGGCTCCGGTACACAAGCCTGATGCTACAGAAGCTAAATTGACAGTAGAAACGAAAAAAGACCAGGTCGCAGCACTGTAATCCTGCTCGTTCCTGTTCTTTTGAAAAAGCCACCTGAATTTTGATCAGGTGGCTTTTTCACTTCCTGACGCCCCTAGCATAATTATCTGTGAGCCAGGAACTTCTTCAACCTTGCAACTGCTTCCTGCAAATTCTCCAATGAATTGGCATACGACAGACGCACATACGATGTCGCTGTCGCTGGACCAAAATCCAATCCCGGCACGATCACCACACCGGCTTCGTTCAACACCTGTTTGGCAAAAGCATCTGCATCGTCAGTAAATCTGGAACAATCGGCATATACATAGAATGCACCATCGGGCATAACTGGAATACCAAAGCCAAGCTCACGCAATGCTGGCACGATGTAGTCACGGCGGCGCTTGAATTCTGCCTTGCGCTCTTCATAAATGGCGATAGTCGCAGGCTCGAAGCAAGCCAGGGCAGCATACTGTGCAATCGAAGACGGACAGATGAACAGATTTTGCGCCAACTTTTCCAGTGCAGGCACGATACGCTCAGGCACCACCAGCCAGCCAAGACGCCAACCCGTCATATTGAAATATTTGCTGAAGCTATTGATGACGACCACATCCTCATCCAGCGACAGGGCAGAAAATGGTGCGCCATCATAAGTCAGTCCCTGATAAATCTCATCAACGATGCTGAAGCCACCCAATTCTTTTACTGCAGCGACGATCTTGCCCAGTTCTTCATGCTCAATGGACGTGCCGGTAGGATTCGATGGAGAAGCCAGCAAAACGCCGCTGCTGCGTCCATCCCATTGCTGGCGGACGATTTCTTCAGTCAGTTGAAAGCGGTGGTCAGGCCCGCTGGCGATGAGTTTTGCCCTGCCCTCAAATGCCGCAACAAAGTGGCGGTTGCAGGGATAGCAAGGGTCAGGCATCAGCACTTCCCTGCCCGGTTCGACCAGCGCGGCACATGCCAGTAGCAAGGCAGCCGATGCTCCAGCCGTCACAATAATGCGGGAAGCTGGCACGTCAAGACCAAACACATCACGGTAGTGCTGCGATATCGCCGTGCGCAATGCAGGTAAACCCAGGGCAGAGGTATATTGCAAACGCCCTGCTGCCATGGCCTTGGCGGCAGCATCGATAACCGCTTGCGGAGCTGTAAAGTCTGGCTCGCCTATACCCATATGAACGAGATGACGGCCCTGCTTTTCCAGTTCTGCCGCCATTTTCATGAGTTCCATCACATGAAAAGGGGCGATATTGTCCAGTCTTGCTGCGAGATTTTGATGCATGGCACTTCCTAAAAACACAGGCTAAAAAAAAACCGCCTTATTTATCTTTCAAAATAAGGCGGTAGATACTTTTACAAATATGGTCAGTAACTTAGTCAGTAACTTATTTACCCGCTGCAACCTCAGTCGCACGCAGTTTTGCTGCCAGCTTGTCGAGTACACCATTGACATACTTGTGACCATCCAGACCACCAAAGGACTTGGTCAACTCTACCGCTTCGTTGATGACGACGCGATAAGGGATTTCTATGTGGTTCTTCAATTCATAGGCACCGATCAGCAAGGCCGCATGTTCGATCGGTGACAATTCCGCAATACTACGATCGATCAAGGGCGCAATTTGCTCGCGCAATTCTATGGATTGTTTGATAGCACCATGCAGCAGGGAGTCAAAATGCTCTCTGTCAGCCTTGTCAAAACCGTGAGCTTCACGGATATGAGCTTCAATCGCGCCGGAATCTTCATTATTCAGCAGCCATTGGTACATGCCCTGCAAGGCAAATTCGCGCGCCCTGTGGCGTGGCGAACGGTTCTTGCTGGGATTGGCGTGTTGGGTTTTATTATTCATATCTTCTCTTACTTAATTTACTTAATACAACTGGCGATCATCTACTCTGGCTCAAACTTGCGCTTCAACTGATTTAAGCACAAGTTGAACCTGAACAAGACGATCAGGCATCATAGTGCACGTCTTCTGTAGCTTCTGCCAGTTCTTCCAGGGCCAGGGTCAGGTTGGCCATTTCTACGGCAACGCGGGCGGCATCGCGGCCTTTTTCCTGCATGCGCACTTCAGCCTGTTCATCATTTTCTGTGGTCAGGATGGCATTGGCGATAGGGATGCCAGCATCCAGGCCCACACGGGTAATACCTGCACCGGATTCATTCGATACCAACTCGAAATGGTAGGTTTCACCACGGATGACTGCACCCAGGGCGATCAGGGCATCGAACTGATTGGTTTCTGCCAGTTTTTGCAAGGCCAGCGGCACTTCCAGTGCGCCGGGCACAGTTACGTGCAGGATGTCTTCATTGAGTACGCCCAGCAATGACAATTCAGCCAGGCAGGCATCCAGCAAACCCTTGCCGATATTGTCGTTAAAACGCGCCTGTACGATACCCACACGTACGCCTGCGCCATCCAGATTTGCTTCGTAATGTCCAACGGTCATAATATTCTTTCTTGCGTTTTTCGCGCCTGATGTGATGTGAGTGATGAAAATGCACTAAAAAGACCGCTGGTGACACTGCTGCGGCCCGGCACTCTCATCCTTATTTGTCTGCGCACGGCTTATCGAGATACCCAACAACTTCAAGATTAAATCCTGTCATGGACGGCATCTTACGTGGATTGGCCAGCAATTTCATCTTGCCCACGCCCACATCCTTCAAAATCTGTGCACCTATGCCATAGTTACGCAAGTCCATGCGTGCGGCACGGCCTGCTGGCTTGGTTTCTGGCGTATCGAGTGCCTTGAATTGGTCAAACATCTGCTCGGCAGTTTCTTCGCAATTGAGCAGGACGATGACGCCAGAATCTGCCTTCTTGATAGCTGCCATGGCCGCCGCGACATTCCATGAATGCGTGGTAGCCTGGCTTTCCAGCAAGTCTATGATCGATACCGGTTGGTGCACACGTACCAGTGCTTCTTTTTCACGGCTGATATCGCCATGCACCAGCGCCAAATGGGCAGACCCACTGGGCTTGTCGCGATACACCAGGGCCTTGAAGCTGCCATGCACGGTATGCATTTCACGCTCGGCCACGCGGTCAACTATGCTCTCTGTCTGGCTGCGATAATGAATCAGGTCGGCAATCGTCCCTATCTTCATATCGTGTTCTTTGGCGAATTCGATCAAATCAGGCAGGCGGGCCATGGTGCCGTCATCCTTCATGATTTCGCAAATCACGGATGCCGGTGTCAGGCCAGCCAGTTCTGCCAGGTCGCAACCGGCTTCGGTATGGCCAGCACGCATGAGGACGCCGCCTCTTTGCGCCTTCAGCGGGAAAATATGGCCAGGCTGGACGATGTCAGCAGCAGTGGACTTCTTGTCAACAGCAACCTGTACCGTGCGGGCACGATCAGCGGCTGAGATACCGGTGGTCACGCCTTCTGCTGCTTCTATCGACACCGTAAAGTTGGTGCCAAAGGAAGTACCGTTGCGGCTGGTCATCATGGCCAGGTTCAACTGATCGCAACGTTCTTCTGTCAAAGTCAGGCAAATCAGGCCACGGCCAAACTTGGCCATGAAATTGATGGCTTCTGGTGTGACAAACTCGGCAGCCATGATCAGGTCGCCTTCGTTTTCTCTATCTTCTTCATCAACCAGTATCACCATGCGGCCAGCGCGCAATTCGGCAACGATTTCCTGGGTAGTAGACATGCTCATAGGGGAATATCCTGAACCGGGCCACAGACGCAAAATCTTAGGGCCACTGGTTTTTCAGTGCAAATGAATGAAGTCGCTATTTTAAAGGATTTACGCCTGCTCTTCCCGTGCTTTATGTCTATTTATATGCTGTTCAGCTTGATTTAAGTCCGATTCAGAAGAATTTTTCTAGATTTGCAGCTGGCCTTGTGCAATTTCTATCACTTTGCCACCTACCCGTATACTCCTGTCAGTTGCCACATCCAGGTAAAGCTGGCATGGACGCCTGACTTGTGCACCCTGGGCTATGCGCATGCTGATGGGTAAATCACGCCCCTGATGCTGCCACCAGCCTCCCAGGTTGGCACAGGCAGAACCTGTGCCCGGGTCTTCGGCAAAGCCGCCGCCCTGCCTGGCAAAGAAATAACGCGCCGTTACGGACAGGCGCTCATCCCCTGCCACAGGCTCATCAAAGGCAAATACATAGACAGACTTGCGCCCCAGACTATTGGCAGGCCAGACAGGCAGCTTGCTGGCATCTGGCGCGGCACGTAAAACTGCATCCATTGAATTCAAAGGTAGCAGCATTTGTTCGCTACCAGTGTTGATCCACAGCGGCACAGAATGAATATCGCTTTCATCCAGCCCAAGCAAAGAAGCTGCTTGCGCGGCAGAAAGGCCACTGGCTTTGACCACAGGTTCGCCTTTGTGCGGTGTGGTCAGTGTCCAAATGCCATTCTCAAGACGCAGATCGACCAGGCCCGCCTTGCACTCAAGCGTAATCTGGCTGGAATTACTGGGGCTGCCAACCACCTGCGCCGCACCCAGGCTGGGGTGCCCAGCGAAAGGCATCTCTGTATCTGGCGTAAAGATGCGCATTCTTGCAGTAGCAGTTTCTGAGGGCAATACAAACACAGTCTCAGACAAATTGAATTGCAGGGCCAGGGCCTGCATTTGCTCATTCGACATGCCTGTGGCATTTTCAAATACACAAAGTGGGTTACCGCCAAGAGTTTCTTCTGCAAACACATTCAAGAGGCGAAAAGCGTAGTTAGTCATCGTTTTTTCACTATTCTTTCTTCAAAAAATCAGGCAAGCGTGGATTTGGCATGGGCGACATTCACTTCTGCAGGCAGCAGTATGCGGTTTTTTACCGCCGTCAATTCAGCCAGTATGGAAATCGCAATCTCTGCCGGGGTCTTGCTGCCTATATATAAGCCTATGGGGCCATGGAGTTTTGCCAGTTGTTCGTCATTGAGATCAAACTCTTTTAGTCTCTCACGTCGTTTGGCATTGTTAATGCGCGAGCCTATGGCACCGACATAAAAAGCATCGGACTTCAAAGCCTCCATCAGCGCCAGGTCATCAAGCTTGGGGTCATGCGTCAGGGCGACCACGGCACTGCGGCTATCCAGCTGCATTTCCAGCACCAGGTCGTCGGGCATGGCATGAATCAGTTGCACACCTTCGACTTTCCAGCCGCTGCGGTATTCTTCACGCGGGTCGCAAACCGTGACCTGATAATCCATGCCGACTGCAATACTGGCCAAAAAGCGTGACAACTGCCCTGCCCCTATGATGAGCAAGCGCCAGCGCGGCCCATGCACTGTTATCAAAGCTTCATCAGTAAACTGTAATTGCTGGCCCGGATCAGCCTTTGCGAGTGTCACCTCCCCGGTGCGCAAATCCAGGCGTCTGGCCAGCAATTCATGTCTTTGCAGGCCCTGCAGCAAGGCATCAAGCTGGCTGCGTGCAGATAAAGGTTCTATTGCCAGTTCTATCGTGCCGCCACAGGGCAGGCCAAAACGGTGGGCTTCATCCGCGGTAATGCCGTAGGTGACTATCTCTGGCAAATGACGCTGCATGCCTTCACGCTGTACTCTTTCTATCAAATCGTCTTCTATGCAACCGCCAGAGACAGAACCTACTACCTGGCCATTGCCTGCAATAGCCAATGTCGCGCCTTCGGGCCTTGGGCTGGAACCCCAGGTCTTGATGACAGTGACCAGTTCGCAGGGCTGCCCCGCCTTGATCCAGGCGTCACAGGTTTTGAGTACTTCGAGATCTATGCTGTCCATTGCTTGCTATGTTTTCCTGTTATCTGGCTGTGATGTGAACTTATTAATGAGTCATTTTCGCATGATTTTGACTTTGACCTTTCTCATAGAAATTATCTATACAAATTGTCTTATTTCCAGCATTTCTTTGCATTACAATGCCTGCCAGACCACCACTCTGGAGACTACCTTGTCCACCATCAAACAAAGACTGGCTGCCGTACCCGAAGGCGCAGGCGCACTTTTTTTCATACAGATTTTCGCCACCCTGGGTTTTGCCGTACTGTATTCCACCCTGGTGCTATATGCCACCAAGAAGCTGGGCTTCACCGCCAAGGATGCCACGGCCATCATGGGTGTGTTTGGCGCTTTCAATTATGGTCTGCATTTGTTTGGTGGTTATCTGGCCGGTCGTTTTATCAGCAACCGCAACCTGTTTGTTGGCGGCATGATCTTGCAAGTGATAGGCTGCGCGACTATCTCCATGGGTACGTCGGCGACAATGTACTGGGGTCTGGCTTTCTTTCTGACGGGCAGTGGCCTGAACGTCACCTGCCTGAACCTCATGCTGACGCAACGCTTCAAGCCTGAAGACAATCGCCGTGAAAGCGCCTTCCTGTGGAATTATGCAGGCATGAACCTGGGCTTTTTTATTGGCTTCACCGCAGCCGGTTATTACCAGTTGCAAGAGGACTATGCCAGCCTCTTCATCTTCGCCACCATAGGCAATTTCATGGCCATCGTGCTGGCAGCGGTTAACTGGCGCAGGTTATGCGATCTGAACACAACACTGCTGGATGCAACGGCAAACCAGTTCCGCATGCGTTTCATGGTGGGACTGGCTGTTATGGTTGGCCTTGTGCCGCTGGTTGAATTCATGCTGCACCGTGCAGAAATGACAGGTAACCTGGTCATGATCATCAGCATCGCGATTGCAGTTATCTTCATTATCCTGACTGCCATCCACAAAGAACCACGCGAACGCAATAATATGACGGCCTATGTCTTGCTGACCATAGGTTCACTGGTATTCTGGACACTGTATCAAATGGCCCCGATGGGTTTGCAACTGTTTGCGGTCAGTAATGTAGATCGCATGGTCTGGGGTTATGAAGTTGCGCCGCAATGGATACAGAATATCAATAGCTTTGTCATCATGTTTGGCGGCCCACTGATGGCGATGCTGTTTGACAAGCTGCGTGCCAAGGGCTGGAATATTGATATCCCGCGCCAGTTTTCTGCTGCACTGATTATCATCGGCCTTGGTTTCCTGGTTCTGCCCATAGGTATAGCAACTGCTGCCAGCAATGGCCTGGTGGCTTTCAAATGGATATTCATCAGCTACATCCTGCAAAGTATTGCTGAGCTGCTCATTTCACCTATCGGTTATGCCATGATAGGCAAACTTGCACCGCGCCAGTATCAGGGCGTGATGATGGGCACCTGGATGTTGGTAACAGGCACAGCATCTATCCTGGCCAGCAAATTTTCAGGCCTGATACCTGAAGCGACCGAGGGTCTGGCCTCATCCACCAATCCAACCTATAACTACATCTTCTCCTTGTTGGGCTGGAGTAGTGTCGGCGTGGGCATCGTCCTCATCATTCTGATCCCTGTCTTGCGCAAACTGATTACCGATGGACCTGCCAAGGAGGCATCGGCAGCAGCAAGCCCGGTTGCACAGGCAGAACCGGCATAACAAGAAAAGCGACAGGCAAGGCGGGCACAATGAAATGTGCCCGCTTTTTTATTCCTTGATGGGAGTGAAGCGCATGACTTCTGCGCCATTGATCAGCAGCATTTCAAAAAAAACGGACCTGGGTCTGGTCCAGATGGAACCATCATGGGCGCGATAAACAATGACAGGGCTTAAGTCAGATTCTTGCGTTGCCTCACACACCAGTTCATAAATCCCGCCTTTGTAGTGGCGAAAACGTTGCACACCCTTGGTTTTTATCAAAGGCACGGGGGCAGCATCAGCAGCAATCTCAGCCGCTCGGTGCTTTTTCAAAAATGCTGGCACCTTTACCGCTGCCAGCTTGTTAATATCCTGCAGCAGGCGCGGGTCAATTGTGGAATAGCCATAACGCTGTCCCAGCTCACTGGCAATACGCAGCATCAGGGTAGATGCCACTTCCGCATCTGCTTCTGCCCTATGGGCAGAACCTTTGAAACGTATGCCCATGGAAGCTGCCAATGGCCCCAGTGAATAAGTGCTCAAACCAGGGAAGACTCTGCGCGCCAGTTTGACGGAGCAAATCACGCCATCATGGGCAGGCCATAAACCCAATCTGTCACTCTCGGCCAATAAGAATTTTTCATCAAAACTGGCGTTATGGGCAGCCAGTGTATCAGTGCCAATAAACTCCACGAGTTCAGGCAATACTTCAGATACTGGCGGTGCCTTATCGACCATGGCCTGGGTAATGCCTGTCAATTCAGTAATAAAGTAAGGAATACGCACATTGCTGTTGATAAGGCTGACGTAGCGGTCAACTATTTCACCACCGACGATGCGCAAGGCTGCCACTTCGGTAACGCGCCCTCCCTGGTCTGGTGACATGCCGGAGGTTTCAAAGTCAATCATGACTACAGGTTTTTCAAACATCATATTTTTTTCACTAGCGGGAACTTATGAAGAGCAATACAATCTATCTGTACTGCGCGTCAATAAAAATCTATGACGCTCCTTAATTTTCATTCACTTTCAACCCTCAGGACTCGGGTAAATGCACTTTCAAACTACAGCGTCACTAGTAACACCGTGGTGCAACCAGGCTTTTCAGCACTGGCGACGTAGCTTTGCGCATGCCCCAAGCCCCATTAAGTTCGAATAGTCCGAATAGTACAAATATTTAGACCAATTCGACTAATCTGCGCTATTCGCCAGATGCTCCGATGATACGGTAGTAGTCGCTGACCCAGTTTGCTCAGCTATACCAAGCCAAATCAGGCATTAGTTATCATCCATCTTTGCTTTTTGCTACATCCTGGTTGCGCATAGACGCCCAGACCTGTGTACTGCTATTCATCTCGTCAAGAATAAAGACACGGGCAAATTATTGTATTGCTCATCATGAAAAATAAAATTTTAGACATGTTTTCACTCCCGGAACGGGATTTATTACGCGATCTTGTCTATCGGCGTCTCTGGACTTCGATACTGATCAGCTCATTTGGTGCCCAGGTCACCATGCTGGCGCTGCCATTGACTGCAGCTATTTTGCTGCACGCCAGTGCCACACAGATGGGCATGCTGACCTTCATGGAGATCCTGCCTTTCGTCTTGCTGTCGCTACCTTCTGGCGTCTGGCTGGACAGGGTACGCAAGCTGCCGGTTTATGTAGTCGGCGAAATCATGATCTCCATTTCGGTCGCCAGCGTGCCTGTGGCCTGGTGGCTGGGTTATCTGAACATGACATGGTTATATATAGTCGGCTTCATGATAGGTATGGTCAACACCACGGCAGGTACGGCTTCCCAGATCGTGCTGACACAGATCGTGCCGCGTGACCGACTGGTGGAAGCACATGCAAAAAATGCCCTGGCAACCTCTGGGGCTGAAGTTGCAGGCCCTGCCACTGCCGGCGCATTGATCAAACTGCTAGGTGCACCAATAGCCTTGCTGGCTGATGCTATCTTGCTGCTGACATCAGCCGTGATCTTGCGCGGCATCCATGTGAATGAAGTCAGGGAACCACGTGCAGACGCGCATTTCTGGCGTGATTTGAAAGCTGGTTTATCCTTTGTTGCCAATAAGCCTTTGCTGATTGCACTGGCACTGACAGTAGGTGGCTGGCAGCTTTGCTATAACGCTGCGCTGGTCGTGCAAATCCTGTTTGCCACGCGTGAACTGGGTTTATCTGAACAGGCAGTTGGTCTCAGCTACATGGGCATGGGTGTGGGTACCATTATCGCCAGCGTGTATGGCAGCCGCATCAGCCGCAATATCGGGCCAGGCCCCTGCATGGTGCTGGGTGTGGCAGTCTGCGGCCTGGGCTGGGGTTTGCTGGCTTTGGCACCTGCCAATAACTGGGGTATCGCTGCATTTGGCTTCATGCTGATGTGCTTCTCCATAGGTGGCGTGCTGATCTTTATCAACTTCCTGGCTTTGCGCCAGGCAGTTACGCCAGAAGCCATGCTGGGCCGCATGACCAGTACCATGCGCTGGCTGATATTGATACCGGCAGGGCCTGGGGCCTTGATAGGTGGCTGGCTGGGTGAGCATATGGGTTTGCGCTATGCGCTGGGTTTTGCAGGTGTGGCGGCCTTGCTGCTGGCAACATTAGCGGCAAAAAACCCGATTATTCGCGGCATCACGGTCTTGCCACGCCTGAGTAAACAAGAGGAGATGCAACAAGTTTAAGGATGGCATTGCAAACAGGCTGAAAAAAGCGTGATAATGCGCGAATATTTATGTTTTTTCATCGATCCCCCTCAGGAGACAGAGGGGGATTGTTTATTCGCTGCGCTGAAATGGATCACCCTCTTATTCAGCTTTTTTGACAACAAATAGGTAGACCAATGCCAACAGAAATGTCAACGCCTGCTGCCAAGCCGGACTCAGGGTTCAAGCCCTATATCCCTGCCTCAGCCCATCTCCCCGAAATGACCGCAAGAGCCCTGATCATGGGTGTTCTGCTTGGTATGGTTTTCGGTGCATCTTCATTGTATCTGGTACTCAAGGTCGGTTTGACCGTCAGTGCCTCGATACCGGTAGCCGTGATAGCCATCACCCTGTTCCGCCTGGGCAATAAACTGGGCGCGAAAGATGCCAGCATTCTGGAAAACAGTATTACCCAGACCGCTGGTTCTGCTGGCGAATCCCTGGCATTTGGCCTCGGTGTCACCATGCCAGCCATCCTGATCCTGGGTTTTGACCTGGAAATTTCCCGCGTCATGCTTGTCGGTTGCCTTGGTGGCTTGCTCGGCATTTTGCTCATGATCCCCATGCGCAGAACCATGATCGTTGAAAAGCATGATGAACTGAAATACCCTGAAGGCACCGCCTGTGCCGAGGTCTTGAAAGCAGCAGCAACCGACGCGTCCCGCGAAGCTGCTGGTGAAAAAAACAATCCAAATGCAGCAGATGATGCCAGCAAACGTGCTGCGATTATCTTTGGCGGCTTTGGTATTGGTCTCCTGTACAAGATCGCCAACGTTGCACTCAAAGGTTGGAAAGACACGCCTGAAGTTGTATTCGGTGCTCCACTCAAAGGTGGTTCACTGGGTGCTGAAGTATCTCCTGAATTGCTGGGTGTAGGCTATATCATCGGCCCGCGTATTGCTTCGGTCATGGCAGCCGGTGGTGTCATGTCTTACCTCTTGCTGATACCGATGATCAAGTTCTTTGGTGATGCATTGAGTGTGCCACTGGCTCCCGGAACCAAGCTCATCAGTGAAATGAGTTCACATGATGTGCGCGGTGCTTATATCCTGTACATAGGCGCTGGTGCGGTTGCGGCTGGTGGCTTGATCAGCCTCATGCGTGCAATGCCTACTATCTGGCGCAGTCTGTCGGCTGGCTTGTCTGGCCTGGGCAAAGGTGCTGCGGCCGCTACTGCGCCATTGCGTACTGATCAGGATATCCCGATGAAGTGGGTAGTGATTGGCGCGCTGGCCATCATCGCTGTTATTACATTTGCGACACCGCTGCACATGAATTTCCTGGGTGCCTTGTTAATTCTGGTATTCGGCTTTCTGTTTGCTACGGTCTCTTCCCGTTTGACGGGTGAGATAGGTTCTTCTTCCAACCCCATCTCTGGCATGACGGTAGCAACCCTGCTGTTCACTTGCCTGATCTTCCTGATCATGGGCTGGACTGGTGGTCAATACTATGTCACTGCCCTGTCTGTCGGCGCGATTGTCTGTATCGCTTCCAGCAATGCCGGTACCACCTCACAAGATTTGAAAACCGGTTACATCGTCGGTTCCACGCCACGTTTGCAACAGTATGCGATTCTGGCTGGTGCTCTGTCTTCTGCCCTGATTCTTGGCCCTATCCTGTTGAAGTTGAATGACTCCGGCACTGTCTATGTACCAGCAGCGCAAGTTGCCCCGGCTCTGCAAACAGATGCATCGAAATTGACGGACACTGCACAACTGCAAGGCCCGCAAGCTGATACAGACAAAGGCACATATAAAGTCTGGCACAAGAATGACAATGTTGGCGGCCCTGCCGGTAAGTACTTTGTCGACAATGCAGGCAAGGCAGTCTATCTGGTTGACCCGGGTATCAATGGTGCTTACAACAAACGCCCTGACGGTACTGAAGTCAAGAAATACGATGCACCGAAAGCCGTACTGATGTCTTACATCATCAAGGGCATCCTGGACAGACAATTGCCCTGGACCCTGGTCCTGTTTGGCGTGATGATTGCGCTGGTACTGGAAATGGCGGGCATCCCATCGCTGGCCTTTGCAGTTGGTGTGTATTTGCCGCTGTCATCCTCTGCTCCGCTGTTTGTCGGCGGCATGATACGCTGGGCAGTAGATCGTCGTAACAACAAGCTGGAACATAATAAGCATCTCAGTGAAGAAGAGAAACAGGCGGCGGGTGACCGCAGTTCCGGCGTCTTGCTGTCATCTGGTTATATTGCAGGCGGCGCACTGGCAGGTATTGTGATTGCATTCACGGCGGGTATCCTGACCGATTTTGACAAGAAAATCGGTGACTGGGCTACTGCAAACAATCCTTTCTTTGAAGGTGCCAATGCGAATGCCCTGTCCATGATTCCTTATGCGCTGATTGCCTTTGCCCTGTACTGGGTTGCGCGGGAAAAGAAAACTTCCTGAGCATAGGATGCAGGACCAAATTTGAAACCTGAAGCGTAAAATGAAAGGCTTGATTGCTTGAAACAATCAAGCCTTTTTATTTTGCCTGCTGCAGAATGGCAGAGACCAAGTACAATATCCAAAATAATTTATCGGAAATAGCCATGTCTGCACCTCAAGCCGCTGTCGATTGCAAGAACCAACCCGTCGTCGTGGGCGATATCGTCCGCGTGGTCAATCTCGACAAAAGATTTATCAAGAGCTTCCCTGAAGATGAACGTATCCTGATTGAATCAATGATAGGCCAGTTCTTCAAGGTCATCGCCATGGATGAAGAAGGCGCGCCCTGTGTCGTGCGCGAATGGCATGACGAGCGTGGTATCATGCAAACCCATGTGATAGCGCTTGATGCAGAAGACATGGAAAAAATTTAAGCATCAGGGTAAAGCATCAACAAAAAAGCAGCCCCAGGCTGCTTTTTTGTTTTTAAACTCGAATCACCCAATAAACAATCAACGAATATAGTCAAACAATGATAATCCGGATGTTTTGACAAATGATTGCTGTGCCGCCTGCAAGGTAGTTTGCTGTTGGTTGAGTTCAGTAATCGCCTTGGCATAATCAAGATCTAGCAAGGCAGATAAATCCTGCTTGAAGGCGACGCCCTTGGCGTCACCCTCGCTGTCCAGGTCATCAATTTCCTTCAGGCTGGTACCCAGCTGGGCACGTACTGTCAGCACATTATTCAAAGACTTGTCGACATTATTATTACCTTGAGTCAAAGCGGCATTCAGGTCTTTTTTTGCTGCAGCCGTATTGGCAGGCGTATTCAAGGCATTGATGATGTCAGTGACAGTTTCAAAAATATTCTGATTACCTGGCTGCACCGAGAATTTATCGCCAGGGCCAGGTGCAACTACCGGTGGGCCACCAGCGTTGGTGACATTCAAATCTATGCCATCAAAGGTAACCGTCCCGCCGCTGACATAAGGTGTCAATGGAACCACCACATTACCCGTGGTTTTATTTGTCACGGTAAATGAAGTACCCAGATTATCAAACGCAACTTCGTAGTTATTACCTGTCAGATTTGCTGAAGTCGGTACATTGATCGTCGCATTTGCCACCGCCAACCCGACATTGGAAGGATTGGACTGCACATTGAACTGACCAGCCGAAGTGCGGATATTTTGAAAAATATCTGTGCCGGGGCCACTGATAGGTATTTGCCTGGAAGTATCTGCCTGGATAAATCTCTGCCCCTGGTCGCCATTATAAGCAGCGCCACCAGCTACTTTTGTATAAGGCGCTGTCGTTGTATTGAAACCGGAAAACAGATAATTACCCGTGCCATCGGTAGAGTTGGCCAAGCCAAACAACTGGTCAAGATTGCCCTGCAATTGCTGGGCTATAAATCCACGTTCAGTATCTGTATAAGAACCATTACCGGCCTGGACAATCAGCGCCTTGATATTGTGCAGCGTATCAGTGACATTGCCCAAAGCACTTTCAGCTGTACTGAGATTATTTTTGGCGGCTTGACGATTAGTCGCAAACTGCGTATTGATGGAATCTGACTGCGAAATAACCAGCGCACGTGCGGACGCGATAGGATCATCTGCCGGGGTTAGAATACGACGACCTGCAGCAATCTGTTGCTGGGTCTTGTTCAAGCCGACCTGCAGATCACTGATGCTGGCGCCGCCGGATTGATAAATAGTGCTGGTACTGATACGCATGATTACCTCTATCTGCCCAACGCCAACAAGGAGTCAAACAATGTACTTGCAATTTGCATCAGCTTGCCTGCTGCCTGATAGGCTTGCTGATAACGTAATAAATTTGCTGCTTCTTCATCCAGGTTCACGCCGGATTCTGATTGTTGGGCCGTGATATTCTGGGCCAATAATTTTGTTTCAGAGGCATTGGTAATTTCCAGCTCATGAGCCTTGTTACCCACCAGGCTGACAAACTGGGCATAGCCGCCCTGGAAAGTCGTAGTACTGCCACCGACAGTATTTTTAGTTTGCAAATTACTCAAAATAACCGCATTGCGGTTATCACCAGAGCCATTGGTGTTCGGGGCTACGTTAAACACATCACCATTGGCTGGATTGCCGGAAACAGAAAAACTGATGCCGTTATAACTAATGGTAGACCCCGAGGTATAAGGAACTGCCGTGCCTGCCGGATAGGTAGTCGATACACTGCCATTGGTCACAGTGACATTGGTAGTAGCAGGAAAACCGGTAAGTGTATTACCAGCCGAGTTATAGGTCAGCGTACTTGCCGCTACCGGCAAAGCTGCTGCCAGGGTAAAAGTGTCGCCATTGGCTGGTGGTGCTGCACCATCCTTGATCGCAAAGCTGATACCGCTAAAACTGATGGTTGCCCCACTGGTGTATGGCACTGTGGCTGGTGGCGGGTAAGTGGTCGTGACAGCACCAACTTTGACGGACACCGTTGCACCTGCCGGAAAGCCGGAAATCGTATTCGCTGGCGAGGCAAAGGTCAGGTTGACTGGTGCGGCCAAGGTTGAGCCCAGGAAAGAATCATCGGTAGTCGCAGGCCCTATAGTGGCAGTAGCAGAGTTACTGGCAGAGGATACCTGCGAATTGGCAACACCAACGCTGATCTTGCCACTGCCTGTATTGGTCGTGGGGAAAGATGTCGTTAAAGGCGCTGCCGCTGCCAGTTTGGCAGGATCTTGAATAGTCACTGCAAAAGTGGAACCACCAGCCGCTGTCGGCCTGATCAAAAATTCATCGCCAGCCGCTGGCACAGCCGCCGCAGGTGGTGGTGCTAACTGAAAGTTAATGCCATCAAATTTCAAAGGCAGGGTCGCGGAAGACTGCGTCGCGCCATCCGACAAACGGGTAATTTTATAATTGCCACCTATAAACTGCAGACGATAATCGCTGGTAGTCAAGGCTGAGGTATCGGTAATGGTGGCATTAATACTGGCTGTGGAAGTATTCAGGGCACTCGGGGTAGTCACAGGGCCTGCAACACTAAAGAAATTACCACCAACCTGCCCATTTAAATCCAGGCCAAGCTTTTGCTGATTATTAAACTGTGTGGCAAGACCTATCGCTATCCGGCCTATGCTGTTTTGCGCAACATCCAGCGTGCTGGCACGAAAATCGAATAGACCACCCAGCTTGCCGCCAGCAAAACTGTTTTCAGGCAATAAGACTGGCACACCATTGGCCAGGTAAGACACTTCTGTACGAGTGGGATCCGTCAGAGACTGGCTCACTGCCAGCTGATTGACATTGCTACCGAGTACAAGTGGCTGACCATTACCAATGAAGACATTGTATTTTGCGCCCTGTGGCACCACGCTGACCTTGGTCAGCTTGCTCAATTCAGTAACGATCTGATCTCTCTGGTCAAGCAAATCATTCGGGCCACTACTGCTGCTTGATATACCTTGTGCTTTCTCAATAGTATCATTCAGGTTCGCCAGCTGTGCCGCGTAGCTATTGATGGCACCAACTGTCGTACCGATCTGACCATTGACGTCAGCAGCAATCTGGTCGAGACGTGTTTGCAGACCATTCAAACGCCCGGCCAGCGATTGTGCAGATGACAAGGCAGCCTGACGCGCCGCAGCACCTGCAGTACCATTAGGGCTGGCTGCAAGGTTTTGAAATGCTTTGAAAAAATCCTGCAATGCGGGGGTTACACCTGCTGTCGGATCGGCAACCAGGTTATTGATCTGGCTGATTTGAGTGAGATACACGTCCGCCTGGTTTTTTGCAGACTGAGAAGCATTAACCTGACCAGCAAGAAAAGAATTGTATTGGCGCTGTATCTGGGTAACAGATACACCTTGCCCGATAAATGAACCACCAAGATTTTGCGGCTCATTCGCAGCCTGCAATATAGTTTGACGATTGTAACCGGGTGTTGATGCATTGGCAATATTGTGACCGGTCGTCGTAATACCCAGTTGCGCTGCATTCAGTGCAGATAGCCCAATGCCAAATATATTTGAACCCATAATTGAACCTGCTCTTTTGCTAAGTTATACACCCAGTGCTTTCAATCATGTTTTCGGTGCGTTTCTGCAAAACTTTAATCTGATTGCACTTTCACTGGGGAAACTTATGTTGGAATTATGTTGAAAGGGAGTTTTTGATGATCTTTGTTAACTTATTGGCATACTCAGGATCAGTGGCATAACCAGCTTTTTGCAAACCCTGGGCAAAGCTTGAAGCATCTTTGGCATTAGCCATCACGTTTTCATAACGTGGGTTTTTCGTGATCAATTTGGCATAGTCTTTAAATGCATCAGCATAAGTATCGTAAGCCTTGAACTTCTCTACCCTGCGTTGGGCTACACCATTCACGTATTCAGTTGTTACAGCGTCAACTGTCTTGCCTTTCCAAGCTTTGGTTGCTTTCATGCCAAAGATATTGTGACTGCTGGAACCGTCAACAGTTTTAATTTCACGACGTCCCCAGCCGCTTTCCAGCGCTGCCTGGCCCAGCATGAATTTTGCCGGGATACCAGTTTCCTGGCTTGCCTGCTCTGCATGCACGGCCAGTTTTTCCTGGAATTCACGTATATGGTTAGGTCCAGTATAGGCAGTTTTTGGCGCATTCGCTGGCATTTGCTCAAACTTGAGGTTATCCAGGTAAGTGTTGATGCCACGCATGCTGGCAGAACTACCAAGATTAGCTATCGTATCGCCACTGGCAGACTTGCTGCCGGTATCTCCCTCAAGGGCCTGATTCATGGCATTGTTCGACAATTGCCTGACCAGCACATCCGCCAGGCCTACGCCTTTCTTGGCCATGGTCTGTGACAGTTGCTGATCCAGCATGGAGGTGTACATGCGACTTTGTTCACTGTCAAAGAGACCGTCCTGGCCACCTGCCTGACGCATGGACTTCAGCATCATGTTCATGAACAGTGCTTCAAACTGCTGGGCAGCACCCTTAATCGCTTCAGGCGAATTATTCCTGGCCGACTGCTTGAGCTCGTCAAGACCTTTGCTGTCGAAGGCTGTTTTATCGGTGAAATCGGTGCGCCCTATCATCACGATTCCTTAGATAATTTCCAGATCTGCACGCAGGGCACCAGACGCCTTGATGGCCTGCAATATGGCCAGCAAGTCTTGTGGTGTAGCACCGATGGCATTCAAGGCCTTGACGACATCTGACAGAGAAACGCCTGCCTTGAGCATCAATAATTGTCCGGCATCTTTGCTGATTGTGACAGTTGAATTCGCCGTCGGCGCAGTTTGTCCGGCGGCCAGGGCATTTGGCTGACTGACGGTATTGTCCGTATTAATAACGACAGACAAATTACCGTGTGCCACGGCACAGGTTTCCAGTGTCACTGCCTGGTTCATGACGATGGAACCGGTTCTCGCATTCAAGATCACCTTGGCTGCCATTTGCGCTGGCGTCACATCAATGTTTTCCAGATTACCCAAAAATGCTACGCGCTGATCAGCAATGGCTGGTGCCCTTACCTGTATTACACGACCATCCATGGCTGCAGCAGTATCCGGGCCAAAGCGGCGGTTGATAGCATCAACCACGCGGCTGGCAGTAGAAAAATCAGAACTGTTCAATTCCAGTTGTATCGTCGCACCCTGCGCTACGGAATTGGGCACAGACCTCTCTACCGTCGCACCAGAAGAAATTTTACCTACGCTTAAATGATTGACCTGCGCCTTGCTGCCGTTTGCAGAGGCACCCACACCACCGACCAGCACATTACCCTGTGCCATCGCGTAAATCTGGTTATCGGCACCTTTTAAAGGGGTCATCAACAAAGTGCCGCCACGCAAACTCTTGGCATTGCCCATCGACGATACCGTGATATCCAGTGTTTGCCCGGGTTGTGCAAAAGGTGGCAAGGAGGTGGTCACCATGACTGCAGCCACATTCTTTAATTGCAGGCTGGTTCCCACCGGTATGGTGACACCCAGTTGCTGCATCATGCTGATAATACTTTGTACCGTAAACGGGGTTTGCGTGGTTTGGTCACCGCTGCCATCCAGACCAACGACCAGGCCATAGCCGAGCAATTGATTTTGCCGCACGCCCTGTATGCCTGCCAGATCCTTGATGCGTTCAGCACGACTTTCCGGCATGATCATGGCAGCCATCACAACCATGACAAGCATGGCCACCCTGATCATTCTGGATGTGGAAAGTGCGTTCATAAAACTATCCTGACAATTCGCTGTAAAAAATTCACTACAAAGGAAGGAAACTAAGGAAAAACCGCGCAAACATGGAACTCATTTCTGTCATGTCAAGCTTCGATGTGGAACGATATTCAAAACGCGCATCTGCCACTTGCGTGGAAGCCACGACATTTCCCGCTGCTATCGTGGTTGGATTGATTACGCCAGAAAAACGCACGAATTCTGCCCCTTTATCAAAGGCCAGTTGTTTCTCGCCACTGACCAGCAGATTACCGTTTGGCATGACATCAATTACTGTGACAGCAATCGTACCGGTAAAATTATTACTGGCAGTTTGCGCGCCTTTTTCATCATATTTGGTAGAAGACGAAGTCGCCAGACTAGCTTGCGCCGTTGTCGTCGCCGGAACACCAAATACCGTAGGCGCGGCAAAAGAAGCGGCACCAGATTTGCTATTGGAAGCAGCAGCAGCCTTGCCAGCAGAAGTTTTCTCGACGATGGATATCGTCAGAGTGTCACCAACCATACGGGCCCGGGCATCTTCATATAAGGGGCGATAAGTAGCCTGCTGAAAAATCGCACCATTCGCCTGCTTCTGTGGCTTGGCCGATTGCGCAGGAATGGACGTAGGCTGATGCACGATAGGCGGCGGCGTCATTGCGCAAGCCGTGAGCGCCAGCAAAGGAAGCAATAAGAAAAATTTTGTGTATTTCATGATGTACTCACCAAGCTGGATTCATCAATATGGTGCTGATTATTTGATTGCAGCTGCAATAAAGTTGCGATTAAAGTTGAGACAAGCGCTGCAACATCTGATCTGATGTAGTGATCGCCTTGCTGTTGATTTCATAAGCGCGCTGCGTCTGTATCATATTGACCAGCTCTTCTGCCACGTTGACGTTGGATGTTTCAACAAAGCTTTGCATCAGCAAACCAGCGCCATTGGTGCCCGGTGTATTCGTACCGGGGTTGCCGGACGCTGCTGTTTCTACATACAAGTTTTCACCCATTGCCATCAAACCGGCCGGATTGATAAAAGTGGCCAGTTGCAGTGAACCGACTTGCACAGGCGCGACGGAACCTGGCTGCGTCACCGACACCGTGCCATCACGTCCCACTGTAATGGATTGCGCATTAGCGGGAATAGTGATTGCAGGCTGGATAACAAAACCACTGGAAGTAACCAGTTGCCCCTGATTATCAGTCTGAAAAGAACCATCACGGGTATAGGCAGTAGAACCGTCAGGCAGCAAGACCTGAAAAAATCCCTGGCCTTGTATTGCCACATCCTTGCTATTGCCAGTCTGTTGCAAATTACCTTGCGTGAAAATCTTTTCTGTAGCAACCGGGCGCACACCGGTACCGAGTTGCAAGCCAGACGGCAATTGCGTTTGTTGTGAACTTTGCGCACCGGGTTGGCGTATATTTTGATATAGCAAATCTTCAAACACAGCGCGTGAACGTTTGAAGCCATTGGTGCTGACGTTGGCCAGGTTATTGGACACGACGTCCATCTGCGTTTGCTGCGCATCCAGGCCAGTCTTGGCTATCCATAATGAACGTATCATTGCTTTCCCCTTTTGCCTTGGTTTACTTTGCCTCGCTTTATCTTGGCGGCAAAGATTTCTACAAGGCTATTGTGCTACAGAAGCACTCAACTCAAAGTCAGGATTTGACCTGCTTTATTGGCGTTATTCTCGGCATTCTGCAAAAGCTTCATTTGCATTTCAAAACTGCGTGCCAGATTAATCATGTTGACCATGGATTCAACAACATTCACATTACTGTTTTCCAGCATGCCACCAGCAACACCTACCAAAGGGTCTGCATCAACGGCAACACCATCTTTTGTTTTGAATAAGCCATCGTCTCCACGCACCATATTCTCTTCAGGAGGATTAACCAGTTTTAACCTGCCTATGACTTGCACGGCATTTGGTTTGGTACCGGTGGGGATGGTCGATACCGTACCATCCTTGGCGATGGCAATTGATACTTCTGGCGGTATGGTGATGGGCCCGCCATCACCCACCAGATTCAAACCACTCTGCGTCTGCAAGATACCGTTTTCGCTGACCTTCAGACTGCCATGCCTGGTAAAAGCCTCGGAACCATCTGCCTTTTCCACCACCAGCCAACCCTTGCCCTGCACTGCCACATCCAGTTCGCGGCCTGTATTTTGCATGGCACCGGTAGAAAAATCCGTACCTACCGTGGCATCCACCACGAAAGCACGGGTAGGCAAGCCATCACTCTTGACTGGCACAGCACGGAATGAATCCAGTTGCGCCCTAAAGCCCGTAGTCGTGACATTCGCCAGATTATGCGAGACGGTAGCCTGCTGCTCAAGGATATGCTTGGCACCGGTCATCGCGGTATATACCAGTCTATCCATGAGCTACTCCTGTTTGTCTGAGATTTAAAACACGCATATCAATTCAGCTAAAAACTTCACCACTTCACCATTAACGCAGGTTGACCAGTGTTTGCATAACCTGATCCTGCGTCTTGATGGTTTGTGCATTGGCCTGGTAGACACGCTGGGCGGTAATCATGTTCACCAGCTCACCTGTTAAATCAGTATTTGAATCCTCTGTCGCAGATGAAGTCAAAGTTCCCAGGGCACCAGAATTTGGTGGCCCAACCAGGGCATTGCCAGAAGTTGCGGTTTCTATCCACTGATTATCACCAGTTGATTGCAAACCATTTGGATTGGTGAAATTGGCCAACACTACTTGCGCCAGAACAGCTGTTTTACCATTGGTATAACTACCGACGATAGTGCCATCTTTAGCCGTATTGAACTTTGCCAGCTTGCCGGATGCATAACCGTCCTGGGTGTTTTTACTAACGCTGAAATCCGAACCAAATTGTGTAGTACCAGTGAAATCGTATTTGATATCAAGCGTCGTATTAATCGGCGTCACCGCACCAGTACTGACTGGCACTGTCAAGGTAGTTGCACGCGGATCTGTGGCAGAGAACTGCGGTGTTACCGCACTCAACCTGCCAAGGTTATCAAAGCCAAGACGGGTAATGGAGTTGGCCGTCGCACCCGCGCCAGCGATCAGGACACCATCAACAGTGGCAAACACGTCCCACTCAATCGTGACAGGCGCAGTAGGTGGCGTCGCAATATTGTCTACCTTGACAAAAAATGACTGAACAACGTGTGAGTTACCCAAGCTGTCAAACACAGCAAGGGAAGTGGAACTGTTATAAGTAGTCGGATCAGTCGCACTAAAAGCGATAGGTGTAATGACAGGCGGAATCGTAGCTGGCAATTGCGTACCAGGAACAAGTTTGCGCGAATCCAGATTCATGACCGCATTGATCAGCGTTGACTGTGCAGGCGGAATATCTGCAGTATTGATGTTGATGGGAGCAGCAGCACCCGTAGACAGTACGCCTGCGGCATTGGCTACATAGCCCGTCAATTGCGCACCCTGCGCATTGACGATATTGCCAAGTTTATCCAGTTGGAACTGACCGTTACGTGTATAGGTGACAGCACCATTGGTCGACATGCGGAAGAAGCCGCCGCCATTAATTGCGATATCGAGGGGATTATTCGTCGTCGAGATATTACCCTGCGTGAATTGCTGCACGACACCCGATACTTTAGTACCAATACCCACAGTACCTGCAGAAGAGCCATTAAGTGAATTGGCATAGACATCGGCAAATTGCGTCTGTCCTTGCTTGAAACCCACGGTGCTGGCATTGGCAATATTATTACCAATCACATCCAGGGATTTGGAAGCAGCGTTAAGTCCACTCAGTCCTTGTTGAAAACCCATGATATTTCTCCCTTACTTAGGCTAGTTCGTCGTTACGCATTACTACAGGATTTGATACAGGATTACTCCAAGGATCAATAAATTTGTCTTACGTCATTCATACTGACATCACCAATATTTGGCAGGCTGAGCTTCAAGCCCTGAGAGCTTGAGGTAATGCTCGATACCACACCAAATGCCAGACTGGTCGCATCCAGTTTTTTGTCTGCCGCATTGGCGACAAACTCGAATTTATAGGCGCCATTGGCGGCTGTCGTACCAGCGTCGGTTTTACCATCCCAGGTCAGGGTATTCACACCTTGCGGCAAGGCACCCAGAGTCATTTTTCTGACAATCACGTCCGAGCTGTCACGTATCACCACTTCAACATTGCTGGCAGCCTGCGGCAATTCAACGCCGTAAATACCCTTGCCTTCCGTGACTATCATGGAATTGCCTGGTGCGATCACGCCGTGGCCTATCATGCTGGCGGCCTGCAGGTTTTGTCCGCTCTGGAAACTGGCGCTCAGGGCAGTCACCGATGCATTCAACTTATCGATACCAGAAACTGTAGACAATTGCGCCAATTGACTGGTCACCTGGGCATTGTCCATAGGGTTCAATGGGTCCTGGTTCTTGAGCTGGGTTACCAGCAAAGTCATGAAGGTGTTTTTGGCATCTTCTGTCGAATTTGCCGAGGCTTTTGCCCCGTTCATTGTCGCCAGCAATGCTGGATCAACGGTACTGCTTTGTACGCCACTGGTAGCCATGATCTATTCCTTCAAGAAATCTTATTGCCCTAAAGTCAAGGTCTTCAGCAACATGGTTTTTGCTGCATTCATGACTTCTACATTGTTTTGATATGAACGTGATGCCGAAATCATATTCACCATTTCTTCCACCACATTCACATTTGGCATGGCGACATAACCCTTTTCATCCGCCATCGGGTGTTTTGGGTCATACATCAGTTTAGGCGGATTAGTATCTTCTACAACCTCATTTACCTTGACGGCGGTAGACGCAGTGCCTGCCACGGGCACTGCACTGAAAACCACCTGCTTGGCTTTATATGGCGTACCGTCTGAACTGGTGACACTGTCGGCATTGGCCAGATTGCTGGTTACCACATTCAGGCGCTGTGACTGCGCACTCATGGCTGATCCGGCAACATTGAAGACATTAAAGAGTGACATGATGATTATCCTTGTATCGCTGCCAACATATTCTTGATCTGCATATTGATAATGGTCAGGCTGGCTTCATAACGCAGGGCATTGTCGGTAAACTGATTACGCTCCACATCCATATCAACAGTATTACCATCGACGCTACCTTGTACTGTGGGGCGGTATTGTGGCGTCATGCCTGCTACGCTACCCGGTGTGTCGATGTGCTGGGCTGCGGTCTTGCTCAAGGCTGTCGGTGACTGGTTCAGGTTTTGCCCCAGGGCATGGCTGAGTGCGCTGGAGAAATCAATATCCTTCGCCTTGTAATTAGGTGTGTCAGCATTGGCAATATTGGATGCCAGCAATTGCTGACGCTGCCCCCGGACTGACAAGGCAGTCTCGTGGAATTTCAAAAAGTCATCTAATCTGCCAACCATCTTTCTCTCCTCTGCCACTGTGCTTTACTCATAAGGCACACAAGGGTTTTCTATACCTTGCATCTTATTCGCCACAGGACAAGTTTGATCAGGCAAGCAGAAAGGGAAAAGCCCGTTTATTCAAGCATTCAAAAAAGCCTGTGAATCCTAAAATAGAGTTCAGAACAATCCAGGCAGGAAACATGATGAAAGCCGCAAAGAAATTAAGCAGAATCGTCAGCAAGCAAGTTTTGACACTATCGCTGCTCGGCTTCACATGCCTTGGTCAGGCGGCACCTGCAACCCAGGCCCAGGACACTGCACAGTTGCGCCAGATTGCACTGGACTTTTTGACACTACAGGCATCAGGCCTGAGCAATGAAGTAGTGGTGAGCGTGGGTGAGGTTGATAAACGACTCAACTTGCAGGCTTGCGATAATCCCAATCCCTATCTATTGCCAGGCAGCAAGCCATGGGGCAAAGTGACCCTGGCGATACGCTGTACTGCACCTGCCCCCTGGCTGGTTTATCTGCAGGCAAATGTACAAGTCACGGCGGATTATTATGTTGCAGCCAACGCCCTTACTCATGGGCAAGTCATTTCACTAAACGATTTAAGCAAGCAAAGAGGCGATATCTCAAAATTGCCAGCCGGTGTCATCACTGCTCCTGAGCAAGCGATCGGTAAAAGCATGCAGGTTTCCATGGCCTCTGGCAGCGTCATGCGTCTGGATGCCTTGAAGAGTCCTGCCGTAGTTCAACAGGGACAATCTGTGCGGGTAGTCAGCAATGGGCCTGGTTTCCAAGTAGCAACAGATGCCATTGCGCTCAATAACGCAGCAGATGGGCAGATTGCCAAGGCCAAAACCAGCTCTGGACAAACCGTCAGCGGTGTTGCCAAGAATGGTGGCATTATAGAAATAGTTTACTGATAGCAAGATATTTAGCCTATAGAATTAAATGTATGCAATATTTTTTCACAGTAAGGTTAAAGTTTAAAATTACACAGCCGATAAACTGGATGTAGATGTTTGTAAGTCCCACACTAGAGGGTATCGCTGTGAAAATTGATGACGCACTGAATAAGACCGCGGGGCTACCAGTAAGCCCGCAACAGGCTCGCACGGAAAAACCCGCGGAAACTGCGGTACCCGTGACGAATTCGTCGAAAGTACAAATTTCGACCCTGTCCACACAGTTGCAAGCCTTGCAAAGTACGCAGGCCAGCAATGCTGTGTTTGAGACGAAGAAGGTGGAAGCGATCAAGCTGGCCATTTCCGAAGGACGCTTTCAGGTGAATTCGGAAAAAGTCGCTGATGGGCTTCTGGAAACAGTTAAAGATTTGCTCAACGCCAGAAAACGCTAAAATGAACGCAACAAGTTCCGGACACGCTGCCATTCAACAATGCCTGCAGGAAGAAGTGAGCGTCATGTCGTCGCTCGCCGAGTTGCTTAAGCAAGAGCAATCTGCACTGGTTGAAAGCGATATTGTCCAGCTCAATGACTTTACCCAGAGCAAGGGACAACTTGTAGTCAAAATGACGGAACTGGAAAAAAAGCGTAACAGCTTTTTGAGTGAACTTGGATTTAACGCTGATATTGACGGCATGCAAGCTTATTTGCAGCAAGCCGACGATGCCCAGACTGTCGCCAAACACTGGGATGCGCTACTACAACTGACTGTGCAAGCCAAAGAAGATAATCGCACCAACGGTTCACTGATTAACCGTCGATTGTCGCTGAATCAGGCAACCTTAAATCTGCTGCAACAAAATACAAATCAGGCTGGGTCCATGTATGGCCCAAATGGTCAATCGACTGTCAAAAGCACGCCAGGTAAAGGCTATATCGCCACCTAAGACTGACGTGACACTTTGTCATGCGTCTGTCCTCGCCCTTTCCGGGCAAACCTCAACGAATTTAAGGCCTCACCGCAGTTTGAGGCAAGGAAGCTGCGGCTGGCCTTGCAGCTTGTGCGGGCAATGATGTTGCAGCAGGCGCAGATGCTGGCACTAAAGGCACTTCTACTACGGGCTCTGGCAAGACTGCCAGTATGGTGACAGATACACGCCGGTTCCTGGCTCTCCCTTCTGGTGTCTCATTGTCGCTCACTGGTAATTTCGCCCCCTGCCCTACTGCTGTCACCCGGTTTTCATCGACACCGTTCTCTGTGAGCAAACGGGCAACGGTACTGGCTCGTACGGCAGACAATTCCCAGTTAGAGGGGAAAATAGAGTTTTTGATAGGCAGATTATCGGTATGGCCTTCTACCTGTATCGCATGGGTATCGATCTTGAGAACACCGGCAATGGCTTTCAGCGCCTGTATGGAATCGATATTCAGACGCGCATCACCCGGTGCAAACAAAAGGCTGGCATTAATTTCTATGGTGATACCACGGCTGGTCTGGGTCACCCTCACCTTGCCTTCGCGCACCAAAGGCTCCAGCACGGTCAGGATGTCCTTGGCCATGGTGGTCATTTGCGCTCTCTCCTTGCGCAAGCCTTCGCTGATGCGGTTTTTGACCAGCGGCAAAGGATCAAGTTTGATTTTTTGCTCAACTGGCGCGTCAACAGGCTTGGGATTAACCGTCATAACCTTGCCAAATGCACCAGTCAGCGAATTTGACAAGACCCGGTACTTGCCCTCATTCAGCGAGGATATCGCATACATGACGACAAAAAAAGCAAACAGCAAGGTAATAAAATCCGCGTAAGAAACCAGCCACCTCTCATGGTTTTCTGGTTCTTCGTGGTATTTTTTTCTTGCCATAAGTATATTTTCTCAGTCTAGCCTTAGTCTGGCATTACCTGGTAGCCTTACCGTCAGTTGCGATGATTGGTCAGTCTTTCTTCCACCACACGCGGGCTGTCGCCCAAAGCGATGCTATAAAAAATATCAGACAACATTTCACGCCGCGTCACTTCTCGGCCTATGATTTCTTTCAGCTTATGGCTGACTGGCAAGAACAATAAGTTGGCCATGCCCACACCATAGATCGTGGCAACAAAGGCAACAGCAATACCACCACCAAGTTTGGATGGATCACTAAGGTTTTCCATCACATGTATCAACCCCAGCACGGCACCCAGGATACCTATGGTCGGGGAATAACCACCTGCTGCTTCCCAAATTTTAGCGGCCTGGCGCTGCTCCATTTCATAGAGCGATATATCGACATCAAGTATGTCTTTCAGGCGTATCGGGTCTATGCCATCAATCACCAGACGCAGGCCCTTGCCTATGAAGGGATCAGTGGAAGCATTCATATAACGCTCCAGGCTCAGGAAACCTTCGCGTCTGGCGACCACGCTCCAGATCAGCGCATCTGCGACATTTTTTTTGCTGCTGTCCGGCGGTTCAGACACCACCCAGCGCAGCATGCGCACACCGCGCATAAAGGTATTGAGCCTGCTTTGCAACAGCACTGCACCCAGGGTACCAATCACCACAATCACAAAAGCAGCAGGTTGCACCAGCGAAGACAGGCGCCCGCCTTCAATCAACTGTCCGCTGACGATGCCTAACACCACCAGTATCAAACCAACTATGCTAGCCCAGTCCACGCTTTCTCCCTTAAGTATGCCCTGAGCCTGGCCACAGCCTGACTATGTAATTGTGAGACCCGTGATTCTGACACCCCCATCACGGCACCGATTTCTTTAAGATTTAATTCCTGCTCATAGTACAGACCCATGAGCAGTTTCTCTCGCTCTGGCAGACTGTCTATCGCGCCGATGACAGCATCGCGGAAGTCGTCATTGAGCAAATCTTGTAGCGGATCGCCAGAAAAATCCGAGCAATAATGATCGAGAAAATGTTCCTTGGTATCTGAATCATGAAAGTCTTCGTAGTACACGAGTTGATGCCCGCCACTGTCAGTGAGCAGGTTCTGGTACTCTTCCAGGCTGAGCTTGAGCGACTTCGCCACTTCGGTTTCCAGTGGTGGTCGCCCCAGCTTTTGCTGCAACACATTCATGGCATTTTCTATCTTGCGCATGTTCTGGCGCACGCCACGCGGCAACCAGTCACTACTGCGCAATTCATCCAGCATGGCACCCCGTATGCGTTGCACCGCATAGGTTTCAAACTGTGCTCCATGGGTGTCTTCATAGCGGTTAACGGCATCCAGCAGGCCTATCATACCGGCCTGCACAAGATCGTCTACCTCCACACTGGGAGGCAGGCGCGCCTTCAACTGGTAAGCCAGACGCTTGACCAGGGGCGCATGCTCCCTTAAAAGGAAGTTTTTATCTGATTTTCCGCTAGCGGTGTACATTTTTTGATTACATTCCGAGACCGACACCCAGCTCAGGGACTCCCTCTAAACATAATGTGGAACGCGCGGTCTTCGCCAATTGTTCAGCCAGCCGGGAGAATGCCAGAGAAGCAAGGGCTTTAGGAAAAGCATCAATCACAGAGCGTCCCAAATGTGCAGCCTTTCTTACATGTTCATCTTCCGGCACATTGCCGACGTAGTGCAGTGGCACTGCCAGATAACGGCTGGCCGCCTGCGCCATATTTGTATAAATCAATCTCGCCTCTTTTTCCGATGCACCGGACACTAAAATACCATAACCACGCCTGCCAAGCCGATTGCTCACTCGCTTGATCAGGCCATAAGCAGCCTTGATCATGTCGGGATCAGCTGAAACCTGTATTACTAGTTCGCTGTCGTCCAGCGTCGCCAACGGAAAACTGTCATCCAAATTGATCTCGCTATCCACGATGACCAGATCAGCACGGTTCGCCGCCACATCAAACACTTTGGACAATTGCCGCGTATTTTCTGGCGGCAGCCATGCATGGCGCGCCAACATCGTCACCGACAAGCCGGAAGCAACCAATTTCACTGCTTCCTTCATTGTACGCTGTTGTTTCGCTACATCCAATAAGGTCTGATCAAGGTTGGCATTCAACCATGCGCCAACACTATTCTCTGATGAACGAGCGTCCACCATCAACACCTGGTTACCCTGACGTGCCAGCGACACCCCCAGATTGACCAGCATGCCGCTTTTTTCATCTTCCCTCAATGCTGACAAAAAGGTAAACACTCTTGGTTTTGGCCCAGCCAGCATGCGGCGCAGGCCTTCAGCCTGATCGAAACTAGCCAAGGGACACCTCCTGACCAGCACGTCCTGATGCCTGTGCAGCCGTGACTGCACCAGCCATCAGCAGAGGCAACTCTTCATCGAGATAACGGAAAGCGGCCGTTTCGCGCTTGAGTTTGAAAGCACGGTCTATCAGATACAGCTTGTTGGCAATATGCAGGTCTTCCGGCACACGCTGGCCACTGGCAACGTAATACACCATAAGCTTCTGGCGTATCGCAATATCGAGTGCGCCACCTATCGTCGCTGCCTCATCGAGCTTGGTCAAAATGCAACCTGCCAGACCATTCCCCTGATAAGCACGCACCACTTCACTCAAGGTTTCACCTGTCGATGTCGCATTCAGGCACAGCAAGCGCTTCACCGGAGTGTCTGTTCCTGACAACATCGCGACTTGCTCAGTCACCATTTTGTCGCGCTGACTGACACCGACTGTATCGATCAGCACCGTATGCTTGTTCTTGAGCTCGGACAAGGCGATGCGCAAATCAGCCTCATCCTTGACGGCATGCACCATCACACCCAGGATTTTGCCGTAAATACGCAATTGTTCAAAGCCGCCGATACGATAACCATCGGTAGTAATCAATGCCAGCTTGGAGGGGCCATGGCGCATGACGCAACGAGCAGCCAGCTTGGCCGTAGTCGTAGTCTTGCCTACACCTGTAGGGCCGACCAGGGCATACACGCCGCCCTTTTCCAGCATTTCATTTTCATTATCGATAGTGGACAGATTGCGTACCAGCACATTCTTGATCCAGTCCAGGCCATTCTCAACCTTGCCAGTTTCTGGCAGTTTTTCTACAAGATAGCGGGACAAGCTGGCGCTAAAGCCAGTAGCCAGCAATTCACGCAGGATTTCTGCTTTTTGCGGCTGGCGTTTTTGCGTCTGCGTCCATGATATCTCTGCCAGTTGCGATTCCAGCATACTGCGCATGGAGCGTATTTCTGACATCACATCATTGAGTTCATTGGCGCTCACCGGCGCTTCGATTTCACTGGTGAAAGCAGATGCGCTGGTCACAGACTTGAAAGTCGGCACACTTGCAGGCGCGTCCATGGAGCGTTCAAAAGCGCGCGGCCTCATGACAGCATCCTCTGGCTGGAAACGCGGCGCAAAGCGCGGCACTTCAGGTACCGGTGCCTCATCACTGGAAGCGGGGGCAATGGCGCTGATGGCTTCATCGGCCATCGCCAGAATCTCCACCTTGCCGCCCACATTACGGTTCGACAGGATAACGGCATCTGCCCCCAAAGCATCGCGCAACATGCGCAAAGCTTCGCGAGAAGTGTTCGCGGTAAATTTTCTGACGTTCATGATTGACCTCCGACCAGACTGGTGACTCTAATGGTTTTTGTTTCAGGTACTTCTGCGTGTGACAGGACTTTGAGTTGCGGCAAATTGCGGCGCAAGAAGCGCGACAGCAAGGCACGTAATGGTGCTGGCACCAGCAAGACTGGAGTCAGGCCCATTTGTTCCTGATGCTGGGCTGCAGCCTCGGTCTGGCTCGCCAGGGTATCGGCCAGACCAGGTTCTATGCCAGAACCATCAGCACCGCTGGTTTGCAGGGCTTGCATCAACAGGCGTTCAAGGCGGCTATCCAGGGTCATGACCGTCATCTCATTCCCGGTCGGGAAGATTTGCTGGACGATGGCACGACCCAGTGCAATCCTGACCTGCGCCGTCAGCTCATTGGCATCCTGGGTATGCATGGACTGCTCGGACAGCGTCTCAATGATGGTACGCATGTCACGGATATGCACACCTTCGATGAGCAGGTTCTGCAATACTTTTTGCAGGATGGACAAAGGCAGGGCTTTTGGCACCAGTTCTTCCACCATTTTTGGCATGTCTTTCGCCAGATGATCCATCAACAACTGTACTTCCTGACGACCCAGCAATTCAGCCGCGTGACTGGTGATCAGGTGATTCAAATGGGTAGCGATAACGGTGCCGGAATCAACCACGGTATAACCCATGGCTTGTGCCTGTTCGCGCATGGCAGCCTCTATCCAGACCGCAGGCAAGCCAAAGGCAGGATCATTGGTGACAGCACCAGGCAAATTGCCAGTCACCATACCCGGGTTGATGGCCAGATACTGACCACTGAGCGCTTCACCGGCACCAACTTCAACACCTTTCAGGGTAATCCTGTAAGCCGAAGGTTTCAGTTCCAGATTGTCGCGGATATGGACAGGTGGCGACAAAAAACCAACTTCCTGGGCGAATTTTTTGCGTATGCCTTTGATACGGCGCAAGAGTTCGCCACCCTGGTTCTTATCTACCAATGGGATCAGGCGATAACCAACTTCCAGGCCCAGAGTATCGACAGGCAAAATATCTTGCCAGGTCGCTTCTTCCATTTCCTGACCGGCATTGGCAGGAGCTTCGACTTTTTCTTCAATGACCGGAGGCATCTGGGCGCGCTTGTTCAACAAATAGCCGCCGCCACAAAGCACTGCTGCCAACAATATAAAGGCGATATGCGGCATGCCGGGTATCAAACCCATGCCGCCTATGATGCCGCCGGTGATGATCATGACCTGGGGCTTGGCAAACAATTGCCCTATCAACTGTCCGCTGATATCCTGGTCACTGGCTACACGAGAAACCACAACACCGGCTGCCGTTGAAATGATCAGCGAAGGTATCTGCGCCACCAGTCCATCACCGATCGCCAGCAATGTATAGTTTTTCAGCGCAGTAGCAAAATCCAGGTCATGCTGCACCATGCCCACTACCAGACCACCAACGATATTAATGACAGTGACCATGATGCCGGCCACCGCGTCACCACGTACATATTTACTGGCACCGTCCATGGCGCCATAGAATTCAGCCTCCTGCGCGACTTCAGTACGGCGGCGGCGTGCTTCCTGCTCAGCGATCAAACCGGCATTCAAGTCAGCATCAATCGCCATTTGTTTGCCTGGCATCGCGTCCAGGGCGAAACGCGCACCCACCTCAGCAATACGGCCAGCGCCCTTGGTGACGACGGTAAAGTTAATGATGGTCAGGATAACGAAGACCACGATACCAACGGTGTAATTACCACCAATCAAAAAGTGACCAAAGGCTTCGATCACTTTACCGGCGGCATCCGGGCCAGTATGACCTTCAGTCAGTACCACGCGGGTAGAAGCCACGTTCAGGGACAGGCGCAACATCGTACTGACCAGCAGTACAGTAGGAAACACCATGAAATCCAGCGGTTTGACTGTATACAAGCTGGTCAGCAAAACGATAATCGCAATCGCGATATTGAAGCTGAAAAACACGTCCAGAACAAATGCTGGCAGAGGCAAGATCATCATCGCCAACATCAGGATGATGAGGAAAGGCGCCGCCAGCGCTCTGGTATTTATGCCATTCATCCAGGCAGGTAAGGTGAAACTATTCATGCTCGGACTCCTGCTTGATTATCTGCTTGATTTTGTGTTTGGTTATTAGGATCAAGCTCTGGTGGTACATATAGATCATTTGGTTCTACAGGTTTGTTGCCGCCGACTTTGGTGTAACTGCGCAATTGATACACATAGGCCAGCACTTCTGCCACGGCGGCATACAGGGCTTCAGGTATCTCATCACCAAGGTCAGTATGTTTGTACAACGCACGTGCCAATGGCGGCGCTTCCAGCAAGGGCACATTGTGTTCCTTCGCCAGTTCACGGATTTTGGCAGCAACTGCATCAACCCCCTTGGCGATGACCTTAGGCGCACCATTGCCGCCTTCGGTATATTTCAGGGCAACAGCAAAGTGAGTCGGGTTAGTGACAACGACGTCAGCAGTCGGAATTTCAGACATCATGCGGCGGCGTGCCATCTCACGCTGTTGGGCGCGAATTTTCGCCTTGATTTGTGGATTACCGTTCGCTTCTTTGGATTCCTGCACCACTTCCTGATGCGTCATCTTCAGCTTTTCAGCGTATTGCCACATCTGGTAAGGTGCATCAATCGCGGCGATCACGGCCAGCGAGCCAACGATGGCCAGAAAGCATACACCCATCATGTGGCCGACGTGGGCTGGGCCAGATTTCAACGATTCCAGCGGCAAGGCAAAAATGGCATTCTTTTGCCCCATGATGACTATCCAGGCAACCGTACCGACCAAGATGGTTTTAATGATCGCCTTGATCAATTCCACACCTGCGCGGGTGGAAATCATATTACCCAGACCTGAAATCGGATTCATGCGCGAAAAATTCGGGGTCAAAGCCTTGGCACTGAACAGCCAGCCACCTATCAGCAAAGGCGAGCCAAGCGCCACCACCATCAATAATCCGGCAATTGGGGCAAAAGCCACCAGTACCTCCATCAGGCTGGTGGCAATTTTTGAAAACAGGAGTTCATGATCATAGATAATCGCCCGTTCCAATGACAAACCAGCGACCAATGCATGATTCAACTGGCGCACCAGCCCGTCACCCATGCCCCAGAGCGCGCCCCCTGCCGCCAGCAAGATGGTACAGGTAGATAGCTCGCGCGAACGCGGAACGTCGCCCTCTTCCCGCGCCTGTTCAAGGCGCTTGGGCGAGGCCGGTTCGGTTCTTTCGAGATCGCTATCTTCGGCCATTGCCGACTCCTGTTATTTCCTCAAAGCAAGCATTGCTTTGATTACGCATGTGTACAGGTGTAATTATTGGCTATGACAGAAGCACAAGATGCGGGGAATAAAGGAAGAAATACCCCTTAGCTCTGGGGAAAGGCTAGCCCTTTATGCTTAAAGGGCCATGAATGAGTGAGATCTGAACACTTGCCGTAGCAAAGTATTCAGATTTTTTATTGAAACTAGCTAATTGAAATGCCTTGATCAGGCAGGTACAGCAATAACAGGTGTCGCCACCATACGGTGTATGAAGTACATCATGACGGCAGTCAGCAACACAGTACAAACCAGAATGTCACCCAGCAAATCAAAATGCAATATCGCACCACCATCAGGCTGGCTGACGATCATCCCCGCAACCACAGAACCAACACCACCGGCAATTTGCTGCAACGATGAATTGATCGCCATGAATGCGCCCCGGCTGTCAGCCGCTGGCACAGCTGACATCATTGCCTGGGCAGGGATCATGCGAGAAAAAATACCAACAAAGAGCAAGACATTGACCAGGATAACCATAGGCAACGGCGTGATACCAAGACGTGTATAGATCAACGCCATGATGATGGTCATTACCGCACCGAATAAAAATACGCGGTATTTACCAAATTTGTCACTGAGCTTGCCCACCATAGGGCCAGTGATAATCGCACCAAATCCGGTGACCAGATAAACGATCGGCAATTCTTTCATCGAAATGCCCAGGTTATTAACTGAAAAAGCGCTACTGAATGGCATCAGCATATAGCCGCCGATACTCAGGAAGCCTGTTGCAGCAAATGCCAGCAAATACCTTGGTGTTGCTATTGTGTCTCGCAAATGATGGAAGGGGTTACGATCAGACTGCAATTTCAGATGTCCGTCTATCGGTTTCAGATTCGCAATGATGATAACGCCGACCAATGCAGCCATGCCCACGATCATCAGGAAAGGCGCATGCCAGCCCCAGTGAGCGGACAGATAAAGACCAATAGGCAAACCCAGAATCTGGCTACCTGCAAACGCCGATTGCAACACGCCCATGACCCGGCCGCGCATGCTGAAAGGGAACAGGTCCGTCGTAATCGCCATCACGATAGAGCCAATGACACCCCCGAACAGGCCAGTCACGATGCGTGCAAATAACAGGAAATAAAAATTAGGTGCGATACCGCAAAGGAAGGTACCAAGGATAAAACCAACATAAAAAAACAGTAAGAGTTTTTTACGGTCAAAGCGGTCAGCAAAACCCGCTGCCGCAAAACCAGCGATACCAGCACTGAAGGCATAGGCAGACACCACCACACCAAACTGTGAAGGCGTGATATTTAAAGCTGGCATCAGAATCGCACCCAGAGGTGACATGATCATGAAATCCAGAATGATAGTGAATTGTAAAAACGCCAGTATGGCGAGTACAAATTTTTGATAGCCCGTGAACTGCGCTGGCGGTTCAGCAGATATGGATTGATTCATATTTTCTTTCTTTTGAATTGAAACTCAGACTCTTTGTCATGGCCTGAGTTCATATTTTTTGTAGTCTTTATGCAGCTTTTTTATGTAGTTTTTAACATAGCTCAGGCAGCTTCTCTGAAGCCATCTTTTTGTAGAAGCACGTCCTGATTTCCAGCAAAGAATTCCCTGAAAAACGGCACTGCTTCATAGGAATGAAAGACCTTGGTAAATCTCAGTGTCTCTGCTGCGGTCTCTGCATTGCGTGCGCGCATCTCGGCTTCATATGCAGCGATGGCTGTACGCATATCAGCCATATCCGGGGTCAGCAATTGATTCGCCAGCACCAGGGCATCCTGCATTGCCATGTTTACACCCTCGCCTGCATACGGCGGCATGACATGGGCAGCATCACCCAGCATGGTCAGGTTAGACAAGGATGGCCAGCTTTGATCAACCGGCGCACAGAATTGTGGGCGGGGGATAAACGGCAGAGTGGCATGCCTGAATAATTCTGCCCAGATATCACTCCAGCCCTTGAATTCCTGCTTGAACCAGGCGAATACCTGATCACGATCAGAAAAATCGATCTCACATTTTGCATGCCAATGCTGATCGGCTTTATGTCCAGTATAAAAAGCCACGCTGCCATCGCCTTTCAATACGATGAATAAAGTCTTTTCATCGTCAAGCACACACACTTTGCCTCCATCCAGCAATTCATATAATTCAGGAATAGTGGTTTCTACATCAGCGACACTCCCCTCCAGCACAGTCACACCAGAATACTCCGGTGCAAGCGGCGTGATATAGGGACGTATTTTTGAGTTCGCACCATCGGCAGCGATGAGCAAATCAGCAGTGAATTTGTCGCCGTTTTCAAATGCAATTTCAACTGACTCTTCTGTCCTTTGCAAAGACGAGAAACGGGCATCCCACACTACGGTGTCCTCAGCCAGTGAAGCCAGCAGCAAATTTCTCAGCGGGCCGCGGTCTATCTCTGGCCTGTCATTGCTCTCTGAATCAAGCTCATCAATGATGACTGCAGCCTGCGCATCCACAAAAAGCATTTTTTCGGCACCTGGGCGATAAGCCTGCTCAAATGCATCCATCAAACCCGCAGCGCGCAAGGCTGACAAACCTGAACCTTCATTCAAATTCAGGGTTGCACCCTGCACTCTGGCAAACTGATTGATATCTCTCTCAAACACCTTCACTTTCGCACCATGCATCTGTAGCAGGCGCGCCAATGTCAACCCGCCAGGCCCTGCACCGATGATGGCGATCTGCTTGTCCAGTATTGAGCTTTGCTTATGGATTTGTGTCATGACGATTATTCCGGTTTTATCCATCTTATTGCATGCTTTTACAGCAATATAGTTTGCACACGTAGTTTGCACACTTAATGAATAGACGTTTTGAAATTGCAAATATTGCAGGGAGCCGGAGATTTTTGCTTATATCAAAAAACCTTGATTGAAATCAGCAACCTGAATACTGCCTTGAGTCACACTATAATTTAATCAAATTAAAAAGTAAAGTCACTTAATTTTTTAATTCAAATAACAAAAGCTGCTAAAATGATGGCAAGACACTTATGCAAAGATGCGACACGAGGCAAGTAATGGGACTCAGGGAATTAAAAAAGGCGAAAACCAGGAAAATGATTTCCGACTTGGCAACAAGACTATTTATTGAAAAAGGTTATGACGAAGTCACAACGGCAGAAATCGCCAGACTGGCAGAAGTGTCCGTCCCTACGCTGTTCAAATACTTCCCCACCAAAGAGATGCTGGTATTTGATGAAGAAGACGAGCGGGAAGAAAGACTGATCGCTGCCGTTACTGACAGAAAAAAAGGCGTATCCATACTGGATGCCTTACTTGAGCATTTTTCCAGCTTTATGGCTTTTGATCTGGCCAAGAAGAAAGAGGTAGACGCCTTCAGGAAGCTGATCTATTCCACGCCAGATTTATATGTCTACGCCAAACAAATCTGGATGCGCTATGAAAAGTCACTGGCTGTCGTGCTGCAGCAAGAAACGAAAAATGAACTTGAGAAAGCAGAAGCAGAGGCCATCGCCCACTTTATTCTGGATGCTTTCCATCGCTCGAAAGATGCTGAAAACCCCAGAGCTACTCTGCATACCCTGTTCAATATGATGAAAAATGGCTGGAAAGAATAACCCTATCGAGCATTAACATAATCATTAAAATATCAAAGATGTTTCAGACTGTTGCTTGTGCTGCCAGGCTGTTTTCTATAAATGCCCTGGCAGTTGTCGCCGCATAGCCTTGCGGCATAATGTCGCCCGCAGCACTGGCGAGTTGAAACGCACCTTCCATAAAAGCCAGCAAACCAGCCGCCAGCTCAGCGACACCATGAGTACGCTTCTTCTGGTCTTGCAGACATACAGTCAGCAGAGCCTGTATCAGCACCAGTTCGGCCGCAATGGCTTCCTGAAACACGGCGCGCACTTCAGGCTGCCTGACAGCTTCAGCTCCGATCACTACCCAGGCAGAGACCGCCTCAGGCATTGCCCCCTCCCCTTTGGCCAGACGCGCGTTGATATATGCCAGCAGCTTTTCTTGCGGCGTGCTGGCAGTTGCGGCCAGTGCGTCATAGCGTGCACGTGACATGGTAGCCAGCAATTTGACCAGATAAAGCAGGATCTCGCCCTTGCTCTTGAAGTGGTAATGAATCAAACCCGGTGCCAGCCCAGCCTGTTTGGCAATCGCCAATATGGTGGCTTTTTCATAGCCATGTTCTGCCATGACAGACAATAGTGCAAAAACGATCTCTTGACGGCGCTGCTCGGTATTGGATTTTCTCGACATGGTGAAAGCTTACTCGTTATTTTGGTTATCAAACCAAATTTTACTTGGTTTTAATAATACAAGCACAAGAATGCAAACAAAGTATTCCGCGTCCAAGAACAGACAAAATTCGGGCAATTGCAGACTACAATCAGGCCGGATTAATAGCCTGTTTAGTGCAGGATTTTTGAGACAGCATTCAGATACCCGTCTTCATGGCATGCGCTGATTCCATGATGTCTACACAAAAAAACAATCCGCTTATCAAAATGCAATGATCTCATTGCGCCATTTTTTAGAAATATCAATTGGCTTTAAACTGCCGTCGAGAATACCTATGCTGCACCGCTTTAAACAGTTAGTCTGTCTTCTGTCATTGTCAGTATTCGCACTGTCGCCAGCATCTGCCGGCACAAACAAACCCGACCAAGACAAACCCACGATTAAACTCTTCCTGCAAGAAAGCCTGGACATCCATGGCCGGCAATTACCACTGGACCGTGACCTCGAAGCCATACTGATTTATTTTGAACGTGAATCCGGCATACACTTTGACAAGCAGTTATTGCCATGGAACCGCGCACAACTCATGGCGCAAAATGGTGAAGGCATTATTTTTGGCATTTCCAAATCACCTGAACGACTGAAGCTGTATCATTTTTCCATCCCAGTCGTCAGCGAAAAAATCTGGGCGATTACCTATGGTGATCCCCGTCCCAATTTCCAGTCCATGGAAGACCTGCGCGGCAAAACCGTCAGCATAGGCCGTGGCTTCAGCCATGGCATGGATTTTGAGAAAGCCAAAAATGTCGTCTTCCAGGTGCAGGAGGACTCCGCCTCATCCGCTGCCCGTTTTAAAAAGCTCATGAACCGCCGCAGCGACATCATGCTCTGGCCAGTGCGCCAGTTGCAGCGTGCAAGCCAGGTAGAAGCCTATCTACGCGACCAACTCATCCCCAGTTTCAATGACCCTGAGCTGACGGGCAAGACTTTCTATGTATCCGCCAGACCCGTGTTTTATGACACCACCCATTTCGCCGCAGCGAATGATAAATATGAAGCGGAAATGGAAAAGTTGAACGTGGTGATACGCAAGGGAACAGCGAACGGGCGGTTGTCTAAATTGCTGGCGAGGTTTTATTAAAACTAATGTAGCCATTAAACATCTGGTTTCAAAAAAAACCTTAAGCATTTAGCTTGAGGTTTTTTTTACTGAAGCAGCAATTAACTAGCGGCTAAACTCTTTGAGCCGTTCCTCAATTGTTTTTCCAGCGCCCCAATTACCCGAGCCAAAACGTGATCTCATCGCCTTATCCAGACTATCTATACGGTCACTTGGAGAAGGGTGCGTTTCAAACAGAAGACTGAAGTTATTATCCTGGGCACTCTTCGACTGTAAAGTCTGAAGCACAGCGGGTAAACCGTAAGGGTCATATCCGGCACGTGCTGCAATAACAACGGCCACGCGATCAGCCTCATATTCGTCACCCTTGTCCAGTCCTTTAGAGTACATTTCCTTTGCTGCCTTCAAGGCCATTTCTTTGAATTCTGCGAAATTTCCCTTTGCGTAAGCACTTATCAGAGCATCCCCCCCAAAACTTAAAAAGGCTTTGCTTTGCATGGCTTTCACATAATGCTTACGCAACACGTGTGCAATTTCATGGGACAAAACACCAACCAATTCACTCTCATTATGCATACGAGCCAATAACCCCCTGGTCACAAAAATGTTACCACCTGGGGTTGCAAATGCATTAAAACCGTCATCTTCCAACACCCCAAATGTCCAAGGCAAATCTGGTCTCTCTGTTTGTAAAGTCAGCCAGCGCCCTAAAGTATTTACATACCGTTGAGCACCTGCGTCATTCCATAAAGGCTTCGCACCCAACAAGGTCGCGGCAAATTCTTGACCCAATGCAATTTCTTTTGGTTCATCAATTTCCTTCGTTTGTTCAACGAAATTTTTTGCAGTCTCAACGTGCTTTCCAAGTCCGCCACCAATTCCTTTTAAAAAATCAAATTGAGCAAAAACTGGCGCGCAACATGTAATCGCGATACTGGCGATTAACAATTTCTTATAGGCTCGCATCTTAATTTTCCTCCCGCTTGGAATTTCTGGGTTGATCCAAATACTCCACCTTATTGCCCGACATTTGCGAGCGTTGAGCAAATGATTGTGCTGCATTCCTGTCTACTGCAGCTCTTTGCATTTTTTGATATTCAGGATAATTTGGTGAAGCCCGTGCCAAATCCGTCTTATCCAAACCATTGACACCTGTACCGACAGAACCGGTGTTGGATGTTCGTCCAAGGATTTTTAAGGTGTTCACAGAATTGGCTGTACCGTTGCTATCGAAACGTAATGACATCATATCCACCCAGCCAAGTTGACCATTGGCAGTTTTGACTTGCTGCCATGCCCCTTGACGCTGGATAGCATCCAGCCTTGTCTGACTGGAAAGTGTAGCCAGGACAGCTGCATCTGCACTTGCTTTTTCCAGCAAGGGCGTCGATCGTGTTGTTGAGGCTGAATCAGCATAAGCAACGCTGGCATATGCCAGCATCATCAACGTTAAAATTGGGATTTTCATGCACTTGTCCTTTTGGGTTCGTATAACTCAACTTCAGCTGTCCGTCCCTTTACCTGGAACGCGCCTCGTAAAATAAAATCGACACCTGGGTTCTGGCAAGCCAGCATAGTGTCTTTTGTCACCAGAATACGTGAGACACCTTTGGTTAAGCCCTCCACACGGCTTGCCAAGTTGACCGCGTCTCCAATAGCTGTATAGTCAAGCTTGCGTTTGGCACCAATAAAGCCTACCACAGCTGCACCAGTGTGTACACCTATGCCAACATCAAAGTCCGGTAAGTCCGTACCATCTGCCTGCAACTCCGTCTTAAAGGCAAGTAGATTTTCTTCCATCTCAAGTGCTGCCGCAACTGCTCTCTTCGCGTGATCCGGATCATCCAGAGGAGCACCCCAAAAGGCCATAATACAGTCACCGATAAACTTGTCCAGCGTCCCGCCATGCCGCCAGACCACTTCGACCTGCCTTTCAAAATATCGATTAAGTAGCTTAACGACTTCATCCGGCGGCCTGCTTTCTGAGAGCGTGGTAAAACCGCGTATATCAGAAAACAAAAGGCTGATTTCACGCGTCTGGCCAGATAGACTTTCCACAGTTTCACCATGGTCGACAATTTTCCGCACAACTTCAGGATTAAGGAAACGCCCAAACAAAGATACTGTACGGTCACGTGTGCGGCGCTCACGCAAATATCCAGCAATTGCTGCCGACAGAAACCAAGTCCAGGCAAAAGCAAGAGGAGTCACCACGGGCAGCATCCAGTACCTGAGCATCATCTGGTCAGCCAATAACACAGCCAAAACAGTCACCAAGGTCAATCCGCTGCCAGTAAAAATCGGATTGATACGCCGCTGAAAAGCCAGTGCCAATAAAGTGATCAAGACCAGGCCAAGCAAAAATGGCCATATGGCCCCCGTCTGCTGCAGGTTATGTCCATTCTTCAAATTATCCAAGGCAACTGCCAGAATATCTACACCAGGATAATTAGGCCCCAAAGGGGTCAAATGATGGTCAAAAAGGCCTCCAGCAGAAGCACCTATGACGATGATCTTATTTCGGAAAAGTTGAACGAGTTGTGCTTCAACCTCAGGGGTCAGATTTGGTCTATCTTCTGTGAGTGTCTTGAACAAGTCTGCATAGGTAAACCGCTGATGCCCCTCACTTGGCCAAAACAATTGAATGTCCTTACCGGCCGGTATTTTCCAACTCAAATCCTTGGCAACTCTGGCAGGCAAAGAAGGTAGATGCCAGTCAGAAACGTCTGAATACAATCGATAACGACGCAAGACTCCATCGTCATCATCCAGGCTATTCACCAAACCCAAGCGCCAGGCTTTGCGCTCGATTGCCAACGGTAATTGCAGAGAGATTTTGGCATTTGATTTTCCTTGATGTTGCAATGCAAAACCATCTGCGATTTCAGCTATCAGTATAGCGTTATTAGAATTTGCATCCTGCAATTGCAAGACTTGCATATATGCGTGGGGAAAACCCTTGATCTGCTCTGACAACATAGCGTCACTTTTGGGAGCCGCGAGATCGGGTACATTGAAGTTAATATCAAATACTAGTGCACGCGGTGAAAATCCGACCAAAGCAGCGGTCAAGAAAGCATGGACTTCACGTTTCCACGCCCACAAACCGGCTATCTTTTGCATACCGAGCAAACTTGCATCATCAATATCCACCACCACTATATCCGGGTCAGCTTTGTAGCTAGCCGCATGGTGCCGCAGGTAGACATCTCCCAGACGTGACTCTGTGGTCGTCAGCAAGCGCAAGCCAAACAACTCCCCTGCCATCGCGGTCAATAGCAACAGCGTCAACGCGACATACCAGCGTATCGTTGCGCTTTGGATGAAAGGGAACAGGGTTTTCAGCATGCCTTATTGGCTTTAGGAATGATAGTAATCAGGCTTAGTTAGACATATCTTTTTTGTGCTTCAGGAGTTTACACTTGTTTATTGTGCAAAAACCAGATTTACCGGCAACAGCATTTAAGTTCCTTAAAATCTATTTATCTTCAAGAGTAAAAATCAAGCTTATCTGAAAAAATGATCACAAAGAGACACTACAGTAACGCTAGTTGGTTATCCTGTGCAGACCTCAACGGATAATCTATGCATACCAAAACGCCGACCATATTCCTGCAACTGTTAGGCACACCCGCGTGGCAAGGGCTGCATGCCGGGTCGTCGCGCCTGCCCAACACTTTGCCAACCTGCCTGCTGATCTACCTGGCTTGCCATGCACGCTGGCTGGACAGGGATGCCGTTGCCGAAGTGTTCTGGCCTGGGCGCGCCCGTGAAGAAGCCCGGCATAATCTGCGCATCAACCTGCACAGGGTAAAACAATTGCTGGCCATCGCCGATCTGGAAAACTGCCTGCTCAGTGAGCGTACACGTATATGCCTGCAATTACCGCTCGATACTGATGCACTGCAAGCAGCCATGAAAAGTGGTGATGGTGCGCAATTGCTGGCGCTGCATCCAGCGGCGTGGCTGGAAGGATTTTACCTTGCTGATTTTGAGGTTTTCTGGAACTGGGCACAACAGCACGGCGAGCACTTGCACAGGCAATGGCGCAACGCCGCAGAACTGGCCATACGTAATAGCAGCAAGGTAAACGGAGTGCCCCCGGCATGGCTGCCAGCCCTACGGCAATTGCTGGATGCAAAACCATCAGGGTCACTATCCATGCCAGTCAGCGACACAGATGACGACGATGACAGCGTAACACCCGCCGGTGAATTATTCGGCAGGAAATCCATCCTGCAAAACCTGCGGCAACTACAAAGCCGCGCCATGGTACTGACAGGCGAAGCAGGCATAGGCAAAAGCAGCCTGCTGAATATGGCTTTCAAGCAGGCCCCCATACTGCATGGACGTGAAGGTTTGCGGCAAATCCCTTATCGCCCGGTAGTCGAATATCTGCAGCTACACATCGCCAGCTTGCGCAGGCAGTTGCAATCTTCAGATGGCCTGATGGTTTACCGCCTTGACCTGGCACGCCTGCTGCCAGAACTGGCACCCAATGACCCTTTACCGCCGCTGGATTTGCTGACAGCAAAAGTACGTCTGCTGGAAGCCCTGGCGCGCGTGCTTGAAGCCAGCAATCCATGGCTGCTGATAGATGATCTGCAATGGTGTGACGATGCCACGCTGGAGTTATTGAGCCTGCTCAGCCACCGTGGTGTCTTGCGCTGGCGTGCGGCAGCCCGCAGCAATGAATTGAGTGATTATCAGCGCAACTGGCTGGAAAGCCTGCGCCAGACCGGGCACCTGACTGTGCTGCCAGTCACAGGTCTGGACCTGGAAACAGTGCAGCAATATTGCCAGCACCAATACCCCCAACATGCCTGGAAGGACGCTGACTTCATCCGCCTGCATGCTGCCAGCACTGGCAACCCATTCATTTTGCGCGAGTTCATATTACATGAAGCTTCGCAGATGGTAGACGACAGCCAATTCACTGGCGATGCTCCCACAGGATACCAACAGCGCACCCGTCAGTTGCCGGGCATTTTCCGGCGTCGCCGTGAAGAACATCAATTACCACAGCGGGTTCTACAGCTGTTGCAACAGCGTCTGCAAACCCTGAGCCCATCTGCCAGGGCTCTGGTGGAAGCCGCTGCAGTACTGGTGCAACCACTGCCTGTCAACGTATTGATGCAGATTGCTGACCTGGATGCCAGCCAGCAAATGGCTGCAGCCAAGGCAACCAGAGCGGCAATTGAAGCAGACTTTCTGCGTGAAGAAACGCGGGGCCTGCTATGTCGCCATGACCTTGTCAGATATGCCGTAGAAAACGGACTCAGCATGCCACACCTGCAAGCCCTACACCGCCGTGCGGCCCTGGCATTAGGTGCCAGGGCAGAAGGCGACAGCGACCCGCTGGCCGTGGCTGCCCACTGGTCTGCCGCACAAGAACCACAAACTGCGCTGGCCTGGATGCTGCGTGCAGCAGCGCAATGCCATCTGCGTGGTCACTTTGACGAAGCGCGCAGCCTGTGGCAACAAGTGGCGGTAGAATCGCTGGATGCCACCCAGGCATTGCATGCACGTCTGGCGCTGGCAAACTGCGAACTCCTTAGCGACTTGAAACGTGGCCGCATTGCATTGCAAGAAGTGCTGGATCAACTCGCCGCCGTGGCCGACCCTGTGCAGCGCGCCCAGATTGAAGGGCAAGCCCTGTCGGGCCTGGTGGACAACGCAGTATTCTCCGGCGACCTGCTCACTGCACGCCATGCTGCACAAAAACTGCGCCCCCTCTTGCCACAATTGCGTAGCGAAGACCGCAATCACGCTTGCGAGGCCCTCATCGAACTGGCCATGCGCGAACCCGATATCGCCAGCGCCTGGGCATTGCTGGATCAACTGCGCCGCCAGGCACCACGCCGCCCATCCATATCCAGTTTTGAAGCGCAGATACACTGGTTTTCTGGCGATGTCAGGGCTGCCCGCGATGCCTTTGAAAGCATGCTGCTCGCCTACCCTGACTATTGCCGTGGGCTGACCATAGAAAACGACCTGGCGGTCTTGCTGCATGCCCTGGGCGACCTGGCAAGGGCAGAAGACATGGCACGCCGCAGCCTGCTCAGTTGGGCAGGCGTCGCCCATACTGAAACCTTGTCGCAACTGGCGTTGGCATCCATACTCACCAGTGGCGGGCGCTATGATGCAGCGCTGGCTGCGGTAAATACTGCACTGGACCTCGGCCGCCAGCAAACCTCAGCCATGTTTGAAGCCGAAGCCCTGGTGCGGCGTAGCCGCATTTATCTGCAATGTGGACGCTATGCACATGCGATGTCAGATCTGGAAGCTGCCACAGATTACTTCAAGGACAACCATAGCCCATTACCTGTATCGCAGTATGCAATGTTGCATCTATTGTGCCAGATCAGCCTGGGTGCCAATCCGGCTATTGACTTGCTGCCACGCCTGCATGAACTGGCAAAGAACAGCACTCACCCACTATTACAGGCCCGTATCGCCCGCATCGATCATGCCCTGGCTTGCTATCGCAAAGATGTAGCAGCTGCATATACTGCGGCCCGGCTGCAGGCAGATATTGCCCGCACAGCCGGTCTGCAAGAAGTATTGTGTGAAGCCCTCCTGCTACAAGCATATGCAAGCAAAACAGATGTTGAACAATCCAGAGCACTGCTGGAAGAAGCTGCCAATCTGGCGCAGGCACAAGGTTATGTAGAGCTGGCATGGCGCGCCCACCGTGCGCTGGCAGCATCCAATGTCATGCATCAAACTACCGCTCAACTGGCTTGCAAACAATTGACAGGCGATACGACCACACCCCTGTTCCTGGAAATGGAAGCTAGTCGCGGCGGACCCTTCCTCAATAATGATCCAACTTGATTTCACGCTCGCAGCGGATCAGACTGCACATCAATCTGATCCGCTGCTACCCAAGAATTTTGCCTACTGCACCAGCTGCCAGTAATACGTCATCAGGTAACGTGAGCTGCCAACTGAAAAATCCTGGGTCATGTCAGGTGAGAACAAACGGCCACCACTAAACTGAAAATCTGGTGCAGACAAAGCAAAGCCCAGAGGATTGTCTGGTGATTCAAAGATATCGTCCTTGGCAGTATCAAGCAGCCAGCCGACTACATAGCCAATCACCGCCCCCACCATCGCACCTACTATCGTGCCCACCACCGGCATTTCCGACAAAGCCACGGCACCGACAAGAGCGCCTATCCCCGACATGGCGAGTGCCGTTGCCAGTTTCACGACTTCAGCAGCAAGAGTGTCCCACAGCTTTTGCAAAAATTCGATAAAGCCACCATCCACATCTTTTTCTGCCAAAAACACATTCGCCATATAAACCCGTGGCCAGGCAGCAGCGCCGCCAAGATTGAACTTCACAAAGGTGCGGTCAGGCTTGATATCAAAAATCTCGCCATTACGCTTGAAGGTGTGAATAGAAAACTGCGGTGCCTTCACATGCAGTTGCTGCGCGCAATCAACACCATCACCACCGCAATAGATATTGTCGTCGCCCCAGTCTGTCACCTCCCAGCCAAAACGGCGTATCGCCGTCAGGCTCTTCAGTTTCAAATGCAATTCCCTGGCTTTGGGTTTCGCAGTTGCGGGGCTGGCAGGTGCAGCACTCGCCGCCGTATCGGTAAATACACGCCTGAATGCAAGTGCATTCATGATCTCGTTGACCTGCAGTTTTTTATCTGCAGTCAGCAGCACATTCTTGTTCGCCGCATCCCAGCGCATGCCAGCCAGCGTGGCTGATGACAGCTTCAAACCATCAAAATATTTAACCGCCTTTGCCTGCTCAAAAAGATTATCCGGCGCAGCATGATTCAGTTTGAGCGAAGTCCCCGTCAAACTGGCATCACTGATATCCAGACGCCGCCCGGTGGTACGCGAAATACCACTGAGCCGTGCCACGGCAGAGCGATTCACGGTCTGGTAAGTCTTTAAAAAATCAAACGCATCGCGCTCTACTCCCTTCGCCGGCAAATTAGTCGCAGGCACATTATTCAAGACACAGGTTGCCCTTTGTATGGACAGTCGCAATACAGAAAACACACGGTCAGCCATCGCCAGAATTTCAGGATTGGTGCTGGCACCTTCAAAACAAGTCGCAGTCATGTTATTTCTCCCTAAAACAAAAAGCCATCGAAGCACAAGAGCCTGTGCGTGATGGCATCCACAAAGGCTGCCTGCATGCTATACAGGCAGCGTCTCTGTTTCGTCTCTGAGAACATGGCAAGTGCGTCTGGCTTGTGTGCGAGGGAGTGAAATGCTTGCTACTCGTCAATTCTGATATGATGCCGCCGCCTGACGCGGTTTTCACGTTCATCACATTTCAGTGATACTGGCTCTTATATCTATAGAGATTTGACATGACATGCATGACATTATTGCGCCGCCATTCACAGCTTTGCCTGGCTCTTGCACTGAGCAGTGCATCCCTGTTGTTACAGACGGAAGCGCAGGCACAACAAATCATCCCTGGCGAATATGTCAGTGAAGGCGCTTTTAGCAAACTGAATATCACAGCAGACAAGGCTGGCAAACTCAGTTTCAGCATTCATTCTCAAGGTGAAGGTACTTGCGATATCAAAGGTGACATAGTCTCAGGCAAGACAACATTACGAAAAAGCGGCATGAAGCAAAATTGCGTTTTGCGCTTCACCCAAAAGAAAAATGAGATTGCCGTAGACGGCAACATTGATATTTGCGAACAATATTATTGCTCGCTGGCGAGCATCACAGAACAGTACTTCCAACTACCTACCTGCAGCACTGCTGAGCGTGGTCAGGCACGCAAAGAATTCAGGGCCCTGTACGACAAAAAAGACTATGCCGCGGCCCTGGCAAAACTGGAACCTGTACTCGCCAATTGCGGCAAAGTCCTGGATAGACTGGAACTGGGCTGGCTACGCAATGATGTCGCACTCGCCCAATACAAAATGCAAATGCCTGACCGCTGCACGGCAACGCTGCAACCACTGGCAGAAGATGCCGCACTGAGTGACACTATCCTGGCGACCTATTGCGATTCATGCACAGATGAAACCAATACCAAATATCATTCCATGATCAAGGCCACACGTACCAATTTAAAACTCTGCAAGCCAAACAAAAAATAATCACCAGGGCCTGACCTTGATCCAGGGCCGTAATCGACATAAAGAACAGACGCACCTCATGTACACGAAAAGAGTCAACGGCCTCGACACCCTGCGCGCCCTCGCCATATTGCTGGTATTAATGTCGCACTACTGCGGCTTTGTCAGCAAACACCAAACCTTTGGCTTTGCTGGTGACATTGGCTGGGCAGGTGTGGATTTATTTTTTGTATTGAGTGGCTACCTGATAGGCAACCAGATCATGTCTTCCGCTGCCAATGGTCAGGCCCTGTCCCTTAAGAATTTTTTCGCCAGACGCCTGCTACGAACGCTGCCCAATTACTATGTCGTGCTGGCTGTGTATTTTATTTTTCCGGTAGCAATGGCTGGGCGCAGTACCTCACCGCTGTGGCAGTTTCTCACATTCACTCAAAACATAGGGCTGGAATACGGACAAACCTTCACCCATTCCTGGTCGCTGTGCATAGAAGAACAGTTTTACCTGATACTGCCCATAGTCAGCCTCGTCCTGGTCAGACTCAAAAGCCCGCTGTGGCTAGCCTGGGGCCTGCTCATTGCAGCGATTGCTGGCGGCATGCTGTTTCGCGGCATGGCATTTCTGGATGGTCATCCTGCATTTGATGCAGAGATCTACTACTCCAGCTTTGGCCGCTTTGACGAACTACTCCCCGGCGTCGCCATCGCCATGCTCAAGAATTTTCACACAGGTTTATACGACAGACTCATGCGCCACGGCCAGGCTCTGCTCATCACCGGCCTGCTCGCCACTGGCGGCGTCCTGTATTGCATCAACAGCGACGACTACAACAAACTACTGATCGTCAACTCATTGGGCTTTTCACTCATTGCCATCAGCTTCGCCATCCTCACCCTGGCAGCCCTCAGCCCCAACAGCTACCTTCACCGCCTGCGATTGCCAGGTGCAGCACAACTGGCGCTGTGGTCGTATGCTGTCTATCTGGTGCATAAACCTGTGTTCATGTTGATTGGTGAGCAGTTAGCCAGGCGACACATAGATGCAAATGCACCACTGACTATTGTTCTGGTGACTGCTGCGGGTATATTTGGTGGCTGGTTGTTGTATAGATTGGTGGAGACACCATTCATGCAAATACGGGCAAAGTGGTTTCCGGGCCCCAGTCAGCAGGCCCAGGTAAATTGAATCATGTTTTCGGTGATGCTAAAACTAGCGTACCTGTATGCGTGACAGGGGAACAATCTCATTGTCATCACTGGAATAGCCGTCATAACCTATGAGATAGTTGGCACCTTCTTTCTTTATCACACGGCCAGGATACCAGTCGCCCTTCCACAATATCTTGATTTTGAGCCTCTCTGGCCCCACCCACTCATCGTCATCGGCGGTATAACCGACATAAGTAATCTTGCACTTATCGGGCGAAGCCTCGGTAATCGTTGCCTTATACCAATCACCTTTCCATAGCACCTGCGTCGCTCGCCCCACCGTACAAAGTTCTGCAAAAGCCGAAGATGAAAAACACAGGGCCAGTATAGCCAGCGAAGACAGTAATGCGGATTTCTTGAAATTCATCACACGCTCCTGAAAGTGGGTAGGTCGGCACGACGACAGACTTATTAAGTCGATATCGCGCAAATCATTTTAGGACCCGGGAAACGGATATGCAAACCAAGAATCACACAAATCAGAGCAGCAAAGTACATGTCAGATAGACAAATCGACAATCGCCGAGTTTCGCTATCTGAAAACAGACCGGCTGGTAAGGGCTATGAAACGCGCTCTCGCAGCCCATGGGGCCGGATAGCCATACATCCTCACCTCGATAACTGCTAAACAGAGGTTGCTAAAATCGATTCAATACTGCTGATGTCGAGGTAAGCATCTTGAAATGATTTCCCACTCGGATTAACTAATCGAATCTTTACAATTTTCGAAGCATCAGTTATTTCCCTGACATAGCCAAAGTGGGATATTCCACTTTTCATGTGAATTGTTACCGCATTTTTTTTGTCGTCGGTCGAGGATTTAAAATTTAATGCCAGAACTTCATACATAGATTCCATGTCAGTCTCCTTTTTCACTGTGACTCAGATTCACTCGTCACATAGTGTAATGTTAATTCCATAAAAAACAATGAAATCGAAAAAGTCAATTTTGGGAACTTTTTTTCCCGAGAACGACGATGTTTCAAAAATTATTTAATTGCAAAGAAAATGATTTCGGAAGATGCAAAACAGACTTGAGAGAATCTGGATGAAACTGAGCGAGTCCAGACGAAACAAGATCACGCTAAGTCGTTGAACTTATTGACTTAACATGCTTTTGTAAGTATTTTGAAAAGTAAGTATGTGGTGCCCGAGGCCGGAATCGAACCGGCACGCCCGCTATTAACGAAGCGGCGGATTTTAAGTCCATTGCTAAATTCAATTAAATCAATAGGTTAATACGGTTTTTAATTCCGCAAAAGTTGTAATATACCGTCCATAAAGCCCTTTATTATCAAAGGACGCTGTTTTTTTGCGGAACGAAAAGGCATCGAAATGTGCACCCATTATGCTCCAACACGCCCCGAAAAAATTGAACATTTCAACACAACGGGTCGGCACCTCGAAGACTGGCATAAGGAAACATGGCCAGACTACAAAGCACCCATTATCAGGCATGGCGCCAACGGAATTCGAGAGGCTGTGCTGGGCAATTATGGTCTGCTGCCCAAATCAAAGCAACCACCAGGCAAACGGTATTCTACAATGAATGCCAGGTCAGAAACGATCGGTGAATTGCGCACATACTCAAGACCTTGGAAAGACGGCCAACTATGTCTGGTGCCCATGGAACATTTTTGCGAGCCATGTTACGAGACAGGCAAAGCAGTCAATTGGAATATCGGCCTCATCGATGAGCCAGATTTTGCCGTCGCCGGCTTGTACAAGGAATGGCAGGAAGAGGATGGTTCGGTCAGTTACTCATTCACTCAGATCACCATCAATGCTGATGAGCATCCAGTAATGCGCAGGTTTCACAAGCCCGGTGATGAAAAACGATCTTTGGTTATCTTGCGGCCAGAAGACTGGGACGAGTGGCTCTCATGCAAAAACCCAGAATTTGCCCGCACCTTCCTATTGCCCTACCCTCCAGAATTGATGCGAACTGAAGCCGCACCAATACCACCTCGCACAAAAAAAACTACAGCATCGCCGGAGCCTGCCTGTTAGGATAATTTAACGCCCCTCAGGCATCGGTGGCGGGTCATCGAGCATACAAAGCCAGGATTGAGCATATCGCGCATCTCCATCCACGGTTTTAACCATCTCAAATCCAGTTAACATAAACCGCTGCTCATTCATCCATAAGACATGGCAATCAAGCAAAACTTGATTGCTGACCATTTTTCCCTCAGGGATGAAATAGGCGCGGATTGAATTTCTATGGGTGCCATTATCCGTGGAATCACCAATCTGTAACGTCCCGAACGGTGGACGATTGAATCGATCATAGAGCATGCTTTTTTTGAGCTCGATGCCATTCCGCATCATTCTGACAAGGTGAACTTTCATTATCAAATACAACTGATTAAATAATCAGTATAAAGTATACGTTTGTAACTTCAAACTTTACTTATTTAAATGTTATGGATATCGTAAATACAGAGTGGGAAGCTGCCGGGGTGAAGGTTGAAGCACTGGTGAAGGGAGTCCTGATAAACGGCTTACTTATCACATGGAATGAATTGGAAGCTGCGAAGGAGTTTACGGGTCCCGGATACCATGAAATAAAGATCATAGGAACAGCAAAGTAATTCTTGCCTACGCTCTTCCCATGGAGATAATGAGGATATATGCAGTTAATCAACTGTTGCCAAAGAGGATGTTTGATATGTTGCTGCAACCTGAACCTGAGTTACAAGAAGATATTGGCGTAAGGCAAATTCATTTTGCTGTTCAAGAGAGCCGTGGGCTGGCATGGATAACCGACCCTAAGGACCGTGCGCCTGGTACTAAGCACATATTTTGTTTTGAAACAAAAAATATCCTGTTCGGTGATTGGACTCAGGTCATTTATCAAAAAATGAATGGTGATACCGTGTGCCGGAAGATTCACACTATAGACAAGCTGATCACTTACTTTGAAGAATGGTCGGCTGATTAGTCGCTATTTTCAATTTCTCATAAAAATCTTGTAAGCCTATGGCTTTTTCACGCCAGGCCCTACAAATTGTTGCGTTTACTGTTGTTGTTTCAGCGACCTGAGCAAGTGAAACTCTGCCGGCTGAACGGTCAGACTCGGCGGCAGGTCCGGGAGCGTCACCTGTCCAGGCGGCGTCGTGGACGCGCATGAAACCAGTGTTGATAGTGCAAGCAGCATTATCAGCGGCCGTAATATATACAGGAACTTGTTTTTCAATTGTTTCACCTTGAATGTAGATTTTCTTGATGCGGTCAACGTATTTTGTTTCAGTTTCCATGACCACCTTGGTTTGTCTTGTGCCAATAGCGATTGTCCTGCTGGCCTGTTTGAGAATGAATTCGTCGTGCTTAGTGCCTTCATGGTCAGCTCCCTGGACCCAGCCAAATGCTGCGGATCCAGCCATAGCCACAGCAATTGCAGCCCATTTAACCCATGGCGGGATTATTGCGCTAGTGATACCCATTAGAATCTCCCCACGTATTTAGGCATTCGGGCAAACACCCTGCCCGGATACTTGCTGTTGATCGTACAAAAGTCTTCTCCGTAGCCTTGTACTTTGACTTTCGATTGTGGACATTGTTGGTCGAGATGACCGAACCATTTTTTAGTGTCGCAACCCTTGGTAATGCTGCAGAGTTTGATGCGCTTGCTTACGCTGCCAGCACCACCGTTGTTGGCGGCCGCGTCGCAGGCCTTGGTGTCTTCGCCTGGATGCATCAAGGTTCGACATCGCTGGTCGTTTTGCTTGAGCTTGAGCACGACGGCCCGGAGCTGGAACTGAACGACGTAGCAGTCTTTCCAGCTCCAACCAGCTAACGATGGATCAAGCAACCTAGTCTCTGCCAGTGCATCGAAGCGAATGGATCCATCTGCATTCATGGCCTTTGTGAATTGGCCCAGCCCGCATCCTATTTCCCTTGATGTTTTGAGCATAGCTTTGATTTTCCAGAGACTTTCCTGCTCTATCACAGCCGGCACAAACTCGCGTGGTTGCAGGTCTGGCCAGTACTGATCGATCTCGGTTTTGAGTTGAGGCAGTAGGAGCTCAGCTTCCCCAGGTAACTTTTGGGCCAGTGCTGGCCGGGTCATTATCATCAAGCATGCCACTATGAGAAGCAGGAGCCTCATAGAACCCCCTGGTAAAGCCAGATGAAAACTAAAATACGAATAGACCACTTGTAAGCATGCACAGCATATATGAGTGCCATGGGACCAGGCTGGCCAAGTTCTTGAACCTTGGTCGCGGCCAGCTGTTCATCCAGTTTGGGGGCCATAGCGATACGCACCCACATGATCGTGATCTCTGCCCACGCGAGCACTGCAGCTGCCGTCATACATTTAAGGACATCTGCATGCCCTGTTTCCATTGTCAGTGGCCTCATGAATGCAAAGGCAATGACTGTCAATACGAAGAAGGCCAGAGTACGAACGGCCAGGCGTTTTATCATTTGTTTCATAGCTATTCCTTTTTGTAAGATTGGCGGGAGTTCCGCTCCAGGGCATCAATGCGCAGACTTTGTTGATCATCCACACGTTTGATTTCATATAAATCTGCAACCATTCGATCGAGCCTGGCATCGCGTTCATCGAGGCGTCTCTCTATCTTGGCCTGTTGCTGGATCAGCTGTTCCAGCTTGTTTGTCTGCGCTGATACGTTCCACAGCACCGATATCAGAGCGACCAGCAATGTACCCGCAGTGGTCAGGAGCCAGGTGAGCGGCAATTTGGTGTCAATGATTCGCTGTTCTGCCATGTTCGTACCCGTATAGATTGATTAAAAAATGAGTTGTTACTTATTTGCAATGACATCCCGTTGGATCAAACTGATCCAAGAGATTGGTACAAAACCACTTGGCCATCGATGCGCGCCAGCCGGTGCCATGCTGCAGACGCGAGAGCCTGGCGGTTACCAATAGCTCTTTGGGGAATTCGACCAGGATGATGGTGAAAATGATGATATTGACCAAGGCATCAAGCAGGTAACCGATAATCAGAATGGGCATACCAAGCACATATGCCGTTCGGGTAAGTTTTCCGGCATCTTTAGCGCGCTTCAGATTCATCACGGCCAGGTAAAATAGCCACAGAACATAGATAGTCAGAAATGCAAGGGCAGTGATGATGATCATAGGTCACCTATCCAAGTAAAAAGAGCTGCGTGCGCAGCTCGGTTATTTCGTTATCGCGGGCTTTTAATCTGACATAGAAAGCATTTGCAGAAAGCAGCTGCTCTGGCGTAACCGGGTGTTCTTCTGTAGTGAGTTCAGTTGCTTTTGAAACGGCTTCTTTGTGCAACAGATACAAAGACATCTCTCTGACACCACGATTGCAAATGTCTTCTCGCTCCATAGCCGAGATCCTGTCGATGATGTTTTGCTTGTCGATCTTTATTTGCATTGCTAATTTTTCTGCAATGTGTCCTTGCAATTCTTCTTCCATCCCTTCAACCACGATCCACTCACCGTCATATTTGTAGCAGCCTCCCAACCAGGTACCAGGACAATCAGGCACCTCTTCCAAAACAACGTCACACAAATCAGGGTGACATCCCCAATCTGCGGTTACAGTTGTGTCGTTGAGTTGCAAATCCTCCCCAACATATAGGACCATGAAGTCCGATATGCGCTTGATGATTTTCATTTGATTGTCCCTTCCCAGAGTTGGGATGGTTAGATCTGACTATGCGACCACTCTGTCAGTGGATTAGTCAAAATTTTGGCAAACGTAGACGCTGTATCCGTCGCTTGGAATTATTTCGTCATTGATCAGGCGGATAGATACAGTGTAAAACGTTCCACCGACTGGAGTGGTGACTGTGCATATAACATCTGTGACATTGGCATAGGATACCCAACGATGGATGTTGGTGCCATATGTGGACGTGTAATAGAAGTCACATCCCAGAGCACGGCGACAGGTTGTGAATTTATCCACTACGGTATAAAGATCGGCAACGGTCGCAAAATTCCAGGTGATCAGCGTGCCGTTTGTACGTTTGAAAACAATTGTCTTTGCCGTGGCATCAACATCGAAATACAGAATTGCCTTGGGATTAATTGACTTCGCGCCGTTGAGGGTTGTCGCATTGTCCGGTATCTGGTTATTGACAAATGACCCGTTTGCAGCGAAGACTGACGTGGCAAAAGCCATCAGGCAGGCGGTAAATACAAATTTCAAAGATTTCATTTTTTACTTCCTTTTAAAAAAATGTGCACGGTTGTATATCCAGTTTTGCACACGACTGAATTGATTATCCGAGCAGCTCAGTAACAACTGAGTTGCCGAAAGTAGACGATCCGTTGCGATAAACGGAGAGCAGCTTCCCGTTGCTTGATACAGCTGAAGCTGAGAAACCAGAACTGGTTGCGTTGAGCGGATTGGCACCGGTAGAAGTGATAGCCGTGTCACCCTGGATAGCCGTGACCAGCATGGTTTCAATATAGCCAGTGGTGGGTGCTGTGTAAGAGATCGCTATTTTTCGGCCATTGACTACATAAGCTGATATATCTGTTGCTGCACCGGCCCTGATGGTTGTGGCGGTGCCGGCCGTGAATGTCGTCCCAGATACTGATAATAGGAATGCCTGTACGTTGGCACCTGCATTGACGAAGGCCACCACCATCTTTGCACCGTCACCAAGCCCAGCACCGTAGATATAGGTACTGGCGACCGCATTCAATGCTACGTCGCCACCTGGTGTGATTGTGGTCCCGGATATATCGAGTACTATTGCACGTAAGAATGTGGTACCTGTCAGTTGATACAGCCCGACAGCTTTTGTCGCAGACAAAGCGATCACCGTCTGGTAGGCCGTCGCAGTCGTCGTTTGAATTGCAGCTGCAGTGCCACCTGTGATAGTACTGCCAGATACTGACAACACTTTCGCGCTTAGATTATTTGACGTGTCGTTATAGACAACTATGGCTGTCGTGGCCGACAAGGCCTGCACGCTGCTGGAATTCGTATTCCCGGAGTTATAGTTGAATGCCGAACCAATGGAACTGATCGTACTGCCCGATATATTGATTACTTTTGAAGCCCCAACCGTGTTACTACCATCTTGATAGCAGACTATCGCTTGCGTAGCAGAAATAGCACAGACACTGATGAATGTTGCGCCACCAGAGAAGAATGTCGAAGGTGTACCTATTGTTGGTGTGCTACCGGAAACATCCACTACTGCACATCGACTCAGCGTTGCTCCTGCATCTACCCAACAAAGTATGAATTTATTTGTCGTGAGCGCTGCACAAGCGATGCGGCCAGGTGCATTGCCAATTGCTGATGCAGACACTGCCACCATTGAACCGCTATATTGAGGTGCCAAGGCTGAACCATCATAAGTCTTGTTTTGCGCTTTCCAAGTGCCGGCACTTGTTGAAACATCATTCAATGCAATTGAGCCAGATTGGGCAGCCCCGATGATTGCCAGGCTATTCCCAGCGGAGTCTTCAACTCTTCCCGGGAAAACCCCGTCATTAATGAATTCAAACGCCGGCGCTCCCTTGAAAGCAGAGAGGGTTGTGGCATTAGGCAAGATGATGCGCAGATTTGCAGCAGTAAAAGCAAATCGCTGAACTCGAGTACTTGCACTGGTCAGTGTGATGTTACTTCCAGTGGTGGTGGTGGTTGAATCCCCCGATGCATTCCCAGCTGAACCGGCATCACCTGCCCGGACAAATCCAAGCACTAACGTATCGCCGTTTGTGAATGGGTTAGCCGCGCTATATGCAATGACTGAGACCGTAAAATTCCTGTATCCGGATGGTGCTGCGCGTGAAGACAGGCTGTAAGTAATAAATTTCGTCGGGTCGCCCAGCTTTGCGAGTTTGAGATTGCCTTTGACGGTATTGGTTGAGGCATCCCAGGTATCAAGGAAGCCTGATACATCCACGCCGTTGATATCTGTCAGATCAGCGCGGATGACCGTCGCTGCGTTCTGTGTAGCATTGCTGAGTCGGAGCTTGCCAGCACCTGGATCACTGTCGGTCGTGGTGGTGTCAAACGTATATTGGATTGTGCCAGCAGCGTCTGTGCCAGGGTTACCTGTATCGCCTTTATCACCCGTGCGGGTGAATGTCATCAAAATATAGTCGCCATTGGTGAATGGGCTTGCGGCGCTATATCCGACATTTGCTACAGTAATGTTCCGGTACCCGGATGGAGATGCAATTGCCGTGACATTGAAAGCAAGCCATTTCGAACCATCAGTCAACTTGCTCAGGCGAATCTGGCCTTTGACGGTACTGGTCGAATCATCAAAGGTGTCAAGTACTGATGACCAATCAGTGGCGCCCACATCAGTCAAGTCTGCGCGTATTGTGGTCGCTGCGTTTTGCGTCGCATTGCTCAAACGAAGATTACCGGCACCAGGGTCAGCATCGGTCGTTGTTGTACTGAACACATAACCGATGGTGAAGCCACCACCATTGGCCGCCGCAGTCATCTGGGCGGCCATGGCGTTGCCTTCAGTGACAAATCGTGGCAGGTCGGTACCAAAGAACGTATCACAGTCGTCTCTGAACGTTGCTGCCGTGCGATCGAGGGGCGTGAGTGTAGTAAAGGTCATTAGATGAGCCCTTTTATTTCAAGGTTGCAAAGATGTGCTTCGCCGTATGGCACGACGATGGAGAAGCTTTCGTAAAAGCCGTATTGGATAAATGCCTGGTATGCACCGGTACCGTCATCGATGCCGATGTAGACGATTGGTGTGGCCCGTAACTCGGACAGACGCCTGGATAATCTGTTGAAATTCCTGGCCGCTGTCAGTACCTTGAAGCTGCCACGTTTGTTGTATGAGCGTTCAACGACATCAACGGCACCCTGATCATCAATTTCCTTGACGCTGTAGTCATCGATCGTAAAAGTAGGTTCGGACAGCGTTTGACCGATTTCCAGTACTTTGCCAACGACCAATACACCACAGCTCACGCTGCCAGACGTAGCGGTTATTGAAACCGTCAGTTCGCCATTCGGAAATTGCGCCGGCAAGTCAGTCAAAACGAAGTCGCTGAGTTGCTCGTAATCCTCAAAAAACCATTCATAGACACTGCCTATGATCGTGCCATCGAGGCTTACATCTCTCGAATAAACAGTTGTTCCTCCAGATGCATCCTTGTAAATGATGGATGCCTCACGCCCTACACACTCCAAGCATGACAAACCGCCAATCGTGCCGGGCTCTGCCACGATAGTGAGAGGGCTGGCAGCCAGAGTAGTGCTGGTGCCAATCTTCCTATCGAACATTGCCCACTGATTTGATGGACCAATGTCTGTCCAATGTGTCGCATCTAGTTCAGGAGATGTAGTGCCAGTGATGTTTGATATGCACTCGTATTTTCTTTTCTGTGCCACGACAATTACCTGATTGCCGACCACGTATGCATGCCCACTAATCCAAGCGACTTCACTGTTGCTGGGATCTGCCGCTGTGCTGCTTGTGAGGTTGCTACTGGTGATTGCAATGGGCTTGATCAACTTCATCGTTGCCGTCATGCTGTCACCTCCCTGGTTGCGATCGCATCGCCATCAGGTATCACCCTACGCAGTAACCGGGACATGGCTTCTGTATGAATCGCTGTGGCTTTGGCTTCCGCCCGCAAGCCGTCCACCTCTTTCATCAATTTTTCAATCAGGTCTGAGGTGCCGGATCCGGAGTTGGTTGGCCCATGTGCCGACGGGTTGAATGCTTTCGGTACCACGGCCTCGCCTTCGTGGATCATTGCCAGCATGTCTTTCGGCACATAGTTGGTACCGATATCGAAGGCTGGCACGCTATTCATCCACTCTGTGGCCAGGTAACCTTTAGAAGTCAGCGCCTTGATCATTTCCGCATTCAGATCGAACCTGCCACCGAACTGGGCGGTGTAATCTGACTCTGTGCCAGCAAACCCTTTCTTCTGAGCGGCCACCACCATCTCGCCGTATGCTTTCTCAGCATCGCGATAGCGTGCATAGACATCGGCGACAACGGACTGTTTGGGGCCTGCATCAATGATTGCCTGGCTCGCTGCAGTAGTCGTTGAGACCGGTGATGTAGTTTTATTGTTCGCCTGGAACTGGCCGTATACAGCACTGGATACGCCAGTTAATCCGGTTTGTATGTCCAGGTTGAGTTTGGCAAGTGCTTCGCTGACTGACTTGACGCTCTTATCGACCCCCATCATCACATCGACAGACTTCTTGAGCGCGGCGAGTTGGTTTTTTGCAATCGTCTCTTGTGTTTCTGCGATATCTGCGGACCCGTCGAGTATCGATATGACCTTAGCCACACCCACGGCATACTCTTCAGATGATGATGCGCTTGCTTTGAGCAGTTCGACATATTGCTGCAGCTTGTCAACAGCAGCAGAGTCCCCCCGATTGGCAGAAGCAATCACATCCGGCAATCCGGCTTGCGCCAGCGAGAATTTTTGTGCACGGGTCAGAGGTGAGTCGGCACCGAAGCGCAGTGATTCCTGCAGCTTGCGCGCGGCCTGGGCAAACCCGCCCATTCTAGAAATCAGATCTTGTAGCGTGGCAGCCTCGGCGTTATAGGCTTCTTGCAGGTCGCTCCTATCCTGGCTGATTTGCTGGTCGTATGCTTGCTTTGCATCCTGATAAGCTTGTTCGGCCTGTTGTTGAGCGGCCTGGCGGACTTGTTCTTGCTGGCGCGCATCTGCTTCTGCTGCTTCTTTGGCTTTGGCGATAGCCTCATTAGCGGCGTTGGCAGCCCATATCTGCTTTGTGACGTTCTGGCTGTATGGGTCCATCCCTTTAAGCGCATCAGCCCGCTCAGCAGCGAGGGCGGCCTCTTCTTGACCCAATGCACGCATCAGCTCAATGTCCAGTGCTCTATGCTGTTTGGCTATCTCCTGCGCCTGATTCTCAAGACCAAGTTGATAGATGCGCTCAGCACCTATTTTTAACCCATCTTCCATCGCGCTCATTTCCAACTTATGCTGGAGCGCGGCTGCCTCGGCAGTTTTACCTTCGAGTTTTAGTATTTCGACAGATTGATATGCCTGGCGGGTGGCAAGTTCACGTGCTGCTTTGTTTGCCAGTTCCAGGTCCAGCTTTTCATTCAGGGCGCTAACCTCGTCATCCATCAGGATCAGTTCTGTCTGACGTTTTAAATTGAGCGCTTGCTGACCGAGACCCTGCGCTTCCATGATCTGGAGCATTAGGTTCGATTTCTCTGCAGCTTTGTCATCAACTGGCTTTTTGATGTCTTGCAATCCTGCAAAGGCACCGGTCAACTGCATCAATGCGACATAGGTCTTGTCACCGGCCTCTGTGCCCAGGGCCTTGGCCGCTTCGATCCACTGGCGCAATTGTTTGAGAGATTCTGGCAATACGTAACCGACACTTTTGAATTCCTCTGTCAGGTTTTTGGTGACGATCGCGGCCTTTTCAGCGTCGCTGTAGTATTTTTCGTAATACGCAGCGGACACCGCTTTCATGCTGTCCAGGCTGCCGTACAAAGTAATGATGCTGTCGGATGCTTTAATACCAGCCTTGGTCAGCTCCAGTGACGACAAACCCAGGTCTTTGAATATGCCGTTGACAGTAGTGAAATTCAGGGATATGCGGGCTAAGGTATCTGTTGCAGTTTCCCCATCCTTTGCCAGACTGCTCAGCGCCAGGCCTGCGTTGTCTCCAAGGCTAAGAATTTCTTTACTGATGTCCCTGCTGATGTCTGAAAACAGTTTGACAATATTGGCTTTGTTTTCTTCGTCATCTTTACCCAGGTCAAAGCTTATGCTCTGCGTGCGGGTTTTGATGTAGTCAGCATTGATGCCCAGAGATTCTGCAAATATGGACGTGGCAGATGTGATTGCCTCGTATTGTTTGCTCAGGGCACTCGCAAACCCGGTGTCCAGGGCTCCAGATTGGGTACCTGTCTTGTCGCTACTAAAGACACCGCCTTTACTAAACCAGTCGAGATTGTTTTGACCCGCAAACCCTTGATTGGAGAATGTACCGGTGACATATTTGCGCGTGATCTCTGGATCCTTGTTGCCAAAAAGGCTGGCGATGACGGATGATCCAGATAGCAATGAGGCAAGCTGGCTGCTCATGCCAAGCTTTTGCATAATGGAATCGGACAGCTTGACTGCTCCGACACTTGAGAACAGGCTCAAGAATCCGTTTGTAGGCAGCCCACCATTAACTAACGTACCGACGCCATTTGCCTCGGTACCGTTACGGATATTCCACCCTTGTTTGTACAAACTATTGTTGTAGCTCATTGCAGCCAGGACGGCCGCCGCAATACCTCCAACCATGCCGATACTGCTTGCACTACTTGATGCCCCAGCTGGCACGCTGGTTTGACCGACACCGATGATGTTTGCGCCGGTAGGGGCACCTTTTGCCAACATCGAGGCCTGCTCGAAACTAAAGCCCTTCATCATATTGATGCCGGTCTGTACAGCTTCACCAAAGCCAGTGGTCATTTGCGTGAATCCCGAAGTGATGCCACTCCAAAGATTTTTCGCTGATCCAAGCATGCTCAATGCAGACATGCCCGAACTCCCGCCACCAGATAGTGCTGCGGCATTGCTAAGCAACCCGCCAGCACCTCCCTCGCTCATCGAGGCGCCGATGCTGAATATCCATTTCTTCAGGGTCATCTGATACAGCAGATCAAGTAGCCCATTTTTCAAAGTGTCGCGTAGGCGGTCGAAGGCACTCTTCCCGCTGTCAGCTATACTTAGAAAAGTGTCATGCGCAGTTTGTTCAATGGAATCCCATATTTTTCGCTGCGACTCAATTTGTGGTTTTGCTGCCTGATCGGCGTACCAGACATTGAATTCACCTTGGAGTTTTTTTTGCGCTTCAGTACCTTCACCAGCTGCAAGGATGCGCTTGCGCCAAACCTCAGCATCAATTTCCAGAACTGCAGCGGCACGTTGTTTTTCATCAAATATTGATTCGGCGATGAACCGCTTATTGTCAATAGCAAGTTGCTCGGCATAACCTAGAGCTTTACTTTCACGCAAGCGCATCTGGTCCTGGGTGACCTTCATATCCATCTCGCGCTTCATCTGTCCCAGCATTTCTTCTGTAACTGGAATCATCGCCTTGCGGCGTTTCTCCAATTCATCTTGCAGTTCCACCTCAGCTTTCATAGCAACAAGTGCTATTTCTTTTTCATCATTACTCTTGCCATACATTGCATACTCGAATGCCAGCGCATCTTTTGAGGCCAGCCTAGCCTTAGTGCTGGCAATGATCCAATCGAGTGTGGCCTTTTCAGCGTTTCTGGTTTTGAGCATCGCCTCGGTCGCGGCCTGCTCCTGGATTGCTGCCTTGGCTGCAGCTATATGTGCAGCGGTGAGTACAAGCTTGCCGGATGCAAGTTGCTGCTCAAGTTTGATCAGTTCTTTTTGGCTTTCAGATGCATTCTCGCCAATGATTAGTTCAAGGCGGTTCTCTTCGGTCTTGCCTTTGATGACTGCTATGAGTGCGCCGTAGGCTTCTACTTCTTTCTTTGCGGCTGCGGCCCCAGCTAGCGCCGCAGCTGCTTTGCGATCTTCTTGATCCTTGATTTGTTGCGCTGCTTTTACAAGTTCTTCATTAGAAATCTTTTGAACATCTGATGATTCCTTCGCAGTTTTTGCAGCTTTCTTATTCGACATCTCCCAGTCAATTGTTCTGGTGATATCATCATCAATCGCTGCAATGGTTTTTCTGTGAGCCTCAGTGATACCAGCTGTTTGTTCAGTGAAAGACTTTTGAGACGATGCAGCTTTTTGCAGGCTTTCAGCATATGCTGATACTTCAGCGGCTACCGCAGTTGCACCTACAGCTTTCAAACCATTCGCGACTGACGATAAATATTCAGCAAAAGATCCTTTCATCAAATTGATGGTGGTATCCCACGCGAACTTGATTCCCTCCCAGGCCATCTCTGCACCATACCTGAGGTTTTCCCAACCTTTTAGCGTGGCAGAGACAAACATCAGACCCGCAACACGTGCCTCAACAAAGTTTTCGCTAAGCCACGTACCAATCTGCCAGCCAGCAAATGCGGCAAACAAGATGCTGCCCGCTACCATCATTTTGGATAACGATCCGGCCGCAACCTCCGCAGCCACTGAAGTTCCAAACAGAGTTTTATTGAAACTAAAGGTTGATGCCTGCCCTGCCAGCATACCGACGGCGACTTTGCCGACTGCCCCATATAAGGTTAGAAATGCTGCCGTTGCAGCAGAAAAAACAGCGGGGGCCGCGACAAACAAAGCCATATAAGACGCGACAATTGTGATTGCCGGTTTTATGCCTGACATGAGCATATCGATACCAGTCTTGGCTGCTTCGGCCCACTCTCTGATCTTTCCCTCTTTGGCTAACTCGCGCACATATTCAGTCAGCGTTTTGGCTATGCCGCCGCCCTTGAGCATGGCGCCGAAAAACTCATTGAGCACAGGGAGAATTTGATCAGCTATGATGGAATAGATGCCCTTCCATTTTCCACCCATCTGAACCATGATTTTTTCGAACTTGTCGGCTTCCTGGGCTTGTTCCGAGGTGGTTTTAGTGATCAGTTCATTTTGTTCAGCAAGGTCTTTCATGAAAGGCAATATCGAGGCCACCGACTTACCCATCAGCGCCATCTGGATATCCGTCTTGCCTGCGCCATCCCTGAATCGGTCCAGATTTTTTGCCAAGACAAGTAACATCTTGGCTGGATCGTCCATGCTCTCGGAAATATCCTTACTGGTGACCCCTATTGCTTTGAAAGCAATAGCAGCTGCATTGGCAGGATCTTTTGCCGCCACCATGTTTTTTGAGAGCTTGTTTATTACATCCGCGACACTATCCATCGACGTCTCTGATAGCCGGGCTATGCTCTTGAGGGCTGATAGTGATTCAACAGTTGAGCCTGTTTGCTCAGAAAGCCCTTGTAAGCCAGCCTTGGCCTCAATGGCGCTACGAATGAAACCGACAAACACATTCACCGATAGCCCGGCGACCATGCCAGCAATCGCTGTTTTAGCCACGTTGATCGCTGCTTCGATTCCGGACATAGCTCCGCTCACCGTGCGTTTGGCGTCGTCCATATCCTTCTGGAGGCGCGCCATATTGGCTAAGAGCTGAATCTCAATTGTTCCGGCGATCATGTTTTATCCATAAAAAAACCCGCCGAAGCGGGTTTCAGGTTTAGTTACAAACCAATTAAGTTTTCTATTTCGTTCTCAAGATCACGTGCGACCGTGGCCTTATATGTTTCTGGCATCCAGGGAGGCTTGCAATCGTATTTCCTGGACTCAAATGAAGCGCTCAAGTAACTGTTTGATAGGCTCTTGAGTGTTTCGCACTCCCAGCCATTCAAACAGACCCCAGTATTGCGTTGCCACGATTCGATTTCACCGTGGGTCAATGCATGCTCACCGATGGACGGTCCAATTTTGAAAAGTAGGTCAACCAGATATCTGCATTCAATTTCTGGCATTTCTGGATTGAAATCCTCATCCTTTTCGTTGATACGCATCTGTTCGATACGCGAACGGTTTGGTTTTTTTGACCTGTCACCTTCTCGTTTGTCCGGTATTGCATTCAGCCATGCGCTATACCGGACAAACAGGGTCAGTTCTTCACTGACCGCTCTTAAAAATTTGACCAGTCACCAATGAATTTTTCAACTTGGTCCGCGATATACCCCAACTTAGGATTCAAATAGAGATCCTTTGGTGGTACAGGAAAGTTATCAATGGAGCATGTGCAAGCGATGAGTTTGTTGGCACGTTTTTCCGCCTTATCATCCGCTGTTTCTTTGATCGGCTTGCCACGGATGCCAGCAAAAGTGAGTGCCTGATTGTGCTGCTCGATTTTATGCTGAGCACTCAGATACTGTTTGGAGCCGGGGCCATACAGTTCAATGCGGACTACCTTGTCATTGACCATCAAAGGGCCATCGTCTTTTTTGTTCTGCACGATCAGCACTGCTGTATCACTTGCTTCGAATGCGGTTACATCAAATGCTGGAGCTGGTGTCAGCTCTGTGGTGTTTGTGATTTGTTCCATAGTCTTCTTTCGCGGATAGTAAAAAAAATGCCCGTGCCAGGTCGCCACGCCCGCGAAAGGCGATGGCAACCCGGTCGGTACTGGTTATTGGCTTTCGCCAAATTGGGTGGGATTAAACTGCGGCGACCTTGACTGGCTTTTTGCACAAGGCAAAGTCGATTGCCAGTTTTTGCACATCATTGGCGGCACCATCTTGGTTTTCATTTTTTGCAACCAAAACGTCCAAGTAATGGATGCGGCCAGATGGATAGGTCATTTTTGCTGAGAAGTGGGCGGTAGACTCAAATGCCGTATCCAGCAAAACCTGCCCGGCGTCGGATGGTATGTGTGCCATCATCAAGGTCATCGTGCCATAGTTCTTTGACCCTGCTATTTTGGTAACAATGCCGGTATCAACAGGCGTGAACTCTGTGATTGTCTTGGTACCGCCGTGGTTACCGTAGTTTTCAATCTCTGCGATCGGCGTATAGACCATATCGGTGGAACCATAACCGGCGGCATCGTAGGTTTCCGGCAAACTGGCACTCAGGGCCAAAGTTGCCCCCAGGGTGCTGACTGGTACTGTATTTTCAGACATGTTGCTTCTCCTTCAGGTTTGGGTGACGCATAAAAAAAGCCACCCAAAGGTGGCGGTTAAAAATCATTGGCAATAAAAAAGCCGCTTTGCGCGGCTCGTTACTCGTTGAATTTGACTATGTAATCCATGCTTCCCTGGCAATCACCGATCTCCTCATCACTAAAATCTGGCCCGTCTATATCCGATAGAATGCTATCCACATCGACGCCTGCAATGATTCCTCTGTTTTCTGGTATCGCCGCGCGGATCAGTACTGATATGGCATCTTGGCTAGGATAGTTTGCAGCCTTCACCGTGACCTGAATGCGCGATGTACAAAACTTTGTAGGCGTGGTTTTCACTGGGTGACGTCGAACAGTCGAAATATGCATGATTGATATCGCTGGCAAAACAATTCCCTGAGGGAGCTTGCCTGCCATGATCTTGTCTGCAGGTACCACTGCATTCAATGGCGAGTTATTTGCAAGCAAGTATCTGATCACTTTCACTGCTGACATTTACAGCGCCTGAGCTTTCTTTTTTCTGCTGTTTTTTTGTTTCAAAGCGCGGGCAAATATCGGTTTTGATTCTGCGTAGCGTTCAACAAGGATCCCGCGACCGCATAATTCTTTGATCAATGCGGCCAGTCCTTCAACTAGACCTGGGTATTTCTCCCGATTCAGTTCAGGGTCGAAACCTGCAAGAATGATTTTTGCAGCGCCCATCTTCTCAGCGATACGGATCGCTGCCAAGCCAGAGTTGTGAATTTCCAATTTGTGCATGGGTGACAATTCCACACGTTCATACATCGGACCGATATAGAGCGCGTCGACCTCATCGCTTTCCACAGCACATACCCGCATGCCAGCGAAACCTGATGCATCTGCCCACAGAGGCAAGTTCAGGTCCAGCGCCACCAGCATATCTGCCCAAGGTGCCAACTTATGGGTATGGTTGACGACAATGCACTTGTACTGGCGCAGCTGTTCAGCGACTTGTTTAGACATGCTGGGCCCACTGGCCAGCACGGCGACTGTTTCGCCCATCCAGATGGGTTCTATCTTCCATGGAGTTGTCATACTTCACCTATGTCCACATCAGCTGTGTCAATTCCGTGCTTTATCGCAAGACGTTTCTTGATCGCCTCGCCTACTGCTACCACAGCGGTAGCAGCTGCAATATCCATTGCCGGACGTAGGAAGGGCTTAGCCTTGAAGCCCGGATGATCAATTTTGTTGACAGCCTTCCCGGCAACGGCCAGTGCTTTGGTATTTTTAGGTCGGATTACATGGGGTGCCGCGCCGGTGTATTCCAGCCAACGCGCTATATAGGCGTGCTTTCCCTTGACTTTGACGCTTGCTGTGACTTGGGCACCTTTTGCAGCTGTCGAAACTTTTAGCCCATTCAGCAACGTGCTGGATTTGATACTGCCGTTTGATTTCAGTTGGGTCTGCGCTTCCTTCTTGACCTCATTGGCACCTGCGCGTAACGCACCACGCATGACATTGCGTTCCATTAGGGCCGGGATTTGATCAAGCATCTTCTGTAAATCAGCCAGGCCTTTGACATTGACTAAATCGCTCATCAGAGTGTTTCCCCAATTGTTGAATAGTTCTCGCACATTATTTCAATAAGGTTCTTGCGACCGGCTGAGTTCACCATCACCGGCCCCCCTATGATTTGATATGTCATGTCTACGTCGCCATGCACGATAACGCGCATGGTCATATCAATATCGGTGCGGTAGCGCAGACGGATACGAGTTTTCAGTTTGCCAATCGGCAGGCTGTTTTTTATAAACTCGGATTTGCTCGGGAGTTCATCCTGAACCGATGCCCAAAACTTCTCGGCTATGACTGGACTGCCTGGCAACGCCACCAGCGGCACCCATTCAATGATCTCGGTTCCAAAAACAGGATCTTTTGTGACCGATTTCCTGTATATGGAGATTTGGCGGTCAAGCTGGCCTGAATTCATTTATCACTTTCTGTAAGCACAAGCTTTTCCGCATCATCTGCAGTTTTGACAAACTTGCTCATGGAATTGCATTTCAAACAAATCAGAAACCACTTGTTTTCTATCCTGGGGTGATCGAAGTATTCGACCTGGGTTTCGCCACCACAGAAGCAATTCGCTGTTTTCATGCGCGTCTGAAGGCAAATGCCGAGATGCTCTCCCGGCCAGCATCGATTTCATGGTCGCTGTGGTCAATTATGAGAAACCCATGCTGCTGCATCCAACCAATAAAACCAAATTCGGTGAAATAGTAGAGGTGCTCACCTGGCCGATAGTGTTTTGATTCCCGGATCCTGCGCAAGTCGTTGAAAACAGGTATTGCCACCAGCACGATCGCGCCGTGAGCAACCCTTCCCAAAACCTCCATGGGATTCTCAATGTGCTCCAGGGAGTCCCAGAACGTCACAACATCGAACGAGCCCGGCTCTGTGGCGAAGCAATTCTTGTTTTTCAGAAATTCGACAGTGGTAGGGTTGATGTCGAATCCATATGCATCAAAACCCCATGCCTGGGCCTCCATCACAAAAGTGCCACATCCGGCACCAATATCCAGTACCCTGGAACCTTCTTCCACGTGCCTGAGCATCATGGCGCAGCGCCCGTTGTTCAGCGCCCTTGCTATATCACTGCCTTCATACTGCTTGTATTTATTAAAATACTCTGTGTCATATGGCACAGGGTCGGCAGACATATCGGCTTGATAAGCCACTCCATTTGCTGGGCACAGGACCAGGTCTCCATCTGGTACCGATGGATAGCTTGCAATTAGTTTGTCCATGATGATTACTTGCCGGCGTTCCAAATTGCCAGACCATATCCACCGTAGGTCACGTTGTCCTGATCGAGGGAATGCACCAGCTCCCATACTGGCGACTGAAAGGGCCAGACTTCGTGGAACAAGACCCGGCCACAGTGCTTGGTCAGTTCCCAATCCATTTCTGTGTCGTTGGCGTGATCGCCATCTAGGTAGGCGAAATCGAAGTCCAGACCAGCGATGATGCCAGCTTTTGCTGAATTGTCCGGGATATCAATACATTCGATATTGGTGATGCCCAGATGATTGATGATGTCGTGCTTTTGCTGATTATGTGCAATGTCAATTGTGACCACGCGGTCAAAGAATTTCGACAGCACGACTGATGTCAGCCCATTCCAAGTACCGATCTCAAAGCAAGTCTTACCACGGACATTGTTATCGGACAGGATTTTCGCAAGGCCATGAAAAACACTGGACCTGCGGAACACTTCACCACCAAAGCGCTGGTACACGCTGAGCAACTGTGGATCGCACATTACCGTATTGAGCCGGTCACCGACCTGTTTCTCCATGTCGCTGGTCCATTGCTGAACGCGGAATCCTTTTTCCATTTTCATTTATTTCCTTCCATTCCAGAGTGCAAAGATGTCATTGATTTGCACTTGTTCTTTCGGGAGGCCATTCACCAGATTGAAAACATGGCCTTGGCCGGGCTTGTGGTTCGGTTCATAGTCATGAAACAGAACATTTCCGCATCGTTTTACTAACGAAAAATCAAGTTTGACAGTCTCGTCGTGCGCACCATCCACAAATGCAAAATCAAAATCCAGTGTTTTGATCAGTGCTGCTTTTTCTTTATCGTTGGCTACCAGGTGCAACTCGATATTGCTGATACCGAGCGATTCCCAGAATGCATGGCGATCATGACGATCGCTGGAGCGTTCAATCTTCCCTTGTTTGAGATCAATGGTTATTACTCGATCGCAAAACTGGGACATCTCAGCAGCGGACACTCCGCGATAGGTACCAATTTCCAGCACAGTCCTGTAGCCCTTGCCAGACATGGCCCATTCAAATACGCCAGCACCCTCGCGGATATTCAGTGCACTCTTGCGCAGCAGTTTGTCTCCGTACAGGTCAACAATTCGCTGGCGCATTGATGCTTGCTCAGCCATGTCTAATTCTTCTGGCATATGATTTCTTTCAATTTTTCATCGAAGGTGAGAGGGAAACTTCCTTCATTCCTTTTGATCCATTCAGATTCCAGGTCAGGCCTGTGGCAAATAGGATCAGCCGGATTGCCCGGGCGCCATGCTTCGTCGACGTTGTGCACGCCGGAACTGAAGAAATCAAAACCAGTCAGGTGCACGCTGCGTGGATCGCAAGCAAGCACGTCAAGAATTGCCGAAAACCCGGTTGTTGGTATGTGTTTCCCCAGCAATTCAAATTTGCTCATGAATCGCTCATCGTCTGGGATGAACGTGTCGCAAAACCAGAATGCAACGCGGTTGCGGTATATGTACCGGAAGTCAATGCCAACCTGTTTGCCCATTCGTTCGTGCCAGTCAGACGCCAGCGGCTTCGAGTCTGGACATTTGCACATGCAGAGTTTCACACCGTCATGCTGTAGGTCAGCAACCGACTTCTTGATCGATGTACCGTAGAACGCATAGTGCACATCACTGCGAAAACCCTGCTGTTGGCCAGTCATGTAGTTGTTGACCCTCACGACCACATCATGTGAATCAACAAAGCCAGGTTTATTGCCAAGACTACCTGGGCCGCTACCAACAATGACGACAGACTTGCCACGAAACGTTCTCGCCGCATGCTCAAAACTAACAAACTGCATTTCTTGCGTCCATAAAAAAAGTCACTGAAAAGTGACTTGATAGAATTTTGCTACTTCATCTCGAATGCGTTCAGCATCCCAATCGTCAACAACAAACCTTGAACTTGCTTTGCTAAGCACCTTTTTTGGCGTGATTGTTTTTATGTAGGCATTGCTTGATTGCATGCCCTTTGCTGCCCAGACTGCAAGCAATGGCTTATCGAATATCTCTGCCAAGGGCACAGCAAATGAGCATTGTGCGACTACTGCATGGCAGATCGATGCAACATCCAAAAGGTCCGCGATCGAAGTGCCATTATTCAAATCAAGTTCACAATCAAGCGGATATAGCTGCTCGCCCTTCCCGATACGTATAAAGTAGGCACCGCTGAGTTCTTGAATAACTCGCTCAAACACTTTTTTACCAGGCAGCAAATCCATGGCGAATCCATCAGTCCGCCCCATTGGCACCCTGCCACCATGGACCAGTGCTATTGTGCGGCCCGCAGCCTTGCGTAGTATTTCGTCTACCAGCACATGATTCTGGATTTGCCAGTTGATCTTCATTTCGATCTCACCAGTACCCGCGCTTACGCATAGATCCTGCCACTGAGTTGTGTCTTTTCGACTCTTACCGGATACGTAATGGCAAACTTTGTTCACTCTGTCTCGGCGAAACGGTGAAACGGTGGCAACCGTGCCAATAAACAGGTCAGGATAGTTCGAGCAAACCTCAACGTTTTCCCCCTGACCAATGTAGTGATCAACGAAAGGCCGCAAGTAAATCGAATCACCCAAGCCACTGCCGCCGCGCAATATTTTCACAGCAGTTCTTCCAAATTTTTAACAGGAAAGCATGATAAAGATGTCTTGCGACTTGCATTAATCACGCTAACACCTTTAGTTTTTGCGTACTTGGCAAGTAGATCAAACTGTCGTGGCCATTTCCCCATTGATGCACCGTTACTCAAACCTCTATGGTGGTCACCATGAAAATGCGTTTCACCGGCATTCCCCAGAGAGACATCGTAACCAAGCATGATCACCGTGTCGGCCCGGCCTGAAATTGCCAGGGAAACCGCGCATGCACCTGAGTTATAAAACGGTTTGAACCATTCAGCACCGAAGGTTGTTTCGGCACCATAAGGCAGAGCTAATTGGTTTGCACCAAATTTGCGGCCTGGAAATTTGGCCGCAACTTCTTCGGAATATAGCTTCCACCATTTCGAGTCATGCGCATAAAGCGCATCTGCCCATGGGCAAACCTGAAAAACATTGTTTGTTACGACAGTCGGAAAACCTGTTTCATGCACCATTTCGCAGTCATCAATGGTCAAACTAGGGCCACTTGCAATACAAATTACAGTTTTGCCATCCCATTCTGGCCTCAAAGCACATCCCCCAGATTGACCTTTACGAAGGCGTCAATTGCCGAATTTGGACTTGCATTCAGCACTTGAACACCCATTGATTCAAGAATAGGTGCTGCAGCGGTCATCGCCGCGCGAAAATACATATATACACTGGCTGGTTGTGGCTGGGGATGCTCACCAAACCAATGTGAACGGCCATCTGTTCCAGCCTGGCCATCAAAACCGAGAAGTATGATTCGCTTGGCGCCTGCAAGCACAGCCAGGTTGAGTGCTTGAAAACCTGAATTACGACCTGTTACCAGCGACTGACGATCAAGTGAAAGACCATAACCATGACTATTCCCGTCAGCGTTTCTCAACAAGTGCACGCTATCATCAACAACAGTACTTGCCCCATTTTCAATGCTGCACTTTTGGCCAGTAGCATCTGCCCATCGCTTGCTGACAGCGGCAGCGGATAATCCGTCTATCTCAATACCAGCCGTATGCCATTGATGCCAACGCAAATCAGCGGCATAGTGAACGTCAGCCCATGGTGCCAGCAAGTAAGCATCGTTGACTGTAATACATTTTGTACCACCGCACACCACTGCTACGGCTACCTGTTCTACCTGCATCGATGTCAGACTCGGCCCACCAGCGAGGATGATAACCGTATGATCTTCCCATGCTGGCAAAACTTCGCTATATCGGCTATTTGCTATTTGACTAAGTATCATGCGAAGGACAGATCAGCTTTTTCACCGCGAATGAGCAACTCGGCTGTTTTTAACAAAGCATCCGTTTTATCGTCCGGATAATAATTCGCCTGCACCCAAAGCTTGATTGCTTGCTTATATCGTTCCGGTATGACGCTTGCATCCTGTATTGGGCTGACTGCTCGATCTACATATCCGGCTCGAAACATTATGCGCAGTGTTTCCTGATTAAAGTTACTCCCGCTCAATGCAATTACCTTTGGCCACTTGGATTTCTCAAGACGCAATTGGTAGGTATCATCGGCAATCGTTGTTTCGGTACCATCTAAATCAATTGATGCGATTGATTCGACGGATAGTACTGGAGAACGTCTCAACAGCACTTCGGTAGTGGATGCATCTGGCCAGTTCATGGCTACCGTGTTTGAGACCGGTGTTATTTTACGTTCAGCAGTAAGTCTCCACGTCTGATCAACCAGTGATCGTCCTGTATAACCTTCAACCCATTCGCGGGCGCCGGTGATCAAATTGGTGATAATGGCATCCATCTCGGTAACAGAGTCATATTCTCGCAAGTGTTTCTTCATGTCAGCGAGAGTAACCGGCTCTATATCGGGGCCAGTAATAAGTTCAAGAGTGAAGATCATTGCGCTGGCTCCGCTTTATTGGAAACAGCGTCCTTCCCATCGCGCCCTTTTTTTACACTGAGGCGCCATCCATCGCCATCACCTGGCTTGCCAGGCTGTTCGCGCTTAGCGATCCAGTAGGCACCGGCAAACGTCACGCCATCACCCTTGACGTAGGGTTTCTCATGGCGCCAGACACCTTGATCGATAATGCAAGGTATGATGAATGACTTTTCTATCACTGTGTCCCCGCGGCGAAAAGAGAGGGTTACTGTGCGACCGTCCTCTGACTGGATCAATTCAAGATCGTCCAGATCAAGAGCGTCTCTTCCATCCTTACCATTCTTGGGTACCGGGATAGCCTCAATCGCTTTTTCAAGACGCTGCCGCATGTCTTCAACGGTACGTTGAATCCAGTCATTTGCACGACGCTCAATCTCCAGTGCATGCTTGGCTTGTTCGGCCTCGAGTACTTGCTTTACATCGTCAATGGTAAAACTCTTGCCATTGATACCGTCCTTACCATCAGCACCGGCTGGGCCTTGGGCTCCCGGTTGTCCGTCAGCACCGTCTTTACCGTTGGTGCCGTCACGACCAGCTGGACCGACAGGTCCTTGCCCACCTTGATCACCTTTTTCGCCCTGGGCGCCGTCGATTCCATCTTTTCCATCACGGCCGTCGGCGCCATCACGCCCAGGCAAACCTTGCTCACCGGCTTCACCATCGGCTCCATCCTTGCCGTCGCGACCATCCTGCCCGGCTGGGCCCGCTGGCCCTGGCTCACCGCGATCACCTTTTTCGCCCGCGGCACCATCAGCGCCATCTTTTCCGTCAACGCCGTCACGACCATCCTGCCCGGCAGGTCCTTGCTCACCCTGCTCGCCCTTTTCACCTTGGGCGCCGTCGGTTCCGTTCTTGCCATCGCGGCCGTCAGTACCGTCACGCCCGGGTAATCCCTGTTCACCGGCTTCGCCGTCAGCACCATCCTTGCCGTCTTTTCCGTCAACTCCATCGCGACCGTCTTGCCCGGCTGGGCCCGCTGGCCCTGGCTCACCGCGATCACCTTTTTCGCCCGCGGCACCGTCAGCACCGGCTGGGCCTTGGGCTCCCGGCATTCCTTCAGCGCCGTCTCTGCCGTCCACACCGTCACGACCATCCTGCCCGGCAGGTCCTTGCTCACCCTGCTCGCCCTTTTCACCTTGGGCGCCGTCGGTTCCGTCCTTGCCATCGCGGCCGTCAGTACCGTCACGCCCGGGTAATCCCTGTTCACCGGCTTCGCCGTCAGCACCATCCTTGCC
>NZ_JBWKQH010000010.1:220171-264678 GCF_059418665.1 Undibacterium sp. GW821-FHT07F11
TGCCCGGCTGGGCCCGCTGGCCCTGGCTCACCGCGATCACCTTTTTCGCCCGCGGCACCGTCAGCACCGGCTGGGCCCTGGGCACCCGGCATTCCATCCGTTCCCTTCTCACCTATTTCACCACGCTGACCTGCAGGTATGGTCTTGATGCGCTCATCCAGGGCATTCATACGCTCCCAGATTGCAGAAGTGGCTTTGGTTACATAGCCTTTGACCGACTCGATTACAGCATCGCCGAGGGCTTTCAGGTCTGTGTGCATTCCAAGCCCTTTCTTATATAGTCGAGGAGATCCTTTGCCTCGGTCAATGATGTGACATCATCGGGTTCGACTGGGGTTGATGGGAGGTTAGTTCCGCTAGTAGACGAGTCTTTTGCGAATGGATCTGCCTTGGAATCGCGTTTAACCAGCGCTTCCAGAGAGTAGTTTTGCTGCTGCATATACACTGAATCGCCGCCTGGCAGAGGTTTGTACCCAAATTTCTTGCGCCCCTCGTTTATCGCCATCAAGGAACCTTTTATCGCTTCGGTGATTGCTTTGATACGTGTTTCTGTATCCATGCGCAGCAAGTCTTCCAAATCGAATTCAGATCTGTAGCCAAGCTTCAATAGCCCCAGGCCATCATCAAGCAGGTCTTCGATCGCATTGATCATTTTTTGCAGGCACTGGGTGTAGTACTGCTGATTCAGCGCCTCGATATTTTGAGACGGCAACGTGCCGACGCCGACCATGTATGGGGGCACGTGAAAAGCAGAGCATATTTGCTCGCCTGATAATTTCAGTTGTTCCACCAGTTGAGCGTCATTCGGGTTCACCGTCATGCCCATATATTTAAGGTCATTGCCTAAAACCGCCATGCGTCCAACATTTCCACCCGAGTAATTGTCTTCCCAACTCTTTTTCAAGCGATTGGCAGTTTCGTCATCGATCGCACCTGGGGCGGTCAAAAAACCACTCGGGCGACTCATGTTCTTGAAAAATGTGTCAGAGTTTTGCTGAATGCGCATGCCCTGGGATGCTGGCAAATATGCGGCTGTCAGCGGCGATATTCCAATCAGTGGATGAAACAAGCATTCCATCCGGTCATGTATTATTTCTGATGCTGGTATTGCTGGCTGGTCGGCAGGCAACTTCGACAGATCGTCTCTCATTACCTGGTAATAAATAGATCCATCAGGTGCCACCAGCGGTGTGACTCTATTCCAGTCCAGTATATAAAGGGCAGTAACAATATTTCTGTTATCGCGAATCTTCAACGCAATTGTGTTGCCATGAGTAAGCTTGGATAGTACCCATGTTTCAATAAATTGCTGACGCGTCTGAAAATGATTTGGCTTTCTTAACAGCGGACTGAATGCAGGATTGGTGGTTTCCACCCAGATACCGTCTTCCAGATCCATTAAGCGTAGGCAAATTTTACCTATGTCACTTGCGATCAGTGTCATACAGGAATAGACCGGCGCAAAGGCCAGTATTGCATCCTGGCTGACTTTTTTATCTGACTGCCAGTTCAAATCCTTATTGCTTCGGAAAAGCGAGAACCAGCCGCGGTTACCATCAACACCTGACAGAGTCGGCAAACCCTTCAGTATCGACAAAGCTGCAGATGCAGCGGCGCGCACACGGCTTGTTAATTTCATTGTTTTGCAGCGCCTTTTTTACTGCGAGTCGTTTTTACAACTGGCTCTGGTGTGGGCACTGCTACTGGCGTGGCGGCTGGCGGAATAGTTTTTTCTTCTTCTTTTTCTTCAACTACCGGTTGTAATGGTTGCTCGTCTTCACCTGCGGTGACCGATTCTTGCAGGTCAGTTACATTTTCTGGTGGTACGTCGAGAATCTTTTCCTCAACTATTGGCGAAGTCACCGCGACCATATCTGTCGCTAGCACTTTCGGCACTATCTTTTCCGCAATATGCGTCATAACAGAAGTCGCTTTTATTGCATCTACTGATCGCTCTGCCTTTTTAATAGCCGTCAGTACGCGGGCATCCTTGTCAGTTTTAGCAAAGAAGCTGTCGCCTGGGTTAAACCGCTGGCCAGCATACACCAGAGTTTTGGTACATTTCATCGCAATCATGGAGTCCCCTTGTATAAACAGGGAGCCGAAGCCCCCCTGTTTAATATTGCCGTTACTGATTAGCTGACTACGCCACCGTATTCAGCATCTTGCAGCCCTGCTACGGCAGACGCGCGACGTTTGGCATAGTTGATGCGACGTGTCAGTTTGAAGCCGACCTGCTCGGTTTGCCACAGAGACATCACAGTCGCAGAAGCTGCCGTTGGTGTATCACCGGCACCTTGCGGAGCATCGTTCTGCTCAATGGTTGCTGTATCAGACATAGACAACTCGATACCAGCATCGCCAATTTTCCAGATGTCAGATGGTTTCAGCAGGATCCAGTTACCTGGAGTGACGTTGTCACCTGTGAATACCTGATCGCCTTCGAGCGTGCCACCGTCAGCACGGATATCAGGGAATTCACGCTGCCCCAGAGAGTTGCGCAGCATTTGCAGCGCCTTTGCCATGCTTGGCGTCATGATCTGGACCAGGCCAGAAGCGTTTTTCGCAGCAAGGAACGCAGAATACAGCGTCATCAAGTCTGCACGGACGGCATCAGCATCGGTACCAGATGGCGATGCCAAAGACAGTCCATTCAATATACCTGCAGGACTGACACCAGCACTTGCAGCAGCAGCACCCAGGAAAGTCGTATCAACGCGCTGCGCACTTGCCTGAACGATGGAATCACGGATCCACAATTCTGCAGAAGGATCACTGTCGGCAATCAGTTCTTTAGAGCAAACGGCAATTGCGCCAACTTTCAGTGGTGTCAGTTCAACGTCGGAAAAGTCCGGTTTGCTTACTGGAATTGCCTTGGATTCACCTACCCAGTAACCAGTTGCCGCACCATCTTGTCCCTTGATATGGACGCGTGCAGGCACAGAGCGCAATGGCAGGCGGTCGAAGATCGTCATCGAATACAGAAATTCAATGAAGTCGCCGTTGAAGCGTGTGTCAGACTGGGCGAGTTCAGCACCCCACTCACCAGAACCGGTACCACCACCAGCAACAGCTGCTTTAATCCAGTTCACCAGATTTGGATGAGATTTTCCCCAGCGTTTCTCAGCGATTTGTGCTGGCGAGACAAAGTTGCCGTCCTTTAAGGCGATGAAACTGGCAGCTTTAGCAATCGCCAGGCGGGTGAATGCTTGCCCTTTAAATTTGTCGTCGGGATCTTGCTTACGGACAAAGCTGACACCAGCACGGCTGCGAGAACCTTCTTCGCTGCTTTTTCCCTGGATAGGTGTAGCAGCTGCCGCATTGGTCATTTCGTACTGTTTAACGCGGATATCGTCATCCAAGTTACCGATTTCTTCTGCCAGGGCATCGAATTCAGTAGCTTCGTCGGCAGTGAAGCGGCGATTGTTTTCAGATTTACGCAGCTCCATCAGTTCATTTTGACGTGCCGCTTTTTGTGCGCGCTCTTCGCGCAACTCTTGTAGCGTTTTCATGAGGATACCTTTCGGGTTGATATTTGAAGATTTTCCCGAGGCGTCGGGGGTAGATTTCAAGACCGGTGCTTTGCTGGCATGCTGGCCGGACGCGGCCTGCTCAGTTTTTGCTACGGACTTGATGGATTGGATTGAGGCATCAGAGTTGGCTGGGATCGTTACGGCGGAAAGCTCCAGCCATTCCCACTCCTGATACTCATAGCTGTATGTTTCAGCAATGCGAGAGTACTTTAGCGGATTGAATCCAATGGATAACCCGCGAACCAGCTTATATTTGATGGCTTGCCAAGCTTCATCCAGGCGTTTTTTTAGGTCGCCGTCGTCAGGGATATCAGCAACTTCGCATTTGATCTCAATGCCTGTACCAGTCACTTTGGCGTCGGTCACCCATCCTATTGGCTGGGTGCTGTTGTGTTGCCAAAGCAGGGGGATTGGCAATTTGAATTTCGCACCTTTAGGAAGCACGATATCGCCTGAACGGTCTGCTGTAGGTGTGGATGCAATGCCAGTGAAGGTTCTTTTATTACCTTCGCCTTCCATGGCTTTTATCTCGATCGTCGAGTAAGCACGCTTCATTGTCATAGCTCCAAAAACAAAAAAGCCCTCGAATTGAGGGCTTTCAAATCAAATAATGTAAATTTCTAAATAGATACGATGTGAAATGGTCCACGAACGCCAGCGCTGTGCGCCTCTGCGACTTCCAGCGCTTTCAAGAGACGTTTGCGAGGCTTCATTTCTGCGAGTACATGGAGAGCACCTATTGCAAGAGAATCACCACACCCGCATGCTGCGTAGTCAGCAGTTCCTTCTTCGACTTGATAGTCGGAATTGATTCTGAATAGGCGTCCAGCGTATCCAACAAGGAAAGTTCCAGCCTTTTCTTCCTCGTTTATTTTTTGTGCAAACCCACCATCTTTAAGGCATTGACGTATTGCATCGACAAAGTCCGTGCACATGTATTCAAAGACGTCTTTATCCGAACTTCTGGCGGGTAAGGTGAACGAGTACCTGATCAATTGCCCCATTCTGAATGACGAAGTAAAACCAAATATGGCTGCGCCATTCGCGAAAACCTTTTTATCAGCCCTGACCGTAAGGTCCCATCCAGCAACACCTGCAGAATCACCACCAATAAAGACTTTTCCGTCTGAGACAACTCCAACAATACAAGTCAATTTGCCATCCTTGAAAATTTAAACGAAGAACAATTGATGCTTAGGCTTCGGTGCCGGCGGGTTCAGCGATATAAGTGATATCGCGTTGAGCATTGCCATCAGCGGATCGATCTTGGCCGTGCCTGAAGCCTGCTTTGTAATAATGACTGCATTCCCGCGTGGCTCAACCTTCGCGTTACCAACACACCAGGCCATCATCGGCTGACCTCCGTGAAGCAACTTTTCTTCTGCCAATTTGCGTTCTGCGGTCTTTATCGCTCCGTTCATCTTCCAACCCTGGGAAATACCTACAATACTTGCTTCAGGTATCCCGGCCCCAACCAGAGCTTCAAGAATTGCTCCCAGGCCAGCAGGGTCACATCCGATTTTGTCGAGCTTTCCCGATTCAAAAATTTGCTCAGCTAGCATAGCCACCGCTTCGACGTCATCACCAATCTTTTTAACAAGAGTGAGCGTGCCCTCTTTACTAAAATCCTCTAGCCTAGCAGCAACCTCTTTCCTGCGTTCGAGGACAGAAGGATGTGCCCATGCATGCGTCCAGGCAAGCCATTCGCCTGATCCTTCACACCTGCCAACGGCCGCAAACCCCAGCAAATCGTCCAAACCACCACCATCAATACCAATATCAATTACTTCGCAGCGCTCTAATAATTCTTCAAGGCTAAACACTGGAATTGCAGCGGCCTCCCAGAAATCTGCGCCGGCCCAGCGGTCAGACATCAAGGCCAGTCCAATTTCTACGTTGGCATGCTTTGCCAAAAAGCCACACATTGACTCTTCGCCATTTTCCACAGCTTTTCTGTACTCATGTTCCAGAAATTCTGTATCGACTGACGCGCCCAGATTGGGATTTGTTACGTAAAAATTCTTTGGGTTACGATGCTCTTTCTTGTCGAGCATCACCTTGGGAAATTCATACAAGATTGGCAGAAACTTGTTATCTTTGATCCTACCGTCGCGCACACCACGTGCATATTTCAACTTTTGCTTGAATACCCCTGCAGGCGGCTCATCTGATTGCGTTGACAGAAAAATCGTAAAGCCTTCGGGCCTCGATGCCAAACCGCCGCAGGCTTCGCGCAGCATGTTCTCTGCTTTGGGTTGTTTCCCAAAAAGCCAGAGCTCATCAACAAGTACTCCAATGGCTTTTTTCCCGCCAACCGTATCACTGTCCGCCGCAACGACTTTCAGTGTGGCATCTGTATTGCGATGCTTAATGGTCCTGGTATGCTCTTGCACCTGGTAGAGATCAGACAATTCTTCATCATGCTTGACCATGTCCCGCGCCGGGAAAAACGAATTGTTCGCGATCTCGATTGTCGGTGCCAGAATCAGAAACTCGCCTGATTGACGCCAGTTCCTGGTCAGCGCGGTCATCATGATGCCAGCTGCCGTGGTCGATTTCGTGTTCTTCTTACTGATCAGAAGGAAAAACTCGCTGATCATGCGGCGCCCGGTCTCAGGATCGTAAGCACCAAAAATAGATGCCACAAAATCAGATATCCAAGATCTGGATACCTCGCCCATGGTCGGGATGCCTGGCATGTCGACAACACGGAGTTGGTTGAATATGTCCAGACCTCCCTGAGCCTCCCCTGGAAACAAAGGCTCAAACGGGACTAATGACTTCCCTTCGACAATCCGTTTTTCCCAATCGAGACACTCTGTTGACCATTCCATTACTTACCGTTGTTGACAACTAGCTTAGGCGGAGCACCGGAAGCGAACCTGCCACTGTTGCCTGCCTTGGCAGCCGCCGCCGCGGCGTCTTCCTTTTTGCCTGACTCGCCTTTCTTGGCATGCATGAAAGGCATCAGTGCCTTGGCAGCATCAATTCGCAACTTCTCGCCCAGTTCAATATCGTTCATCGCTGCAATCAGGAAGTTTTTAGGATCCGTATGCTGGATTGCCTTGCTCAAGTCGAAAGTGGGCTTTGACTTCTCTGGTTCAGTTTGTGGTGGCGCTGGTTGTGCCGGTTGCGCCGCTTCTCCCGCGGCCGATTCGGCCTGGGCGCGGTGTATTGCAAGGTATGCAGCTACTTGTTTGTCTTTAACAAGCCGGGACCCAGCAGGTGACGCCGTCTTGGCGCTATAGCCTGCGATTATCGCGGCTTCCTTATTGGTCTTGCCTGCGAGAACAGCATCGGCGAAGAGCAACTTCTTGCCTGTTAATGCCATTAACAAAATCTCCGAAGAGGAAAAAATCTACGCGTGGGATCAGAGCGGTTTCCAAAAAAATAAAAATTTCTTCGGCGAAACCTACCCCCCCCGGGTGCCAGCGCCAGCGAGATCCTGGCGGGTCTTGGCCTCATGGCATGGGGTGCAGAGGTTCTGGGTGTTGGAATCGATGTCAGGGCCACCAAAGCACAAAGGGATCACGTGATCGACCTCTACTGCCATCGTCGTGCGGCCGTGCTTCTCACACTCACAACATAGCGGGTTTGCTGCTAAGAGCTTTGCACGGCGTGACATCCATCCGCTACCACGCTGTCGTGGAGTTGCAATGACACCAGCAATCATGGTGTTGAGTACTGCGAGCTTTGGCTTAAGATTGTGCAACTTCATGGTGCCACCTTCCACAACCAAACGCATGCACCCTGGATAAATATCATGACCCCATATTTAGCTATCCTGGTCAACCAGTCACCACGCTGTTTAAATTTCCTCCGGGTGACCGGATCATGGGATAACTCAAGTGCTTCGTAATAACCGCCAGCGATATACCAACAGAAAGATGCTATTGCAAGTCCGATCGCCATCATGATGGAGTCCTAGCTGTCGGTTTCTTGCAATTAATATCTCGAAGTTTTCTTGCAAATGTCTTTACATTCTCTGGTTTTGGATCATGCAACTCGATAGTTATTCCACGCATAACCCAATAAGCCATCTTGTCTTCATTAGGCAACTGATTTGTCAGCCTGCATATGAACGCCATAGTGTTGACATAGACAGGCACCCACCATGCAACCTTGACCTTGAGTGTAATTTGCATATTTATGATCACTTCCTTGGCTTTGGCCAGTATGGGCCGAGCCTGCGACGTACTTCATCAGCATCCATGGAGTCCATAAATCACCTCGCTGAATAGTGGAGCGGGATATCGGAATCGAACCGATGTCTCAAACTTGGAAGGATTGCGCTAATCCCCTCAGCTAATCCCGCTTAAAACTTAGATGGTTTGTTGGTGCTCAGCTTCGAGCAATAAGGGATTCGAACCCTTGTAGGAGGCTTACAGGCCATAGAGCCAAGCCAACCATTATCTACGTTACCGTTAAACCAGCTCCGGCAATCACTCGCCGTCAAACACCAACACGAATGTTCAGCACTAATACCAACATTCGTTTTGGTGCTACTGAGCGACTGGAGTGAAGTCTACATAGAACTCCAGACCAGGCTTAAATTGAGCGGCTGCTGCTTCATTGATGGTGCAAAGATCAATACTGCCTGATGGAGTCCACTTATAGAATTCCGCATTCTCTTGACTTCCACTTGTGACCGGCTGCAACTTCACTGATTTCAACCCACCTTCAATTTCAGTAACAGAAGAAACTTTGAATTTTGCGCGAACAGACATGGCATTTCCTTAATGATTTTTCCAAAACAAAAAGGCCCTAAATCCGAGAATTTAGGGCCTTGGGCACACTGATGACGTGTATATGAAAAGCACTATAAACCGGAATGCTACTTTTTGCAAGAGCCTGCGACAAGGTGTTGAATCGCATCAGCCACTTGCTCACCTGCCTGCGCATCTACATTCTTCAGCCAGGTCCAAATCTTCGTCTTCTGATCGTAAGCTGTTGAACGCTGCACTTTATATTTCTCAGCCGCTTGCTGTATCGAAATACCACGTTCAAAGAAAGCACGAACTATCAACTCCCGTACTTTTCGTACCGATACACCAGTGATATGGCCACCTTTGATGCAGAATTCCATCAGGTTCAAGATCGCCTCGCCGTACTGATCTGTCATAGCTTCCGAACCGCAACAATGACATTCAGTGGTCTTAATTGCATACCTGGCCACGATGCAGCATTTATGTATTGGGGTGAGTCTATCTACGGCGGCCATAATGAATCCGGCCTGGCCAGCGCCATCCACCGATATCAGGCCCTTGCCAATCCCGGCACCTTTTAACGACAGCTTAGACATCGGTGACAATGCGTATTGCTGACTCGAGTAATTGAATGCGAACGTCAAGGCATCGTGTGTACTATTAAATAACTCGTTCATTCTTGATCCTTATGTCTGATACATCCAAAATCTTCTGCTGTGAAAAGAACTGCGTAGAACTCACTCCCGTCGGTCAGACCAAATCCATTTGATTCAACCGGAGGTTCAAATCGGGTTTGCGTCGGCATTCTGCAGATGTTTGTTTCAAATCCACGATCCATTGGTAAATCCGAATCAGGATCAATCGGACGACAGATTTCCCTTTCCATTTGATTACTATCTAGCGGAGCCTCCCAGTAGATACAAGTTTTGCAGGTTTTCATCAGTCTCGCTCCTTATACAAAACACACCTTTTCCCATGTCGACGCAGCTTTACACATGTGATGATCTTGACCTCGAATACACGCTCGGTACGTTCAAATACACATCCCTTGCATGTCCGCTCCTCCCTTTCTATTAATATTTGCAAAGGATCGCGTGAATATTCTTTTTTCAAAGTCATGATTGCTGTGCCTTCCCAACCTCTGTCATTTTTTCTAATATTTGCGTGTCTTTAATTAATTCCCTGGCGTAGCCGACAGTCATGCTCAGCGAAGCCGAATGCATGCGAGCGAAGCATGCCCGGCAATCCTGCGTATCACTCGGGAAGATCATCATGTCGTATTTCAGCTTCTTGGCGAGACGGCGCAATGGCTCCAGATCAATCACTATGCCGGCGCGCTTTTCATGTATCTCATACGCTTCGACCACTCCAATGATTGCCGTGTAGCTCTCATACCAATGACCGTCGACGGCATCCTTAAATATTGCTGTTCCGTCGTTCGTCACATCCTTGGTACCGTCGCGTTCAAGTTGTTCGATGATCGATAAAAGCGGATCAAACACAGCCTTGATGCGCCAAGGTTGTGTTTTCAGGAGTGTATTGTCTTCACTCCAGCGTCGAGACCCACCTTTCCCTTTCTTACGTGCACGCATCAGAATGTCTCCGTCTGCCACTGGCCTTTAACCTTCTTGATTGCAATAAAATCAAATGGATACATGCCCGCGGCCACTTTGATCTTTACCCTGGCATCATCCGTCCAATAACCTTTCACCTCATGCACCTGGATTCGTCCATCAGCCATCATCACCATGAAGTCGGGCGTGTAGAAAGTGTTGTCAGCGAGCCGAAATTTAATGCACTCGAACCGGTACCAGATCACCTGACCGATATGCATTAATGCCGCCAAGTGAGCGTCGTATGCTGCTTCAGTCTTGTTCATTTCACCCGACTTGAGTCTACCTAGGGCCTGCATTGCAACCTTGCCTGATTGTTTTGCCGGTACTGGAGCGGCTTGCTTTTTTGCTTGGAAATCGGCCAATTGCTCTGGTGTCCAGCGAATCATATTTCCCATGGCAGTCCAATCAAGCAGGCACAGTTGCCGTGTAGTTGGCATTTCCACGACCAGACTCCCAATCGAACTTAACGAAAATGCAGTTCTCGCGAAGCCGGTCATAACTGCGTTCACCCAGGAACTCTTTCAGGCCAGGCACGTTCTGATTTGTCAGGATCATCGTAGGCATGAGGTCACGGTACCGCTTGTCAATAATGTCGAAAAGCTGAACCTTTTCAGCGTCGGTGCCAAATTGGACGCCAACTTCATCCAAGATCAAAAGACCGACACCGACAAGCCTGTTGAGAATTTGAGACTCGGTAACCGGGGAATCACGGCGCCAGGTATCCCGAAGCATGCGCACCGCATCTATCGCGCTGATGTACAGAGCCGTATGATCAGACATCACGTGCAGCGCGATCGACGTCGCCAAGTGACTCTTTCCAGTTCCCATAAGCCCGGAGAAAATTACGAAAGTACCGGCCGTACGATGTTTTTCAAAATCCATTGCAAACTGCATCGCCTCGGCTAACGCTTTTTCCTGTCCGTCATTTTCAACAACATAGGTTGAGAAATCTTTCTTCTGATATCGCTTCGGAATGCCGGTACGCTTCATCGTTGATTCGAGATTTCGCTGTTTTTCCTCGATCTCTTTGGCGTTTTTTGCGGCATCAGCAGCCTTGATACCTGCCTGTGAGCATTGCGGGCACGGCGACCAGAGCATTACTTTTTCCCCAATCTTTATTGCGTTACTCACAAACTCACCATGCACAGCACAAAGCACTGTTTTTGATTCTGTTTGGATAACATTTTTTTTAGAGAAGTCGTCCATTTTCGCCAATACCCTCGTCATAGTTCAAGCTGCTAAAATTGCTTTGTTTTGATACTGGTTTTCCGCCTGGCGAAGCACGCGCCAGTGGCAATTGCCCTTTTGTGTTGCCCACGCGCTCTGCCTCTCTTTGCCATCGCTCAATGATGCTCAAAACGTAACCGAACGAGATAACCTCATTCGGCTTTGAATTGTGAGCTTCCGCGCACGCAGCCTTCGCCAAATCTATCGTGCACCCCTTTCTCGCTAGCGCATCTAGCGTCGGGTTACCAGCTTGAACGATGACTTTTTCCGCTCGGAAAGCAATTGCCAATTGCACCGCTGTTGCAACCCCGCGCTCAGAATCGATTTTTTCGGGCACTGGTTGATTTACTAAAGCTGGTTGCGCGGGGGGTAAAGCTTTCTCCTGTTCCTGTTCCTGTTCCTGTTCCTGTTCCTGTTCCTGTTCCTGTTCCTGTTCCTGTTCCTGATTAGCGCATGTCTTTGGCATAGCCTTGCCTGAAGGCTTTAAGGAAGGCTTCGCGAAAGCCTTATCGAAAGCCTTTGCGAAAGCCTCTCCAAGCACGTAGATGCTAGCTTTCAGCGATTCGTATGCATCACATTTCAGCGCACATTCCGGTATCAAATCCCACTCGCCACCCCAACTCAAAACAACGTTTGGTGACTCTGGTCGATTGCATTCGATAGCCTTTGGTATCCACACGACCTTAGCCTTCCAGTCGGCTTCCACCATGCCTTGCTGAAAGACTTCCCCGAAGGCTTTGTCGAAGGCTTCCAACTCCCAATTCAATTCTTCTGCCATGGCTGCACGACCTGTACGAAACAAGCCAGGTATAGGGCCAGTGTGTGGGCCAGTTAATAAAAACAACCACAATCCTTGGCCGCAGGCTGGCAACGGCGAAAGATCGCGGAATTTCAAGTCGCCCCACATCCTTACTTCAATCTTGCGGTAACGACTCTTCGGCGTTGGCTTTACATCATCCTTGCTCATAAATAACCCCTGGCAAACCCAATCTCCTTAAACCAAATTTTGATCACAACTCCGCCTCAGAAAATAGACGAGGCTGTACAGCACCATTCTGATAAACGATATCCATCACCGTATCGGCAGTAGGCTCGTCACCTTCCCAGCCCTGAGGCCAGGTCTGTAACTCAATCAATTCACGAATACGCGCTTCTTCTTGTGGATTTATTAAATCGATCTCTGGACGACCTGTTGCCCTTGCAACCTCGTTGACTTGAGCCTGGATGACCAGTACACGTTCAAGACCCATTAAGCGACCATCGAATGTGATCGGGCCCATGCGCTGCGGGTTCTTCGCATGTGATCCGTCCTTGAGCAGTTCCAAGCCGGGTTTGCGTAATCGATACTGTGGCTCACGCAGTTCACGCCAAAGCACCTTCAGGCCTTTTAATGGAGCAAGGTAGGCATGCGATGGATTGGTCAGTATTGTGTCAAGAGCGGTGTCTTCCGCTGCCAGTGGACATCCAATACAGCCAGTGCGGGCATTTATCTCTTCGGCCTCGTCCCCGCCGTACGCATCGGCGATCGTGGCAGTACTCCAGTCACCAAACTCGGCGCTTGGCGCCCAATGCTTGAGCCACTCCCATACATGGCAAACCCTCCAGTGCAACAAAGGTGCCAAGGTTGCGAGGCGGCCGCGCAGGCCTTTTGCATTTGGCAATACCTGCTGATACCAACCCTGCCCGCATTCGGCACCATCTTTGCTGCAACTCATTTCTATGCGACGGTCGCGAATTGCACTTTCACCCTGACGAACCCCAGTGATCATCAGGATCTGGCCATCGAGCTGCTCAAGCCTGTCGCGCAGCGCCTGCTCCATAGGATCAATCTTGATCTGACGTGTGCACCAGCGAAGAGTGTTGTTATTTGGGGGTGGCACGCCGCGACCGAGAATGTAGACCATGAACCGCTTATCCATCGGAGCGGTGACAACTTCGACCTGGATGCCACGATCAGCAAGCTCATCCATGATCAATCTTGCGGCATGCGCGAGCGGTGGCAATTCCTGCCGTGTGTCAGCATAGAAAACGGTGAACGACTTGGGTTTGCGAATCTTGCCCGTATCTAATAAATAAATTACAAGCGTCAATGTTGCACTCGAGTCTTTGCCGCCAGACCAAGCCAGTCCCCAGTGATCATGCGCATCGCAGTATGCCTGCAGTGATTGAATAGTGAGTTCAATCGACTCTGACATCTGCAATCGCTTGGCACCGCCTTCGAATATGTCGAGTTGATGCGTGCTCATGATTTAGCCTTGAAACCGTTAAACCAGCGGCAGATGACGTAAGACCGCACAACGCTGACAATGGTGAACCAAATACCAATCTTGATGTTCTCGGCAAGTGGCAACCGAATACCATACCAGGGGAAGATGATCAGCTGCGAGGCAAGCGCGACAAAATAGCCTATAGCTACGTTTGTCAGACTTTCAATCAAAGACCCCAGTCGAGTTTGCATCATGCTGCTTCCTCAAGCTGCTCGAAATCAAAAAGCCCGGGCATGCTGACTTGACGCTCGGCTGCGCGGAGGTAATGCACCTGGTCCATGAAATAGGCAGGGTTGAGTTCTGAGCCACCACCAGTGCGCCCCTTCAGAATTGCGCGGTAAGGTGTCGTACCCAGACCAGCAAACGGGTCATAGACGCGCTCGCCCTTATTGCTGTACCGATCAATCAGGCGATCAACAATATCGAACTGAAGGGGACAAACGTGCTTCTCGACGGCCCGAGAAGCTTGATTACCGTTCAGCGTATGCATGCGCACAACATCGTGCCATACGTCATCCTGGTGACTGCCAGGCATAAGGCTCATGAACTTGGTTGGCAACGCACCGCGCTCAGCCAACTCTTCACCTATGCGCACGTGGAAATCATAATCGTAGACATTCTCTAGGCTGTAGTCGGTGTACATCTTTGCCAGCTTGGCCGGGCCATAGCCAGCCATCTCTTCCGCGGTTAGCAGACGATTACCATTACTGCGCCAATTTGCATGCGCATCCACCTGCCAGCGCGCCAGGCTGTATTCATCTTTGGACTTGGTTACCGGCATGTCAGCGTAACCACGGCTACGATCAGACTGTGGTTTATGAAAAAGCAATATGTACTCTGGACTGCCGACGCCCATCTTGGTCCCGTCCTTGCACATCTCCGTATAGCCCAGGCGGTATGTCTGATTGTTCTCTCTGACGACATCGGTGACCACCGTGATCATGCCCATGTAGTCAAATCCATGCTTCAACCCGTGAAACAACGCCTCTGCATGGAATGGACTGACAGTCGGGATGCCGGCGCCAGTCACGTTGCCGAAGTTAATACGGTCCTTGACGTGGCAGGCATACACACGGCCAGGCTTCAGGATTCGCAGTAGTTCAGGTGTGAGAAAATCCATCTGTGCCCAGAAATGCGCATTGTCAGAGGTGTGTCCAAAATCGTTATATGACGGCGTGTATTCGTAATGGTTTGCAAACGGTATGCTGGTGATGATCAGGTCAACTGAATTTTCCGGCTGCAGCTTTGCCTCTTCCACACAATCATTATTGGCAACAGTGAAGAGATCACTGGAAACTTCAATGCGCTTCACTCCTATCGATCTGGCCAGGCTCTCCTGCATTGCCAATTGATTCAGACCGTATGTACGGATGATTTCTGTCATTTTTTCGCTCATTTCTTCATGTTGCTTCCACTTGGCCTGCAGAGTGCGTAGTACTTCCCTTTCAGACTCTGTATAGATGATGTCTATCCGAACAGGATGCTCCTGCCCAAAGCGGTGGACCCGGTGGATCGCCTGGATGAAGTCATTGAATTTGAAGCCAATACCAGCAAATATCTCGCGATGGCAGTGGCGCTGGAAGTTGCATCCGGATCCGGCAATGACGGGTTTCGTGGACAAAATACGGTGCTGGCCATCACCGAAAGCAACTATCCGGTTTTCGCGCTCATCCAGATCCAGTGAGCCCCAGACACTTACTGCTTCAGGGATTGCTTTCTGAATTGCATGCCGTTCATCTTCCAAGTCATGCCAGACCACGAAATGATCATTGGGGTTTGCGGATACCAGCTCAGCAACCTTTTCAATGCGGGTTGACATGCTGTTCCGTTTTTCGCCAGCGGCAGCTGACAAGCCCAATGCAACATCGGGAATCAGCAAACCCTGACCATTCTTTTCTACACCTGCACTGGTGTAGTCGCTTGGTATCTCGTGGTACCGGACATCGATAGCTGGCAAGTCGTAGCCAATATCAGAATGGCCCAGATCACTGGGTTTCTGAATAAACACTGCCCAACTGGCAACCCACAGCCAGAATTCTTGTTCCTTGTGCGGGTACAGCGTCAAATTACCTGCCTTCTCGCTGTCACGCTGGAAGAACCTGGTCAGAGCCTGGCCTGTATCCATGACACCAAGGTAGCCGGCGTAATGAATCAGTTCCTTGAATCTATTAGGCGATGGCGTTGCAGTTGCGACAAACTTGAATTCAACCGGTTCAAAAGCAGGCAGAAACTCCTGGTATGTTTTGCTTCCATAGCTACGCAACACGCTAGCCTCATCAAGGCTGGTCGCGCGGAACTTCGAAACTGTGATATTTCCTTCGCGCACCGCTTCATAGTTGGTCATGTACAGCGTGGCCGGATCATCGATCTCGCTATCACGGCGAATGAATCTCAAGTCAATCTTCATATCGTGACGGAAGCGCTTCTGAACCTCTTGCCGGAATTCAGTGCGGACACCAAGCGGTGCAACCTGTAGGCGCAGGCCTGGCTTATGAATACCTATCTGCCGCAATATCTCCAGCTGTGTCGCTGTCTTGTGCAGGCCGAAACTTGCGAAGATGGCGCGCTGTCCACCCTGGAGCGCCCAGCGGACAATCTCCCTGGTGTGAGGCTTCAGCCCTGGATTGATTTCTTCCATGGGGACATCGAAGCCTTTGTAACTGGCCATCTTTATCTTTTCCCGCAGGAATTGATCATAAGCGGAGGTCATTAATCATGCCTCCTGGTGCCAACGGTATGCGTGCGCAATCGCAATTGTTCGTTTAAAATACAGACATCCATTGCTCACATCCTTTATATGTGCGGTTTTGGTAGAGGTCCGGCAGTTAGCGCTGCCGGGCTTTGTTTTTTTATGAGGTCGATATATGTCGCAAGCTGGACGATGTCCCGGATCGTGGCGGGTGCCACTCCATACCTAGCGGCCAGTGCTCCATACCCGCAGCCATGCTTGCGTGGTACGTGCTGGGCACGGATCGCGATAACCTGCTGTTCTGTCAGCTTACGGCGCCGTGTCATGCTGGCACCTCGGAGCGCTGCTGCATGAGCAATGCGTCTTGTATTGCGGAGATAATCCTGCAGAGGTACTCATACTCAGGATTTGGCCTGCTCGGCAGGATGCACCACCATTCGTCGCCAAATATCTTCAGCAACAGTTCGTGTTCGGTATGAGGGTCATCGGTGCAAAAGCTATCAAGTTTGTCATTCAACTCTTCAGCTTCATCTTCATCAATTTCGTGATCTGCAAGTAATTTAGCAACGCGCTCTTTACCTGCCGCCTCGATGCTTTCTGCGTCAACGACGGTGTGCGGCATTTGGCCGCAGACGCAATTTGCAATGTATTGGGTATTCATGGTGCGGAAGAATTGAGCGATGGTTTGCTCACCCATGCCACCCCAATACCCAATCCATGCTTTATCCCAGCAAGCAAAAATGATTCTGCCTCTGCGTGGTTCCAGGTCATGCAGAGTCACATAAATAGGGTCGAGGTTAGGTGCGCCAGTGATGGTCAAATAACTGACTTTCTCTTCAACAATGATCATTTGACACCTCTGCAATTACGGCAATGTTCAAATACAACCTCGCCACGTTCATTCTTGAATTGTTGGATAGAACGTGACTGGCCAGAACCGCCGCGGCAGCGCGGGCCATAGCAGAATCGCATTGAAGAAGGCGCAATGGTCTTATTCGTGTTGTTTGCGATGTGTCGTTCGGCTGTGCGTGCAGACGGATCAAAGAGGCTTGTGCTCATGTAGGCCTCCGACCTTGGATGATGTCGCGCAGCAGTGCATTTTCTTGGCGATGTCGGTCGCATTCTTCTTCCATCATGCGCAGACGTTTCGCCATCTCAGATTCACGTTTGCGCAAGGATTCCAGGTCGTAACCCCGTTGGTGCAACATCCAAAGGATTGGTGCGTCATTGCCACAAACATCCATCAAGCGCTGAAACTTAGGCCAAACGATGCCCTCGGTGCCGGCGAGCCAACGAGAGAACTGTGCCTTATCGACCTCCAATTCTTGTTGCAGCTCTTTATCAAGGGCAAAGCCACCCAGCTCGGCACACAATTCCATCGCGGAACCAAGGGTTTGCTTACGAGCGATTTCATCTGCTCTAACCTCGATTGGAATGGGTAATTGCTTTTGGTTCATATTTCCTCGCAACAAAGTTGAGAGCAGTTGAGTGGCTCAAATTGGTAAAAAAAATCAAACTACATACATCGAATAAGGCGGGAGATTCCCAACATGTACAATCAAAGTCCCTCAACAATGATTCTTCTGAAAGGAATCTCCCATGGACTATCAAGAACTACTGTTTGCTGCAGAAGTACGAAGAATTGCTCTTGCAGAAGTCATCCGACAGCACGCACCGACAAACTCTCCCCATCAGGCGCCACCGCTCTCCTAATAGCGCGATTCACTTCGTCTTGGCTCTGTAGGGATGCCTGGATTAATATCAATAGGTCTGTCTGCTTCTTTAGTTCCGCCAGCGATGACGGAACTTCTTCGGCACCTGGCACAAACAGTTTTTCTTCGGAAGTCATTTCAACAGGCGTGCCAGTACCATTGGCGTGGTTACCCACTTGCCTCAGTCGTTTGTCTATCGCTATTGAAATTGCTGGATTCGCTTCGCAAACCCCGAGAATCACTTCATACAAGACCGTGGCCGCCTGCTGCTCTATGTGCGCTCGTAACCGTGCAGATGATTCCGCGCTGAGTAACGGGCCATCTGAAATGCCCAATGCTTTGAGGTCAGTGCCCAGCATTTCTGCAAGATTTTCGCTGACGGGTGCGTTTGAAAGCACCATGCATGCGGCACGGAGCTTTCCTTTCCAGGTGGGGTTTGCGGACATGATAGGGTTCCTCAAGCACAATCAAAGGATGCTATTTTTTTTCTTCGGATCGATTCCGGAGACGCCTGGAAGGAACAATTCAGGATGTGCAAGTTTCTGCTTCGGTGGAATTCCACGCGTCATCCAATTTTGAACGCGTTGAACCCCGCCGCGGGCTTTGTCAAGATTCAACAACTCCGCAACCTTTGCAGGCCCACCCAAATGAATAATGATTTCTTTGTCTTCCATGATGCTCAATTAAACACCATGTTTAAATCAAAAGCAAACAATTTGTTTAACAAACTTACGATTACTTAGGTAATCATATTGTTATGCATGATCAAATGAAAAGACTTTACGACGCTGCATTCAGCCTTAGGGGTTTAACCGGGCAGACTGAAGTAGCAAGATTTTTAAATATGTCACCCCAAACTCTTAATAATTGGGAGGCTCGCGGCATTTCCAAAGCTGGCATTTTGACAATCACCAAATTATTAAACGTAAGTCCTGTTTGGCTATCGGATGGAGGAGAAGGGGCTCCCATTGTGTATGGCAGCCCAGACCAATATAGCGACAGCGGTAATTCATTGTTTAGCTTTGCGGAGATAGCTGAAGATAACGATCCTGAATTAATCGAAGTAAGAATGGTCAAGTTGAAACTCCGTGCAGGAATAACAGGATTCAAAATAGAACCAGATACGAATGATGGAAGGCCAATTAAATTTGAAAAAACTTGGCTGCAAGCAAAGGGGTTGTTCTCTGAAGACCTTTTAGCAATGAAGGTTTCAGGATCAAGTATGCATCCTTTTGTCCCGGAGGGAGCTACAGTAGTTATTAATACTGCAGATAAAAAAATGAAGGATGGTAAAATTTTCGCATTCAATTATGAAGGCGAAGTTGTCATCAAGCGCCTGCAAAGAGATATTGGTGAGTGGTTTTTAGTTTCTGACAACTTGGATCAACGCAGTTTTCCGCCGAAACGGTGCAGAGGAGCGGAGTGCATAATAATTGGTCGTATTGTGCATATGCAAGTTGATCAGATATTTGATTAGCTCCATTTATTTGGTTCATCATTAAAGAGGAACATCTGATGGCATTGATTAACTGTAATGAATGCGGCAAAAGTGTATCTGACACCGCTGCGACGTGCCCTCACTGCGGATATGCACACCCAGCGCAAAACAAAGAGGATAAAGCAATCATAGATCAGTTTTCGAAAATTGCTCAGACAGCTCGACTTGGTGGGTTTGCCTTCTTTTCCGGTCTGGCCTGGCTTGTCATAGCAGGTATATCTGGACGAGAAACTTTAGAAATCGCGTGGCCCTATGCTAAATGGCTGATCGGCGGTGGTGCCTTTTGGTACGTACTAGCAGAAATCGACAGAAATTTGAGCGTAAGAAAACTAAAAAAACAATCCAAAAATTGAAATGAAGCTTGCCATTCTCTTGTTGTTGAGCGTGGGCCTTGGCTGCACTTCTGTTGTTGATGCAAAAATTCCTCGCAGCGCAGCTGCCAAAGCCGCATTCCAGCGCCAGTTCCCCTGCCCTGCTACTGGTCAGCATCGAGGTAAATGCCCTGGCTACCAGATTGACCATAGAATTCCTTTGAAATGCGGTGGTGCAGACCGGCCAGACAATATGCAGTGGCTATCAATTGAAGATCATAAGGCAAAGACCCGGCGAGAGGCCAAACTCTGCAGGTCGAAATCGTCAGGCATACAAAAATGAAAACTGAAACTGGCATTGAATTGGATATCGTCAGCGCATCGGGGGAGGATTATCCCACTGTGTCGGCGCAAAGTGAGTTGGAGCTTGACCGCGATCTCTCAACCTTTGAAGAAAATATCGGTATTTTTAGCGATCTCATCACGAAGGCGGAGCTATTGTGCATGGAGGATGGCTTTGGCGAAATTCAAATGTCAAAGATTGCCATCCATATTGGCGATATGAATTCAATCCGTCGCGAACTTGATAAGCAACAGAGCGACGGCGTTAAAGCCTTTGGAACAGAACATTTCTTGGTGAAGCGCCTTCAGGGGGTTATTTATAGATCACACCTATTGTCTGCCCTGCTGCAAATCAAGATAGATGCTTTTAAACGAAGTAGAAACGACAATAGCAATACTCCGCCTCCCGTTGACAATTCTAGACAACAGACCGATGATGAAGGAATGGAGAAACGAGTTGAACAGCTAGAAAAGGACATGTCCGTGGTCAAGACGGATGTGGCTGTTATTCGCTCAAATTATGCGACAAAGCTTGATATCAACGAATTGAAGCAAGAATTAAAATCGGATATTCATGCCATTCATCTTCAAATTACTGATTTAAGGCAAGATTCCCAAAGGGGCATCCACTCCCTGGAAAGTCAGTCAAAGGATGGAGTGACCTCAATCAGGCAAGAACTGACGTCCAACATTGCTGATATGAAACAGGACATTAAAGCACTGGAAGTCACTCTGACTAAATGGTTTGTAGCAACTGGAATAGGTATCGTCCTTGGTTTTGGTGGCTTATTTCTTGCAATAGCCACAAAACCTGCCATAACCACCCAGCAAACTAGTGCATCAGCCGCACCGGCACCATTACCTCAAAAGCCAGCTCAACCTGCTCAGTAAGATATTTTGTAAATTACGAAAGACAAGTCTATGTCCACCCTCTTTGCATGGGCAAAACCTGCTTTTTTCAGGGGATCGGTACTGGATCATACCTGGGTTACCGACTATGACAACCGGGTGGATAAATACCAGGATATCAACGAGGTTGTGGCAAATGGTAAAAACTATTGGTACAGCTGGGGTGACTATCATATACTGGGTTCAACACCACTGTTGCCTGATGGATTTGTTTGTGCTGACAACGGCTTGATTTCATTGGCAAAATGCCTGTGCCTACCAAATATTCCTTCGTCAGCGAACTTAAAAGCACGGGGAACGATCTATAACTATGGGGTTGATGGAGTTTGTCATCAACTCACAAACCAGATTCTGGCTGCCACAGACAGTAAATTGAAGGTGAATAAAGTCCGTGGATATAGTTTTACATCCTTATTTTTTGGTGAATATGGTCATAATGAGGATAAGTTTTGGAAGCATAAGTTTGCTGATTGCAACGCGCAACCAGGAAGCTACCGCTCATGTATTATGGGCTTTAAGGAGGTTCACATGGACCGACATATTGATTCGTTTGAGGCACGTGCACGCGAAGTACTCTCGGGAAAGTCAAATCAGCATAAGCTGCAAAGGGTGCTGGAATTGCGCCGCACTCAGCAAAGCTACTTTTCCAAACTATCTGACAATATCGACGCCGACAGGGTCAGGTATCCGTCTGCAGATGAACTCAACGCAAAATACACTGAGTTCCTGAATCAGTTCGCTGAGCTGCTTGGCCCTGTCGCCTTTCAAACACTCTTCGATGTCCCTCCTGGCACGGAAATCAAACTGGTTGACGAGTCTCAGTTAAGGACTGCTGCATAGTGTTTTGACCTGGCCTGTTCAAATCCACAACAACCCGCTTCGGCGGGTTTTTACTTTATAGCAAAGGGAATTGTGCACTACCCTGTCGATGTTCGATAACCTTCAGGATGCTGCGTTCAATCTCGAACTTCGCGCCGGATCTCTTTTGGAGAAGGCGCACGTCCACTATAAGCATATCTCCTTTGCCAAAGCGCTCACCACCATTAATCCGGTCGAGGAAGTCTTGATCCTGCATTTCAACGAAAAAGGACTGAGACCCATCTGACAACTTCCATTTATTACCATCCTTAAACGACGGGCTTTCAATTGTGAACCCCATCCTCGTCACATTATCTGCAACTGTTTCTGATGCTGCCACGGGAAGGAAATATTGCGCTTCTTCACGGGTGGCCTGGGCAATAGTCTCTATCGGACTCTCCAGGCTGATGCTTTGCATACCCTCAGTTGCCATGGCTTGCCTGATGAACTTATCAGCTGCCTCAGACGCCTTTTCGTTCAGCACCAGAGTAAGTGATTGGGTTTGCACCTGGATCACATTGCCAGCGTTATTCGTGACAGTTACTGTCTGCTCAGCATGTTGAACGCCTTTCGGTGGACTTCCCTTCAGATGTTTCCAAAGAGAAAAAGCACCTTTGATGACTGTCATCAACTGGTCAGCCGGCACGGTGGTAAGGATCGTCGCAGCCTGGCCACCTATGCTGAAAAGCAGATGAGTCGCAAATGACCCCTTCGCAAACCCGGTCACCTCGGCATGCGCCGTTGCTTGCTCACCGAAAGTCGCTTTTGTCGCCACCACCATGAATTCAGAGAAGGCAATCATATTGGCGGAAGCTGCGTAGACGTCCATGCGCCCGTCATCGACAGCCAGGCCAGAGTACTTAAGAGTGAGTGAGGTTTCCATATGTTCATCATATCAAAGTCCAAACATAAGTAGATAAATTTATCGAATGAACGATTTGTTGATTACAACTATATCCAGAATCTGTTGATTTTTTTCAATTTATATAACCAACAAATCTATCGCAAAACAAAGTGTTTTAAACAAAATGTTTGCATTCAAATTAAACATAGTGTTTAATGGAGTCACTGCAGCAGAAGAATATTACAAGCTGATCCGCTAAACAAACCGATTTAGCAAATTAAAAGTTCTTTGAAAATTTGAGATTTAGGAGAGGGTGATCTGCTTTAGGGTGGCCCTGACGGTTTTAAGGCCGTCAGGGTTTTTCCTAGGTAACGATGAGTAAGATGATCAATACCAAATGCGTCAAACATTTGGCAAGATCAACTTTCAAATCCACCTTCACTGCAACGGTAACTTTCATGGCATAGCCCTTGAAAGCCCGTGGCCACGGGCAATTAGCCCTGGATTTGTTTCGCGCCGTGCCTGGCGCTAGCGAGTCGTCATCTAGAATCACTCTTCGCACCGTTTTGCCTTTTCCCAGACGCGGGACGTGGCTCTACGGTCGGCTAGCACACATTCACTTACTGTACTTCGTGCACAGCACGCCAGGCCTAGCCTGGTAGCACTCACAAGGGTTTGCGTGTTCACCTTTAGCGGGGTATCACTCCCGCAGCCGGAATTGATAGTTCCGGTGGAAGAAGTATAGCAAAGCTTATCGCCCTCCCCTAAATCTCTTATTTCAAAGTCCAGCCAATCCCGGCAAACCCTAACTTGATTTGGAGATGTCATGAACGCCCAAACCTTACTGATCGAAGGCCTGAAAAGACTGCACAGCCTGAAAAACGATGCAGAGCTCGCTCGCCGCCTGGGGGTTGCGCCTCCAGTTATCAGCAAGATGCAGCATGGAAAATTGCCGATCGGTGATTCCTTCCTGATCCGTATCCATGACGCATTCGACAACATGCCCATCACAGCGATTCGTGCCCTGTATATCAAAGCTGAAGAACCGCCGCCCACGGTAACGACTCAGTAACCAGGCTTCTTGCGAGCCTGAGCGCACACAGGTCCATGGGGGACATGGTTAATGCCATTTCACCATTACTAGTTTGTTTTTTTCGAGGTTGTCATGGCACATACATCTACTCCCTGGCTGCAAGTAAAGCAATTCCCAAATTTGTTGGCAACACAGGCAAATCCACGTTTGTCATTGCTGGGCTTGGATCAAGAAGGTGCCGCTTGTTTTCACAACGAAGATGACTGTGAACTTGCTGTGCGTGCTGTCAATACCCACGCAAGTTTGATGTCCGAACTGGATAAGGCTGGTCGGATGCTTGCTGCTATTTTGCAAGAACTCAGCCCACGTCAAAAAACTACCTTGCATGCCAAATTTGAAGCCATGGGTGTCCACGGTGAAAGCCTGATGCGTGCGAACGAGCGCGACCAGGTACTTCGTAACGCCGCAAAACGTCTCTAACAGTAACCCTCGCGCCCTCGATGGGCGGCGTAACCGGCGATCGTCAGGGGTCAATGGAATTACGTGTCTATACCCTGGCCGCCGTGGAAGCGCAAGAACACTACTTACGGGTAAGCCCGTGCACCTGGCGCCAGGATAGCGCGTCTGCTGGACGAGAGTAACCAGCAACCCTTTTGATACAGGAGATTTCGATGAGTGAGCAAGCTGCAGCGGCAATTGAAGTCCGCGCAAATGAATTTGTTGTGGTGCCCGAAGTGACTTTGCCTAATGGGACAGTAGTTCCATCGTTTGCAGTCGGCAAATACATCACTGGCCGTGTAGAAGATCAGTTGTCTATTTCAGAAAATGCTACACCCTGGACTCGCATCAATTTCCATGATTCCAAGGCAGAAGCAGAAAAAGCCGGTATGAAGTTGATCACTGAACTCCAGTATCTGGCCATCGCTCACGATATCGCCAATCAGGACATCAATTGGTCTGGTGGCAAAGTCGGCGAAGGCTTCATTTACCAGGGCTTGCACTTAGGTACCGTACGTGAAGCAAAGGCAGGCAGCTATGTTCCTTCCGAAGCAGCTGAGCGCCGCTGGCATCAACTGTCGAATGGAGAGCAGGTCTTCGACTTCGCGGGCAATTGTTTTACCTGGGTGTTTGATGATGTCCAGGGCGATGACAATGGCTTGGTCGCGAAAGAGTTTGATGAAAATACACCTTCATTGACTACTGCCCCATACCCATCAAGGAAGAATGGGACTGGCTGGCGCCCTGATGCTGGCGATGATTGGTCCGGCGGTGCGCTCGTGCGGGGCGGCTGCTGGGTCTCGGGCGACCGTGCGGGCGTCTTCCGTCTCCTCATCGGCGATCCGCACTTCGGGGACGTCAGCGTCGGCTTCCGCTGCACCAAATAGCTCGGGTACCTTGTAACTGGCTTCCGGTCACGGCGTAGCTGTGACCCGTTGACAGTAATAAATGGCATGGCTGGCAAACCCAGCCACCACAGGAAAGAGGGGGCGCTGCAAAACGGTCTTCCCGAGATATGCGTAGTACCGAACGACCGAGATCGCATATCAAAGAAGGGTGAATTCCTCTTTTTTCCTGTGGTGAATGTTCCGTGCAATGTGCTCTGTTGGGTAAGCAAACATAACCGGCGTGGCAACCGGAAGCCGCAATTGCCTGGCATCAGAAAGCAGTCTGGACTAGTTGAGTCGGCTAGTTACCGACCACCACAACATTTTTGAACAGGAGAGTCAGATGACACGCACGAAACCAATACGCGCATACCTGTACTGGAGGCGCAATCAGTTTTCAAAATATTCTGCGCTGTTTCTCGCCTTGAAACATGGGATGCCAGGCAAATGACTTTCTTGAAAAACGTCTTTTTCTTCCGTCGACTCGGCCATAGCTGGCGGGTCTCATGGAAGAAAGATCGCAACACAATTTAGCACTACTAATTATTCCTAATTTTATTCTGGGGTATCCAAAATGAGTAATCCAGCAGCAATATCCGCCTTAGTGCGGGGCGACGTAGGCAATTTCTTGGTTGCTTCCACTCCAGGTGGCATTGAGCGGCAAGAAAAACAGGGGCAAATAACTTTCGTGGCCAACTCAACCATTCCGAAAGAATGTGATCGTGGTCAGACGCGCGCGCAACTGGAAGAAATTGGTATCAAGTTTCATGGCGATGCAGATGACCTGTTTGTCAATGTGACCCTCCCTGATGGTTGGACCAAACGTGCAACAGAACACTCCATGTGGTCTGAGTTGCTTGATGAACAAGGTCGTGTGCGTGCGCGAATGTTCTACAAAGCTGCCTTCTATGACCGGAAAGCATCCATCGGACTGGAAAGCCGTCTCAAAATAGACGCGTTTTGCCCATGTGATGAACTGGGTAACTCTGTCGATGAATCACTGACCCATAAAAGATCAGAGCACGTACGCATTCGAATTCGTGATTATGGCAATGGCAATGAAATCCACAGCGTTGGATTTTGCAGAAGGGACGAATACGAAAAACATCAAAACCTTGAGAACCTGGCTACGGCGTGGCTTGTCGATAAATTTCCTCTGTTCCAAAACCCAACAGCCTATTGGGATTGATTCTCACGGTAGTCGGCACATTCATACAACCATCAAATCGAACCAGACGCATATGAGCAGACATTTATCAGCAAATCAGGCAAAGACCAGCGCGCAGCTCCAAGCATCATGCGACAAGTTCAACAAAGCACATCCAGTAGGGACTGGTGTCAGCGTGCTGTTGGACGGCGGCGAAGTGCGCAAGACGGTCACAAGGAGCGAGGCGCACGTTCTGAGCGGGCACAGCGCAGTTATTTGGCTGGAAGGCGTCAGTGGTTGCTATTTGCTTGATCGCGTTACAGCTATGCCATCGGAGGCGTCATGAGCACCGCCTGCACTCAAGAGCGATTTCTGCGTGATATCGCCAATCATGAAATGAACGTGATCCGCGATGACGGGGTGAACCGGCATATCCGCTTCAAACAACCGGATAGCAGCAACATGTACTTCGATCTGATCACTTGGCCTGGCTTCCTTTGCTACACCGGTGACATGGGCACATACGTGTTCCAGCGCACAAACGACATGTTCGGATTTTTCCGCAAGGGTGGGCGCCTGGATAGTATCGATCACCACTACTGGGCCGAGAAGGTTGAGGCAGCTGACCGCGAAGGCGTGCGCGAATTCAGCCATGCGAAGTTTCAGGCCATGGTGCGCTCATGGGTCGATGACAGCGAAGATGACGAAAAGCCGTGCACCGATGACGCAGAAGCAGTAGCAAGACACGCGGCAGCCTATGCAGAATTGCGCGCCGCTGTCGAGTCTGACGTTACCAGCGCGGACGATAACTCGACCAGATGCTACGACGCCGCGACCGACTTCCGCCACAACGGCGACGCCTGGCAGGAATTCCACGGCCAGAACGCCGAGTTCGAATTTTCCGACGTGTGGGACGGGTTCGACTTCGCGACGAAGGAATACACGTTCCGTTTCCTGTGGTGCTGCTTTGCACTGGCTTGGGGAATTCAACAATACGATGCTGTGAAAGAAGCGGCGAAAATCGAAGAAATGGCGGTCTAATCATGTGGTTTAAAAATCTTCAGGTATTCAGGCTGACCACCAGTTGGGACATATTGCCAAGCGACTTGCATCAGCAATTGTCACGCGTGCCATTTACAGAGTGTGGCTCCAATGAGTTTCAAACTCAAGGCTGGGATGCGCCCCGGGCAAGCGACATGTTGGTTCATTCTGTCAATGGCAATTTCTTGCTGAAGTTGTCAAAAGAAAAGAAGCTACTCCCCTCCTCTGTTATCAACCAGGTGACCAAGGCGCGGGCTCTTGAAATTGAGGAAGAGCAAGGCTTTGCACCTGGCCGTAAAGCAGTCAAGGATTTAAAAGAACGCATAACTGAAGAACTTTTGCCGCGTGCATTTGCTGTAAAAAGCTCGACTTCAGTATGGATTGACCCAGTGAATCGCTGGTTGGTCATTGACGCATCCAGCCCGTCGACCGCTGACGAAGTAATCAAGCTCCTGCTGAAATGCTGCGACAAATTGCCGCTGGAAGGCCTGCGCACAGCGATATCGCCACAATCCGCCATGACTAGCTGGCTGGCGGGAAATGAAGCGCCCAAGGGCTTCACGATCGACCAGGATACCGAACTCAAGTCTTCGACTGAAGATAAGGCCACCGTACGCTATGTGCGCTACACGCTGGAACCAGATGACACCTTGAAACACATCACAGCCGGCAAGCAATGCACAAAGCTGGCTCTTACCTGGGATGACAAGGTCAGTTTCGTTTTGACCGACACGCTGCAGATTCGCCGGGTTCGCCCTCTTGATGTGTTGGAAGAAGGCAAGGAGGTATGCAGCAATTCAGAAGAGCGTTTTGATGCTGACTTTGTGCTGATGGCTGGCGAACTGGCCAAGATGCTTGATGACATCACGTTTGCACTTGGTGGTGAACTCTCGGACTCAGCAAATCGCGCCTGAGGTCAGCATGAAGATTATCACGATGACACTTGCGGAATGGGAAGAAGAAGGCGAATTGCGTTTCGGCCAAGACCGGTCAAATTGGAAATTCGTCTGCCCTTCTTGCGGAAACATTGCATCTGCCAGGGAATGGCGTGCGGCGAAAGCTTCAGATAGTGCGATCGGTACCGTATGCATTGGACGCTTTACAGGATCCAAGAAAGAAATCGGCGACCAGTCTGGCGGTCCTTGCAGTTACGGTACCACGAAAAAAAACAATCTTTGCCCAGTGCGCGTGCTGGATGACGGCGAAAGTCGTAGCGCATTTAACTTTGCCCCAAAAGAGGAATAACCATGGATCTGGAAACTGCCAAAGAAATTAACTCACTGTGTGCCGCTCACTACTTCTTTCAGATTGGGTTGAGCAAGGCGCCCAGCAGTATCGCTGAATACAGTCTGTCTGAACTCATCCAAGCGAGGGACATGATCAATCAAGAAAATGAGAATGCACCGGTTATAGAAGGTACAAAAACCTTCTATACCACATGCGATGACCGTTTTCTTGCAGCCCTATATGCAACTTATCACTATGCCGGCAATGAGGGTGATGACTTCGAACCCGTCGCTATTACTTCTGATTTTCGCGTGATGGCAGTGCTGCAGTTGCCATCCGCTCCGGAACGCCAGCCTTTGGCGGCATAGCAATACCAAATTAGTCAGCAGTTAGCCGATAAGCATCCGCTTCAGAACATCGATAGGCTTTTTTTATTCTTTCTCACACATAGACAGGAGTCATGATGAGTGCAGTTCTCGATGAATCACCAATCGATCAAACAAAGATCGGTCTTTACAACAAGTTCAATGTATCCCGCACTGACGGCTCCAGTCTGCCAGGTGGCAAGCATGAGAAGGATGAGTACTTTGTTCTGAATCTGACCACGGACAAGCACGCCATTCCATCGCTGGCTGCTTATGCCCGCTCTTGCGCCGCTGAATACCCTGCCCTGGCAAATGATCTGCGCGCAAAACTCAGCTCACTTCGCAAGAATGAGTTTGTGACCGTGCCTGAAGTCACTTTGACTAATGGCACTGTAGTGCCGTCGTTCCAAGTGGGAAAGTACACTTCCGGCAATGAGGATGGTCAGTTATTGATCTCTCAAGAAGCACAACCCTGGGTAGAAATCAATTTTCATGATGCCAAGGCAGAAGCAGAAAAAGCGGGTTTGAAATTGATCACTGAGCTCCAGTACCTGGCCATCGCACATGATATTGCCAATCAAGATATCAACTGGTCTGGCGGCAAGGTCGGTGAAGGATTTATTTATCAAGGCCTGCATCGCGGTACGGTCGATGAAGCTCAAGCAGGCAGTTACGTTTCGTCAGACGAGACAGAGCGCCGCTGGCACCAGTTGTCAAATGGCGAGAAGGTGTTTGACTTCGCAGGGAATTGCTACAGCTGGGTATTTGATGATGTCCAGGGTGATATCAATGGCCTTGTCGCATCCACCATCAGTACAGAATCCCCCTCCCTGGCAACAGCGCCATTCAAGTCATATGAAAAGGGTATGGGCTGGCGTCCATCAAACAGTGTGAATTGGTCCGGCTATGCGCTCGTGCGGGGCGGCTGCTGGTACTCGGGCGGCGATGCGGGCGTCTTCAATCTCCTCTACGGCGGTCCGCTCTGCGAGCTCGGCAGCGTCGGCTTCCGCTGCACCAAATAGCTCGGGTACCTGGTAACTGGCCTCCGGTCACGGCGTAGCTGTGACTCTATTGAAAGTATGGAGTTGAAATGAAAATCGAACTTATTCAAGAGCAGACATTCACCGTGAAAGCCGGTGGCAAGGCAATCCGTGGGATGGTTCAAACCGATGCATGGGAAGGACTGATCAAACTGCAGGATTCAACCGGCAATAGTCTGATCTTGAATGACGGCGTGATTGTTAGGGGTTCAATAGATCTGATATCAGCGCTGGCGCCGACAGCGAGTAGCTTCGTCCAGGTGCCCGAAACCAAATTGCCGAATGGCTTGACCGTACCTGCTTTCCAAGTAGCGCAATACATTTCGACCAAGACAAATGAAGGTCGCATTGGTTTTGATGTTACCAGCATGCCATGGGTGAATATCAACTATTTCGATGCGATAAAGGCCTGCAAAGAAGCTGGTTACAGCTTGATCACTGAAACGCAATGGCTTGCCATTGCCTGGAATCTTTCTCAACAGGATTGCAATTGGACTGGCGGCAAGGTTGGCGAAGGTGATCTGTACCAGGGCATCCGTAATGGCGGCGGTGCAAGACCTGCAGGGTATCTCCCTGACGATGCTAACACCAAGCGCTGGATGACACTTTCAAACGGTCAACAGGTTTGTGATTTCAATGGAAATGTCTTCCAGTGGGTGTTTGATGATATCCAAGGCGATGAAAAAGGCGTGATTGTAAAGGCTTTCGATAGTAGTTCCCCATCGTTGACTGTTCCGCCTTATCCATCAAGGATAAAAGGCACTGGTTGGCGCCCGGATTCTGGTGCCAATTGGTCCGGCGATGCGCTCGTGCGGGGCGGCTGCTGGAGCTCGGACGTCCTTGCGGGCGTCTTCCGTCTCGGCGACGGCGTTCCGCACTTCGGGTCCGACGTCATCGGCTTCCGCTGCACCCTACCCTAATTCTGGACTCTGATCACTGGTTCCTGGTCACGGCAAAGCTGTGACCAAACATTGTAGATAAATAAACGATTATGCCAACCACACAATACCCGACGCCTGAAGAGATGTCCAAGCACCACATCAGTTCTTTCAAAGGAATAGATGTAGGGCTCGGCGAGGCGGATCCTGTAGCGGCAATAGCTGCGAAACTTGAAAAACAATACCCTGATCATTTGATCCTGGTACAGGCAGGGAAATTCTTGCACGGTTATGACCGCAGCGCGCACGCTTTGAGCGTATTGAAACAGTACAAAGTCAAGCTGGTGGGTACATCGAGCGATCCACATATCCGTGTAGGCTTCCCGGCTGGTAATTTCAAACGGAGGCTGTGGCCAATTGTTGAGGAGTTCGGTATTCCCTACGTGGTTGCCCTTGGTCGGCAGTCAACAGGGCATGCTGTGTTTGTATCTGATGAAGCCTCACAACACAGCTCAGTGCTGGCATCCGTTTCATTAGACATCGTAAATCAGGTTATATCTGATTTGCAGCAGCGCGGTGAAATCAACAAAGCCAGCGCCAAACAGCTGCTCGCAAACCCAGATTCATCTGGTTTCAAGCTGAAGTCTCAGGCACAAGAGCTTGACCTGCAGCTGATGCAAGACATCATTAAGATGCCGCGTGATATCCGGGTTACCTATGGCGAGAACATTCGCGTGTGCATGGCCAGAATCATGCATGGTGTGTTTGCCTATGGAATGGAAATCCATAAATCGCCTTTGCTGACGAAGATATCAGCTGATGTTGATTTGCTGAAGCACTATCTTTCCCAGGCTCCACGGCTAAACAAACTCAAGTTCGCATTTGAACACCGAGTTGGTTTAGCGGTTGAACTTGGCAGGCTGCTGGGAGGCGTCATTCGCGCCTCAAAGGAGTCATCATGATCAACAAACAAGGGGATTTTCTGGAAAGTCCAGCAATGCGCTCGTACGGGGCGGCTACTGGAACTCGGACGACAATGCGGGCGTCTTCAATCTCAACAACGACGATCCGCACTACGAGAACGACAACATCGGCTTCCGCTGACCCAAAAATTACACGCTTAGGCACTGAGCATGCTCATGTAAAGCCATCTATTATTGGTCGAAAATCTCCTGGTGAATCACCAAAAGCAAGGCAGCAAGCCAAACCGAAAACCGTTGCAGGGCTTACGAGCGCTGCAACGGGATCCGGTAGCCAATCAGTTTTTGCCCGACTGACCAGCCTCGATAATTTGTATCAATGCTGGTTAAAAGCGAAAAAGAACAAATCCGCAAGTATTCGCGTTCAGCGCTTTGGTGATGATCCCCTGCGCTACCTGACAACGATTCAAGAGCGCTTGCGTAACCGGGCATATACGTTCGGACCATACAAGTCATTTACTGTGCGTGAGAAGAAATTCCGTCATGTTGTTGACGCGCCAATGAAAGACAGGATCGTCCACTGGATGCTGTATGACTACCTGCTCCCTATCTGGCAACCACGCTTTATTCACGACACGTATGGCAACTTGCCAGGCCGTGGCACACATGCGGCGGTAAAGCGTCTGGCCCAGTTTGCACGTGGTCACTCCAGTACCTGGGTTTTGCAATTGGATATCTCGAAGTATTTCTATTCAGTTAATCATGAAATATTGAAATCCAGGGCACTGCGCTTTATTGGAGATCATGAGTTGCGTGTGCTGATGGGTAACCTGGTTGATTCCTTCAGGACAGACAATCAATACGATGACCTGTTTGACGTCGACAGCATGTATCGCACGACTGCAGCGAAGGGAATGCCGATCGGGAACTTGTCATCGCAGCTATTTGCAAACGTCTTTCTCAATGATTTTGATCACTGGATGAAAGAAGAATTGCGCATCAAGCACTATATCCGCTATGTCGATGACATGGTCATCCTGGCTGATTCGCCACAGTACTTGCGCAATTTACGCGATGCGATCGTTGCAAAGCTAAACGCCGACGGCCTGACCATTCACCCAAAGAAGATACGCCTCGCACCAGTTAAGTCAGGCATTCCATTCCTGGGCTATGTCGTCTGGCCAAATCATATTTCAGCCGGCCATTACGTCCGGATCCGGTACATCCACCGATTAAGGCAGCAAGAACAGCAAGGAAAAGATTGCTGTGAGGCGCTTGCCGCCTACTCGGCAATGTTCAGACATACAGGATCAACCATATGCAGGAAATCAACATGATCATCAGTAAAGATCTTATTAAACGCGAATACCTGCACATATCAAAACACGAAAAACCCGAAGCAGCAGTGCAATGGACCGCACAGAAGCTGGGGGTTTCAGATGACTGCGTTAAAGAAGCAATAAAGGACCTGGAGCAAACAGCATGAGCAACTCAATAACAATCACCCATTCCGCATGGATGGCAGAGGGGAAAAGGATCTTTGGCCCGGATCCACTCAAATGGAAATTTGTCTGCCCCTCCTGCGGATACATTGCAGCAGTCGAAGAGTGGCGAGATGCGAAAGCGCCGGAGGGTGCCGTAGCGTTTTCATGCGTAGGTCGCTACACCGGATCAACAAAAGAGATGGGCGACAAAACTGGCGGCCCTTGCAACTACACATCTGGCGGCCTGTTCAACATTAGTCCAGTGACAATTATTCTTGAAGATGGCAAAGAAAGCAGCGCCTTTGCATTTTCACCAAATAAAGAATCTCCTACTTCAGAGGTCGAATCAGCATGATCATCGAGAAAGATATCAAACATTTCCACTTCTGCTGTGGTCTCGGTGGTGGCAAGAAAGGCTTTAACAAAGCCAAGCCTCGCGTGGGAAACATGGTCGGCAAGCTGCGTTGCATTGGTGGTGTGGACGTGGACCCTGCCGCCATTCGCGATTTTGACAAAATGGGCGATGGTAGACCTGGCACAGTTATGGACTTGTTCACCCGCGCGCAATATATTGCCTTCCACGGCAAGCAACCTCCTGAAGGTTGGAAAGAAGTAACACCGGTAGATATCCGCCATGCAGCCGGCAATGAAAGCCCTAACATTGTTTTCATCAGCAGCCCTTGCAAAGGAGCATCTGGTCTGCTGAGTGAAAAACTCAGCCAGACAGCCAAGTACCAGGCACTGAACGAACTGACGTTGCGCTGCATCTGGCTCATGGCCGAGGCCTGGCAGGACGACCCGGTCGAACTGATTGTATTCGAGAACGTGCCTCGACTGGCAACCCGCGGACGCCACCTGCTTGACCAAATCAACCAACTGCTGCACCGATATGGATATGCAGTTGCAGAGACAACGCACGACTGTGGCGAACTCGGTGGCCTGGCTCAATCACGCAAGCGATTCTTGCTGGTTGCCCGGCATATGGAGAAAGTACCGCCGTTCTTGTACGAGCCGGAGAAAAAGCGCCTGGCTGCAGTCGGTGACGTTCTTGGTCGCATGCCTATGCCTGGCGACTTGGCTGGTGGGCCAATGCACCGCATACCTCGGCTGCAGTGGAAAACATGGGTGCGCCTGGCATTTGTCGAAGCCGGTTCAGATTGGCGCAGTCTGAACAAGCTCGCGGTAATTGATGGGCACCTGAGTGATTACCTGATCGTGCCCGAGTACCGTTCAGATTACCTTGGTGTAAATGAGTGGGATAAACCTGCCGGGGCTATCTCTGGCCGTGGTGGTCCAAGCAATGGTGCCTACTCAGTAGCGGACCCACGCATGGCAACTACAGCGGAATACAGCCAATACGGCGTATTGCCATGGAACGAACCAACGGGTGTAATCAGTAGTCAATCTGCACCTGGTGGTGGAAAGTATTCCGTTGCTGATCCCCGTATGCCTGAGAAAGCGAATAGGCAGAATGGAATGTATCGGGTAGTCAAATGGGACGGCCAGTCAGGATCTGTTACCGGGGCATGCCATGTGGCTGGGGCTGCGATGTCAATCGCTGATCCTCGCCGGATGGGTCCTACATTTGGCAAATATGCTGTAACTCAGTTTGATGAGCCAGCCGGCACCGTTATCGCTGGCAGTACAACTGGTCAAGGCGCATTCGCAGTTGCAGACCCGCGAACCAACTGGCCAGACTCTGCCCATGGCAGCAAATTGAAGGTGACGCCGTTTGACCAAGCAGCGTCTACTGTGACTGGGTCGCGCTTTGGCAGTGGTGCCCTGGCGGTGGCAGACCCACGTACAAGCATGAATCGTAAGTCAGGCGATGCTTATTTGACTGGCGGCCATTATGGCGTAGTGCCATGGGACTCTGCCTGCGGAGCCGTTAGCGCATCGGCTGGCCTAGACAATGGCCGCTGGTCGGTTGCAGATCCTCGCATTGTCACCCTGCCCGCCATGGATGAAAAGACGATCGCCATTATTCAGTCGCTTGACGGTACTTGGCACCGTCCTTTTACTACCCTGGAGCTAGCAGCACTGCAAAGCCTGGTCGATCCAGAGGAAATGCTGATATTGGATGGGCTGTCTGACAGCGCCTGGCGCGAACGCATCGGCAACGCTGTGCCACCGGCAGCTGCGGAAGCGATAGCCGAAGTCATGGGTACAACCCTGCTCCTGGCCTGGTCTGGTGAAACTTTCGTGCTGTCTGCCATGCCAATCTGGGTGCAGCCTGTTGCGGTGGCCCTCTCTGTTGCTCAAGGAGAATCACCGTGAGCGCAAAACATACGCCAGGCAGACTGCACTACGCAGAAGGCCGAGATGCGTACACACATCAGTTAAGGGATGAATCAGGCAATTTCATTGTTGCTCAAACATCCCAGTCCAGCAACCCAGTCCATGAAGCTGACGCTCGTCGATTGGTTGCATGCTGGAATGCCTTCGATGGGATCGCCATAGAGAAATTCCAAGGCAAGACAGTCACCGAATATATGTGTGAGCAGGCTTTCTTGGTTCACGCAGGTGCCGGGGAAAATAGCTTTGATATGGAGATCAAAGGAGGCGCATGCATGGTGATGGCCAGCTGCTTTGCTGGTCAGTTCACGGGGAGCGGCGCAACCAATTTTCTTGAAGTGGGATTGACTCATCCGGATATAGGCCCCTTTACGGTCACCATTCAGAGGGTCGAAGGAAGATCCCCGGCTTTCTTGAAGGCTGATGCCGACCGAAGCCGTGATAAGGCCATGGCGATGCTTGCGGACTGCCTACAAGGATATGAAAAGGCAATTTCAACCCTTGATGATGCCGGGATCCCCACATCGAAAGATGAAATTAATACTACTAAGAGAATACGCAATTTTTTGAAAGGTGAATCATCATGACATCGAAAACTCATCAAGACTCAGGATCTCGGAATGACCACCTGCATGCAGAGGCATTTTGCCTCATGCGCTATACATGCAAGTTGTGTCAACACAGTGAGACCATTTGGAATAGCCGTGATGGTGTACTCCCTTCGGCACCTCTTGCCCTTCTTGCGGGCAACCTACCCTTAACCATAGTGATTTTGGTTCTGACAAATATGCACCTGACCATAAACCACACAAAGGTCAACGTGTCTGGATTTCCATGACGCTCGAGCGTGCTGAGAAGCTGGCTAAACGCATGATTTTGTCACGGATCAAACGGGGCACAGAAGCAAATAACCTGATCAAAAAAGCTGCAGAGCGGTATTACAACAATGGTATCGAGCCTGATTTGCGCATTGAAGGTTACACCGAACAGAACTGAGTTGCTTACCCAGATTAATAACAAGTAGAAATCATGTCCAATTTATCAATTAAAGAACGGCCAATCTTGTTTTCCGGTCCCATGGTGCGAGCTATTCTCGGCGAAATTAAGACACAGACGAGGCGCGTGATGAAACCACAGCCCGAGCCTGACGCAGACCAACCAGGTAAGCATAGGTGGCCAGCCGACACGTTTCAAATGATGGTCGACGTCGAAGGCGAGTTGCAGTATTACACCGGCATGGCCGGCGATTGCTGCCCGTACGGTTCAGAAGATGAGCGAATCTGGGTGCGTGAAACCTTTTTTGCGTATGGCCGCTGGGTGACTCGTTACAGCGAGAAAAAGAAGCGCGACGAGTGGCACTTTATAGATGCGACCGTCGAGTGTGGCCGCGCATATCAATATGCCGCTGACAATCCTGACGTATCAGTCGCGACGTGGAAAGGCGGAGCGCCTGGCTGGTACAAGCGCCCGGCTATCTTCATGCCGCGCGCGGTTAGCAGAATTGACCTTGTCATTACCAAAGTGCGCGTTGAACGACTGAATGACATAAGCGAAGACGATGCAAAGGCTGAAGGTGCACCAGGCTATGAGGAAGGAATAGACCCTCACCCTCCAGATGATCATTGCGAGTGGTCGTATCAAGCATCATTTCGCAGGCTTTGGGAATCAATCAATGGCGTCGGCAGTTGGGCAAAGAACCCATGGGTTTGGGGCGTTGAATTTCGGCGGGTGGTGCCATGACATGCAAACACCTCAAATTTGATGCTGTGGTACGAGTAGCCCGCATTCAAGACATTGGCCGATACATTGCGGAAATCCGCGTGAAATGTATCGAATGCGGCACTCCCTTTCAATTTCAAGGCATCCAGCCTGGCATGAACTATAACGGGCCAACAGTTAGTCTTGATGGACTGGAAGCAAATTTGCCAATTTTCCCTGATGGGCAGCAACCTAATCCTTTGCAAAACTTGATGGGTTACACAATAAAAAACACCAACTGATGCGGACTCGAAGGTGAAATTATGAATACAGGTATCAAAGACTTTACCCCTACAAAAGAAACGATCAGCCTGCATGGGCTGGGATTCATCCAATTGAAATTAGGTGGAAATCAGCGCATGCATGTTTGGCATCCTGATCTACCCAAGCGCGATTGCTACGAGCATTCAGCCATTCATAATCACCGATTTGGCTTTCGCTCACGTGTTCTCAAAGGCATGCAGGTAAATCAACGTTGCGACCTGGAGATTGTGAAGCCAGGTACTGGATCTCATGTCTTGATAAGTCATAACGGTCCACGTAGTGATAAAGGCGGAAGGGAAAGCTTTCCGGTTGCAGACGTAAATATTTTCTTACGTGAAATCGAGATTTACGGCCCTGGTCAAGAATATGACATGCCCGCGCTGGAATATCACCATACGCCCTGTCACGGTATTGTAGTAACGATCATGCAAAAGCTGGCGGAGTGCGGCATACATGCAAACAGTGTTTGTCAGCGTGGCGTCGAATTTCATACCGACTTTGATCGATTCCAGCTGTCGCCGGCGCAGCTGTTCACTTTTGTTGTGGACGCACTTTCTACAGAGGTCTGAGCAATGATTACAGCATTTCCATTAACTTGGCCAGAAGGTTGGCCGCGCACCGCTCCAGGCACATTTAAGATTGGTCGCTTCAGCACCAGAAGGCAGCACGCAGGGTCCACGTATGCCAGGTTGGAAAACATTACAGTCTCTGAAGCAGTGGATCGCCTGCTGACAGAACTGGAACGGATGGGCATCGACCGCCAAGACATCATTGTCAGTACAAATATTAAAACTCGTCTGGACGGAATGCCACGCAGCGGTGAAAAAACACCATCTGACACAGGCTCAGCTGTCTATTGGCAAACCCGGGCAGGCGCAAAGCGTGTAATGGCAATTGACCAATACGGTGACGTTGCATCGAATCTTGCTGCGATAGCAGCCACCCTGGACGCAATGCGCGCCATCGAAAGACATGGTGGCGCCCAGATACTGGATCGTGCATTTACGGGTTTCACTGCCCTACCCGCGCCATCGGCAAAGCGTACTTGGCGTGAGGTCATGGGTATAGCAGGTAACCCGGACCAGCAATTCCTTAAAGACCAATTCCGCAGCCTTGCTTCTGTCAGGCACCCTGATAAAGGTGGTAGCGATCAGGCGATGGCAGAACTGAATGTTGCATATGAAGAAGCCAAAAAGGAATTGGGTATATGAGCAGCGACATGATGCTTCGCAGCCTAGTCGAAACTTTGCCGCGATTTTCCTATCGGTATTCAGATGAAATCTCGCTGCATGAGGCTATGGCAACTGTCTTGACTGATGCCGGTATCGAATTCCAGCGCGAGGTAGTGGCTGGACCGCGTGACCGGTTCGATTTCTTGGTGCCACCGGGCATTGTTATCGAAGCGAAGATCAAAGGCTCCATGTCAAAAGCACTTATACAGATCAACCGCTACGCTGCGCGCGACGATGTCAAGGCTGTTGTTTTGGTAACGACGAGGTTTTGGGGATTAACCAAAACTGGTGCGCATGAACTACATGGCAAACCCGTTCATATTATAAAACTGCAAGGGGCATCGTTTTGAATCTCTACGGAAACGTTACATATGCTGGATCACAGTGGCTGATTGCTGGCGAGCCGTTCGTAAAGACCCGTCTGAAGCGTCTTTTCCCGCGCGCGCCGCAGCAAGCTGCAGATGTTATCCGCATTTCCGCAACGCCAGAAAATACCAGGGATTTGCAATGGTTTTTGCAACGATATCCTATGGAGGTCAATCGTCCAGACATGATGGACAAACTGGCTGCCCAGCACTTTGAGATTGAAAATAGATTGGCAGATCTCATGGCAGGTCGCGAAAAGCCAGCCCAGATTGTACTGGCAGAACCACCCCGCCAATATCAGGAGTTTGCTGCTGCCATGTTGGAAGTAAAAGGTGGTTACCTGCTCGCTGATGATTTGGGTTTGGGTAAAACAGTCTCCGCCATCTGTGGAATGGTAAATACCGATAATCTGCCGGTCTTGGTGGTATGCCCTGCTCACCTACCCAGACAGTGGATGCAGATGATTAACCGCTTCGCCCCAGCATTGAAGTGTCATATTATTAAGAAGGGCACGCCTTACGACTTTATCCCGAAAAAACGTAGCCGGTCAGCCCAGGCTGAATTGCTGCCTCCTGAGATGCCTGACGTAATTATCACGTCTTATCACAAACTGCGTGGCTGGGCCGAGACGCTGGCTGGAGTCGTCAAGTATGTGATATTTGACGAATGCCAGGCGCTGCGCAGTCCAGGCACAAACATTTATTGCGCTGCACAGCATGTAGCGAATCAAGCACCCCGCAGACTTGGGCTCAGTGCAACACCGATTTACAACTACGGTCATGAATTCCACCATGTGATCAGTATATTGGCACCCGATAGCCTTGGTGAATACAGCGAGTTCATCCGAGAGTGGTGCACAGCTGAATACGGCGGTAAGGCCCGTCTATCAGATGCAAAAGAGTTTGGTGCCTACTTACGACGTGAGGGCATCATGCTCCGCCGCACACGTGCTGAAGTCGGGCGCGAATTGCCAGATCTGTCCAAGATCATCCACGAAATTGAGGCTGATTCTCACGCTCTCGATGCACTCAAGACCGATGCTGTATCGCTGGCCAAGGTCGTTTTGCGTCACAACGAGCAGTTCCGCGGCGAGAAAATGCAGGCTGCCGGTGAATTTGACGCATTGATGCGCCAGGCGACTGGCATTGCAAAAGCTCCTTACGTTGCAGAATTTGTGAAGCTGTTGCTCGACAGTGGTGAGCCGATAGTGCTTTTCGGCTGGCACCGCGCCGTTTATGAAATCTGGATGGAAGCGCTGGCCGAATTCAAACCAGTTTTATATACCGGCTCGGAGTCAGCAAACCAAAAGGCAGAATCAATAAGTGCCTTCCTCGATGGCAGAGCCAGGATCCTCATCATGTCGCTGCGGTCTGGAGCTGGGGTCGATGGCTTGCAGGGTTACTGCAATACCGTGGTATTCGGTGAACTCGATTGGTCACCAGGTGTACATGAGCAATGCATCGGCCGTGTCCACCGAGATGGCCAGGATGATCCTTGCGCAGCGTACTTCCTTGTCTCTGACAGTGGTGCCGACCCAATTATGGCGGAGGTATTGGGCGTAAAGCGCGAGCAGATCGAATCTGTCCGGAATCCAGACTCAGCACTTATCGAGCGTATCGATATCGGCGAAAACAATATTCAGCGTCTTGCCCGTGACTTCTTAGCCAGGCGTGGTGAAGCATTGCCACCACAACCAAGTGTAACCATGATTCATGAAAAGGTAACTCCATGAGCGAAAATACAAAAATTGAATGGTGCGATCACACGTTCAATCCTTGGGAGGGATGTCAAAAGGTTGGCCCCGGCTGTGATCATTGCTATGCAGAAGCCCGCAATGCTCGCTTTGGTGGTGGCACGGCACCAAACTGGGGACCCGGAGCACCACGCCGCAGGACATCTGCAGCAAACTGGAAATTGCCAGTGAAGTGGAACCGTCAGTTTCAATTAAAGCAAAACGCCTGGGATAAATTCGTAGCGTCAAATCCTGGCATGAGCAATCAACAATTGACCACGGCAGGATTCATTAAACCGATACGCCCTCGTGTGTTCTGCGCAAGTTTGGCCGACGTTTTTGACAATGAAGCCAACCCTGAATGGCGTACTGAACTATTCGCCCTCATACGCTCCACACCCTACCTCGACTGGCTGTTGTTGACGAAGCGCGTTGGAAACGTAGCCGCAATGGTCGAAGTCGCAGGAGGCTGGCCAACAAATGCTCAGTTGGGTATCACGATATGCAATCAGCCTGAAGCTGACCGTGACATTGCTAAAGCTTTGGCAATCAAAGAACAGTTTGATATTGGTGTTGTCTTTTTAAGTATGGAGCCGCTGCTTGGCCCGGTCGACATCTGGCGCTGGCTTACTCCAACGGGCATCCATTGTCAGGATGTATGCCCGGACACTCAATACGTGAAGCAGGAAGAGGTGGAGACCTGGGAAAACGGTAGAGGCGAAATCAATCCACATTGTCCACGTTGTGGAGAAGTGGCTTCCTGGACTGGTTATGATCCGGGCATCAACTGGGTAATTGTCGGAGGCGAATCTGGACCAGGTGCCCGCCCAGCACATCCAGACTGGATACGCAGCTTGCGTGAGCAGTGCGACGAAGCTGGCGTGCCGTTTCACTTCAAACAATGGGGTGAATGGCATACCAAAGCATTTCAAATGTCGACGGGAGCAGCTGTGTTCCGCCAATTCGATAACTATCAACAGTGGGTCAATAAGCCACAGTGGATAAACGGCGGCATCTGTCTTGATAAACATGGCACTGAACTGAAGTCTGGTGGTGACATGGCACGAGCTCGTGATTCAAATTCCTTCCCAGTCACGATCATGCATAAAGTTGGCAAGAAGTCCGCTGGTCGACTTCTTGATGGGGTTCAACACGACGGTTTTCCAGAAAGCGAGTAAAGAACATGTCTCAATATACTCAGCGCATCATCGCTCTCATCAAAGAATGCCCAGGCATCAGGCTTGTTGAAATAGCAGACAAAATTGATTGTGATGTCGAAGTAATAGAACCGGCAATTAATGAGCATGTCCTGATTGGGATGATTATCAAAGAGGATATTCTAGCCCCCAATGGTCGCATGCAGCCTTCTTTCAAAATGGCGTCAGCTACGGCATTTAAACCAGCGGTGCCTGAACGTACAAAGATTGACCTGGCCATGGACTTTCTGATTGCTCATAACGGCAAGGCAACGGCGCAGGAGTTGCATGATGTCATGGGTTTGAGGCCTGGCGCTCATGTGGGGCCATACCTGCAGGAATCGATTAAACAAAACAAGATACACAAGCGTGCTGACGGTTTTTACTACCTGGGAATGTCACCTGATGATGAGACCCCAGAAGTGCCATTGGTCAGGAGAAATGCCACAGTTCCTAAACCTGAAGCAATCAAACAAGCAGAAAATGCTTCAACAATTGCTCAGGTCTTGGCAAACCCAGGATCCCAAATAACTATGATTGAAACTGTGCGGCCATGTGAAGCCCCGGATACACCTTTGATCACAGATAAGGCAAAGGAGTTTGCATGCGCATTATGGTCAGACGGTGCGATCGAGATACAGCGACGTGGAGAATGCATTGCTGTTTTGCAGGAAAGTGAATTGAACCAGTTGGTCAAGTACTTTCAGCGAGTAGGCATTTGCTGATTAATTGATATGAGAATCAAAATAAGGCAATACCAGGAGGTTTAATATGAGTATGTTCTTGAGTGCAGATGAAATTGTCACACTCACTGGCCGGAAGGTGAAAAGCAAGCAAATTGAAGCACTACGTGCGATGGGTATCCCGTGCAGGGTAAATGCAACTGGTCACCCAGTTGTCACATCTGCATCTGTAGAAGGTCAAAAAAACGCACCACCTGAAGTAAAAAAATGGGTGCCAAATGTAATGAAGGCGGCATGAGAAATGGGCAGAAAACCGAGTAGAAATCTCAATCTTCCGCGTGGCATGAGAGCCCGCCATCGCGGAAAATATGGGACATATTACACTCTCGATACCGGTGAAAAACCCCGTCGAGAGATTTCGCTCGGCAAGGATTATGTTCTTGCGGTACAAAAATGGGCTGAGCTTACAAAGGCCAACGCCCCTGTCAGTCAACTTATAACATTTCGCTATGCAGCGGAGGGTTACGTTCGAGATCGATTGCCAGCAAAAGCCCCGCGCACACAAAAGGATAACTTGCGAGAACTGGCCTGGCTGTATAAATTCTTTGACAATCCTCCATCACCATTAGAGCAGGTTGATCCTATACACGTTCGACAATACATGGACTGGCGTGTCAGCGCTAAAGTACGCGCCAACCGCGAGAAAGCCCTATTCTCTTCAATCTGGAACTACGCCAGGGAAAAGGGATTAACGAATCGCGAAAACCCTTGTAAAGGTGTCAAGAATTACAAAGAAAAAGGAAGAGATATTTATATCGATGATGAACTTTTAACATTGGTTTATAGCTTCGCTGAAGTCCCGTTGCAAAATGCACTTGATCTAGCATATTTAACTGGGCAACGCCCGGCAGACGTGCTGAAGCTAAAGCGGTCAGATGTAAAAGATGGGGCTCTTTGGATTCGTCAAAATAAGGGAAGCGCGAAACTGCGGATCAACATCGAAGGCTTACTTGACGATGTTATGAAACGCATAAGTAGTGCCAAAGTAATGAGCCTTAAATTGCTGAACAATATGAAGGGGGAGCCTTTGACGCAGTATATGCTGCGCGGTGCATTTGACCGGGCAAGGGCTGCGGCGATAGATGCACATCCGGAGATTGAAAAGGAAATCAAAGCCTTCCAGTTCCGCGACTTGCGTGCTAAAGCAGGGACTGATAAAGAAGAGAGCCAGGGAATGAACGCTGCGCAAGCGCAACTTGGGCACACTACTCCGACAATGACCGCTCACTATGTCCGCCATAGAAAAGGCAAACTTGTTAACCCGACAAAATAATTTTGCGGAAACAACCTTAATTTGCGGAAAAAAAGAATCGGAAAATGTTAGTGAGTACTATCAAAGAAATGTAATTGTGGTGCCCGAGGCCGGAATCGAACCGGCACGCCCGCTATTAACGAAGCGGCGGATTTTAAGTCCGATGTGTCTACCAGTTTCACCACTCGGGCCCACTACTACAACCTGCTTAGCGAAACGCTAAGTCGGGTTCTGGAAAAAAAGCGCTCTAAAAGCGCTTTTTGTATTTGGAGGCGGGGGTCGGGATCGAACCGGCGTCTACGGCTTTGCAGGCCGCTGCATAACCACTTTGCTACCCCGCCAGGGGTGCTATCTCTGCATATCGTCTAGTATGATTTTATCACGCTTGATGATTGCTGAAATGCGGTGCAACTTGAACAAAAAAGGGAAGCCTTGCTTCCCTTCAGAATCTGGAGCGGGAGAAGAGTCTCGAACTCTCGACCTCAACCTTGGCAAGGTTGCGCTCTACCAACTGAGCTACTCCCGCAGATGTACTGCTGATACTTCAGGTACTACGCCATTTTGGAGCGGGAGAAGAGTCTCGAACTCTCGACCTCAACCTTGGCAAGGTTGCGCTCTACCAACTGAGCTACTCCCG